>NZ_JBMWDT010000001.1:140483-753751 GCF_049545585.1 Providencia sp. NPDC089933
ACAAACAGTATCACTTTGAGAGCTTAATGATGTGGCGATATAAGGCAAGTCTGCTACAGCATTAGCAGTGCTACTCGTTAACACCATTCCTGTGGTGCTATTTTCCACCAGTGCATTCCCGGGGGATAACGTTAAAAAGCCTTCCTTTCCGGCCTCGTTACAGCTTACCTGTATAGAAGCTAGGTTACTGGCTAATTTTTTCGGTGTCGGGAAATTCTGGCTTAATTGTGTTGGAAAAGTAATATCAGTTTGTGTTATAGGGGTGACTCTGCACGCTTTGAGTGCGGTGATAGTGAAGTTATCACCGCGAGTAAATAAAACGGGTCGACTTTCACTAGTTATGCCACCAGATGTAGCTCGCAAAGCTACCGAGTCAATAGTTGAGCGCAATTTATATGTCCCCGGTTTTAACTTACCGCCAACAGCATAAGCAGAATAACTTGATACAGTAAAGACCGATGCGTTTTGACTATCATTAATACCTGTAGGTTTAAAAAATTTTTTATTGCCACTTCTCGGGTTTATCCCCCAAGAGCCCTCCCCTTTTTCATAGGCATTATTGAAAATATAAAGTCCATTCAATGAAGTTATTTTCGTCTTATTAAGAGTTGCAGAAACATGTTGCATTGCCCCATAATCGCGCATAAATTGTGCATTAAAGGCTCCATTGACGGTAAGTACAATCATCGCACCGTTAGGGTCGTCCTCATTGACAAAGGGAATACCCGTTGTGCCTATTTCAGAATAATAGGGTAACCCTGAAACGACATAGCGTTCAGTGATTCTAAGTCCATAATAATAAGTATTGGCTTCAAGCACCGCTGATGTTATAAGGTAGGCTGTAGTTACTGCAACAGGAGGAACAACCTCTCCTAAATATCCAGTTGCACCAACCGGCACTTTTAATTCAATGGCATGACTCTGTGTGGATAGGGTTAATAAGGTGCTGAGCAAGAGTAATGTTTTTTTCATATTCGTTATGCCTGCTGTAGAAAGTCAATATAAGCGTAAAATAAGTATAATAGTGTATTGTAGAGCATATAACGAAATGCTAAGAGAGAATTTGTATTAGCATTTGTAAGTAATGGATACATTTATAATGGGTAAGAGTAGAGTTATATTTTTTATCCGTTCAGCAATGTGTGTTCTGAGTGTATTAGTGAATATGATACTTTGTGTAATAAGATAGAAAAAAGCCGCAGAGAGTGACTTTACTTGCTATATGCATCCAATAAGTCTTGAATACTCACATCCAGAATACCTGTTATCATGGATAGGTCATCTACGAATATTGATTATTTTCCATTTTCATATTGAATATATTTAGTTTCAAGCACGTCTAGGTATTTTATCATTTCTTTAGTTGAGATATTTTGGGCTATCCGCAAGGATTTAATAAATTCACCGAGCTTTTTATTTTTTATAACTCATCCTACCTTTAGATTTGATACCTTGAATACTGAACTCATATTAAGAAAGCCTAATGTGGATTGCCTTTTTTGTTTTATATATCAGGTTGTTACATTTATTTTTTTGTGGGGTATAAACTCGTTGGTATGAATAATTTTGCTTTCTGTCTCAGTTTTATAGAAAACATAGATGAACACTAACTCTTTGTGAGGTGGCTCACTATTTTAATTAATGCAACTGAGCACCAGCAATATAGGAGAAGAAAATGGATGAGTAAGTGGCTGTGATAAATTGTGACACAAAAGTAATGGGATGTGGTTGGGACTAAGTGATCTTTAAATCATTTTCAAGTATTGTTAAGTGTACCGTTATGGGACGCAATTTCCACTACCTCTGTTAGCTTTTTAATCGGTTTAAACTTTATAGCGTAAAGTGCTTATACGTTATGATTTCATACCATATTACCATATGAGTCAGTAAAGTAGATATAAACACATCATGGTCAACCGCAGAGATTGAAACATTGCAATGTTTCAAATGTTCCATAAATCTTAACAAAGTCACTTTGTTTACGCTAAAAGCGATTGTGTTACCAATATTTTGATTGTTCTTTTAAATAAGGGTAGGTGAACATCATTGTTGTTGATGACTAATGGCCCACCTAGGTCAAACCAAAACTTAAATTTAGGCGTTACTTCAAAAAATAAAATGTCTTTATACCATTTTATGGCATCGTCAAGGCCATCGACATACACATGTACATGGTCTATTGCTGTCAGTTTCATTGCGTACTTCAATAAACATATAGAGTAGGATTCATCAAGGTGAATAATTATGCCAAAAATGATTTTTTAATATTCTATGAGGGGACGGTTGTAGCCTATAAAAAATAATGCCCACCGATAAGTCAAAGATTATTTGAAAAATATAAAATATTCAGGTAAAGATAACTGGATTTATTGCTGCATTGGAGAATGTTACACAGGGTTGAGGGTGTTTTTCGATAAGAAAAATAGTTTTTACACATTTTTCTTGTATTGAATATCAGTTTTTTATGTTTGTGTTGTAACAACGTAGATAGGAACCTAGTTAGCTTAACTTGAAATGCGAGCAATAAGCTAACCTACGGAGTAAAAATGGCAAAGGTAATCACTATTTTTGTATTACTGTACAGTATGAGTTTACCTACTTATGCGATGAAAACCTATCAACTGGATTGCCCTGATCGTGGAATAATGACAGTGCTACATACGAATTATTTAATTACCACTTTGAAATGGGGAAGCGAGTTTTTTGTATCGCGACCGACTATCCGGTATCGCAAGGAAGATGCAAGATATAATATCTACGATTTTTTAAACGGTGATTCTTTGATTAAAACCCTAGGTGACAATAAGCGTTATTATTTTATATATAAAGATGGGGATAGGGTGGAGTGCCATAAGCAAAGTGAAACCCAACTAGTTATTACCCAACTACCTATAGTGCCTTAATAACAGGCTACACCTACCTTTCAAGCTTGTTGTGATATTCTAATTCTGATAAGTTTTGCTTCTTCTAATACGCGCTTAGGTAAATAGACTTAATGAAACTTATTTCTTCACTTTTTTGTTCTTTTTTGATTGCTGGGTGTACATTTAATCCTAGTTTTGAAGCGAATAAATCAACATGGCCAAAGCCACATAAAGATCAGCGCACATCTGAACAAAAAAGAATAGATAGAGAAGCTGTACATGAACAACAAAGAGCAGTGATGAGAGGTGAAAAACCAGATTATGGTGTTTTTGATAGGTACTAACTTTTTGTTAAGTGTTTTTTAAAACTGTATGTTATAAACCTTTCTTTTATCACTAAAACAAGTGATTTTCTGGTGGTGAAAACCACCAGTTAAACCATACAATTATATTTCAATACGCCAATATGAATGGTCTCAATACTACCTTGGGGTGACGGTGACTGAGGCTTCATAACCTAATAAATACAAAGCTTGCTCTAAAATATCGAGCTTAGAAGCATAATGGATATCGAGTAAGCGTTCTATCTGCTGCGCATTGATATTTAACCTACGGGCGATATCGAGTCGTTGAATTTTTGAATCTAGCATCGCATTATGTAAGGCAATTTTTAGGCAGCAAGTTATTGGTAGGTAGACAGTGAATGCATTCTCAGTTGGTTGAGTTGGCGTAGGTATTCGTTTTTTCCCTTCAATATACTCTGCAAAAGTGGCTAATAATATTTCTTGGGCTTCTAATTCAACATCTTCTCTACAATAGCTCACACCTTGAAGATCAGGAAAATCAGCAAAACTGATTTCATATGCTCCTTCTTCCTCGACAAACTCGACTGTTGCTTGATAAGTAAACATACCTTTCCTTTTGCTTTTTTAATGAGGGAGGAAGTGTTGCATTTGCTTGAGGGTAAAACAAGGGATAACACATGACTTCCGAGTTTGTATGCTTATCTCTAACCATTATAAGGTAGGCCAAGGAAAAACAGACTAGCTAAAAACCTGATGGGAAGGCCGATAATTTTTCATATGGTCGCCTTAACACAAATGCATCAATAGCGGAATAGTTTTATTCGGAAACTATTAAGAAAGACAAGAAATATATGTGAATTAAGTCACAAACTTAACAATATTTTTAAGCTTAAAATGCAGCAAAATTTGTATCTTTTATAAGCATTATTTTAACTGAATTATTTTAAATAAAATTAATTTATTTTTATTGTTGTTGTTATTGAATTACGGGGTTTACTTAGATTTGGTTTTTAGTCAGCACCATTTGTTAAAATAAAAGTATATAGTAATCTTTGTAAATAATAACACATAGTTATTAGGTGAGCAGTGTACAGTTGGGGGCCATTTAAAAAAATAAGTATTGTTACCAGTAAAAATGTGTTTATCGGCAATTATTTTGATCATATTTTGAGTATATTAAAATGATACAAAAAACATATCCTGAACAGAATGTTCTTAATTGAAACCTCTATTTTTTCTCAAGATGATAAAAGAGATTAGTTATCGTAGGTTGATCATTTTATTAAAAAAAATAAATATTCGACTATTTAAATAGAAAAATAAAATCGAATTAATACAAAAATAGACTTTAATGAAGTAATAACAAGATGATTACTGAAAATATAAAATAAGCAAAAATATATAACAATGAATTTTAAGTTAAATGAATGATTAATTATATGCAATACTCACAAAGTTAATTAATTTTATTAATATTATGATGTGACTATATAATAGACAATGTTTAATGATTCTAATGAAATTTGTGTGGGGTGACGATAATATGTATGACAATATAATTATTTTTTATCTATACACGATTGAATAATTTTGAATGATGGTTCGTTTTTCAATTAAACGTATTGAAAATTAATGACTAAATTTTATTCCTCTTATGCCGATATTGACTTAAATGTAATTTCAACAATTCAGTTTCTCAATACCAAACTTTGATTTGGATCAATATGTTGGCTTTGATGTTGTGATTGGTTTTTATTGCTTAGTTATCGCATAAGGAGAGTGAACAGATTGATTAAAATCCTGCCATTTACCTTAGGTTGATTCAAAATGTTGTAGATATTTGGGATAAGATGAAAGAAGATAAAGAAATAATAAAGATTATTTAATGAATTAATGGGTAATCGCCCCAATGGTACAAAAAGAAACATAAGTACCTTGAATAGTTAATTTAGTGGTGCATAATAATTGACGACTAATAATGACATCGGCAAATTCTGACTTTTACCGAAAATGCTAACTTTCTAGTCATTCTTTATTGTTGTAGGTATTCAGGAAATGTATTTAATTTAAGTTTGAAACTTTGTGTTTTTATACTCCAAACTGGGTATTCACCAATGGACAACATGGGAAAGTAATGGAATACATATACCCAATTTAATTACTTTTTATATTTAATAATTTGGCTACACACAATACTTTCAAATTCATATTTGTTCTTTTTGCACACAGATGTTGATAAATATTCGTAAAGGAAAAAAAATGAGCTCGACGACAGATTTTCTGAAGCATATATACGATATTAACCTCTCATATTTGCTATTAGCCCAAAAACTCATCTCTCAAGAGAAAGCCTCTGCGATGTTCCGTTTAGGTATCTCTGATGCAATGGCAACTACTTTAGCAGAACTCACGCTTCCTCAATTAGTCAAATTAGCAGAAACAAACCAGCTAATCTGTCAGTTTAGATTTGAGAATAGCGATACGATAGAAAAGCTAACTCGTGATTCAAGGGTGGATGAATTGCAACAAATTCATACAGGTATCTTACTTTCGACCCGATTATTGCAAACGCATAATGAAGGCGACAATGAAATAGCGAGAAAAAGATGAGTACCGCAGCTGAGAAAAGTATTGTTAAAGAAGCGAATGATATTCGCTTAGCAATGGAGTTAATCTCTTTAGGGGCTCGTCTTCAAATGTTAGAAAGCGAAACTCAAATCAGTCGTGGCCGATTAGTTCGTTTGTACAAAGAGCTAAGAGGCTGCCCTCCACCAAAAGGAATGCTACCTTTTTCGACAGATTGGTTTATGACATGGGAGCAAAATATTCATTCATCCATGTTTTATAATGCTTATCAATTTTTACTCAAAAGTGGCCAATGCAAAGGGGTTGATGCCATATTAAAAGCGTATCGGTTATACCTTGAGCAATGTATTCCAGAGCCTGATCAGGAACCTTTGTTAGCTTTAACGCGTGCTTGGACGCTTGTCCGTTTTGTTGAAAGTGGCATGTTGCAAAGTTCACAATGCAGTTGTTGCCATGGGTCATTTATTACTTATGCACATATCCCTGAAAACAGTTTCACTTGCAGTTTATGCCAGCCGCCATCAAGAGCAATAAAAAAACGTAAACTTTCCGAGCATCTAGCCGATATTACGGTATATCGACAGGATGGCATTACTAAAGCGGTAATGTAATTGGATTGATTGGTCAACAGGCAAAGCTTTTTGCCTGTCATTTCCAAAATTCCCTTTGACTGCCATCTGTTAACCAACGGAGTGAAAGGGAATATTGTGTTAATACTCATCGGGTATCTCATTGTTACAGTAGCGGTTATTGGCGGATATATAATGGTCGGTGGCCATTTAGGTGCGTTATATCAACCAGCTGAATTTGTCATTATTTTAGGCGCAGGCTTAGGTGCGTTTGTTGTTGGTAACAGTGGCAAATCTATCATCGCTTTGTGCAAAGTATTACCAAAACTCTTTCGCCGTTCTTCTTATAACAAAACCATGTCGATGGATTTAATGGCGTTGTTATTTCAATTACTCAATAAATCACGTCAACAAGGGTTACTTGCCCTTGAGAAAGATATTGAGAACCCGCAAGAAAGTGAAATTTTTTCCCAATACCCTCGTATTTTAAAAGATGAAACAACCATGATGTTTGTGGTGGATTATTTGCGTCTGATGGTAAGTAGTAACTTACAAAGCCATGAAATTGAGGCGTTAATGGATGAAGAATTAGAAACCTTTCGTCAAGAAAATGAAGTCCCAGCTTCAGGTTTAAACATGGTTGGAGACTCGATGCCTGCATTCGGGATTGTTGCTGCAGTTTTAGGCGTAGTGAATGCGCTTGGCTCGGCCGACCGTCCTGCGGGAGAGTTAGGCGCTTTAATTGCCCATGCAATGGTTGGGACATTTTTAGGTATTTTAGTCGCTTACGGATTTATTCTGCCATTAGCAGCACTGATTAGGCAGCGTAGTAGCGAACAACTGAAAATGATGGAGTGCATTAAGGTGACCTTTCTTTCAGCATTACAAGGTTATGCGCCGCAAATCGCCGTTGAGTTTGGTCGTAAAGTACTCTTTAGCGTAGATAGACCTTCCTTTGTTGAACTTGAGGATAGAGTTCGTGAGGTGAAAGTAGGCGCTCGCACACAAGAAACGACTGAGGAGTAGCATTAGGATGGCAGCCAATACTCCTCATATTATCCGAGTTAAAAAGCGTAATTCACATCGGCAAAGTGGCCATGGCGGTTCATGGAAAATTGCTTATGCCGATTTTATGACTGCAATGATGGCGTTCTTTCTCGTGATGTGGCTGATCTCAATTTCAAGTCCTCAGGAACTGACTCAGATTGCTGAGTATTTTCGCACCCCATTAAGTACCGCAATTAACCCAGGTAAAAAAAGTGGGGATGCTACAAACCCAATTCCCGGTGGTGGTAAAGACCCTATTTTCCGCGAAGGGGATGTGATGCCAGAACCAAACAATATTATTGACGGTGACGCAAATTATCGCTTTGAAAAATTAAAAAAGTCCCTTGAACAAGCCATTTTAAAAGACCCTCGTTTGAACGAATTAAAACCACATTTGCTCATTGATATGATTAATGATGGTTTACGTATCCAAATTGTTGATAGTGAAAATCGACCCATGTTTAAAGTGGGGTCTGCCACTGTTGAGCCTTATATGCGCGATATCCTACGTGCGATTGCACCGCTTCTGAATGATGTCCCAAACCGTATCAGCATTTCCGGTCATACGGATGATTTACCTTATGCTAATGGGGCAAATTATAGTAACTGGGAGCTGTCATCTGACCGAGCAAACGCTTCTCGTCGTGAGTTAATTCGTGGAGGGATGGATGAAAACAAGGTACTACGAGTTGTAGGAATGGCATCTGCAATCCATTTAGATACCGAAGATGGACTTGCACCTATTAACCGCCGGATAAGCATTATCGTGTTAAATGATGAAGATGCAAAACAAATATTACGTGAATACAGTGGGGCAAAACCCATCAACGATGTTCTGAATAAACCGCAAAAAATATCGTCTGACCCCATTGTGGATGAAATATCTGCGGTAAAAATACCGTGATAAATCATAGTAATTTGAATTTATTACATGATTTGTTTAGTTGTCTGCCGGTCATTCCGGCAGACAGCGTTAAGTGAAACCTAAGCGAAACTGGATAAAAACCATGGATATTACCGAGTTTTATCAAACATTTTTCGATGAAGCCGATGAGTTGCTCAGGGATATGGAACAACATTTACTTGAGCTTGATCCTTTTGACCCGGACAGCGAACAGCTAAATGCCATTTTCCGCAGTGCCCATTCAATAAAAGGAGGAGCTGCAACCTTTGGTTTCACTCAGTTGCAAAACACCACTCATACATTGGAAAACTTGCTGGATAAAGCGCGTCATGATGAGTTAACGCTCACACCTGACATCATTGACGTATTTCTTGATGCAAAAGATGTAATGGCGTCACAGTTAGATGCGTATAAAAATGATTCTTTACCTGATGAGGAAACATTTAAGCGGATTTGCGAGGTCCTTAGCCGGGTTGAAAACCATGCTGAGGAGGTCACTGAGCTAGCTCCATCGCAAACGGAACAATTAGTTGAAACTGAGATTGCTGAAACGGCCACGTCACAAGGCGAGTTTTCACACTATTTTATGATCACATTAAATCAACTAAAAGAAAGTGAAGTTGATTTACTTGCCGATGAATTAAGTTTATTTGGCAATCTGTACCACACTGAAAAAACCGCTGATAGCCTACAGGCTTGGCTTGGAACTAATACAGATATTGATGATATTTGTGGCGTATTATGTTTTGTGGTTGACGAGTCACAAATTACTCATCAAACGGTCTCTTTTAGCGACTGCCAGGCTGTTGCTCCTGAAAAAATCACTGCTAGTGAACCTGACAACCAAGCCAACGCCAACGTTGTTGAGCCGAAGGAAGAAACTAAGCCAGTAGCCACATCACCGGCTACTGCTGTAACAACGAATACATCGAAAAAACCTGCTGTAGCTAAACCCAAAGGGGACTCTAGCAGTATTCGTGTTGCAGTCGAAAAAGTTGACCAACTGATTAACTTAGTTGGCGAGCTAGTCATTATCCAATCTATGTTGACGCAACATAGCCAGCAAGTAGACCAAAACGAATACAGCGATTTATTAAGTTCGATTGTGCAATTAGAGCGGAATTCACGGGCATTACAAGAATCTGTTATGTCTATTCGCATGATGCCAATGGATTATGTCTTTAGCCGTTTTCCTCGCATGGTACGCGATATTGCATCGAAATTAGGCAAAAAAATCGAACTCAAAGTGGAAGGTAGCTCCACGGAGCTAGATAAAAGCTTAATAGAGCGGATTGTTGACCCGCTAAATCATTTGGTACGCAATAGTCTTGATCACGGAATTGAAAAACCAGAAGTTCGGTTAGCCAATGGTAAACCAGAAGCTGGCACATTGACGTTGGCTGCGGCACATCAGAGCGGCAATATTTGCATTGAAGTTCGTGATGATGGTGCGGGGTTAAACCGTGAACGCATTTTGGCAAAAGCCAAGTCTCAAGGCATGAATGTGCATGACGGGATGAGCAATGATGAAGTAGCCATGCTGATTATGGCACCCGGTTTTTCAACTGCTGAGGTCGTGACGGATGTCTCTGGTCGGGGTGTTGGAATGGATGTTGTTAAGCGGAACATTCAAGACATGGGAGGGCGTATTCAGATAGGTTTCACCGAAGGTAAAGGGACAATCATCCGTATTTTACTCCCCTTAACTTTGGCTATTCTCGATGGTATGTCCGTAAAAGTTGCGGAAGACGTATTTATCGTGCCGTTAAGCGCCATCATCAGCACATTACAACCACGTCAGGAAGATATTTACCGTTTAGCGGGTGAAGAAAAAATGTTGCTTGTGCGTGGAGAATACTTACCACTCGTTGAATTACATAATGTTTTTTCAATTGACGGGGCTGAACGCCATTTAGATAACAGCATTGTGTTGATTATCCAAAATGCAGGTCATCGCTTTGCCTTATTAGTTGACAAGCTAGTAGGACAACAACAAGTGGTGGTGAAAAATATTGAAAGTAATTATCGCAAGATCCCAGGTATTTCTGCAGCAACAATTATGGGCGATGGCTCTGTTGCATTGATTTTAGATGTGGCCGAGCTGCAAAGAATGAATAACAGCATTTTGATTAAAAAGAAACAACAGGTTTCTCAACCTGTCGTGCACTAAATAGAGGCCATACACCATGTCTATGTTAGATGATGATTTAAATAAACACGAAGAAGAAAAGAACGGCGAAGGCTATCTTATTTTCACTTTAGGTGAAGAAGAGTACGGCATTGAAATTTTAAAAGTGCAGGAAATTCGTGGCTATGAGCAGGTTACTCGTATCGCGAATACACCAGATTTTATTAAGGGCGTGACCAATTTACGTGGTGTGATTATCCCTATTATTGATTTACGCGTGAAATTCTCCCATGAAAACGTGGTGTATAACGATAATACCGTTGTCATTGTGGTGAATTTAAAAGACCGAGTCGTTGGAATTGTTGTGGATGGTGTTTCTGATGTGCTGGTATTAAATGAAGAACAAATCGCACCGCCACCTGATTTTGCAGTGACCTTATCGACACAATATTTAACAGGTCTTGGGACAGTTAATGACCGTATGTTGATATTAGTCGATATTGAAAAGTTACTAACAAGCGATGAAATGGCACTAATTGACAGCATGGCTGAGTAATTCTCAGCCTAACTATTTGTGCAAATAATAATAAGTCATTGGCTAAAGTTTTTGGCTTGATGACCGATATCCAAAATACAACAAAATTATGTTAGTAAAACGTCATGTACAGTCGAATTAAAATCGTATCAGGACTTTTGTCCGTCATTTTTATCTTTATTTTACTGCAGCTGGTATCCAGTGGTTTGATGTTTACCAAACTGGGCGATAACAGCGACAGTATAAATTACTTGAATTCATTACAACGCCAAAGGCAAGTCTTAACAGAAAGTTGGGTTAATTTATTACAAGCTCGAGCTAATTTAAATCGGTCAATTAACGCTTATTTATTAGAAGGGCGCAAAATTCAAGACGATGCCACCAATGAAGAGCTGATTAAGGCTGCGAAAAATAACTTCAAAGCGGCGGATGGTGCTTATGACCGTTATAAGAAGCTAATGCAAAGTTCGGATTATGATAAAGCCAAATTTGAACAGCTTTTTAGCACTTATGAAACCTACCGAAATGCACTAATTAAGCTAGGTGAATATGCAGAAAAAGGTGATTTAGAAGGCTTTTATGCCCATAGAACCTCAGGGCATCAAGTGAAATTTGAAGAGCAATTTAACGCATATTTTGCTGATATCTCCTCTGACTTTCAAGCCGAAGTCGTAAATGCAGACAATAATTATCGCCAGTCATTATATATGTTGATGACGTTATCGATTGCGTTAGCCTTTATTGGATTCTTCAGTTATCGCTATGTTCGTAAGGGAATTATTGAACCTCTCAGTTTATTAAACCAACGAATTCAAGTCTTTGCTTCAGGGGATTTGACGCCAAATATAACCACAACGGCGAACAATGAAATTGGTGAGTTGGCGAATGGTGTCCAGCACATGCAGCAGGAGTTGATTAATACGGTGCGTGGCGTATTGGATGGTAGCGAAACTATTTACCAAGGCACTACTGAGATTGCTGCGGGTAATAATGATTTATCTGCACGAACAGAGCAACAAGTAGCTTGCTTGGAAGAGACTTCTGCCAGTATGAGTGAGCTGACGGCAACGGTGAAACAAAACACTGAGTATGCACATCAAGCCAGTGAATTTGCTAGCCAAGCATCGGTTATTGCGAAAGAGGGCGGTAAGGTTGTTTCCAATGTGGTGAGTACCATGTTGAACATTGCGGATAGCTCGCAAAAAATTTCTGATATTACCGCCGTCATTGACAGCATTGCCTTCCAAACCAATATCTTAGCATTGAATGCAGCAGTAGAAGCTGCACGAGCGGGTGAGCATGGACGCGGGTTTGCAGTCGTTGCCGATGAAGTGCGTAACTTAGCTCAGCGTAGTGCGGATGCGGCAAAAGAAATTAAAACGCTTATTGAAGATTCAGTATCAAGAACGGATACCGGGGCACGCCAAGCTGAAGACGCAGGTGAGACAATGACTAAAATTGTCGAATCGGTTACCCGTGTGACAGACATTATGACTCATATTGCAACGGCTTCCGATGAGCAAAGCAAAGGGATTGCCCAAGTCAGCATCGCCGTAGCCGAAATGGATAAAGTCACACAGCAAAACGCGTCTTTAGTTGAGCAATCGGCAGTTGCTGCCAATGTATTGGAAGAACAAGTCGCGAAACTGTCGCAATTGATTTCTATCTTCCGCTTACCACCATTAAAACAAAGTGAAATACGTAATATTAAACCGGCAGAAAGAACGGTTTCGAATATCGTTAAAACGCCGGATTTAACAAAAATATCATCGAAGGAACATAAAGATGATGACAATTGGGAAACTTTCTAACGATTAAGCTCAGTTTTACGCTGCAAAGCTTCGGTTTTGCAGCGTTTCTGTGCATTAGAAAACAAGGCAATGTATTAGGCGATCAGTTCTCTTAGCTGGCACAAGTGGGGATTTCAATGTTTGGTAAAAATATCCGGATTTCAGTGAGTTTATATCTACTTCTCATTTTATTTTGTGGGATGCAGATCGTGTCTAGCGGGGTTTCTGTTGGAATAGTTGTTAGTGAATTAAATTCATTGGAACGCATCGATTTAGGGTCAAATAAGCGTGCACTATTAGAAGAAACGAATAAACACTTAATGCAGGCACGTAACAGCCTGACGCAAATTGCATTACTGAATAAAGTTGGGGGGCATGAGCCCCTGATAGAAGAAACACAGGTGACATTCGATAATTTACTAGCGGAAGCGGCTAAAGATTACACCGAATTTAAAAACCAGCCAATCCTTAGTGAAGAAGAGAACCTCGCGGCGCTGGATGAAAGGTACCAAGCTTTTGTTATCACATTAAAAGCGTTAAAAGCGCATTTAGATAATAAAGATGTTCCAGCTTACATTGCCTTACCCGCTCAAGAAAACCAAGAACAACTTGAAGCAGGGATTCGCGATTACCTCGATTTACTGAAAATCGAGAATGAAGAGTCTTTATCTGCGGCAAGGATGTACAACACCTTCGCTTGGAGCTCATTTATCTCTGTTATCGTGATCATCATAGTAGTCATCGCATTTGCCCACTATTGGATGAAACGCAAGGTAATCACTCCTCTTAAAAGTATGGGAGAACACTTTGCATTAGTCGCAGATGGGAAATTAAACCAAACTATCGAAGTGAAAACGGGTGATGAAATTGGCGAGGTTTTTGGCAAGTTAAAGCAAATGCAAGAGTCTTTAGTCACATCAGTGACAGCGCTGCGTTCAAATACCGACCAAATGTATACGGGTATCCGCGAAATTGCTTTAGGCAATAATAACTTATCCTCACGTACTGAGCAGCAAGCCGCATCTTTGGAAGAAACGGCGGCTAGTATGGAAGAGCTGACAGCAACGGTTAAGCAAAACGCAGACAACGCGCGTCAGGCGAGTGAATTGGCGGTGAGTGCTTCTAAGACGGCAACGAAAGGGGGCGAAATTACAGAAGATGTCATCGATACCATGACGTCGATTGCAAACAGCTCTCAAAAAATCAGTGCCATTATTAGTGTGATTGATGGTATTGCCTTCCAAACTAACATCTTAGCGCTAAATGCTGCTGTTGAAGCTGCGCGAGCGGGTGAACAAGGGCGAGGTTTCTCTGTTGTTGCAGGGGAGGTTAGGGCCTTAGCCCAGCGCAGTGCCGAAGCCGCCAAAGAAATTAAAACTCTTATTGATGAGTCCGTGGGCCGTGTAAGCCAAGGCTCTCAATTAGTGAATGAAGCGGGTACCACAATGAGTGAGTTGGTTGCAGCTGTTAACCAAGTTACTGAATTGATGGGAAATATTGCTTCAGCCTCAAATGAACAAAGTCGGGGTATTGAGCAAGTAGCTACCGCTGTAAGCCAAATGGATCTTGTCACCCAGCAAAACGCAGCTTTAGTGGAACAATCTACTAGTGCTACTGCCGCCTTAGAAGATCAGGCTAACAACTTAGTTGATACCGTTGCGTTCTTTGAACTCCCCGAAAATGGGACTCAGCGAATTCGACGTTGAGTAGATGAGTTTTAATTTACAGTTTTAAGTGAATCAATTTATTGGTTTTCGGCTGAGGAAGTGAAACACAATTTTCATTTCCTCCGCCATCAAGAGCAGCCTGAATATCCGGCTGCTTCTGGGTTTTTATTGAATAGGACGACAAGTACGATGCTTTTTGTACCACAGGTGGAACCACTGACTGATGACGAGTTTAGTCGGGTTTGTCGATTTATTCATAAAAAATCAGGCATTGTCCTTACCATGAATAAAAAAAATATGGTCTATAACCGGCTATTAAAGAGGTTAAGGGATTGTAATATCGGCAATTTTTCGGATTATTTGCGGATGTTAGAGCGTGAACCTCAGCATCCAGAGTGGCAAGCTTTTGTAAATGCTTTAACCACCAATTTAACGGCTTTTTTCCGCGAACCGCATCATTTTGTGACGCTGGCGGAGTTTATCCGTACACGGAAAAACAGCCCTATTAATGTTTGGTGTGCAGCTTCTTCGACTGGTGAGGAACCCTACTCTATCGCCATGACACTGAGTGATGTTCTGGGGCCTAATGCTGTTAATGCCAAAGTGATTGCTAGTGATATTGACACTGAAGTCTTGGAAAGAGCTAAGCAGGGTGTATACCGCATTGAAGAGTTGAAGAACCTAAGTGCATTACAGCGACAGCGCTATTTTATGAAAGGTGTTGGTGAGTTTGATGGCTATGCCCGAGTGAAACCCGCATTACGGCAAATGATTGAATTTCGTTACTTAAATCTTAGCGACCATGACTGGCAATTACAGCATCGTTTTGACGCTATTTTTTGCCGTAATGTCATGATTTATTTTGATAAAGAAATGCAAATGAAAATGCTAGAGCGTTTTGTTCCATTGCTTAAGCCAGATGGTTTGTTATTTATTGGACATTCAGAAAATTTATCTCAGTTATCGCAAAGTTTTGTGATTAAAGGGCAAACCGTCTACAGCTTGCAAGCTGCGAGGAGGGGGTAATGAAAAAAATTAAAGTGCTATGTGTGGATGACTCAGCACTGATGCGTCAATTAATGCGCGAAATTATTAATAGTCATGAAGACATGGTAGTGGTGGATACCGCTCCAGATCCTTATGTTGCACGTGACTTAATTAAACAACATGAGCCTGATGTCATTACGCTAGACGTCGAAATGCCACGTATGGATGGTATTGATTTCTTAGAAAAATTAATGCGTTTACACCCAATGCCCGTCGTCATGGTTTCGACATTAACCTCTAAAGGTTCCGAAGTGACGTTAAAAGCACTGGAATTAGGCGCGGTAGATTTTGTCACCAAACCGCAAATTGGTATCCGTGAAACGATGATCAGTTATCGCGATGTGATTGGTGAAAAAATTCGTGCAGCGGCGATGTCAAAAATTACACAGCGCAGTCGTTTTACGCGTGCAGAGAAAAAAGTTACAGAGCCGATTTCACAGGCTAAAGCTTTGTCTCTATATGTTTGTAATAGCCGAGTCATTGCGGTTGGTGCATCGACTGGGGGGACAGAGGCGATACGTCAATTTCTTGAAATGCTCCCTAAAGAGTGCCCGCCCGTAGTGATCACCCAGCATATGCCCGCAGGGTTTACTCGCTCGTTTGCTGAAAGACTAAATAAACTTTGCGTGTTGACAGTCAAAGAAGCGGAGCACAACGAATTGCTGCAAAAAGGCCATGCGTACATTGCTCCTGGCGACTCACATATGCTAATTGCAGATAAAGGCAAAGGTTTTCAAGTCATTTTGCAACAGAGTGAGCCGGTTAACCGCCATCGCCCATCTGTTGATGTGTTATTTGATTCTGTTGCCCAGTGTGTTGGCCGAAAATGTATTGGCATTTTGCTGACAGGAATGGGAATGGATGGGGCAAAAGGGCTACTTAATTTACGCCAGCAGGGGGCTATCACTTATGCGCAAAACGAAAGTAGTTGCGTTGTATTTGGTATGCCGCGTGCTGCGATAGAAATGGATGCGGCGGATGAGGTGCAAGATATTCTTAAAATTGCCCCTAGCGTTTTAGCAAGACTTTCTTCTGTGTCGGTTTAACGATGCAGAAATTCACAATTGTTTTTTGAAGGAGTGGTTATGGCCGCTAAAGATCTCAGTTTTTTGGTTGTCGATGATTTTTCTACAATGCGTCGTATCGTCCGTAACTTATTAAAAGAGCTCGGGTTTAATAAAATAGAAGAAGCAGAAGACGGCGTTGATGCATTAGAGAAGATCCGCACAGGCAATATCGATTTTGTTGTTGCAGATTGGAACATGCCAAATATGGATGGTTTAGAACTGCTTAAAACTATCCGTGGTGATGATGCCCTGAAACATATTCCAGTTCTAATGGTCACCGCAGAAGCCAAAAAGGAAAATATTATTGCAGCCGCGCAAGCAGGAGCAAGTGGTTATGTGGTTAAGCCGTTTACCGCAGCTATCTTGGAAGAAAAATTAAATAAAGTTTTTGAAAAAATGGGTCTGCAATAAACGCGTATACCAAAGGAGATTGTCATGACAGAACAGTGTGGTATCGGGAGCAATCGCAATGGTAATGATGATTTAAAACAAGTCATTACGCGGATTGGTACCTTAATGAGAACGCTAAGAGAGAGCATGCGAGAGCTTGGTCTTGAAAAAAGTGTTCAACAGGCGGTTGCCAGCATTCCTGATGGTAAAGATAGGTTACGTTATATTGCTCAAATGACTGCGCAAGCGGCAGAAAAAACGTTAAATGGCATTGATGTTATCAAGCCATTACAAGTTGATATGAATAAAAACGCACAAGCGTTACAACAGCAATGGCAAGAAGCGGAAAATGATGCTGTCCCGGCTCAATTGCGACAATCAACAGAGGCATTTTTAAGCCAAGTGATCCAAGACAGCGAAACGACTAAAGCTGAACTACTTGAAATTATGATGGCGCAAGATTTCCAAGATTTAACAGGGCAAGTCATCAAAAAAATGATGGAAGTTGTTGAAGAAGCGGAAAAACAATTACTGGCTTTGTTGATGGAGAATACGCCACCAGAAATGCGCGTCAAAACGCAAAATGAAGGTTTGCTCAATGGGCCTCAAATTAATAAAGAAGGTGTGAACGTAATGGCATCACAGTCACAGGTTGATGATCTTCTTGATGAACTCGGTTTCTAACCGAACATTTTAAGCCTTTGTTTATGGAGCTACCCTAATAGTCATCCTGCTAGAGTAGCTTCAATTTAGTTGAATTATATCTTCATCAGGCTGCAAGCGGCTGCGCTGTTGACTACATTCATTCACCTTAGTCACTTTGTTGATAGAGGCTTTATCGACGAGTTCATTTATTGGCTAGCGCTAACTTGAGTTATTTAGAGTATAGGGGGTATTGTAATGATAAATAACGATTTAATCTCTACTATAGTCAGGGACACTGAAACAGAACAACATAATGAGACTGATATTGAATCACCTTATATAGAATTAGAAATACGCAAAGAGATGATTAACCAGCTTAAATTAGCCCGCATTGCCAATAATTTAACCCAAGTCCAAATCGCTGAAAAAATGAAAACGCAAAAGCAAAATATTTCACGTTTAGAAAAAGGGCAATTTGACCCTAAGCTTGGCACATTACTAAAGTATGCAGATGCATTAGGCATGCGCCTTTCACTGAGCGTCACGGTCAAATAAGTTGAAAGGTACAGCGAATATTAATCATGCTGATATACCGTGATGATTTTGCTGCCGAGCACCTGTTCTAGTTGGTCGATAAAGCAGTCTTGTATGTCCCAATTATGGAAGCTAAAACCTAAATTTCCAAAAGCCCATTGTGGGTCAAAATTCCAACCGGAAAGTGGGGCATTGAAGTTGCAATTAAAACACCCAAGAATTTCAGGTCTCCCTTCGTACCAATCGGAAACGGTATCGCCCCATGCGTTACTATGTTCACTTTGTTCTTTGGCGCATTGTGGGCAATAAATACCAAGACCATTTCCCCCTGCGTGGAATACGGTGCGTTCGGTGACGATAGTTAAATAGTTTTTTAATGTCTCTTCAGGTAATTGAGTCGGTACTATCTCATCATTGACAACATAGAGAATTGGCTCTTTATAGGCGGGCGTTGGGCGATAAATGACTTCACCATATTCAATATGTTGAAAATGTGGGTCAATAATGCCTTGTTGCTTTAGCCAATTAAGTATGTGCTGCGCATGCTTAGGGGCATCTTCTAAGGGAATATCAGGGGCAACAAGATGACAAATATCCATAATAACCTTTTATTGTTAAAAGCCATCAATAAGTAAGTCAATTGCGTGTTTAATCGTGTTTTGTTGGCAGTTCAAGTCAACGATTTCTTTCCCTAATAATGAATGAGGGACGCAAGCCATTTGGTGTGTCATTAAAACAAACACCTCCCCGTTGCTAAATAACTGGGGGTTAAGGCAAGTAGGTAATGGTTTTTTAGCTAGCCTGCTATCGAATAACGGGATGACTAAAAGAGTATTCAATATATCAATAATATTACTTTGAATGTCCAGTAAATACGGGTGTTTGACTGTATCTTCTCGATTTTGATAGAGGCAATATTGCATTAAAAACCCTTGTATTTATCTGAGAGTAATCCGTATTCTTCATTGTTCCTATTTAATTGATTAAAACCTTCGATATTTTCATTTTTCCACTTTTGTGCTTCTAGGCGTTTTAATTCAGCTTGTAAGGCACAAGTTAGTATTGCAGATAAGTTGAGTTTAGCCCGCCATGCTTGTTCGCAGAGCTCAGGCGTTACAGTGACACTGATATTTTTTTATTCTTTATTAATACGAAATATAGGATTATCTTCAGTGAGCGCTCATGTTTGCGAAGCTATTCGCAAGATTGCTGGCTTATTGCTCAATGGGCAAATAACCCCCTCGAAGTGTGTCTATTTTCCACCATTGATTTTCTTACACTCTGTCATGCTATGCGATAACTCGTATTTTAAAATGATGGAACAGATGTGTCCGACGAGAGTGATGTAGAAAAAACAGAAGAACCCACTCCCCATAAAAAGCAGAAAGCCAAAGATGATGGGCAAATAGTTCGTTCAAAGGAATTGAGCTCGTTAATGATGATGTTAGCGGGTATTAGCTTACTGTGGCTAAGTGGTGGGCATCTGGCAACTCAACTAAGACAAATAGCTCGTCAAGGGTTTATTTTTGATGGGCATTATTTACAAAATACGGGCTTAATGATCAGCTACTTAGGTAGGGTCGTTAGTGAGGCATTATTTGCTTTACTTCCGGTGATTGGTGGGTTGGCGCTCGTTGGGATTTCGGCTTCGTCACTGGTGGGCGGGCTAGTATTTAATAGCAAATTGATTAAGTTTGATTTGAAAAAACTTAACCCGTTGAAAGGGTTAAAACGTATTTTTTCAATGAATGCATTATCTGAGCTATTTAAAGCAATTTTGAAATCGTTATTTGTTGGGTTAGGGGCCTTTATATTTTTATGGGAAAGTTGGCCATCATTGCTGCATTTAGTGATGGAATCACCGATTACCGCCCTTAGTAATGCACTACAAAAAGTAATTTTTGCTGGCTACTTAATTGTCTTTTTACTGATCCCAATGGTGGCGTTTGATGTGTTTTACCAATTTCGCTCTCATTTGAAAAAATTAAGAATGAGCCGCCAAGAAATCAAAGATGAATTTAAACAGCAAGAGGGTGACCCCCAGATAAAAGCCAAAATTCGCCAGCAGCAACGTGCTATCGCGCGTAATAGGATGATGGCGGATGTCCCCAATGCGGATGTGATAGTCACCAACCCAACCCATTATGCGGTGGCGCTAAAATATGATGATAAAAGAATGGGAGCGCCAAAAGTATTAGCAAAAGGTGCCGGGGTTTTTGCTCAACGTATTAAAGAAATCGGTGAAGAACACCGAATATTGCAGTTAGAAGCACCGCCCTTAGCACGTGCATTATATCGCCATGCAGAGATAGGACAAAGTATCCCTGTTGCCTTATATGCTGCGGTAGCAGAAGTTTTAGCATGGGTTTACCAATTACGTCGTTGGCGTCGTGAAGGTGGGCTCAGACCGAAAAAACCGAAAAATTTACCAGTGCCACCAACACTGGACTTTGCTGGAGATAACAATCGAGATGGCTAATTTGGCTTCACTTTTAAAATTGCCGAAAAACTTACAAGGAACGCAGTGGCAAATACTTGCGGGTCCGGTTCTTATCTTATTGATTTTGTCGATGATGGTACTGCCATTGCCGGCATTTTTATTGGATTTATTGTTTACTTTTAATATCGCACTTTCCATCATGGTATTGCTAGTGGCGATGTTCACTAAACGGACCCTCGATTTTGCCGCGTTTCCAACCATCTTGTTATTCGCCACATTGTTACGTCTTTCCCTTAACATTGCTTCCACGCGGATTATTTTACTTGATGGTCATACAGGGCCAGACGCAGCAGGGCGAGTCGTTGAAGCATTTGGCCACTTTTTAGTCGGCGGTAATTTTGCTATCGGTATTGTGGTATTTATCATCCTAGTATTGATTAACTTTATGGTTATCACTAAAGGTGCGGGGCGCATTGCGGAAGTGGGCGCACGCTTCGTACTTGATGGTATGCCGGGTAAGCAAATGGCTATCGACGCAGACCTCAATGCTGGCATCATTAGTGATGACGAAGCGAAAAAACGCCGTGCCGAAGTAACCCAAGAAGCTGATTTTTACGGTTCAATGGACGGGGCGAGTAAGTTCGTCCGTGGCGATGCTATCGCGGGGATCATGATTATGGTGATTAACGTGATTGGAGGCTTAATTGTTGGGGTCGGTCAACATAATATGTCTCTGGGGGATGCGACCAGTGCCTATACCTTGTTAACCATCGGTGATGGTTTAGTCGCCCAAATTCCGGCATTAATTATTTCGACCGCGGCAGGGGTTATCGTCACTCGTGTTGCAACGGATGAAGATGTGGGTGAACAGATGGTCAACCAACTCTTCAATAACCCGCGAGTGATGTGGCTCAGTGCAGGGGTCCTTGGGCTAATAGGTTTAATACCTGGAATGCCTAACTTTGTTTTCCTGTTGTTTACTGCAGCGTTAGCGGCATTGGGTTGGTATCTAGTTCGTAAAGCTCAGCAACCGGAAAATGCCGCGGGGGACAACAACCAAGCACAACATTTTCAAGAAGCGAACAAAGTTGTTGAAGCAACGTGGGATGATGTGCAATTAGAAGACTTGTTAGCGATGGAGGTCGGGTATCGATTGATACCGCTCGTTGACAGTGAGCAGCAAGGTGAATTGCTGGGTCGCCTTCGTGGTTTACGTAAGAAATTCGCTCAAGAAGTAGGCTATTTGCCCCCTGTTGTCCATATTTGTGACAACCTAGCACTTTCCCCATGTGAATACCGTATTTTAATTAAAGGCGCTGAAGTTGGGCGTGGTGAAGCACAACCGGGGCGTAGTCTTGCTATCGACCCTGGTAATGCGGCGGGGTCATTGCAAGGTGATGAGACTAAAGAACCTGCATTTGGTTTACCTGCCGTTTGGATTGATGATGATTTACGTGAGCAAGCGCAAATTCAAGGCTATACGGTAGTGTCTGCGAGTACCGCGGTAGCAACGCATTTCAATCAAATTTTATTGCAAAACTCAAGCACGTTATTTGGTCGCCAAGAAGCACAAATGTTATATGACCGAGTGAAAAAAGAGATGCCAAAACTGGCTGATGACCTGATCCCCGATACCATCTCATTAACAATTTTGCACCGTGTTCTACAGAATTTATTAATGGAAGACGTAGTGATCCGCGATATGCGTACCATTATTGAAACACTAGCAGAAATGGCGGGGGAAAATGGCGAGCAAAAAGACACGGACTATTTAACTTCGCAAGTGAGAATTGCATTAGGCCGCGCTATTACTCAACAGTGGTTTGGTAATGCAGAAGAAATTCAAGTTATTGGTTTAGATGCGGGGCTTGAACAAATTTTATTGCAAGCGGCCAAAAATGGTGGGGGCTTAGAGCCTAACCTTGCGCAGTTTATTCAAACTCAAGCAGAACAAGCAATTTCTCACCAAGAAGCGATGGGGGCTCCTACAGTGTTATTAGTTAACCATGCTTTACGCCTAATTTTATCGCGTTTCTTACGCCGAAGTTTGCCGCAGTTAGTGGTGATGTCTAATTTAGAAATGACTGACCACCGTAAGATTAGAATGACTTCGATGATTAGTGGTAGCTAACCCTGTTGCGCCAACCTATATGGCCAGTAGGATAGGTATGTTATTGTTTTAAGGCATATACCGAAGGCGTGTATTTGAACCCACGTTAAAGCGTAAAGAAAGTATGCAAGGTCACTCTTATTCGAGTGGCCTTTTCGCATTTGATAGCTGATTAAAATGAACCAATTTGTTTATGAGGGGAAACTGAATTAGGCCTTTATCAGAGGCTTCTTAGATGGGCTGCATATCAGGGGATAGCCAGCAGGTCGGTTAAATGGCGGTAGGTTTCCTTTAGTCGACTTAATGTTGAAGCTATATCAGGTCATTGAGTAAGCTGTCTGATAGGCTTTGAGATGATAAAAAAGGGTTTTTGAACTAGGCAGAACACAGCTTAAATCGAAATTTTTTTACCTAAAACAGGGCGTTTTGATTCTAAACCATCAGCACCATAAGTGGATTGGTTATTGTGTTTCTTTACAAAGTTTAGGCGTTGAGCATTGAGTTCTATATGTAATTGCAGCATTTGGTGGTTGCGATAGTTTAATTCTTTTAAGCTGGTTGTTAATACTTTAATCGCTTCCCATACACTGGCTAATTCAGTATTACCTTCATAAGGCGCGGTAATTTCTGCTTGTGATTCGAGTTGTAGCCGCTGGGTCTCCCCATGGCCTATCGCCGCAACAAGGAAACGTTTTTGTTCAGTCGTTTCCTGAAAAGGCGAAGGCGGAACACGCTGGTAACCTAATAGTAGTTCCTCATTTTTCATCACGATTTGCAATGATTGTAAATGAGCATGTTGCTGTTCTAGCAAGATTAATAGTTCATCAGTCATGGTAGTTATTTATTTCATTGATAACATGCACTCATGTGCATCACGTAAAATGCCATCAGCAATCTTTTCTGCATCCATTTTCAGGGTGCCATCTTTGATAGCTTGTTTAATTTGTTCAACTTTAGCGCTGTTAATATCGCTAGCTTGGGGCTGTAATAATTTTTTTTGCAGCTCACTCGGGACAAATGTACTTTCTTTAATGATTTCATTTGTCGAAATTTTTTTATCGCGCATCGGGGTAGCCGTATCTTGTGGGTCACGGTTTGTTACCTGAGTTAGCGCAGAAATTGCAGGTGTTTGCTCAATAGCCATAATGTGTTTTCCTGTTCCCGATTTTTATCATATGAGAGTTATCGGCGTATTTTGTGGGATCTTTAGTCTTTATAGTGTTACAAAATATTGCCTTTATTCGTCATATTTCAAGCCGCCTCTGCGTTAACTTACGCTCATTCGCACTAGTCACTTACTTATGTAAGCTCCTAGCGACTCATTCACTTGTCGCCTTGATGCGACTTGAACTATTTAGAATAAAGGTTCATTTTGAGTGAGTTGACATTAAGTACAGACTCGTCATATTCGGTCTTGATGGCATTTATTTTAATGCGATATTAACACTGCCATTCTCTTGTGCTAACCCATTGACTACTTGACCATTGAGTAATCTTACACGAATATTTTGCCCAATGGTGGCATTATTAATGGCGCGCCCCTCATACTTCACCGAGAAATTATCGCCATTAGCAAAAACAAATACGGTTTGACCTGCTTTTATTGCCCAAGGGAGCCGGATCATCGATTTGGTAAATGTTTGCCCCGCAGGGATATTACGAAGTGCTATTGCGCCGCGTAGTGCCATTTTATCAGTACTCGCTCCAGCGGGAAGCTTATGTAATAAGCCTTTTTTACTGCCAATATCCACAAACTCAATAGATTCACCACGATTTATATTACGTGTTGCAACGAAATATTGCCCCGTCACATTCACAATTAGCTGAATAAATTGTTTTTTCTTACCACACTGCACTGGAATAGATACATTTCCCATATTTCTGCCCCCAATAGGTGGACTGATTTGGGGTTTCTCACAGCTTGGCCAACGTTCAATCGGCGTTTTGATCTCAATAGAAACTTGGTTTTTTTTACCGTGAATTTGGCGGAAATAGTGATTGATATCTTGAGGTAATGAGGCTTGAGCAAGGCTAATGGTTAACCCTAATACACTAATTACAATGCTAAATGACAGCTTTTGACGATAACGCATGTAGGGATAGCCTCCTTGGTAAGCAAACTTTTTCACGATTGCAGTTTACGCAGGTCTTTAATAATGAATGAGCCAAATAGGTCAATTATTTTGCCTTTATCTTGCCATTAGATTTTTTAGTAGACGGCTAAGATATGCAGGTCGAATTTTAAATTATATGAGCGAATGTTCAGATTCAGGAGTCGCTTTATTTCCATTGAGGGCCATCATGATTGATAAATTAAATGCCACGTTTGCTTTTCAGCAGCAGGCGTTATCAATACGCGAAGCAAGGCAGACTGTTTTGGCTTCAAACATCGCAAATGCGGATACTCCGGGCTATCAAGCACGTGATATTGACTTTAATCGTCAACTTCAACAAGCAATGGACAAAGGTGTCGTTGGTTCAAAGGGCGTCACCCTTGCCGTGACAGCTAAAGGCCATATCGAAGGACGAGGCATTAAAGCGCCAAATTTAGACTTGAAATACCGTGTTCCTTATCAGACATCGATGGATGGTAATACGGTAGATATGGATATTGAACGTAGTCAATTCGCTGATAATACCCTGAAATATCAGGCTGATCTCACATTTATTAATAGCCGCGTTAAAAGTATGTTGGCTGTTCTACAGCAAGGGTAATAAGCATGGCGTTACTGAGTATTTTTGATATTTCTGCTTCTGCATTAACAGCGCAGTCTCAGCGTTTAAATGTCAGTGCAAGCAACATGGCAAACGCTGAAAGCGTCGCAGGACCGGACGGGCAGCCGTATCGTGCAAAGCAAGTGGTCTTTCAAATGGCACCACAAGGGCGCAATGAAGTGGGTGGTGTGCGTGTGAGTGAACTCATTGAAGACCCCGCACCGCCGCGTATGGAATATAAGCCTGGCCATCCACTGGCTGATGAAAAAGGTTATGTGCAAATGCCAAATGTCGACATGGTCGGGGAGATGATCAACACCATTTCGGCTTCTCGGAGTTATCAAGCCAACCTTGAAGTGATGAATACGGCAAAAACGTTATTGCAAAAGACATTAACAATAGGCCAGTAAGGGAGGTTTGTAATGGGAATTGCCGCCACAATGTACGACTCTTTGGATAATACTACAGCCGGTCCAGAGCCGGCTGCCAGTAATGTGCCAAAGAAAAGTCAAAGTGATGATATGCGTGACACATTTTTAAAGATGATTGTCACACAGATGCAAAACCAAGACCCTACTAACCCTATGGAAAATACCGACTTGACCAGTCAATTGGCACAAATCGCAACGCTTGAGAGTATGAATAAGTTAAGTGATAGCGTTAGTGGTATTTCCCAACAAATCGGTTCAGGGCAATCATTACAAGCCACTCAGCTTGTTGGCAAAGGTGTTCTTATTCCTCGCAACGAAATTATTTTAGCGCCACTTAAAAAAGAGAGCACTGGCGAAGATAGTTCAATCATTAAACCTTCAAATCCATTACCGGATGAGGGGATTAGCCCTGATAGTCCTTCAAACTTTGCACTGAGTGATAAAAGTGTGATGGGTGATGAAGGTGGCAGCGAAGAACCACAGTCCGAATTTATCTCATCTCCGTTTGGTTTCTTTTTGCCGAAATTGGCAGATAACGTTGAAATTACTATTCGCGATAAAAACAGAATGGTGGTACGCACCATTACTTATGATACCGAAGTCAAACCCGATATTTATGATATGGCTTGGGATGGTCGCGACAACAAAGGAAACCTAGTGGCAGATACAAAAGGGAAATATTACTTTGATGTGAAAGCCGTCAGAGCCGGAGCCGAAGTTGAAGTCACAAAACTAGGTTATACCCGCGTCAACGGCGTGACCCCAGGTTCTGACGCACCATTATTAGATGTTGGTATTGGGCAAAGTGTCCCCCTGAGCAGCATCTTCAAAGTTTATCCTTCATCTTAATTTATCCCCAATACTCATGGAGAAAATATGTCTTTTTCACAAGCAGTCAGTGGCTTAAATGCAGCATCAGCGGGGCTGGATTCAATTGGTAATAATATTTCCAACTCCGCGACCAATGGTTTTAAAGGGGCGACAACCTCTTTTGCCGATATGTTCGCAGGATCAGGCGTTGGTCTGGGTGTTAATGTTGCAGCAGTAACACAAAATTTTAAAGATGGCCCTATCACACGTACGGATAGACCAACGGATGTCGCTATTTCTGGCAATGGTTTTTTCCGTGTGCAAGACAAAAATGGCGATATTTACTATAGCCGTGATGGCCAGTTTTTACGTGATAAAAGCGGTAACTTAGTGAACAACCAAGGCATGATCGTCACAGGTTATCCGGCAGGTGTTGATGAGGACGGTAATGTCACTATTCAAAGTGGTGGTGTTCCTGCGGGAATTAACATTCCAACCGATATGATGGATGCTAAAAAATCAGACTTAGCCAAACTGACAGTTAACCTTAATTCAGAAGATAAAGTTAAAGATAAAAAGTTTGATATAACAAAACCTGATGATTCAGCAACTTATAATTTCAGTACCACAATGACTGCATTTGATAGTCAAGGTAATACTCACGAAATTTCAGTGTATTTTGTCAAAGAGTCTGACAATAACTGGACGGCTTATGCAAAAGATACTAACGACACAGAAGCTAAAAAATTAGGTGAATTAGAGTTTGACGGTAACGGCAAGCTAAAAGACGCTGATAAAGCCACATTTGCCTTTGCTTATAACGGGTTAAATGGGGCGGATAATGGAACGTTAAATGTCGATCTGAGTAAAACTCGCCAACAGAAAGTCAGTGAATCCTCGGTCAGTGCTATTGATGTAGATGGCTTTCCTGCCGGTGAATACACCACGTTTAAAATTGAAGATAACGGTTTAATTACTGCGAATTATTCTAACCAACAAAAACGTGTGGTAGGGCAAGTTGCGCTGTCTGCTTTTGCTAACCCGAATGGTTTAGTTTCTCAAGGTGGTAACGTTTGGGCTTCTTCAAATGCTTCAGGTAACCCAATGGATGGTGTCCCGGGTGTAGGGCAATACGGCAAATTAACCAGTGGTGCGCTGGAGTCTTCTAACGTGGACATGAGCCAAGAGTTGATCAGTATGATTGTGATGCAGCGTAATTATCAATCCAATGCGCAGACCATCAAAACGCAAGATCAAATGTTACAAACATTGGTTAATTTACGATAAACCGAGAGGGTGGGCATGGATCACGTCATTTATACTGCCATGGGTGGGGCGCGTCATGCGCTTGAAAACCAAGCGATTGTTTCAAATAACATTGCTAATGTGTCAACGGCGGGCTTTAAAGCACAACTATCGGCAATGCGTGCTGTGCCCATTAACGGGGACAGCGAACCAACAAGGACACTGGTCGTTGCCTCAACACCCGGTGCAGATATGAGCCAAGGGCCACTGAACTATACAGGCAAGTCAACAGATGTGGCGTTAAATGACAAGCACTTTTTGGCTGTTGAACTTGCCGATGGCAGCGAAGCCTACACGCGTAACGGTAATATTCAGGTTTCGAGTGAAGGCGAGTTAATGATTGGCGAGCGTCGTTTACAAGGGGATGGTGGTCCTATTAATGTTCCGCCGAATGCAGAATTAACTATCGGCACAGACGGCACAGTGACAGCGCTATTGGCGACCGACCCCCCAACGATGCTAGGGCAGATTGGCCGTTTAAAAGTGGTTGAAGCACAGCCACAAGACCTACTTCGTGGGGAAGATGGGTTATTTCATTTATCACCTCAAGGCCAAGCGGCTAATGGCAATGTGCTTCCACAAAGTGAGCGCGCTATCGTTACCGCTGGTGTGATTGAGGGAAGTAACGTTAATGCTGCTGAAGCCATGGTTTCCATGATTGCCAATGCAAGGCATTTTGAAATGCAAATGAAAGTAGTCCGTAGTGCTGATGAAAATGCACAACGGGCAAACCAATTGCTTGCCGTCAGCTAAATTCAGTAAGGAATTATTATGATCCGTTCATTATGGATTGCAAAAACAGGGCTTGATGCTCAACAAACCAACCTTGATGTTATTTCTAATAACTTGGCAAACGTCAGTACTAATGGTTTTAAACGCCAACGTGCCGTTTTTGAAGATTTAATGTATCAAAATATTCGCCAACCTGGCGCGATGAGCTCTGAGCAAACATCGTTACCGTCAGGGTTACAAATGGGCACGGGGGCTCGTCCCGTTGCCACAATGCGAGTTCACGCACAAGGTGCGTTAAACAAAACGGGTAATACCAACGATATCGCTATTCGAGGCCAAGGTTTCTTGCATGTACAAATGCCAGATGGTACCGACGCCTATACCCGCGATGGGGCATTGCAGCCCAACCAAGATGGCCAGCTTGTAACCTCAAGCGGTTACCAAATTGTCCCTGCGATTATGATCCCTGATAACGCAAACAGCATGTCAATTGCACGTGATGGTACGGTTTCTATCACCGTTTATGGTGATAATCAGCCGCAACAGATTGGTCAAATCACCTTAACTACTTTCATCAATGATGCAGGTTTAGAAAGTATGGGTGAAAACCTGTATATGGAAACGGCAAGTTCAGGTGCCCCTAATGAAAGTGCTCCGGGAACGAATGGTGCAGGGTTGATTTATCAAAATATGCTAGAGACATCTAACGTCAATGTTGCCGAAGAGTTAGTGAATATGATCCAAACTCAACGTGCTTATGAAATTAATAGTAAGGCAGTATCCGCATCTGACCAGATGCTACAGCGTTTAACTCAGCTGTAATTGGTTTATTGAGCGGGAAAGACACAGAAAGGTAACTTGCAATCACGATGGTGAGTTACCTATGAGAGGGATCTCTTCGTGATGGTAGAACGTACACTGCGGCAAAAGAGTAGCATGATGATTGAAAGCAGCACGATTTCTCAACAGCAAAAAATAGCGTTGCAAACGCCTTTAATCGCAACCAAACAGGTGGGATTAGTCATTGCTTTGGTTTTGATTACCAGTGGCTGCGCACACATAAAATCACGTCCGTTAGTGGACACACAGACAACGGCAATTCCAAGTGCACCGACGGCACCTGCACCGAATGGCTCAATATTTCAAAGTGCTCAGCCGGCGTATTATGGCTATCAGCCCCTATTTGAAGATAGGCGCCCTCGTAATGTTGGCGATATTTTGACTATCAATCTGCAAGAAAATGTCAGTGCTAGCAAAAACTCGTCTGCAAATGCGAATCGCACTGGGAAAACTGGTTTCTTGGCTGCGATACTGCCCGGCTTTATGCAAGGCTGGATTGGCGGTAAGAATACCGAACTCGATATTAAAGGTAATAGTGACTTTAGTGGTAAGGGCGGAGCGAATGCCAATAACACCTTTAAAGGGACGATTACCGTGACGGTAGACCAATTACTGGCGAACGGTAACTTACATGTCGTCGGTGAGAAGCGTATTGCCATTAACCAAGGGACGGAGTCGATCCGCTTCTCTGGCGTGGTTAACCCACGGACCATTGGGTCAGATAACCATGTAAGCTCCACACAGGTGGCGGATGCACGTATTGAATATGTGGGTGATGGTTACATCAATGAATCGCAAAACATGGGCTGGCTGCAACGCTTTTTCTTAAATGTTTCGCCTTATTAATTGAACATAAGAGAGAATAGCCGAGAGAACTCAATGAAAAACAAAGTATTAATTTTGCTATCGCTATTTTGCTGTTTTGTATTTGCAGCGCACAGTGAACGTATTAAAGATTTAACCACGGTTCAAGGGGTACGTGATAACGCATTAATCGGTTATGGACTTGTTGTCGGGCTCGATGGCACGGGTGACCAAACCATGCAAACCCCATTTACAACCCAAAGTTTAAATAACATGTTGTCGCAAATGGGGATTACGGTCCCCCCCGGTACTAACATGCAATTGAAAAATGTGGCAGCGGTGATGGTAACCGCAAAATTACCACCTTTTTCGCGTACTGGTCAGTCTGTGGATATCGTTGTTTCTTCAATGGGGAATGCAAAAAGCTTGCGGGGTGGAACATTATTGATGACGCCACTGAAAGGTGTTGATGGGCAAGTCTATGCCATGGCGCAAGGAAATATTCTGGTTGGTGGAGCTGGCGCAAGCGGTGGTGGTAGCAGCATTAAAGTGAATCAACTTAATGGTGGACGCATTACTGGCGGGGCAACGATTGAGCGTGAACTACCAAGTAACTTTGGGCAAAGTGGCGCAATTAACCTGCAATTAAACGAAGATAGCTTCACATTAGCGCAAGATATTGCAGATGCAATAAACCGTATGGGGGGAGTCGGTTCAGCTTCCGCGTTGGACTCGCGTACGGTTCAATTATTAGTTCCGGCTAACAACCGTGACCAAGTACGCTTTTTGTCTCGGGTACAGGAACTTAACGTGCGGACACCAATGGCAGAAGCAAAAGTGATCCTCAATTCACGGACCGGTTCAGTTGTCATTAACCGCAGTGTGACACTCGAAAGCTGTGCGGTGGCTCATGGTAGTTTAGCGGTTACCGTTGAAAGACAAACACAAGTCAGCCAACCTGATACCCCATTTGCAGGTGGGCAAACGGTCGTAACCCGTAACACCAATGTCGGTATACGCGACCAAGGTGGTTCATTGCAAAAAGTGAATGCGAGTGTGCAATTAAACCAAGTTATTCAGGCTTTAAATACTTTAGGTGCGACGCCAAACGATTTGATGTCAATATTGCAAGCTATGGAAAGTGCAGGTTGCTTGCGTGCAAAATTGGAGATCATCTAATGAGTGATATGCAGCTATTGCAAGGTGCCGCGTTTGATTTACAGTCGCTAGGCCAGCTAAAAGGCGAACTGAATAAAAACCCAGAGCAAGGGCTGCGCCAAGTCACGCAGCAACTTGAGGCAACATTTGTCCAAATGATGCTAAAAAGTATGCGTGACGCATTACCCCAAGATGGTTTATTTTCCAGCGACCAAACACGTATGCTCACCAGCATGTATGACCAGCAAATCGCCCAAGATCTTTCACAAAAAGGCTTAGGTTTTGGTGAGATGATGTACCAACAGTTAACGCGCGAGCAAATAGAGCCTAATGTAGCGCTCAGCAATAGCATGTTACCGCTCGATGAAAAAGCCATCCAAACATTGCCACCATTTAATATGCAGCAGATGATGCGCCATTTTTCGCCTATGGGGGATACGCTTTCAGCACCATTTCAAAAAATCAAAGCGTTATCGCTTAACAGCAGTAATTTTATTCGTCGCTTAATTGAACCAGCAAAGGCTGCAAGTCAAAACAGTGGTATTTCACACTTTCTCGTCTTAGCGCAGGCGGCATTAGAAAGTGGTTGGGGACAGAGGGAAATTTTGAAAAGTGACGGTAAAACCAGCCATAACTTATTTGGTATTAAAGCTGGGAAAAACTGGCAGGGACCCGTCACTAATATCATGACAACCGAAGTCATTAATGGCAAAACAATAAAAATGCGCGATGACTTCCGAGTCTATGGTTCATACGAAGAAGCGATTGCTGATTATATCAGTCTATTAACCGAAAACCCGCGCTATAAAGATGTGAAAAAAGCGCCGACGCCTGAAATTGCTGCGCGTCGCTTACATCAAGCCGGTTACGCCACTGACCCAAGTTATTCAGACAAACTGATCACCTTGATTAACCAAATTCGCGGTCATCAACCGACAGCAAATACCTCGGCATCAAGGGCAGTGCAAGCCTATACCATAGACTTAAACGATATTTTTTAAAAACACGGAATTAATGCGAGTTTGGCCTAAACAATTACGCTGAATTTCCGATAACCAAATATGCTGTAAATAATTTGAGTTGCTTATCACTTTGATTGTGTCAGCCAATTAAAGGGGTCAGCATCTAGAACAGGAAAAGCTTATGCTGAACAATGTAATGAATAATGCGCTCAGTGGTGTGAACGCTGCACAAGGCGGGTTAAGTGTGATTTCTAACAACTTAGCGAACGCAGGTGTAGGTTATTATCACCGCCAAAGTGCTGTTTTCGGGGAGAATCCCGGTACGATGACACCTAATGGCTATTTTGGTAACGGCACTTATTTCAGCCATGTTCGCCGTGAGTTTGATGAATTTATCAATGCACAGTACAGCCAATCACGCGCTCGCAGCGGTGATTATGAGGCGTACGTTAAAAACTGTAATAAAGTCGATGATTTGCTTACTAATGATATTGAAGATATCTCCAGTAATATCGGTAGTTTTTTCACTTCATTAGATGCAGCAACCAGTGACGCCAGTGATAAAACATTGATTGACGTTTTCTTGGGCAATTCAAATGCGTTGGTAAGTCAATTTAAAGACGCTGATCGCCGTTTACAAGAAATGGAGCGGGATATTAATCACCAAATCGAAAATAAGGTGAAAGATATCAATACATATGCGGAAAAAATTGCTGGTCTAAACCAGCAGATCTCCCGTGTACGTTCAGTCAGCGGTTCTGAACCTAATGATTTATTGGATGTGCGTGATCGCTTAGTAAATGAAGTTAACTCGTTAGTTGGGGTTAAGGTCATTGAACAAAACGGCAACTATAATGTGACGTTTGCCAATGGTTTACCGCTGGTGACTGGCGAAAAAGCTAACCGTTTAGAAGCAGTCCCTTCATCAAAAGACGATAGCCGTTTTAGTATCGGTTTTGTGGGAGCAAATGGCCAAGCGCGTGAAATCCCAGATGGGTCATTTCGTGGGGGAGAGCTAAGCGGTATTTTGCGTTCTCGTCAGGAAGTGATTGACCCGGCTTATCAAAAACTCAATAAATTAGCATTAGTTTTTGCAACGAAATTCAATGAAGTTCATAGCAAAGGCTATGATGCCAATGGTAATACGGGTAAAGACTTTTTTGAGATTGGTAAAGGCAGCGTTGTTAGCAATACCCATAATAGTGGTAAAGCGGATTTCGATTTGAGCTATAGCGATGTCTCTAAGGTGACAGGCAATAACTATGAAATGCGTTTTGATGGTAGCGAATGGAATGTCACTCGTTTACCTGAAGGCACTAAAATTTCGGTAGATGATTCAACCGCAGGCACACTGAAATTTGATGGTATAGAAGTCAAAATAAGCAATAGCCAAGGCATGACAAAAGGTGATTCTTTCCTTGTTAAGCCTGTGAGCGGTGTTATCAACGGTATGCAAACATTGATTAGTGATGCATCGGGCTTTGCTGCCGCGGGGAGTAAAGATAGTGGCCCAGGTGATAATGAAAATATTAAAGAGCTGGTTAAATTACAAGACCAAAAACTGATTGATGGCGGCTCGACCTTCTCTGATTTCTACGCAACCTTAGTCAATGATGTCGGTAGTAAAACTAAACAAGCCCAAATTGATTCGGAAACACAAAATAAAATGACTGAGAGCTTTTATGCCCAAGAGCAGGCTATCTCAGGCGTGAATATGAATGAAGAAAGTATTCAAATGCAGAAGATCCAGCAGTTTTTTAATGCGAATGCGCAAGTATTAAAAACGGTGGATGATTTGTTTAATGCGTTGATGCGTGCATTCTAAGTTTTAGCAATATAATAAGGGTTTAGCGATGCGTTTAAGTACAAATATGATTTATCACCAACGCCTGCAAGACATGAATAATGCTCAGGCGCGTTGGATGGATGCAGGTAGCCAATTAGCCTCGGGTAAGCGCGTGAGTAAACCGTCTGATGACCCTCAAGCCTCATCACAAGCGGTGCGAATTAGCCAATCAGAAAACCGTAACCAGCAATATGTCGCAAGCCGTGGGTTTGCAAAAACGGGCATGACATTGCAGATGAGTATTTTGACTCAAATGACGGATGTGACCACACAAATTGATACCACTATCATTCAAGCTTCTAACCAAGGTGCTTTAAGTGATAAAGACCGTCATTCACTGGCAGAACAGTTAACAGGTTTAAAAGAACAACTGGTGGGATTAGGTAATACAACGGATGGTAATGGCCGTTATATTTTTGCTGGTTTTAAATCGGATAAGCCCCCGTTTGAAATTGACGCTGATGGTAATGTGTTGTACCACGGCGGCGATAAACCAATTATGCAAAATGTCGCTAGTGACCGAGAAATGACCACCTATTTTACGGGTGCGCAAGTTTTTGAGACGGGCAGCGATAATGTTGTTAATGTTTTCAAAGCGTTGAATGCAGGTATTGATGCGCTGAAAATTCCACAACAAGATGCGCCTCAAGCTGATTTAGACCGCGCTCAAGCAGGGATGGATGAAGCTAACCGTGGAATTAAAGCAGCGCTTGACCAAATTTCTAATATTGAAGCGAAACAAGGCTTACAACTGCAAGAAATTGATAAATTAGATTTCTTGGCAGATACCCGTTCGATTCAAAATGCAGCTCGTAAAAGTGAGCTGCTTGAGACCAACTGGACGGGTACTACGACGGATTACTATAAAGAAAAGGCGATGTTTGATGCATCCCAAAGTATTTTTAAAGATTTAAACAGTATGTCACTTTTTGGTAACCGTTAATAAATTAAAGGTTTAATTTTACTCACCGCGCTTTGGAGTGATTCGAGCGCGGTTTTTTTATTTTGAGGTACCTATATTTACGCACTATTTTTGTTTAGTGCATATTGCATAAATCCCGATTTGTTTTACCCTAGTTTAACCTTTATTTTTTGCTATTTAAAAAATTAATTATTAAACAATAAGTTAGAATGCCCTCCCAAAACAAAGGTATTTTGGCGTTTATAAAACTAGTACATTGTTTTTCTTTGTTTTATCTTATTTAACTAATAGTTCACTGCCATACAGGCAGCTTAGAAAAAAATTTTTCGGAAAAAACAGTTCAAAAAAAGGTTCACTGCCATACAGGCAGCTTAGAAAGTGCCACTACCGCCAGTGGTAACCGCCCAACTGTTCACTGCCATACAGGCAGCTTAGAAATATTGATGCTTAAATACTAACACCCCCATTTAGTTCACTGCCATACAGGCAGCTTAGAAAGCTGAAAAACATCAAAGTCAATTCGTCAATCCGTTCACTGCCATACAGGCAGCTTAGAAAGTTAAACTTATTGGCGGCGGGTTTTCGTTGTTGTTCACTGCCATACAGGCAGCTTAGAAAAAAACTAGTAAATCCATGAGTAGTGAAACCCGGTTCACTGCCATACAGGCAGCTTAGAAAGGCACGTTAGAAATCGACTTATGCCAGCCTTGGTTCACTGCCATACAGGCAGCTTAGAAATGACAAATCTAAAATTTTCAATGTCAACAATAGTTCACTGCCATACAGGCAGCTTAGAAAATCATCGAAAACGAACTCTGAACCTTTTAAGTGTTCACTGCCATACAGGCAGCTTAGAAAATTTGATGGCCGTATTGTTGAGCCCGATGAGGGTTCACTGCCATACAGGCAGCTTAGAAATAATGTTTTAGCTACTACAGACTGAGACTTAGGTTCACTGCCATACAGGCAGCTTAGAAAATCTATCACTATTGGTGATTCACTGATTGCATGTTCACTGCCATACAGGCAGCTTAGAAATCATGCTGATGAATGGGATCAGGATGTTCTCTGTTCACTGCCGTATAGGCAGCTTAGAAAGCACCAACACCAGAACCTAAATAACAATCGCTGTTCACTGCCGTATAGGCAGTTTAGAGAAGAATATTAAAGAATAGATATCTAGATTCTCTAATTGGTGAAAAAAATAAATATGAGTTAAAACTAGTTTTTGTGTAATGAGTAGCCACACCACTCTTCCTTAAGTTAAATTTAATATCAAATATAATACGTATCTATCATTCGATAGCTTAGAAATGAAATATAGAACGGGTATTATATTACTGCCACAAAGGCAGATTTTGATTAGAGATAAATACCTGAAAAATAGATCGGATAACCAGATAATAATAGGGATAACTAGGAGGGGTTATGAGCTTTGAGTTTGAAATAAATTGTTATTGGTTTTCAATCATCATTCGATTTTATAAATAATTTTATAAACCTGCATTTAATTAAAAAATACAAACATCACGACTCAAATAAACAAATTAAACATCAATGACAATTGCTCAAAAGCTTGGTGGATAAGGCGTTCAGTATATCGGGGAAGGATGGAGATAATTACCCCTAACATACTGATACCTATAGTTAAGGTGAGGGGGAAACCTACCACAAATACGGACAGTTGTGGGGTCATACGGTTTAGGATACCGAGCGCAAGGTTGAGAATTAAAAACAATGTAATAAAAGGCAGCGCTAACATTAACCCATTAATAAATAAGGTATTGGCAAATTGAACAAATACCCAAAAACCGTCTCTATTCAGTGGGGCTGTTTGAATGGGGATCAATTCAAATGAATTGACGATAATATAAATTAACCATAAATGGCCATCGAAGGCGAGAAACAATAAAATAGTAATCACATTGAAGATGCGCCCTAAAATAGGCATATTGGGCCCACCGGTTGGGTCAAAAAAGGTCGCGAAAGATAACCCCATTTGCAAACCAATGACTTCTCCTGCATGGCGAACCGCGGCAAAGGCGATTTGCATGGTTAAACCCATCGCCACACCAATCACAATCTGTTGCACAATGACCCATAACCCCATTGCAGAAAATAGGGGAATATTTACCACGGGAAGTTGCGGGGAAACAATCAACACGACAAAAAAAGCAAGGGCAACTCGAACCTTGGTAATGGCTTGTTTTTCATTAAAAAAGGGCGCTGTTCCGAGCAGCGCCAAAAGGCGTATGAAAGGGTAAAAACCTTGGCTCAACCAGAGCGTGAGCGTTTCACTGGTAATGGTTAACATTGTTAGCCAATAATAAAGGGTAAATTACTAAGCAACGTTCGCATATAGTCGGTTAGTAGGTTGAGCATCCAAGGCCCCGCAATGATGATCACTGAAATGACTGACAAAATTTTAGGGATAAAAGATAAGGTCATTTCGTTAACCTGTGTTGCGGCTTGCAGTAAGCTAATAATCAACCCTGCGGCTAGTGCCGCCAGTAATAATGGAGCCGCTAGCATTAAGGCAATTTTCATTGCTTCAGTGCCCATTGCCATGACAGATTCAGGTGTCATCGTTACTCCTAATTAAAAAAGCTTTGCGATAATGAACCAAGTAATAATTGCCAGCCATCGACTAATACAAACAGCATTAATTTAAAGGGAAGTGAAACGGTTGCCGGTGGAACCATCATCATCCCTAAGGCCATTAAGACGCTAGCAACAACCAAGTCTATGATTAAAAATGGAATAAAAATGGTAAAGCCGATTTGGAATGCCGTTTTTAATTCACTGGTGATAAATGCGGGAACGAGGATCCGTAAAGGAACATCCTTCGCCTCTTGAATCTCCCCCACTTTGGCAATACGAGCAAAAAGCGCTAAATCGGATTCGCGAGTTTGCCCTAACATAAAGGTCCTTAACGGGGCAGTCCCTTTTTCTAGTGCGACTTCAAGGCTGATTTTATCTTCGCTAAAGGGTTGGTATGCTTCACGATAAACTTGGTCGGCAACGGGGGACATAACGAAAAAGGTCAAAAACAACGCTAAACCTAATAATACTTGGTTTGGTGGTGCAGAGGGTGTCCCTAAGGCATTTCGTAATAAACCGAGAACAATAATGATGCGTGTAAAACTGGTCATCATTAAGAGTAAGGCGGGTATAAAGCCTAACAGGGTTAAAAATAGTAAGGTTTGAACGGGTAATGACCAAGTTTGGCCTCCATCGGCTAAACTATGGCTGATAACGGCAGGGAGTGCTGCTGATGCAGAACTTGGCAATGCAAATAGAAGCACAGCAATCATCAGTAGGGATTTACGTGGTAACATGTGTGCTTCCAATTACTTATACAAAGGTGTTACTGATGCCGCATGATCCGCCGCATCTTGTTTTTTCTTTAATACGGATTGGAACGTAAGGGGCTCAATAACTGAAGATACAGTGGTTTTATTTTGTGCAGGGTATTGATGTAACAGGCTAATATTTTGAGCTGTCACACCTAATACTAAACACTCATTATTGACTTCAACCACGACAACCCGTTCTTTATTGCCTAATGAACAACTGCTTGTCACTTTCACAATTTGCTCTTTCCCCATTTTCTTCGGGGCAAAACCCAATTTTTTAACCAACCAAGCGCCAATCAGAATCAATAAAATAATGACCCCCAATGAGCCTGAAATTTGCGTTAAGCTATTACTATGGTCGATAGCTGGCGCATTCAATTCACTGGAAGGAACGCTAGTTGACAAAAAAGGCACGGATGCTGGTGCCTGTTCAGCTTGGTTGGTTATTGCCATTTTCAGTGACTCATATTGTCTATTAACGGCTTAAGCGGCGCATACGTTCGGATGGCGTAATGATATCTGTAATGCGAATACCATAATTATCTGAAACGACGACGACTTCCCCTTGAGCGATTAAATAACCGTTAATTAAAATGTCTAATGGCTCGCCAGCTAAACCATCGAGAGAAACGACAGAGCCTTGAGACAAACTGAGTAATTTTTTGATGGTCATTTTAGTACGCCCTAGCTCAACGGATAGGCGAACTGGGATATCCATAATCATATCGATGTCGGACAACTGATTTAATGGATTCTGCCCATCAAGGTTATCAAAAGCCTGTGCACCAGCTGAGGCGGATTCCGCTTTTTTTTGCTGTTCCAGCGCTTCAGCCCATAGGTCTTCACTAGCGTGATTGGTTGATGCATCAGGAGAGTTCTTCGCCTCACTCATTGGTACTTTCCTCATCTAGAGTGTTTAAAACAGGGTTAATCAAATGTTCTACACGCAACGCATATTGGCCATTTTGAGTTCCGTATTGACTGGTTAGTACAGGAACGCCATCAACATTGACAATGAGGCGGTCAGGCTTCTCAATAGGGAGCACATCCCCTTTTTGCAGTTGCAGTAAGCGAGAAATTCGCATTGGAATGTCAACAAAATTGGCAACCAATTCAAGTTCAGAACGTTTTACTTGTGTGACGAGATTTGTCACCCAAGTTTCATTTTCTTGGTGCCCTTGTTCCATTGGTGGGTTAATTAAACGCTCACGCAATGGTTCAATCATGGCAATGGGAATACAAATACTAAATTCACCAACCGTATTGCCTATCTCAACTAAAAATGGCGTGGTTACCACAATGTCATTTGGTGATGTGGTGATATTAGTAAATTTAACTTGGATTTCGGAGCGTACATACTCCACTTCTATATCCGCTATTGGTCTCCAAGCATCGCGATAAGCCCCTAATGCTAACTTCAACATTCGGTTAATAATCCGTTGCTCAGTATTGGTAAATTCTTTACCTTCCTGACGAACAGGAAAACGACCGTCTCCCCCAAATAGATTATCAACCGCGATATAAACGAGAGCAGGCTCAAAGGTAAAGAGCGCAGTGCCCCGCAATGGTGGCATGTGAATTAAATTTAGGTTGGTTGGTACTGGTAAGTTACGAGCAAACTCGTGATAAGGTTCAATTTTAATTCCGCCCACCGTGATATCCGGACTACGGCGTAACATATTGAATAACCCCATACGGAATTGGCGCGCAAAACGTTCGTTAATGATTTCAAGAGACTGCATTCGCTCCCTGATGACCCGACGTTGCGTATTTGGGTCGTAAGGGCGAATATTATCTTTTCCTTGATTCTCTGGCACCGGCGTATCGTTTGAAGGCGCATCATCATTAAGAAGCGCATCAATTTCAGCCTGAGATAAAATATTATCGCTCATGAATATTACCGCAGAATAAAAGTAGTAAATAACACATCAGAAATATCCTGATCGGTATCCCCCGGGATCAGGGTAGGGGTGAGTGTTTGCTTAATGTCTTTCATTAGCTGCAACTTGCCTTCATGAACTTCAATATTTTTTGATTTTTGTTCTGATAGTAATAGTAGTAAGCGACTACGTACTTCAGGGAGATATTCATGAAGTTGTTTACGAGATTTTTCATTTGCAAGTCGCAAGGTTATATGAATATAGAGCACACGATCAGGGCCATTATCAGCACCGGCTAAATTCACGGTAAATGGCTCTAACTCCATAAAAATGGGTTGTGGCATGTTCGGACGTTTTTCTTCTTCACTAGCCGTTTGAGTGTTTTGCTGTGTCGTCCACCAGGTGTAACCACCAAAACCAGCCCCTGCTAAGGCAATAAGGGCAAGCAGAATGATCAACCCTTTATGAGAACTTTTTGATTCTTTGCGTGACGACATGTTAGCTGAATTCCTGTTTCTTGGATGCTAAACCCAAATGGGTTTTTTACTTTATGATCTCTAGCATTATCGCTTGATTGCTAAGAGTTAAAGGAGTGAAAAACGAAACAAAAAGGCGGTAACTCGGCGCTTTAGCTAGGAAATTACCGCATTTCGTTTACTTATTATGCAAAAGTGTTAATCCCACCTTGCCTAGATACCGACTTTTGAGCGGCAACAGAAGCATTCGCTTCACTGATACCAACGGCACCGGCCGTTGCATGAGTAGCTTGAATATGGCCATCATGTTGATGCGTGTTGTGCTGTTGATTATCTGATGAGTTACCCAAGTTATCTTGCCCCACAGAGCCTTGAGCTAAGTGAATGCCACTTTCTTGTAGCGCATTACGTAATACAGGCATCATGGACTCCATCGCGGCGCGAACATGGCTGTGAGGCGAAACAAAGTGCATGACGGCTTGGTTATCTTCAATGCGTAAATGCACATTGAGTGAGCCTAACTCTTCAGGATGTAAGCGAATTTGCGCCTGAGAAACACCTTGTCGGGAGAAAAATAACATGTGTTGGCTTAACTGTTGTTGCCAAGCTTCGCTGCCTAATTGGCTAGTGAGATGCAAGGTTGGCGCTGCGGTCGGAGCGTTCATTGCAGCGGCTTGTGCGGCAGAGGTTGTTGGCATCATGCTAATTGGTTGAGTTGATGTCTGGTGTGTTGTGGCCGTGGTAAAGGCACTCGTTTCGCTTTGTGTGACAAAAGCACCTTTCCCGTTTGAACCAAGCATATCAGTCGAAAAAGTGGGTAGGCCAGACTGCGGCTCTTTATCGCTCACTTTTTTATTTAATGGCATAAAATCCGCTGTCAGGTTTTTACTACGAACGTCACGTTGATTATCTAAAGGTAAAAGGGGCTGGTCGCGACGCTCATCCTTTTCGTTTTTAATAAACGTCGTTATTGCCGGTTTATCTTCTTGTTCATCAAGCACTAATTGGCTCTTATCTAGCAGTTTGTCACTAGTTAGTGTGATATCTTCAAGGTCACCATTTAGTTGCTGCATCTTTTGGTTAAACGTGCCTAACTTAGGGAGCGACTCAGCGGCAAGTTGCCCATTAGCTGATGGATGTATTTGACTAGAAAGCGATAACTTTAAATTATTGAGCCAAGGTTGTTCGCTTGAATTCTCCCCGACTAACAGCTCAAATTGTAGAGCGGTTTGTACGCCGTCACCTCTAAGATTGCGGGTGAAATTAAGCTGCTCAAGGGTGTTCTCACCATGAGTGGGTGTTTTGCTTGCCGGGGACGCGCTTGTTTTATCTGAAACCGCTAACTTATCGGCGACAATTTCTTTATTCAGCGCTTGTTCATCAACGGCCGTGTTTACAGCCGTATTTTTGGGCGCGGGTTGTTGGTTATCAAGTAGCGCTTGAAATGGTAATGCGGGAGCTTGGTTTTCGTCATCCTTGGGGCCATTTTGCTGTTCATTAGCACTTTTTATGGTCTTTGCTGGCGGTGCAACAGGTACGATAGTCGCGTTGATGTCCATTTATTGTGGTCTCCGTAAAGTCGCTCGTTGGGCAAATTCATCCATTTGTTTTTGCTCTATACGATTTTGACGTTGATGTTCGGTGTGTTCAGCGCGTTGTATCAAAGTATCAAACGCATTGACCCGTTGTTGTTTTTCTTGCCAATGACGATTAGCCTCATCCACTTTTTGTTCCCACAAATTAAGTTGTTGCTGCTGTTGTTCAATGGTTAGCTCTAACGTGACGAGAAATTGCTGGTAATTTTGCCATTTATCGGAGGCCATTCCGCTGTGCAATGTCTGGTTTAATGTTTGCCGATATTCGGTTTGATAATTCTCCAGCATGGTTAATTGTTGCGCCATTTGTGTATGAGTTTGGCGTACTTGCGCTAACACCTTTGCTGCCTCTTCGGAGGCTTCTACGGCTAAACTGAGTAATGTCGTTAAGGCATTGTTATTGGCCATTTATCCCCTCGTTACTCGCTAGGTACCACTTGCTGTAATTGCTCGCAAGCAGTTTGGTAATCACAACGTTCATCAATATCTTGCTGTAAAAACTTAGACATACGTGGGTAATATTGAATTGCAGTATCCAGCATTGGGTCACTTCCCATTGCATAAGCCCCCACGTTGATTAAATCGCGGTTGCGTTGATAGCTAGAGGTGAGTTGTTTAAAACGCTGAATTTTTCGGTAATGTTCTTTTGGGATCAGTTCAGTCATTGCACGGCTAATGGACGCTTCAATGTCAATAGCTGGGTAGTGCCCTGACTCTGCTAAAGAACGAGAAAGCACAATGTGACCATCAAGGATGGCGCGAGCAGAATCTGCGATCGGGTCTTGCTGGTCATCGCCTTCTGTTAATACGGTATAAAAAGCGGTGATCGAGCCGCCATTCTTGCCATTACCTGCGCGCTCAACGAGTGCGGGTAGCTTGGCAAAAACAGAAGGGGGGTAGCCTTTCGTTGCTGGTGGTTCACCGACGGCTAAGGCGATTTCGCGTTGAGCCATACTGTAGCGAGTAAGGGAATCCATGATCAGCAACACGCTGAGGCCTTGATCGCGGAAATATTCGGCGATACGCGTGGCATAAGATGCACCTTGCATACGTAAGAGGGGGGAAACATCAGCAGGTGCAGCAACCACCACTGCACGTTTTAAACCGTCAGTGCCTAAAATATTTTCAATAAAATCTTTAACTTCACGGCCACGTTCCCCAATCAGCCCAACGACGATGATATCGGCTTGGGTAAAGCGTGCCATCATGCCAAGTAATACACTTTTCCCTACGCCTGAGCCAGCAAACAGGCCCATGCGTTGCCCTCTACCCACAGTCAATAACGCGTTGATTGCTCGTACACCGACATCGAGCACACTACTGATTGGTGTGCGTTCAAGAGGATTAATGGGGGGGGTGATTAATGGGGCTCGCGCTTTAACTTCGAGTGGGCCTTTGCCATCTAATGGGGTGCCTTGTGCATCAAGCACTCGCCCTAATAGTTCATTACCAATAGGGAGTAAGCGGCTGGTTTGCCCGTCATCCCCCGTTGATTGAGCATAGACACGAGCACCTGGGGAGATACCTTCGAGGTCGGCTAATGGCATCAACAACATTCTAGGCCCACTAAAACCGACGACTTCACACACAACTTCGTCTGTACCGCCATTAATGGAGCGTTCAATAAAGCAGGTTGCCCCTAAGGGCATTTTAATCCCCTCGGCTTCCATGACTAAGCCCGTAATTTTTGTTAGGCGGCCATAACGGCGTACCATCGGAATGCCTTTCATCCGCGATTCAAAATCGTCAAGCGAGGCAATCCAGCGTCCCAAACGTGCGGTCATGTAAAGCTCTCCGGTGCATATAAACGGCACAATTCTTGCCAACGTGTTGCGACGGTCATATCGATTTCGCCATCTTCAGCGACCACACGACAACCCCCAATATGCAGCTTAGGGTCTGCGACTAACCGCCAACCATTCAGATTTAAGAGTGAACCAAGGTGCTGTTCAATCAACTCAAAATGATTGGGGTTAACATGTAATTCTGGTTGACCCGCAAAAATAGGTTTTTGCTGTAATAAGTTACTGATTTCCTCAAGTAATGCAGTACCATCACATACAGTAGATTGACCCAACACTTGTTTTGCAGCTGTTAATGCAATTTGTAGCAGCTTTGTGGTAACAACCGTATCAAAGGTATCAAGAGAATAATTGAACTCAGATAACAATTTTTGCCATGTCTCAATGACGGGTTGTTGCAAAGCAAGTGCTTGCTCACGCCCTTGCTCTTCGCCAGCACGTAAACCTTGTTCAAACCCGGCTTGATAACCCTCTTTTTGGCCTTGTTCATAGCCTTGTTGATAACCTGTACGCTGCGCATCTTCTTTTATGTTATCGAGCAAGTTGATTTGCTCTAAGACTTCTTTCGGCTCTAAGCATGGCACTTTTGGTGCGTCTGGCTCAGGAGCTTCATTTAAAGTTGAATTAAGATCCCATTGGTTAAGCTCACGCAGTTGCCAAGGCTGCCATTGGTCGTTAGGCGTTGTTGAATTAGACATACACATCGTCTCCACCACCGATGGCGATTTCGCCTTTTTCTACTAAACGACGAACGATAAGCAGGATCGCTTTTTGCTCGTTTTCCACTTGGGACATGCGAACCGGTGAACGCGATTCCAAGTCGTCGCGAACAATTTCGGCAGCGCGAACCGCCATATTGTTGAGGAAATGGTCGCGCAGGGCTTGATTGCTGCCTTTGAGGGCAATGACCAGTGAGTCGGTTGACACTTCTTGCAAAATACGTTGGATACTGCGGTTGTCCACTTCGATAAGGTTTTCGAACAGGAACATTTCATCAATAATGCGTTGAGCCAATTCGCCATCGTAATCCCGCATTGCATCGATAACGCTTTCTTCTTGTTGGCTTTTCATTAAGTTGATAATTTCTGCTGCTGTTCTTACGCCACCCATTTTGCTGCGTTTGAGGTTTTGGCCGTCCAATAAGTTGTTTAAGACTTCGGTCAGTTCCGCTAGGGCTGCAGGTTGCACTCCACCAAAAGTAGCGATACGTAGCATAATGTCATTGCGTTGGCGCTCTTCAAATAATTCAAGTACGTCCGCAGCGAGGTTACGTTTCAAGTGGACTAAAATTGTGGCGATAATCTGTGGATGTTCATCACGGATAATATCGGCAACAGTTTGTGGCTCCATGTAGTTGAGGCTTTCGATACCTGAGGTGGTTTCTTGTTTTTCAAAGATATCTTCAAGTAAGCTAGCTGCGCGTTCCTCACCCAACGCTTTGACAAGTACAGAACGCAGGTAATCATTTGTGTTGATATTTAAGGCCGCGAATTGAATTGCTGACTCTTCAAATTCAGTTAGCACTTCCGCAAGTTCGTTATTGGAGATTTGGCGCATGTTAGACACCGCCATACTCAATTGTTGAACTTCTTTAGGATTTAGATGCTTAAATACTTCCGCAGCCTGATCTTCACCGAGTGTCATTAACATTACGGCACTTTTTTCTGTTCCACTTAAACTCATAGGGATTTTCCTAACCACTGACGGATAACCATTGCCACGACTTGTGGGTCTTTCTCTGCCATTTCACGTATACGTTGGCTTTGGATCTCTGCACTAACACGCTGGCGAGTAAGACGGCGGCGTGTTTGCTCATCCATGTCTTCGTTTATTTCTTCATCTACCACGAACGGTGCTTTTGCCTGAGTTGCGACAAAAATTTCAGCATCAACTTGGGCTTGTTGTGTTTTACGATATTTAACCCATTGAGGTTTGATACCGAAGCGCCACATAAACCAAGCAATGAGGGTGATGAGCAATATTTTTCCGTAATCCAAAAGTTGTGTAATCAACTGTGGATTGGACAGTAATGATGGCTCTACTTCAACAGGCGTATCATCAGTAAATAAGGAGTTAGTGATGTTGATTGAGTCTCCTCGTGCTGAAGAAAAGCCCATCGCTTCTCGTGTTAACGCTTCAATTTGCTGTAGCATCTCTGGCGGCAATGGTTTCATTTCTGGCCCATTTTCGCCTTCTTGTGAATGGTAATTAACAATAACTGCGACCGAGAGCCTATCAATGACGCCAATTTGCCGTTGAGTATGGCTAATTTTGCGATCTACTTCGTAATTTGTGGTTTCATCGCTTTGCGAGTTAGTCGTGTTATTACGGTTATTGGTGGTTTGCTGTGCGTCTTTATTGTCTTTGTTAGTTTCAATTGGCGCATTCGGTGCGCTAACCGGTTGATTCGACAATGCCCCCGGGACACCGCCCGTGCCGCCATTATTGTTTTGCATACTTTGGCTGTTCTGGCGGGAACGAATAGCGGCGCTGTCCGGTGTTTGGTTCGGCTTATATTCTTCGGAGGTTTGCTCAACCTTGGAGAAATCCATTTGCGCGGTGACTTGTGCATGAATATTGGCACGCCCAACTAATGGTGACAAAATATCTTCAATGCGTTGTTTGAGATGAGATTCCATCTCTTTGGTCATCTTAATTTGTGCGCTATTAGCTGATTGCTGGCTGTTATCATTATTTGTGAGCAAGCGTCCCGCTTGGTCGACTATAATTACATTACTTGCAGTTAATCCTGTTACGCTACTTGAGACCATATGCACAATGGCGCTAATTTGCCCTTCGTCGAGCATTCTTCCAGGTAATAAACCTACCGTGACAGAAGCTGTAGGCAACTTTTGCTCACGGACAAATAGTGTCGGTTTTGGGATTGCTAAATGTACACGCGCACTTTGCACGGGGCTCAACGATTCGATAGTGCGAGATAATTCACCCTCTAAAGCACGCTGGTAGTTAATTTGTTCACTAAATTGGCTAATACCAAACTGTTCTTTATCTAATAATTCAAAGCCAGTATTCCCCCCTTTAGGTAAACCAGATTGGGCGAGCTTCAAACGTAATTCATGCACTTTATCTGCAGGAACTAAAATGGCGCTACCATTATCAGCGATTTGATATGGCACATTCATCTGAGTTAATTGGCTGACAATATCGCCACCATCTTTAGCACTAAGATTACTAAGAAGTACGCGATAGTCAGGACTGCGTAACCAGAGAAGTAGGGCAACAATAATTGAAACAGCTGCAGCCGCCGCAATCATTAACGGTATTTTAGGATCAGCTTTAATACGATCAATTATTGAGGCAAAACCCTTTTTGGCCTCCCCCGTGTCTTTAGATGCGGCACTCATAAATATTCCCTGCTTGGCAGACTACTAGACGGATGAAAATACTTTTGGTGAAACAATGTTATTTCCCTCTTCGTAACGTCACTTTTTCACTTTGCTATTATTTATTGTTTTGTAGGGTTCTAATGACGGAATCAGCCTATAATTTAGGTGTTATTTATCGGCTTCAAGTTAAAAAGGGTGTGGTAGGGTAAGCTTGCTAAATAAATTTGTGACAAAAATTCACACTATATAAGAAGAGAATAAAATGACAGTTCAAGCGATTGAAGGAGTTGTATCACAATTAAATGTTGTGGCAACTCAGGCAACGAACCCAACAAAACCTATAATAGAACCCGTCGGTTTTGCTGATCATCTGGTCGCCTCTGTGAATCAAATAAATAAAACACGTAATGATTCTGCTAAGCAAGTTGAAAACTTTACGTTGGGAAAACAAGATATTTCTTTGAATGATGTGATGGTTGATATGCAAAAAGCGAGTTTAAGCCTCCAAATGGGCATACAAGTCAGAAATAAGCTGGTGGCTGCATACCAAGAAATTATGTCAATGCCAGTGTGATTTAATTACCTGCTTTAATATTATGAATTTATTGCCTTGTCATTGCTTCCTTGGGGCAGTGATGGGGCATTTCTATTCAAAATATCAATTTAGCTGGCATCATTTTCAGTTATCCACACTATATATATTATTAACCATTCAAGCTCTACTTTAGGTTGAAGAGTTGATTTTATTGTTATGGCTAGGCAATTAAAATATGGGGTTCATGGTGTACTTACGTTTAGGGTTACACGTAATTTGTATTTATCAATATTCATGCTTACCTCTGGATGTGGGAAACCATTACTTATCGATTGATAACAATTATTTATTCTGTTTAAATGATTGCATTCTGATTTGTATAGGTGTTATTTATGGAAGCTTCATTTGTTGCTATTCAATTTTTCGGGCAATTATTCCCTACGCATCCTTTCACGTTAGCTGAAAGTGTTGGGAAAGCGGTTTCCATTATTATGTTTATACATTAGTGTTGGTGCGGTGGGTTACTTGTGCTTGATAGCGTTTTGATTTTTGGCTGTCATCACAACCATTCCAGTGAGCTTATCGAGGGCATTTTTACGGCTCCCAGCGTTAACAGCCTGAGTGATTTGTCGGTTTATATCTTTATTAATGCCTTTTAATTTTTCCTGAATGGGCCTCTTTCACGTGCTTGTCCGTTAGCCATGTGATTAGTCTTGCTCCATTTCCATAACCTTCATTAAAGTTTCCATTATCACTGACTTTCTTTTCCAAAAGATTTGCGCTCTATTATCCATCTACCAAAACCTCATGAAGAAATAGTTAGGACGTTTAGTGATATGCCACAAGTATGACAAGTGACCATAATAAATATATATTGTCAGGCTAATAAAGAATATAGAGAGATTGATAATGAATACTTTGGATAAATTAAAAACTAAATACCCAAATGCATCGGTATGGTCATTCGGTGATAGCCCCGAACTTGCTGATGAGTTAGTTGCTCTTGTAGTTAATGGGCGTAAAACAGCGTCATGTAGTTCATTGAAATCCTATTTATCTGAAGATTTAATTAAAATTGGTGGCATCAATATTATCCTTAATGGGGCTAAAGAGCCTAAGTGTGTGATACGGACAACAGCATTAAAACTAATTAAGTTTAATGAAGTTACTGAAGAGTTTGCGAGGAAAGAAGGTGAGGGTGATTTAAGCTTAGATTTTTGGAGAGCGGGTCATAAGGACTTTTTTACTCGAGAAGGCTGTTTTTCTGATGATATGGAGCTAGTTGCTGAAGAGTTTGAGCTAATTGAAGTCATTTAAAAAACTTACAAGGCCCGCTTACAGTGGGTTTTTATTGGATGGAATATAAAATAAACATATTTATCCTATGCGCCGTAAACCCTGGTCATTAAACTTCTCTTATAAAGCTAGTTATTTAATGGTTAGTATAATAAAGTTTGCTATCTCTAAATATTTGTGGTCTAATTCGTTCACTGGTTTGGAAGTACAGGCCTATTTATGCTAGTCAGTTTTAAGATGTTCACCATTAAGCGCTATCTCAGATACCTCTTCATTGCGAATTCCTTCTAATTAATTCCCATAAGTAAAAATACCAAACAAACCGCACATATGCCTTATGGCAAAATTAAAAAATTAAAGGAAATTCTATGTCTAATACAATGACTGGTTCAGTAAAATGGTTTAACGATGATAAAGGTTTTGGTTTTATTACTCCTGCTGATGGCAGTAAAGATGTGTTTGTTCACTTCTCTGCAATCCAGAGCGATAACTTCAAATCTTTAGCTGAAGGCCAACAAGTTTCATTTACCATTGAAAATGGTATGAAAGGTCCAGCTGCTGCAAATGTAGTTGCGCTTTAAGGGCACAATAAAAATTTATTTTTATTTTAAATGTCCTTGCTGTAGCGGCTCACAATATCGGACTTCACAGTTTGATATTTCAGTAAGTAATCCACATGGTGCAAAATGTATTTTTTGCAAAAGTGCGATGAAAGCTCAAGCTAATTAGCTGCTAGTTAGGTCAATATTTAAAACCTCGCCAAGTGCGGGGTTTTTTGACATTAATAGGTTAGGTTTTTACGATAACTTATTATATGGCGATTAAATTCCAATAATATATATGCATGATCTTCAGATAATTAATAAAATAATAACCCTATTCATATTATAAAGGCTACATTAAGTAGCCTTTAGTGACGCTAATTCAGCCTGCCTTGGGTCACTATTGAGCCGCTCTTTGTATCGCTTCGCCTCCAGCCTCGACATCTTCACCGACGCCTTTGGTGGTATTACAGGCTGTTAAAGAGAATATAACCGCGATTGAGCATACGAATAAACTGATCTTTTTTAACATATCTTCTTCCTCTCGTTGTAAAAAAACACAAGTCATCAGATAGTGCTTATTTAATTATAGCAGAATATCAACAGTGTCATTTTTGGCTCATTTTGCCGATGTAAATAAATGAGTATTTCAGGAAATAAAAAGAACCCTGCAATAGGGTTAAGGGATCGCAGGGTATCAAGGTTTAAATACACTAGACTGTCTTATTAGTATGCTATCGAGAGTAATTTATTGCTTGGTTCTATGTACTCAGTGTTTTTAACATTCTTCAGCTGAGAATATTAATGTATAGTTATGGTTAAAAAATGACCAGAATAATTTTGTAAAGGTTTGAGCTAACGTTGCTTGGTCATTTATCCTTTACGCGAGTTTTATCCATGTCACCTAATCACTCAATTAATGTAATTGCCTGATGAATACGCGTTTTTATTGCTCTGGATGGTTATAAAGAGTACATTTTGAGCCTGTATTTCATTCATGGTTATTTGCTGTGCTAACTAAGATTTTGCGTTTCTTATGTGTTCTATTATTGGTATTGCTTGCATTTATATTTGGCGTTTCTCTGAATGTGAGTAAAAACCCGAGCGTTATTGACGGCGCAAAAGCGATGGTTGCTGATTTTATGTATCAACCTCAAGCGGCTAGTTTTAAAAATGTCACGTTTTATTCAAACGGCACTAGCATGAAAAATAAAGTGATTGGTCATGTCTGCGGCGAAGTTTTTACTTTTAAGGATGGGAGCCCTTATAAATATAAACGGTTTATCGTCCAAGTGGCCGCAAGTAAGCAGGGCTCATGCGTGTATTCTTTTCCATTATTTGATTTTGAAGGTGAAATAATGTCAGAGAATGACTTTCAAAAGAGATGGGGTGATAGTTGTGAATAAGATTACGGCTAAAAAATTAATTTTGTCCTATGTGAAGTGTTCTATCGGGTTTGCTTAGGTTAACGATTATATCAAGAAAAAAATGGCTCCGAGTAGGAGCCGAAAGGAATGTATTAAATGAGATTAACATTGGTGTTCACTATACCGCTTCTTTAGTTAGCTTATGAATACATAGTTAAAAATATGTTTCTTTTTGTAAGTTTTTAACAGCAAGAGTAACGTTATCAAAGTTAACTAGACTATATTCTTAAAAATAATTAATAAAATTCAATAAGTAATCTAGAAAGTGAGAGCTGTATTTATCTGTAGATTAGGCACTTATTGGTATTCTAGTTGTATAACCCTATTTCCAAAGCATCAAGGTATTTATTGGTTTTAATTTGCATTTTTACTGATCTAACATGGTTGCAGTGAGTTGATGAGGGCAAAACATGAAGAGAGACGAGGTCATTGATTATATACAGAGCCATTATGGTGTAGCTCCTGAGCACCCATGGGCTAAGCTACCTAAATACCTTGTTTTTCGGCATACAAACAACTCAAAGTGGTTTGCTGTTATGATGAGTATTCCAGCAAATAAATTATATGAAGGTGGAGGGGGTAAGATAATTGACATTATAAACCTGAAAGCTGCCCCTGAATTAGTTGGTTCTTTAAAGCTAAATAAAGGTGTTTACCCTGCATACCATATGAACAAGGAGCACTGGGTGACGGTACACCTGAATAGTGATTTTAATAAGCACGAGCTTACCTTGTTGATCGATGAAAGTTATAAACTAACCTATAAATAGCGGGTTGGTTTGTAAACTTGTTACTGTATTTTTTCTTTAGCGTTATGGTATCCAGTTGTTAGTATCATTTACTACTTTCAAACGATAGATCACTAAAAAGGCATGATGATGAAAAAAATTTTAGTCGCAATGGCTTTTACAGCTTTATTAGTTGGCTGTGATAGCAAGCCTGATGCTCCATTTGGCTTAACTTGGGGGCAGTCAATGGAAAGTATCAACTTTGTTAAAGATGGTAACTGTGAAACGAAAGAAAATATCACAACTTGTAAGTTTGAAAATCAGAAGCCTTTTAATCAATGGTCCTATTCAAATGAACTCACCTTTGATAAAGGAGCGCTGGTCAAAGTTATTTCTACATTCGCGGGGATTGATGGGCGTAATCCCAGTTTCCAGAATTTTAATGAAAAGCTGAATATTGAGGCTGATTTTCTGCAAAAAAATGGTTTCAATGCAGACCTCATCACTAAGATAAAGCAAAATTGCCAAAACAGTGAGGCTTGCGATAAAACAAGTGAGAGGTTCACAACACCTATAGGTAACATTAGTATTTGGCTGACAACTAAATCAACACACAACCCTATTGGAGTTGTAACATTCACACCTTAATACTTTGGGTTATATTAAAAATAACTTGATTGGTCGTTTTTATAATAAATTTAATTTAAATATAAGCGGTATATGGTTATTAAATTAGTAAACTAATGTTATTAATTGGCAGTTAAAGCATTAATGGTTATTAATTAAGGCAGATTAATCTTAATTATGAAATATTGAAAAACACCCCAATGGATATTGGGGTGTTTTTGCTCAAAGTCATAATCTTTTTTAGTCAAAAAAAGAGTATTAATCTGATTTTTAATTGCTTCATTAATAATATTTAGTTTATTTAATATTTTGATTTAAGTAGGGTTACTTAGTGGAGGTTATTAGTAATTCCTAATTAAATCATTATGTTAAGTGTTGCTGTTATACCCGTTTAATGTAATATTGAATTTGTTTGAAATTCCCTTGGTTATATTTATGTTTAAACCGCCTGAGTGGCGGTTTTTTTTACTATTTATCCGATATCCAAAGCCCACTCTTTTTCATCGCAAAACCAAAAAGTATGCCAACAAGTAATGATTGAATGGTAATTAACCATGCGCCTTGTGTTGCAAAAATAGTGCATGTCCCCACAAAAGTACCGGGTATATAAGCTAGCCACTGCTTTTTGGCTTGAATACACATAAAAAAAGCAACTAAGCCTGTAATAAAATAACCCACATAACTGGGTAGATGTTGAATATAATGGCCACTATTGAGGATCACTAACCCCCAAATAACGCCACTACTAACCGTTAAAGCAGTAATACCAAGCCCTTTAACGCCATCTTTTGGATAAGCAAAATAAGCTGTACAGCCAAGAAAACCAGCCCAGCTAATTAACCCTAAAGAGTCTGCGACCCAAGCCCAAATACCAGAGAGAATGGCGGTGGTTAACGAAAGACAAAATAGTAATTTCACAATATGCACTTTAAGTTATGTAGAGTATATCTCTAGGTTGTATGACTTTAAGTTGATTCGATTCAGCTTTGTGTTCTTTTTAATAGCCTGATGCTGTTAATGGGTATAGCACCAAGTTAACTTATTAATAATAAGGTGATTATTGCTTGAATGAGGAGGATGCCTCCTTGTAAAGGCGAGCATTGTATAGAGATAAATAAAGCGTTGCAATTTGTATCCGCGATTATTTACGCTTAGATCAATTGCAATCGATTACATCGCACAATGGTGTAAAATATCAGCTTAGCTTAAAGGGGATAGCGCTGCGATAAGTGAACCAATATTGATAGAGTGTAAACAGGACGATGTATAGAATGACACTTTTTGCCAATTTTTGATGCAGTTTGTTAAATAACATGGTATTTTTCTGTCAAATTTCACTATACTTTGTTTTTTCAGGGAATTTTAACTCAATTTGTTCACTTTCTTTATCATTAATAGGGTGTTGAATAAATTGCGTTCAATCTAGATGTCATTTTTTGCATATTGTTAGTAAATAAAAAAGCCGATAATGTTTTTTATACTTATTCTTTTAAAAATAGCTAAATAACCTAATGTGTCAGCCTATTTAACTCTTAATATCTATTTTTACTATATTTATTAAGTGGTTGTGGCCGCCATTGTGGTGATATAGCAACTTTAGCTGAGCAATAGATTTAATTATTGAGAATAAAGACTGAATTAATAGGATTTAAACCATGGCAGTAAGAGAAATTATTGAAATCCCTGATGAGAGACTGCGTATTAAATGTAGCCCTGTGACGGATTTCGCCGCAGTTCAAACCTTAATTGACGATTTAATCGATACCATGTACAGCACTGATAATGGAATTGGCCTTGCTGCAACCCAAATTGCTGAAACCAAGTCGATTATGGTGATAGATATTTCAGAAAACCGCGACCAACCAATGGTGTTTGTGAACCCTGAAATCGTGGAAAGTGAAGGGGAAACTAGCTACCAAGAAGGGTGTTTGTCAGTCCCTGAAATTTATGCGGATGTAGCGCGTTCTCTGCGTGTTAAAGTTAAAGCATTCGATAGGCATGGCAAAGCGTTTGAAGTCGATACTGATGAGTTCTTGGCGATTGTGATGCAGCATGAAATTGACCACTTACACGGCAAAGTGTTCCTCGACCACCTATCACCACTAAAACGTAATATGCTATTGAAAAAGCTGAAAAAACAACAGCGTTTAAAACAGCAACAATAGTCGTTTTTGGTATTTATATCCGAAATGGCGTGTCAGGTCTAATGGCCTGACACACGGACTGGTTTTTATTCCATGGGGCGAATGACAATCGGGGTATCTGGCTCATCAAATTGGCCGTAGCTATTATTGAGTACCCGTTTTTGGTCTAATTGTTTCATTTCTTTGCTTAAGAAATTTAAATGCTGCTGTAAATATTCTTTAGTAATACGTTCATTTTCAATAATTTTATGCAATAACTGAATAAATTCTTCAGTGATTGGTTGTTGTTGTTCGAACGCTTGGGTCAACTGGGTGAGGTTTTCCACCGCAAGGACATATTCTGTCTCGCGGGAGACTAATGTCTCCCATTCCCCGGATTGCGCTAAGGCAACTAACTCTTCACTCAATACTAAGACATTACGGTATATTTCATGTAAATCGATAGGATTTTTATTGTCCACCTGATTATCTTTCATCCACATTTGCACCGATTTGCTGCCATGCAGAAGCGATATCGGAGAGTAATTGGTAAACTTCTTGGACATAAGCCACGTTGTTTTCGAGGTTGGCGCGAAGTAACTGCATTGTCATATACTCATACAAGCTTGCTAAATTTTCAGCAAGCTCGCCGCCAGCCTCATAATTTAACGACTGCTTTAACCCTGTGTCAATGATGTCGATAGCTTTTGAGATTTCTTTACCTTTTTCCGCCACCTTACCCTGCTGCATAAAAATCTCACCGCGTTTCAGGGCACTAAGCGCCCCTTTAAACAGAATCTGGATCAATTGGTATGGGGTCGCATTGGTAATTTCACTTTCCAAATCAACCTGCTGATAGGCTTGCTGTGCGTGTCTTTGATACATAATGTTTAACCTAAAAGTCGACCTAAAGAGTTAGTGGTACTATTGAGTGAGCTCATCATTTTGTCGAGGTTTTGGAACTGTCGACGGTGCATGTCCATGGTATTTTCGATTTGTTTATTAGTTTGCTCAATACGTTTGTCTAAGCTTTTCTTTTTCTTTTGAATACCATCGGTAGCATTGTGTAACGTGCCTTCTTTGCTGTCTAAAGTGTCTTTTAAGAAGTTAAAGTTTTCGGTAGCAAAACCAGTTTCTTTGCCGTCACCAGCAAAAAATACCTTAACGCTTGACGGGTTTTCTTTAAGCGCTTTATCTAATATTTTATTGTCAATTTCTAGCGTGCCGTCTACCTTTTGTTTAACTCCCATTTTATTCAGTAGATCTATCTCACCACTATTTTGTGATGAACGTACTTGAGTACGCATAGTACTTTGAATAACACGTAAAGTTGAATCGCCAATGAGTGGCCCATTGGTTTTATTTGGTGCTGTACCGCTTTCATTTGGTGTGTATTTAGTGAGTTCTTTCGCTAAAGTTTGAAATTCATTATAAGCATCCACCCACGCTTTAATTTTCGCTTTTGCGGGTTCAATGTCTTCGGATACCATTAAATGATCTGCTTTGTTGTCTTCACTTTCTTTTTTTAGCGTTAAGGTTAAACCAGGAAATAAATCTTTGGCTTCATTAGTTTGAGACTCAAGTTCGAATCCATCAATCGTCAAATGAGCATTCTGCGGGGCAACTTTTTGCTCCATACCAATGCCAGCCGGGTTTTTAAGTATTACATTTTTATCAGCGTCTAATTCTGACTCAACGTTTAAAATTGCAGCAAGCTCATCATCGCCTTCGACATTGATGCTAATACGGTTATCCGTACCTTCTTTTTTCGATGTGACAACGAGGTGATATTGCTCATTTTTATCTTTAATGACGGAGGCGGTAACACCTTTATCAGTTTTATTAATTGCATCGGCAAGCTCAATCAACGACGTACTTTGGTTATCAAGTTTGATAACAATTTTATCTTTTTCTTCTTTTTGTGATGGTTGAGTGATGGTAATGGTACGTTCTTTAGCATTACTGCCTAATAATTGTTTATTGTCAGAATGGCCTTTAGTCGCAATAGTTTGTGCTTTAGCTAGTTGTGTGACCAGTACATCATGGACACCTGCCACGGCTTTACCGTCAGTTTTCACATCAAAAGCTTTATATTCTCCGGTGACTTTAGTGGTGCTGATATCGCCGTATTTTTTTAAGTCTTCCGCCGCTTTTTTCAGTTTTTCTAATGATGACTGCATTTTGCCATAGGCACTAATTTGTGCGTCATAACTGGCTTTTTGGGTGGTTAATGGATCAAGTCGACGGCGTTCCATCGCTTCAATTTGGTCCATTTGCACATTTAAATCTAAGTTTGCTCCGATACCGAGTGTAGATATTCCTGCCATGTTTTCTCCTACGCTATGTCTGTGACATAAACCTTGAACATAAAATCTATTTAGACTGTTATCGGCGAAATGGAGCAAAATTTTAGACTATTCTGAAAAAGAGTGATGGCAAGAACTGAGAAGATAAAAGTAGGTAATTATTACTATTGGAATTAAATAATAAGAAAATTAATAAAAACAAATTTGTTTGCTAAAAAATTAAGGGCTAAAAAGCGGGTTATAAAGCCATTTCTGCCCGTGAAAAGAAAAATTTTCACTAAAAAGCCTAAAGGGGACTTTTTTGTAGCCGATAACCTAGTTGCTGACGAAATTCATCAAGTTAAGCATTTGGGCTTAACGCATTAATTTGAATAATAAGGATCACATCATGGCACAAGTTATCAACACTAACATTTTGTCTCTGACCACTCAGAACAATTTAAACCGTTCACAAGGCGTACTAGGTTCTGCAATTGAGCGTTTATCTTCTGGTTCACGTATCAACAGCGCAAAAGACGATGCAGCTGGCCAAGCGATTGCTAACCGTTTTACTTCAAACGTTAAAGGCTTAACTCAAGCTGCACGTAACGCCAACGACGGTATTTCTATTGCACAAACCACTGAAGGTGCATTGAATGAAATCAACGATAACTTACAGCGTATCCGTGAGTTAACTGTTCAAGCTAAAAATGGGACTAATTCTAACTCTGACTTAACTTCAATCCAAAATGAAGTGACTGAGCGTTTAGCTGAAATCGACCGTATTTCTGAACAAACACAGTTTAACGGTGTTAATGTCCTGAGCGGCGAAAAAACTGAAATGAGTATCCAAGTGGGTACTAACGATAAAGAAGTTATCAAATTTAACTTAGATAAGGTTGATACAACTGAATTAGGTGTAGCAAGCGATAAATTATTTGATGTGAAAGCTGCGGGTAAAGCTACCGCTAAAGGTGCTACAATAGATGCAGCAACTGCTAATGGTGCGATTGCAGGTGCAACTGGTTTCGGTTCAGGTATTACAGCGATCAGTAAATATCAAGAAGATGGCGTAGATGTTACGGACAAATTTGTTGTAACGAAAGATGATGGTACTGAAGTTGTTGCGTCACTGAAAGTAGGTACAGGGGCAGATGTAGATAAAGCTGTTATCGATGTTGAAGATGGTGAATTTAAGGTTACTGACGGTAAAGCTGGATTAGATGTTAAAGATGATGCACTAGCTGTTTTAGATAACGCTATCAACAAAGTTGATGAAAGCCGTTCTAAATTAGGTGCGATTCAAAACCGTTTCCAATCTACCATCAACAACCTGAACAACTCTGTTAACAATCTGAGCGCAGCACGTAGCCGTATTGAAGATGCTGACTTCGCAACTGAAGTTTCTAACATGAGCCGTGGTCAGATTCTGCAACAAGCAGGTACTGCTGTATTAGCACAAGCTAACCAAGTTCCACAAGGTGTTTTAAGTCTGTTACGTTAATTCGTAATTGGTGGATGATATTGAAGGCCAGCGATGCTGGCCTTTTCTTTGCCCGTCATATTAGCCGTCATATTTCGCACCATAGCGTTGTTGGCTTCATAAGTTCATCCGAATCACGTACTTATGTACGCTCATCGGTATAAACTTATTTGCCGCCTAGCTATAGCACGAACTATATAGGCTAAAGAAACATGTTTTTAAAGCCAAAACACCAAAAGCTAAAAATGGTTCAAAAATTGCTTCTCAACAAAACCACCACTCTCACTTGTATTGCCAGTAAAATTCCCTAAAAATTGTGTTAAAACAATAATTAACATTGTAATCATTCAAATTTTACCTATTTAGGATAAGGCAAATAAAGCCCTATTTATTGCCTTACTCTACGGATTGAATTCAAATCCAACACTGATAATGAGTACCTTTTATAAAGCTTGAAGGGTGATTCAGGTTGTGAGTGATTTGTATACTGCCGAAGGTGTGATCAATAAAAATAGCCTATGGGAGCGTTATTACCCTCTAATACGCCATGAAGCCCTGAAACTGCAAGTCAGACTACCTGCCAGTGTTGATATTGACGACTTAATTCAAGCGGGGGGCATTGGTTTATTGCATGCATTGGAACGTTTCGATGTTACCCAAGGGGCGTCGTTTGCCACCTATGCGGTGCAACGTATTCGAGGTTCGATGCTCGATGAGCTGCGTAGCCGTGATTGGGTGCCGCGCAGTGTGCGCCGCCAAGCGCGTGAAATGACCAAAGCTATTGGTGCGTTGGAGCAATCGTTAGGGCGCAGTGCTACCGAGCCGGAAATCGCCAAAGCACTGAATATCGACCTTGCGGAGTATCGTCAAGCATTATTAGATACGAATAATAGCCAGTTGTTTTCTTATGATGAGTGGCATGAGGTTCACGGGGAAAGCTGTGAGCCGCAAATGGATGAAGATGATGGTGGCAACCCATTGAGTTTGTTATTGGATTCCAGTTTACGCGACCAAATTGCAGCGGCTATTGAGCAATTGCCTGAGCGTGAGAAAATGGTGCTAACGCTGTATTACCAAGAAGAACTGAATTTAAAAGAGATTGGTGCGGTGTTGGATGTGGGGGAGTCTAGGGTGAGTCAACTTCATAGTCAGGCCGTGAAACGACTTCGTGGCCGCCTTAAGTGATGCTCCTCGATGCTCGTCATACTTCGCATTGTGGGGGTGTCGACTGCGCTCGGCTACTCGGGTCACATACTTGTGTATGCTCCCCGAGATATCCTCACTGGTCTTCTACCCACAACACGAATTATTTAGAGCATCCGCATAGGGTGAATTTTTAATAAAACCTAAATTGAAACTGTTTTTTAGATATTCCCTGAGTTTTCGATACTTGTGTATGCTCCCCGAGATATCCTCACTGGTCTTCTACCCACAACACGAATTATTTAGAGCATCTGCATAAGGGGATATTTTTAATACCCTCTAAATAGAAACTGATTTTTTGAGTGCTTTGTATCACAGAATGAATTATTTAACGTATTAGTTCAAAAGGTACTTTTAAAAAGCATTTAAATTAAATCTATTTTCTACAATATTCGTGGCTTGCCGCTTGATATCTGCGTTATCCGGTAGCTAAACGCGAATAATGCCATTCTCTTTTTTGATATATTCGATGCACACTTTTAAAAGTGACTCACAATAAAAAGCCATCAAATCCAGCTCCTCATCTAACCATTGGTTTAATTGTGCTTCAGTCACGGTATACACATCATTATCGTAAATTGCGGGTTTAGTGTAGTCCTCATCAAAATAACAGCCTATTTTCTCATCATATAATATCGTTCCCATTAACGTATGATGTACTTCAAGGGCATTTTCGAGGGTATTGATGGCGTCAATTTCTTCATTGGTCATGACAGAAGCATCAAGCAGGTAATCCCAAATATTTTGGGGGCAATGGGCTCGTGTTTGAGTCAAATAAAAGCGCGCTAAGGCAGTTTCTTCAACGGGTTCAGGGTAGGGGATAATAAAAGAAGAATACGTAAATGTGAATTTTTGAGTCAGTAGTCCTTCAAGGGCGGTGACCATATTCTCTTCATGTTCGTAATCGGAATATAAAGCGTAGGATAAAACGCGCAGGTCAAAATAACATTTCATTTTATCCATGACTGTGTGGCATTTCGATATGGCATAAACAGCATGTTTTACCGCTTTTTCATAATCATCAATGCCTTCATATTCTCTAAAGGTTTTAAAAGGAATAACTTGGCTTTTATTTGCTGCTTTAACGGCGCGTATTCTTAAAAGGATAATACTAAAGATAAGGAGTAAGACAGCTAAAAAATAATACATATTGCATCCTGACTAAAAGGTGTACGCGCTATCGCAAACTCACTACGCCACACAGGCGGCTAGGTGACATAAGTGAAATATTATACGCTATTTACTGATCTCGACGCAAAAGAAAGGCTATGTAGATAGTCTATTTATCATTCCCCTTCTATTAATTTAGCCAAAAAATTCTCTGCCGTGGTGTGCCACGCTCTTGGGGATTGAGTAAACCCCAGTCTTAGGTACTCGGTGAGGTTACTGTCGGTCGAAAAAAATAAAAGGTTGCATTCAGAAGGCAGTTCTTCAGCGGCAAGGCGCATTAAATGACGGTCGATACCGTGCTTTTGATAATTGGTATCTATGGCAAGCTCACAGATATAGCAGCAAGAACTAAAATCGGTGACCGCTCTTACAAAACCCACAACTTGCTCTTCATCCCATGCACTAATTAATAAGTCCGCATTATTTAGCATTGCATCTAATTTGGTTAGGTTATCGGTAGGTACGGTTTCTTTAAATGATGACTGATGGATTAAGCGAATAAAATCCTCAATGTTAATGGCAAAATTCATTTTATAGGTCAATCGGTTGGCGATGGCATCCATAAATTCCCCTTGCAAGACGTGAGCTCTCTTATAGGTTTAGCTCTAAATAGCGAAAATTTCCTGTTTTTGTGGGATGTTATCGATTTGCATCTTCATTATTTGCCAATATATTTAATATTTATCATTGTTCTACTATTCCAATTGCCATATAAATGTCTTAAGTTAAATTCAAGGTAAGTCGTTATGTTTAGCCCATTTAAGCAGTAAAGCTAAACACCATATGAATTCTATTCAACAGATAAGTGAACGAGATATGACTATGGAACTAAAGGATTATTACAGCATCATGGGTGTAAAACGCACCGATGATTTAAAAACCATTAAGACCGCGTATCGCCGTTTAGCGCGAAAATATCACCCCGACGTCAGTAAAGAATCGGATGCCGAAGCCCGCTTTAAGGAGATAGCAGAAGCGTGGGCGGTATTAAGTGACAAAGAAAAACGCGCCGAATACGATGAAATGTGGGAACATCGAAATGACCCTTATTTTAATCAAAGGCACCAAGGTCAACAAAGCCAAGGCTATTCCCAACAAGGGTTTGATGCGGGGGGCTTTGATGATATTTTTTCATCGATGTTTTCCCAACGCGCACGCGGCGGCAGTACAAGGCAAGCACGCAGCCATCGTGGCCATGACTTAGAGGTTGAATTAGCCGTTTTCCTTGAAGAAAGCCAAGAGTCACATAAACGCACTATCAGTTATAACTTACCGGTCTACAACGCTTTTGGTTTTATCGAAAATGAAATCCCTAAAACACTCAATGTGACCATCCCTGCGGGGGTAATTGATGGGCAACGCATTCGCTTAAAAGGGCAAGGGACCGCGGGAGAAAATGGCGGTGAAAACGGTGACTTATGGATAACCATCCGTATTGCGCCACACCCCTTATTCGATATTAAAGGCTATGACCTAGAAGTGGTTGTGCCATTAGCCCCTTGGGAGGCGGCGCTCGGAACTAAAGTTACTATACCAACCTTAAAGGACCCGATTGTTATTACGGTTCCCGCCAATAGCCAAGCGGGGCAAAAATTGCGACTTAAAGGTAAAGGGCTGAAACATAAAGATAGTGCAGGGGATTTATACGCCATTATAAAAATTGTAATGCCCGATAGTAATGATGCGGAATCGAAAGCATTGTGGCAGAAGTTGGCGGAGGCTCAAACGCATTTTGACCCACGTAAAAATTGGGGAGGTAAATAATGGAACAGTTAACTACATTAACCGTTATTGATTTCTGCTTTCATACGGGGATTGCTGAAGATGAATTACAGGAAATCGTCGGGCTTGGGATTGTACAACCTATTGAAATTAGAGATGAATGGTTATTTGACGACCAAGCCGTGGTGGTCGTGAGAAGGGCGGTACGCCTTTATCATGAATTAGAGATTGACTGGCCGGGCATCGCAATGGCAATGAGCCTGATGGACCAAAATGAAAGGCTACGGCGCGAAAATGAGATGTTGCGTTTACAGTTGCAGCGTTTTATTGGTTAGGTTTCTGATAATTTAATGACTATTGAGCTTTTTATATAGAGTCTGTTTCATTTTGGCCTTATGCATTGAATTAAAGTATAGGGCCAATTCACTCAATATCTATAAAAATTTAATTGTATTGTGAACGATATAAGAGGCTTTTATGTTAACTACTGATTGGCGACCTGAATGGGGGAATATTTATTCATGGGTTGCAATGGATAAAAACGGTTATTTAGCATTTATGCTGAATAATTGCTGGGGATGGTTACCCAAAGTGTATATCAACATACCTAATATTAGTGAGTTATATGTTGATTTAAGAGAGTTTATATATTGTGAATCGGCTAAATATGAAAATAGCATACAGAAAAATGGTGGTTTTTCAGTTGATCTATTTTCCTATTGGAGATACAAGCATTATTCCCAAGAAACTGTTTTTACCAGTTATAAAAATTGCTTAGATGAAGGTAATAAACTGACAGATGCTTATCTTGCAACACAAAAGGGAATATTTGTATTTGAAGGCATTGAAGGCTATAACCAAGGGGAAGACTTTCCTGTGGGCTATGATGGTGAAACAAAAATGGGAGATTATTTTCGCCATTTAGTGCCAACGATTTATGCGACAATATCAGATATACCTATCCCTCTAAGGCAATACATTGTCGTTTCTGATACTTTAGATTTTACCAAAGATAGATTGTTAGATAATGACAAAATCAGCGAATATTTTACTCGAATGTATTCTATCTAAGCCGTTAGCAAAAAGCCCTTACCATCCAGTAAGGGCGCAATAACAACGAGATTTTTATTATTAATTAAATAGCCGCTGCTTCAGCAACTAATTTTGCAAGTTCATCCCAGTTTTCACTGTCAATTAATGCATTTGGTACCATCCACGAACCGCCACACACTAATACAGACGGTAATGCGGTGTATTCTTTAATATTTTTCATACCGATACCACCTGTTGGCATAAATTTAACAGGGTAAACGGCGCCGAGTGCTTTGAGCATCGCAACCCCACCAGAGGCTTCTGCAGGGAAGAATTTTAAGGTGGTGAGGTTAAACTCAAGGGCTTGCTCTACCAAGCTTGGGTTATTGACGCCCGGAATGATAATCACATTTTTTTGTTGGCAGTAGGCAACAATTTTCGGGTTAAAGCCTGGGCTGACAATAAAGTCCACGCCTGCTTCAATGGCTTGGTCAACTTGCTGTGTGGTTAATACGGTACCTGCTGCGATCAGCAACTCAGGGTAGGCAGCGCGCATGTTTTTGATAGCTTGTACCGCGGCTGGGGTGCGGAAAGTGACTTCTGCGCACGGTAGGCCATTTTCCACCAACACTTTAGCTAGTGGCGCCCCATGTTCTGCGTGGTTAATGGTGATCACAGGGACAACTTTCAGCTGCTTAATTTTTTCAATTAATTGATTCATGATTAAACCTTTTCAATGGGGGCTAAAGTAATGGTTGGCATGGCCTCGGATGGAATAATCGCTCCCCGGTGTTGGATGACGCTTCCAGCCAGTAAATGACCTGTTTTTGCCGCATCGCAAGGGCTGCCACCTAAAATGCGGCAAGCTAGGTAGCCGGCACTAAAGGAATCCCCTGCGGCAGTTGTATCAACAACATGGCTAATTTTATTTGCAGGAATTTCAAAGCGTTGGTTATCAATAACCACAAAACAAGCATCAGCCCCGCGTTTTATCACGATTTCATTAACGCCATATTGTTGAGTGCGAAGAATTGCATCGGTTTCGTGATTATCACCGTATAGCAATTGTTCGTCATCAAAGGTCAAAAAAGCGATATCGGTTAGGCTTAAAATTTGCTGGTAAGCTTGCTGTGCCGCTTGTTTTGAAGGCCAAAGAGCTGGGCGGTAGTTATTATCAAATACAATTTTTGCGCCATGCTGTTTGGCTTGCTGTAAAATTTCTAATAACAATTGGCGTGTGGCGTCAGGTAAAATAGCTAAACTAATGCCACTTAAATAGATGAATTGTTGTGCATTAAGCTGTTGCTGTGTGTGTGCTTTGCTATTTTCATCTAACCAAAATTTTGCTGCTGCGTTATCACGCCAGTAGAAAAAACGGCGTTCACCATTGGGGGCGGTTTCAATTAAATACATACCCGGTAACCGTGTATCAGAAATAAACACATCATCGGTATTGATCCCTTCTTGCTGCCAGCGGGTAAGCATTTGTTGGCTAAATGGGTCTTTCCCTAAACCAGTAATATATCGGGTTGTCACTCCGTGTTTCTGAGTTAAACGTGAGAGGTATAACGCGGTATTTAGCGTGTCCCCACCAAAAGTTTGGCTGTAAAGCTCACCCGATTTTTGTAATTCAACCATGCATTCGCCAATGACGGCAACTTGCGGATGTGTACTCATATTTACCACCTGCGCGATTACGACTTAGTAAACTAATACTGACCTGATAGAGCTATTAAAACTCATTTTATTCATAACTTCAAATAAAAATGAAACACTGTTTTAAAAATATTGAATCACTGTTCTTGTTTTTCTGTGACCTGCCTATTATGCTATTTAGCCTAGAGTGGTATTGGCTGGTTTCGCTATAATATCGCTATCAATTGAATTGGATGATGGAAAAGCAATGGATAAGACGACTCAAACGGACGCCGTTTCAGCTGTAGTCAAAGTATTTAGCATACTTAGCGCTCTTGGTGAACAAAAGGAAATCGGTGTATCGGAGCTTTCCCAGCGTTTGCTGATGTCAAAAGCGACAACATTTCGTTTCTTACAAACCATGAAACAGCTGGGGTATGTGGAGCAAGAAGGTGAGGCAGATAAATACTCACTGACATTGAAGCTTTTCGAATTAGGGGCGAAATCCCTCGAGTACGTTGACCTGATTGAAATTGCAGATAAAGAAATGCGCCAGATTGGCCGACTCACCAATGAGGCCGTGCATTTAGGCGCATTAGATGAAGACGCTATCATTTATATTCACAAAATAGATTCTAGTTATAATTTACGTATGTATTCACGGGTCGGTCGCCGTAACCCGTTGTATTGTACCGCGATAGGTAAAATTTTATTGGCTTGGCAAAGTGAAGACGCTATCCGCTGTGCATTAAAAGATGAATTATTTACCAAAAAAACCAATACCACGATTTTAACGTTGGATGATTTGCTGGCGGAATTAGCCACCGTTCGCGAATGTCATTATGCGCAGGATAGGGAAGAACAAGAGCTTGGCTTACGTTGTATCGCTGTCCCAGTATATGACCGGTTAGGGCATGTGATTGCAGGGCTATCCATTTCATTTCCAACGATCCGCTTTGATGAACAATGTATTGATGATTATGTTGAATTACTAAAAACGGCGGGGCGTAATATTTCAGAAAAAATGGGTTATCACCAATACCCATAATATTGGTGATAACGGGTTATCTATGAGTTAAGTTTTTGAGTAAATAGTTCTGTATATTGAAAATCATAGGTTTGTTCTGGGTTACCTGAGCTTGTTGCTTCTGGGTAGGGTTTATTACCAGGACGGTCACGGGTTAAGCTCCACATCGACACGAGGTTCAAACCTATTTTTTTTGCGAATTCGCTTAGAATGTCGGCATCATGGAAACTGAACATAGCATGGTCATCATTTAGGCCAATCATCGGGGTAATTTGAACGTAATTATACATTTCCTTATCTTCTACCGATGGGTAGAAAGGTTTTAATTGGTTTTTAATACTGATGGCAGCCTTGATAGCGGCATCGCCCAAGCTAATGATGTTTGGGTCATAATAATCCATTGCCATTCCATTAACTTTCATGACCAAACCTGCTTCTACAGATTTTTTCACTAATGCTAATCCAGTATTTGTTAACCCTGTCGGTAGGGTGGGTAGGGTTAGGCTCAAGGTGATTTTTGGGTTATTGTCGACAATCACTTTTAAAGCAGAAAATGCATTATCAGCATCATAGAGGCCATTTTCGAAGTCTAAATCTATATGCGATGCGTTTAGTTTATCGATAGCTTCTTGATAGGTTTTGATCAGTTCTTCTTGTGTCTGTACCAATGAGACATCTTGATTAGCGGCTCCTCCGAATGACACTGCAACTTTTACTCCGCCAGCAATAAGTTCGTCACACAAGGGTTTAGCCCAGCTTATTGGCATTGTGGGTTGGGCGGACCATGCCGCTTGTCTATTTCGGTCCGCAGTTAAAAAACCAAGGTAAAGTATATCAACCCCATATTGGATTGCAGCTTGGCTGTATTTAGCATTTGGCCTGCCATCAGGGTAGTTTTGCCAATCGTTCCAAGTGGCATCGACACTGACATCGATATAAGGACCAAAATAGGTTTTATTCATTGTATATTCCTAGTCTAATGAGTTAGATAAAGTGAAATTGGTGCCCAATACTAACTAATAGGGCAAGGTCACTTTTATAGAAAATAGGCTTAGGAACAAGACTAAAAATTATTAGTAATCTAATAGGTTACAGTCCTATTATGATCATGATAATGGAGGTAATTCGATACAAATTATTAGGTTAATTTGAATGATGGTAGTTAGTCTTTTTTGCATCTTGGCTTATTTCATATCATCACATCATTGGTCTTTCATGTGAGAGGTAATTATTAAGAACAATTGGTTGTGATTGAGGTGAACTGTATTTATATTACTGATGCATGATTAATGTCATGTTAATAGTTCATTACTAATAGTATCTATATCAATCAATTGATTTGATGTTTTATTATAATTAACATATTGAATAATAAGATTATATTATATTTTATTTTAATCATTTTTGGATGTGATAATTCTGCGTTATATAATACTGACTTACAGGCACAGTAGGATATTCATATGTTTAAAAAGATTATTTTTGTTATTTTTCTTAGTTTCACTACTTACGGCTTTGCCAGCGATTTTACCTTTAAAGAAAAATCACCCGCTGATCGCGAGTTTAATCAAGACTACCAAGGTGCTAAAAAATTACAGGCACAACAAAAGTTTGTCTTTGATCCCAAGAAGAAACTTCCAGCAGAGGAACAAAGTTATCAAGCTTTATTAGACCAACGTAATGCGGATGAAAATTCAATACTACATCAGTTTAATGCTTGTGATGCCAACCCTACGGGAGCAGGGTGCCCAAACTCTAGGCCTTGGGTGAATGACCGACAACAAATGAAGAAAATGTTGGAGCAAGCGGGGCGCTACTGATAAGCAGGTTTACTGAGAAATAAGGGAGCAATAGGCTCCCTTATTGATTTTAAGTTAACTTGATTCAGGGAAAGTCAATGTTGCTCCCGGAGCTTCACGGCTTAAGTGAATGAAATTCATATGTTTTTCATATTGGTCGAGAATATCGCTAATTACCTGCTCTTTGGTATAATCCATTAAATCATTCCCTTGGGAACCCTCCCATAAGAAGGTTTCTAAACGGTAATAATGGGATTTCCCCGAGCGGGCGCGATAAGTAAAGCCAGGAACAGAATAGCGTTGCGGCCAGACTTGATAGATAAAGCTTTGTTCATCATCAAGGTCAACGGTCAGCTCTAAATGTTCTAACCGTTCATCTGCAATTGGTGGCATCGTATTAAACTCCACTTTTGCTCCCCTTAAAGATAACTCTTTCGCCACTTCTTGCATCGCAGGGATACAAACTAAATCAAGCATCCGTTGCGTATAAGTCGTACCGGGGAAGTTCATCACACGGCCTAAACGTTGTTTCCAATTGAGGGTACCATTGCCATACAGTGGTGCGGGTGCATTGGTGTTTAATGAGCTAACGCGCCTAAAATCTTCGACTTTTAATGACTTATATAACCCTGCCATAATGAAGAAAATGACGAAGCTAAAAGGTAGCCCCATGATCACCGTGGTATTTTGTAAGGCAGCAACCCCATCAGTCATTAGCATTCCTAGAGTTAGTAAGCCAATCGCGACGGACCAAAATATACGCAACCAATTAGGTGCATCATTATTGATATCACTGAGTTTCGAGGTGAAATTCCCTAATACTAATGAGCCGGAATCCGCAGAAGTAACATAAAAAAGTAACCCTGTGATGGTGGCGATTGAGGCGGTTAAACCAAAGCCAGGATAGAGCTCAAGTAGGGAATAAAACCCTTTTTCAGGGGCTTCGAGTACAGTTTGTGCTAACTCACTATTGCCATGAATGATTTCATATAAAGCACTATTTCCGAAAATGGATAGCCACAATAAAGTGAAAACAAAAGGAATAATTAAAGTACCAATCACAAATTGACGGATCGTTCGGCCACGAGAGATGCGGGCGAGGAATAACCCAACGAATGGCGACCATGCCACCCACCAAGCCCAGAAGAACAGTGTCCAGCTATTCATCCAATCAGTTGGGCGGTCAAATGCGAAGCTATTGAGTGTCATCCCTATAAAGCGGTTGACGTAATCCCCTACATTGAGCACTAACGCATTGAGCAAGAACTCAGTATCACCGACAAATAATATGAATAAAATCAAGCCTAAAGCTAGAAGCACATTGAGCTCGGAGAGTATACGGATACCCTTATTAACCCCAGAGGTCGCTGAAATCACCGCCATGACAACGGATAGAAAGATCAAGCCAGTTTGTACCGTTAAGCCTTGCGGTAAGTCAAACAACACTTTTAGCCCATAATTGAGTTGTACTACCCCAATACCAAGTGTCGTTGCGATACCAAAGATAGTCCCCAGTACTGCAGCAATATCAACGGTATGGCCGATAGGCCCCTCAATGCGTTTACCAAAAATAGGGTAAAGTGCAGACCGAATGGTCAGAGGTAAATTATAACGATAGCTGAAGTACCCTAAAGCTATACCCATTAATGCATACATAGACCAGCCCGTTAGGCCATAGTGGAATAGTGTCCACACCATCGACTGACGGGCTGCTTCTAAGGTTTCTCCATCGCCTGTTGGCGGAAGCATATATTGAGTGACGGGTTCAGCTACAGAGAAAAACATTAAATCAATACCAATCCCCGCAGCGAATAGCATTGCAGACCAGCTAAGAACGCTAAATTCAGGTTTGGATTGCTCAGGACCGAGTTTGATATTCCCAAAGCGTGATGTTGCAATAAAAATAACAAAAACAATGTACAAGGTTGCCGCTAATAGGTAATACCAACCAAAGGTTTTTGATACCCAACCTAAGGTGGCGACGATCCACTGATTTGCTGTTTCGGTCATCAGAATTGTAAAAAAAGAAAACGCTAGAATAAGACCAGCGGAAGTGAAAAAAACCACAGAATTTAATTTGTCTTTCTGCTGATTTTTCGAACTATGTTGAGTTGTCATCGGCAGTTCCACATTTTTATTTATTTAACAGGTTAAAATTACTTTTCACTCTAACTAATTGATTAATTAGTGTGAATTTGGTTTTCCTCCATATCCCTCCTGCATATATTGTGAATTAATTGTAAAATACAATAGAGAATATTGATTGAACATTCAATTAAAAAAACGTTTAATAAAAGGGAACAGTGTATTTTTTAGGTTTAAATACTATGCCGAAGGTAGGAATTAAGTCGATACGTAAACAGCAGTTAATTCAGGCCACTTTGGCTGTGATTAACGAAGTTGGAATGCAAGAAGCCAGCTTTGTGTTAATCGCCCGTAAAGCTGGGGTGTCTACAGGTATTATTAGCCATTATTTTCGAGATAAAAACGGGTTACTTGAAGCGGCTATGCGCCATATTCAATACCAACTTGGGCTTGCAGTTGCGATGCGCTTAAGAATGCTACCGGATGCAGAGCCAAAATTGCGAATACAGGCGATTGTTGAAGGTAACTTTGACCCAACACAGACTAGCGAAGCCGCGATGAAAACGTGGTTAGCATTTTGGGCTAGTAGTATGCACCAGCCTAACTTAAACCGACTACAACAGGTGAATGATAGGCGGCTTTATTCGAATTTAAGTTATGAATTTGGGCGGGTATTAAGCAAATCCGATGCGCGGATGGCTGCAAAAGGGCTTGCGGCGCTAATTGATGGTTTATGGTTAAGGAGTGCTTTAAGTAATGAAGTATTCCCAGTCCTAGAGGCACTGAAAATCACTAATGAATATATCGATATGCAACTTCATCGGGCAGAGGTAACAAAAACCTAAATATCAATTCAAAGGAGATAATATGCAACATCCACCAATCCATAAGCTTTATATTCATGGTGGTTACGTCGATAGCTCACAACCAGAATGCAGTCAATTTTCGGCAATCAACCCCGCAAATGGGGAGGTCATTGCCAAGTTACAATCTGCTAGCCTCGAAGATATTCAATGGGCAGTAGAAAGCGCCAAACAAGGCCAAAAGGTGTGGGCGGCAATGACAGCGATGGAGCGTTCACGAATTTTACGCCGCGCTGTTGATATTTTACGCGAACGTAATGATGAGCTGGCTTATCTTGAAACCTTGGATACCGGTAAACCGTTATCTGAAACTCGTTATGTCGATATTGTGACAGGGGCTGATGTCCTTGAATATTATGCTGGGCTAGCACCGATGCTGGAAGGGCAACAAATTCCGTTACGTGATAGCGCATTGGTTTATACCCGTCGTGAGCCATTAGGTGTTGTTGCTGGTATTGGTGCATGGAATTACCCAATTCAAATCGCTTTATGGAAGTCGGCGCCAGCGCTTGCAGCTGGAAATGCGATGGTGTTCAAACCGAGTGAAGTGACTTCGTTAACGGCTTTAAAACTGGCTGAAATATATACCGAAGCAGGTTTACCAGCTGGGGTGTTCAATGTGGTCACTGGAGCAGGCGGGGAAGTCGGCCAATGGCTAACAGAGCACCCAGATATTGCTAAAATCTCATTTACGGGTGGGATAGCTACGGGTAAAAAAGTCATGGCCAATGCATCTGCTTCATCATTGAAAGAAGTCACCATGGAGCTTGGTGGTAAGTCACCATTAATTATTTGTGATGATGCAGATTTAGATAAAGCTGCTGATATCGCTATGATGGCTAATTTTTATAGCTCAGGCCAAGTCTGTACGAACGGTACACGGGTATTTGTACCTAATTCTCTTAAATCACAATTTGAACATAAAATTGTTGAGCGTGTTGCGCGGATTAAAATCGGTTCTCCTGTTGAAGAGGACACGAATTTTGGGCCATTAGTCAGTTTTGCGCATATGGAAAATGTACTGCGTTATATCGAATTAGGGAAGCAGCAAGGGGCTCGTTTGTTATGTGGTGGGCAGCGTTTAGTGGATGGTCACTTTGCTGATGGCGCTTATGTTGCTCCTACGGTATTTACAGATTGTGATGATGAAATGCAAATTACTCAGGAAGAAATTTTTGGTCCAGTAATGAGTATTTTAGGTTATCAATCGGAAGAGGAAGTCATTGCTCGTGCCAACAACAGTGTGTATGGGTTGGCGGCGGGGGTTATTACTCAAGATTTAACGCGAGCGCATAGTGTAATTAATCAATTAGAAGCAGGTATTTGCTGGGTTAATACATGGGGCGAATCTCCTGCACAGATGCCCGTTGGTGGCTATAAACATTCAGGTGTTGGTCGTGAAAATGGCGTGATAACGCTGCAAAATTATACACAAATCAAATCTATTCAAGTTGAACTTGGGGAGTTTTCATCGGTTTTTTAATCACATCATTTTATTTTGACTGAAACAGAGGAGATAACAATGGTCTATGACTATATTATTATCGGTGCTGGTTCAGCCGGTAACGTTCTTGCTACCCGCCTGACAGAAGATCCTGAAGTTACTGTGCTGCTCCTTGAAGCAGGAGGACCGGATTATCGGTTCGACTTTCGCACACAAATGCCAGCGGCATTAGCGTATCCATTACAAGGTCGACGTTATAATTGGGCCTATGAGACTGACCCCGAGCCACATATGAATAACCGCCGTATGGAGTGTGGTCGAGGAAAAGGGCTTGGCGGCTCATCACTGATTAATGGGATGTGTTATATCCGTGGAAATGCGATGGACTTTGATGGCTGGGCTGAAGCTCCCGGTCTAGAAGATTGGCGCTATTTAGATTGCTTACCGTATTTTAGAAAAGCGGAGACGCGGGATATTGGTCCAAATGATTACCATGGTGGTGATGGGCCCGTAAGTGTAGCTACGCCTAAAAATGGCAATAATGTGCTATTTCATGCAATGGTTGAGGCTGGGGTTCAAGCAGGCTACCCGCAAACTGATGATTTAAATGGCTATCAACAGGAGGGGTTTGGTCCTATGGATCGCACAGTAACCCCTCAAGGACGTCGAGCAAGTACGGGGCGTGGTTATTTAGACCAAGCGAAAGGGCGAAAAAATTTAACGATTGTGACTCATGCAACCACTGATACTATTGAGTTCGAAGGAAAAAAAGCGGTTGGCGTGAAGTATTACCCAGGTAACAGTACAACTGCAACGGTGATAAAAGCGCGTAAAGAGGTGTTATTATGTGCAGGGGCGATTGCATCGCCACAAATATTACAACGCTCAGGGGTTGGTCCTGAAGATGTATTGGCGGAGTTTAATATCCCTAAAGTACATGTTTTGCCCGGTGTTGGGCAAAACTTACAAGATCATCTTGAGATGTATTTGCAGTATGAATGCAAACAGCCAGTTTCATTATACCCAGCATTAAAGTGGTATAATCAACCGATGATTGGTGCTCAGTGGCTGTTCAAAGGGACGGGAATTGGTGCCAGTAATCAGTTTGAAGCGGGCGGTTTTATTCGTACTAGTGATAAGTTTGCGTGGCCGAATATTCAGTTTCATTTCTTACCAGTTGCAATTAATTATAATGGTAGTAATGCAGTTAATATGCACGGTTTCCAAGCTCATGTCGGCTCAATGCGTTCTCCTAGCCGTGGGCGAGTACGTTTAAAATCATTAGACCCTAGGCAACACCCGAGTATTTTATTCAACTACATGTCATCGGAACAGGACTGGGAAGAGTTTCGTGCAGCTATCCGTATTACCCGTGAAATTATGGCTCAGCCAGCTCTCGACCCATATCGTGGTGCAGAGATAAGCCCCGGTAAACAGGTGAATACCGATGAAGAACTGGATGCTTTTGTTCGAGAGCGCGCTGAAACCGCATTTCACCCCTGTGGTACTTGTAAAATGGGTAATGATGAAATGGCAGTTGTTAATGGTGCAGGGCAGGTACACGGTATTGAAGGGTTAAGGGTGATTGATGCATCAATAATGCCATTAATTATTACCGGTAATTTGAATGCAACGACGATTATGATTGCTGAAAAAATAGCAGATAAAATACGTAATCGGGCACCACTACCTGTCAGCCAAGCGGATTATTTTGTGGCGGGGAATACGCCGGTTAGAAAAACGCCTTTAAGGGGGTAATAAGGCACTAGCATATTATTAAACCCGGTTTTTGGTTATTCAACAGCGGTTGATAGTTATATCAGCCGCTTTTTTTATGGGGTGAAATCATAAAGGAATTAATAAACAATAGTTATATTAATGAGAATGCAAATGATATTCATTATGATCTTGATTATTGTTATTATTGGTGTATATTTCAGGATAATTGATTAATACGAGGAAAAAATCGCCCTTAACCATTCAATAAATAAGGTTTTTGGTGTTAGCTGTATTTATCTAATTGCACTTACATCTCACTTTTAATTGACGAATTAAAGTATAGCAGGGGATATTTTCAAGCTGATTGTACGATATTTCTTCATTTGTATTAAATATTCATTAATTAATGAAGGCATTACTTAAATGATATTTCAAAATAAAAATATAATTAGCTTACTTGTTATATGTTCTTCAGGGACGGTTTTAGCGGATGAAGCCAATACAGCACAGCAGAAAGATAAACTTCTCGTTACTGCGAGTAAAATAAAGTCAAATAGTAAGCGAATAGAGACTAAAGATATTTCGGTAGTAAGAGGCACAACTAATTCGGATATATTTGCTAATGAAACCTCTCTTCAAATAAATAATGCCAGAAATGAAGCAGGTGCTTTAGATATTGGTATTCGAGGTCTACAAGGTAATGGCCGAGTGCCTATTATTATCGATGGTAGTTTGCAATCGACGAATACATGGCGAGGTTATCAAGGTAGCACCGATAGAACCTATATTGATATGGATTTGGTTGATACCATAGAGATCGAAAAAGGAGCATCGATGAGTAAATTCTCCGGCGGTGCTATCGGTGGAACAGTTAAATTAAAAACGTTATCTGCTAATAGTATTATCCCCCAAGGAGAGCAATTCGGGTTTTTATTTAAAGGAAATATTTATAACAATAACCGACGGCCTTCTATAGCATCAGAGGAAGGGCGGGAGTCAGAGTATCGGTTATCTAATTGGGTTAAAAATAGTCATTTTAATAATGGTTCCATAACCACTGGTATTGCCTATAGAAATGATAAGTTTGACGTGTTAATTGCGCATAGTGACAGAAAACAAGGCAATTTTTTTGCAGGGAAAAATGGTTATCATAAATATTCATCCACAGATGCACCGATAAAACCCGGGCAAGAAGTGGTTAATACGAGTTATGAAAGTCAGTCAACATTATTAAAGACGAATATTTATCTTAACCCATATTCTAGTATTGAATTAAATTATCGTCGCCACGAACAGCAAGCTGGCGAAGTTTTAGCTGCTTATTGGTATCAGTATGATAATAAAATGCCACAGTGGTCGTTAGGAACCGCAAATATAGATACCGCGTCATTAAACTACTCGTATAAACCTGATTCTTTATGGGTTGATATGAATTTAGGAGTATGGTGGACGAAAGGTAAGTTTAGGCAACGTAATGGTACATCGGATAATGTAAATGCTCATTATGGTGATCAATATAAACACCGTTATACCGATGAGCGGCTTGGATTTAATTTAGAAAATACTTCCGAGCTTGCCGCGTATCCCATCGGGATTACATATGGTGTGGAATATATGCAGCAGAAATCAAAGCCACTTAGTAAGACTTATCAGCCGATATGGACACCCGACGGAACACTAGAGGGGGACGAACTGACGCCGGTAACACGTAATGCGAAAGGTATTAATACATCCGCATTTACTAACGTTGAGTACCAAGGTGATTGGGTCACGGCGCTGGCGGGTTGGCGCATCCACTCGTTTGATGTTGATGACCATGTTCAAGGGAAAAGCCTTCATTACGGGCCAAAGAATGATTTATTCGGTGAATTGCGTTTTCATATGACGAATGAATTGGATATTTATACTAAATATTCAGATAGTTATAGAGAACCTAGTTTATTTGAAACAACGGCATCCGGTCAGACTTACTCTTATAGCCCTAACTCCCCACTAAAACCTGAGCATGCCAAGTCGTTTGAGGTTGGCATGAACCTTGAAAAAAATAACTTGATTGCCGATGAAGATGTTGCCGAGTTGCGGGTGGCGTATTTTAATAATGATATCAAAGACTATCTTTCACAAGGTGTGAACCCTAAATTGGAGGATTGGTCATCACCTTACGTCATAACCAAAAACTATGACAGGTTTAAGCTTTCAGGTTATGAGGTTGAATTAAAATACAATTCAAATTATGCATTTGGTTCCGTTGATGCCACTTTTTATAACAATGCAGAACTTTGCTCTCGGGATGAAATGGCGCTAGGGAGTTTACCATCTGCTTGTAATTCGGTTGGTTTTGCATGGGGGTTATCACCTTCACGTATTCCACCCAAGAAAGTTGTCACCGGAATTGTTGGAATAAAAATGTTTGATCAAAAATTACAAACAGGTTTACGTGTACGTTATAACTCAGGGAAAGATTACCCACAAGAATGGCTAGCTGGAACAGCTGCAGCACCTGTTACCAAGCTGTATTCCACGACAACATTTGATTTGTTAGGTAAATACTCTATTCAGAAAAATATCCATGTGAATTTTAATATTGATAACTTGACGAATCGTTATGCATTTGACCCAGGAACCGTTATTTATATGCCGATTCCAGGAAGAACCTTCAGGCTTGGGTTAGAAGCGACTTTTTAAATTGCAATCAATTTAGTTGTCTCTGAGCCAGTAGGTTCAGAGACAACATTATATATTTATTTACTTGTAAATTGCTTGTATGCACTCATGGTCTCTGCTGCGTACATTGCAGAAGGCCCACCCCCCATAAAAATGGCCACACCGAGTGCTTCTGCTAACTCTTGTTCGGTAACACCTAAATCAACCAGTATTTTGGTGTGAAAACCAATACAGCCATCACAACGATTTGCCACAGCAATACCGATAGCAATCAATTCCTTTGTTTTTTTATCTAATGCACCATCTTGGCTACCTGAACTAACTAGGTTAGAAAAATTTTTCATCACATCAGGAATATGCTTAGCGAGTTCAGGCAAATTTTGGCTGATATGAGTTGTTATTTGTTTGAAGTCTGACATTTTTTCCTCACTATATTTATGTTATTTATATTATATAATTTAATATAATGTAATCATGTAAATGATCAACTGGTATTTGCGTGAAATATAAACAATGAATTAAAATATGTTAAATTTAGCTTATGTTGGGTTTTTGGGTTTGGTGGTGAGTTTAAGGCGTATAGAAAAGTGTTCTGGAATTTTAGGTAAAAAAAACCCTCCAAACATTAAGGAGGGAAAATAAATATAAAGCGAGCCTATTGGTATACCACTAATTATGTATAAACCATACCCGACCAGTAAAATAATTTTGTAAAAAAATAAATAAGCGCTGAGCTGTAAAATAATGTTTATTAATTCATGTAGATAGCTATTTTTTAACGGAATTAATTAACCATTGTAAATAATTATCTTCGACTTGGCTTGGGTCAAGACGAATAAGTTCTGGTGTTTCGTATGGGTGAATTTCTTTTATTGCATTAAATAAACTGAGCTGATTATCGTGTGTTGTCTTAATCAAAAGCAAAATTTCTTTATCTTGTGTAATGTTACCTTGCCAAAGATATATAGATACCACTTCTGGTAATAGTGAAACACAGGCTGCAAGGCGATTCGCTAAAATATGTTGTGCAATTTTAATTGCACTTTCATGGCTATTCGTTGTACATAGCACAATGCAAGGTTGATGATTACTAGTGGTATAAGTGTTCATGGTAGACATTTAATTTCCTTATCAGTCATATTTAGAAATGAAACTACTATTAATGTTAGATTAAATATTCACACTGTGTATGGAAACAAGGCATAATATTTATAGTTATTTCTAATTGGAATTATTAGGTTAGGTAACAATACTTTTAATAAAGAGAGTCATATTGGTTTAATTCGGTTATCTGGTTTGTTTTTAAGCTGTGTAAGTATTATTACTGTTCATTTTGGTTTTTTTTTAATCAATTGTGCGTGGTGTGGTATTTTTATCCACTCAAAAAAAATAACACTATTTACTATTTTTATTTTATTAATTCGATTCAGCCTGCAAAAATAGAGGAAAAAACATAAATAAAATTGAAATTTTAGTATATTAGGTAATATCGAAATAATTTACTGATTACAATGAATAGTTAACTGTATTGACATCATCAAATGTGAGAATTATTAATTCGCTGTATAGGTTCACTCTTTAAAATAAGAGTGTGGTCCTCTATTTTTTTTAAAAATGAGTCAATATAACCTTATAATTATATATTACTTATTGTTACAAAATAGTCTGGCTATTTTTAATAAAACCAAGCTACTCACTGATAATGATCAAAGTTTTTGAGCTGTATTGTTAACATAATGATAAAAATCAGAATATATAACTGAAATTAATCTGTATTTCCATCTTTATACGTACATGGATAACCTTATGAATAAGTTAACACCTTTAAAGCCTGTACCGACCTTAATCGCAGTTGCCATTACGCTAATAATTTGGTTCTTGATCCCTGTACCTGAAGGGGTTAATCCAAATGCTTGGCACCTTTTAGCATTATTTGTTGGCACAATTGCCGCCATTATAGGTAAAGCATTACCTATTGGTGGTGTTTCTATTGTGGCTATTTCTTTAGTTGCTGTAACCGGAGTCACTAATCCAGAATCAACCAAAGGCGCTATTGCTGACGCATTAAGTGGTTTTTCCAATGACTTAATTTGGTTGATTGGTATTTCTATTATGGTTTCCATGAGCCTAAATAAGACAGGTCTTGGGGCTCGGATAGGTTATTATGTGATTTCCCTATTCGGTAAAAAAACACTCGGTATAGCTTATTCATTAGCAATTGCAGAAACCATTCTTGCACCAGTAACGCCAAGTAATACCGCTCGGGGCGGGGGGATTATTCACCCCATTATGCGTTCTATTTCGGATAGCTTTGGGTCAAAAGCTGAAGATGGGACCTCAAGTAAAATAGGGCGTTATTTATCGCTGGTTAATTACAATATTAACCCCATTACCTCTGCGATGTTTATTACTGCCACTGCACCAAACCCATTGATAGTAAGTTTGATCATTAGTGAAACTAGTCAAAGTAATGAATTGACTTGGGGTATGTGGGCAATAGCTGCATTTGTACCTGCCATTGTGTCATTAATCTTAATGCCTTTGGTGATCTATTTTATGTATAAACCAGAAATTACCTCAACACCTGATGCCCCGAATTTTGCTAAAGAGCGTTTGAAACAGTTGGGTGCGGTTTCATTACCCGAAAAAATAACCCTTGCTGTTTTCGGGCTGCTATTATTGATGTGGGCTGGTGTGCCCGCCATGGTTTTTGGTCCAGCCTATAGTGTTAATGCTACCACTGCTGCTTTTATTGGTTTGAGTATTTTATTAGCAACAGGGGTTATTAATTGGGATGATGTGCTGAAAAATAAAGGGGCTTGGGATACGGTAGTATGGTTCTCTGCTTTGGTTATGATGGCGACCTTCTTAGGCAAACTAGGCTTAATTAAATGGATGTCAGTGACTGTTGGTAGCACGATTGACAGTATGGGAATAAGCTGGGTGTGGGGGATGCTAATCCTTGTTTTAATTTATGTTTATTCGCATTACTTCTTTGCAAGTACCACAGCGCACATTACAGCAATGTATGCGGCATTTTTCTCCGCAGGTTTAGCACTTGGTGCCCCGCCAATGTTATTAGCTTTAACGTTAGCTTTCTCATCTTCACTAATGATGTCATTAACGCATTATGGTACAGGGACAGCGCCGATTATTTTTGGTTCGGGTTATGCGACGTTAGGCGAATGGTGGAAAACGGGTTTTGTCATGAGTGTTGTAAATTTAGCCGTTTGGTTCTTTATCGGTAGCATTTGGTGGAAATTCTTAGGTTACTGGTAATAGTGAAAAATTTATCTAGTTAGAATAAAAAATCGGGCGAACAGCCCGATTTTTTATTGGTGTTTTTAACTTAAAAAAATAATGTGCTAATCACAGTAATGATAGCCGCGACGATTAGCGCAATTAACATCACATGCCCCCAACTGATCATATGGGGGGATTTCATTGCATGTTGCCATAATAAGCTTATTTCATCAGCATGTGCATATTTGCGAGTATTAATGGCATTTTTAACGTTATTAACTATATCAGTGGCAGTGTCGGCATTTTTTTGCATCATCATGATTACTTGCCTTTTATTAAGGTAATGATATGTGGCTTATTTTGTCTGCTGTGATTATTTCAGATATGTAAAGTCAGAAAAATTGATGGGGTTTTATACAAACTTCCTCCTTTTTTACGATAAAACTCGGTTTCAGTTAAATAAATAAGGGAAAAGGAAGTTTAAGCGCTAAATTAGCTTCATTAAGAGGAAATGGTTACTCATCTAAGGTCATATTTATGCTTTTTGGATAAGTATTTTTTTATTTGGAAAATGAATTAACAAAGCGAATAAATATGATTGGTTTGCCTACAAAAGCCAGTATGATGTAAGTGCTTGAGGGTGAATTTATTTAGAGGAACACATGTATTCGCAAAGAAAGGCAGAATTTTTCTTAGTGCTGACCACGATAATTGCAGCTTGGGGGTGGGTTTTTTCTCGCGAAGCTGTACAGGGAATGCCTATATTCGCCTTTCTCGGCAGCCGCTTCTTATTAGCCGCCATAATTTTACTGCCATTTTGTCGCGGAAAGAAAAATAAAGTAACTCTTCAACAACTGCCAAAAATATTAATGACAGGCGGTTGGATGGCATTGAATATGGTGTTATGGATCTACGCAGTGGCAACAACGGATTCGATAGGGGAAGGGGCATTCATTATGAGCCTAGCCATGCTATTTGTTCCTTTAGTTGCGTGGGTCATTTTAAAAAATAAGCCAGTGCGTTATTTTTGGCAAGCCCTTCCTGTTGCTGTAGTGGGTTTGGCGTGCTTAACTTTATTTAAGGCACAACTTGAATTTAAGGCGAGCCAACTATGGTTTCTTTGTGCTGCTATCGTCCAAGCTATTTATTTTTGTTATACCAGCTTATATACCAGAACCGTGCCGCTTTTACCTTTAACGACAATACAATTAGCTTGCACAGGTACTGTAGGCTTGGTGCTATCCATCTTTTTGGAAGAGTGGCCTGCCAGTATTACTGCACCGACGATGATGTGGTTTATTGCAAGTGTGGTGATAGCGACGAGTTTACGGTTTATTTTACAGCTTATTGGCCAGAAAAACACAACAGCTGCAAACGCTGCAATTATTATGATCCTAGAGCCTGTTATGACAGTATTTGTTGCGGCTATTTGGTATCACGAACGGATGCCTTTGATTCAAATCGTGGGTTGTATATTGATTTTATGTGCTTTATTTTATTATCGTTGGCGTTGTTCAAATTCGCTACCTAAGTGAAATTAAATTATAAAAATAACTTAATGATTGCAGATCTTTTATAGGAAAACGTCTATGATTAATAGTAACAATCATAGATAGGAATATTTATCTAAATTAGAAGTTCTTATTTTGTATATTAAGATTAATGGTGTTGTAAATATAAATTATCTATCCAAAATAGCGAAGTACTAAGACGATAATTTGTTTATTGTTGTCTTCTTGGGTCAAGCGCTTAATGAGAAAATGGGCATAAGATGAAAAAATTAGCATTAATATTGGGTATGGTTGGGGCAGTAGCTGTGTTATCTGCATGTTCTGATGAAAAGGCAGAAATTGCTGAATATAAAACTAACTTTGTGAATACTTGTGTTGCAGGGTCAGGGAATCCACAGGGCGAAACAGCAAATGCTGTTTCAGCGATATGCGGATGTGCCTATGACAAAACAATTGAGAAATATGGCTTAGCTGAATTTAAACGTATTGATGGTGAATTGGCTAAGTCAGGTGATGCAGAACCTGAATTCCAAAAATCCATGATCGAATTTGTTCAGCAGTGTTCGCAAAACGCACGTTAGTCGCTTTAAACCCGCAGTTTGATGGCTATTCATCGTATAAGTGCTGCGGGTTTTTTATTTCTATTTAAATAAATTTTTAAACTGATGTGGTGCACAACGTAAATATTGTGGTGCAACATTAACTTGCTGATTTAATTCACAAGCAGCTCTCCATGGCCAGCGTGGCTCAAATAAAATCCCCCGCCCAATAGCGACAAAATCCGCTTGATGAGTCGCCAGAATAGCCTCTGCTTGTAATGGCTCTGTAATAAGGCCAACAGCAATAACAGGCATCATAGTATGTTCATTAATTGCTTGAGCCAATGGAACTTGGTAATTAGGGCTTAAAGGAATTTGTTGTTCCGCAGATAGGCCACCTGAGGAGACATGGATATAGTCACAACCTAAATCTTCTAATATTTCAGTAAGCTCGATAGATTCGGGAACGCTCCATCCGTGTTCAAGCCAGTCAGTTGCGGAAATCCGTACGCCAACTGCAATATTTGGGCTAATTGTTTCTCTAATTTCATGAAAAATATTCACTAATAAGCGACTTCGGTTCTCGAAGCTCCCCCCATATTCATCTTGGCGTTGATTTGAAACTGGGGATAGGAATTCATGCAATAAATACCCATGAGCTGCGTGAATTTCAATGACGTCAAATCCAGCTTGTTCTGCTCGTTTTGCTGCATCAATAAATTGTTTTTTGATTTCAATAATTTGTTCAATAGTTAACTCACGTGGTAGGTAGTTATCACCAAAAGCAAGCGCGGATGGTGCAACGGTTTGCCACCCATGAGGGTCAGTTGCTTGAAGGCTTTTTCCACCAAACCAAGGTAAATCAGTAGAGGCTTTTCTACCTGCATGGGCTATTTGCACTCCTAAACGTGCATTCGAATATTGCCTAATATCTACCAGCATTTGCTGCATGGCGGCCATTTGTTCATCATTCCACAGCCCTAAATCCTTGTGTGTAATACGTCCTTCGGGCGTAACTGCACTAGCTTCCATAATGACTAATGAAGCACCAGACAAAGCGAGGTTCATATAATGCGCCTTGTGCCACGGCGTTGGCATCCCATTGTCTGCTGAATATTGACACATAGGTGGAACGATAATTCTATTTTCTAGTGAAACTTGGCCTATTGATGCGGATGAAAAAAGATGACTCATAGGAACATTCCTTTTTAGATAACTTTAGTTATTCTTATATTATACCTAGTTTATTTTGGTCTTTTTGTGAGATGGTGTGATATTGCAAATCAACCTTACCTTTACATAAAGTTGAAACTAAAAAGCAAGTAGTTTTTTGGATCTTTGAAAAACATAAAAAAAAGTATAAATCCCTGTGTTGGTGGCTAAAAAATAGCTGAAATACTTAAAAAAATAGCATAAAAAATAAAATAGTAGAGTAAATATATTATCTTGGTATTTATAATTCTGTCACTTATAAATTAAATAAATAATCACCAATATATAATGGTTTTAATTTCACCTTATGGTTTTAATGGTTGTAATAGAAAAATACACTGGTTTTTTATTTTAAATAGTGATTTTAATTAGTGTGAACAAGTTGTTATCGCAGCAAAAATATAAAAATAGCCTTGCACTTGTCTCTAATGGTTTATATAAGCAACATACTGATATTGAATCAAATAGACAATTTAATTACGCAATTTGCATAGTCGTAAAATAGCATTAAATAATTAGGCTAGTTAATTAAAGCTTATTTCACCTGAAAAATATAATTCTAAGAAGGAAGTCGATGTGTTAACAATTATTGGTATTTTAATCATTGTATCTATCGTGACATTGCTCATGATGGGAAAAGTGAGCCCTATTATCGCAATGTCCTGTATACCATTTATTGGTGCATTATTTGCAGGATATTCTGTAGCGGAAATTTCAGTTTTCTTCGAGAGTGGGATTAATAAAGTCTCGAAAGTCGCTGCAATGTTTTTATTTGCCATCTTGTTTTTTAGCTTGATGAAAGATCTCCATATTTTTGACCCATTAATTCGGATAATGGTCAAAATGACTCGTGGAAATATTGTTGTTGTTTGTATTATGACTACCCTAATCGCGGGTATTGTCCATTTAGATGGCTCAGGAGCAGCAACATTTTTAATTATTATCCCTGCATTATTACCTTTATATCGACAGCTAGGTATGAGCCCATATTTAATGTTATTACTGATGTGTGCAAGCATGGGGGTGATGAATATGGTGCCTTGGGGAGGGCCTTTAGGGCGCGCCTCTGCAGTCACTGGAATTGACGCATCAACTTTATGGCAGCAACTTATACCTGTTCAATTAATTGGTATGGGTGGCGCTGTGGTATTCGCTATTATTATGGGTTTGCGCGAGAAACGCCGCATAGCTTCCGCACGGTTGAAAGGGACGACGCCGTATGAGATGGATTCATTATTACCTGCGAGTGAAGAAATTGGCGAAATCAATGAAACTATCCAAAAGCCTAAAAAGCCATTAATTAATGGTGGTTTAATTGTTGCATCGGTGGTGTGTCTGGCATTTGGTTTATTATCAGCTCCATATGTATTTATGATAGCACTATCAATCGCACTGATGGTGAACTTCCCTAACCCTAGAGACCAAATGAAGGTCTTATCTGCTCATGCGCCACAAGCACTCGGTATGGTCGCGATTATACTTGCAGCTGGAGCATTTTTGGGGATTTTATCTGAAGGGGGAATGCTTGAGTCGATAGCAAAAGATTTAACTGCTATTTTACCAATGGAATGGGTATCAAAAGTGCATATCTTTGTTGGTATTTTGGGTGTGCCGATGGATATATTCACCAGTACAGATGCTTATTATTTTGCTTTATTACCGATAATTCAACAAATTGCAGCCACTGTAGGGGTAGACCCATCTGCTGTTGTTTACTCTATGGCTATTGGTAATAATGCAGGGACTTTTGTTAGCCCATTTTCACCGGCAGCTTGGTTAGCCATGGGGCTAGCGGGGATTGATATGGGGCGTCACCTGCGTTATTCATTTGGGTGGATTTGGCTATTTAGTCTATTTTTACTTGGCGCTGGTGCGGTACTCGGTCTCTACTAATTGGCTTTCGCGCCGCAGTGTTGTTGGCTTTAAAAGTAACCCCTAGTCATACATTGGTATGTTCTAGGGGTTACTTTTTGTCGCCTAGTTGCAATAGCATCAGATTAGAATACATCCAGTTTATTTTTTGGTTTGTAATCTGTAGTCGGTACAGGTACCAAGGTGATTGAATAGCTATATTGCGAATTATCAGATAGTTACTATGTCGTAAAATTTACGGTTATGACATGATTTATTGGTTAATTATTATCAATAAGGTTTTGTTATGCGTCGGCCACTTTCTTCTTATCATCCTATCCTCTATTGGCTGCGTGTGACTCAAAAACGTCTAGCTCGAAGACTGCATTGGGCATTTTCCTCTCAATATTATGCGAAAGCGAAATCTTCTGAACGTCTTGAATATCGCTACAATAAGCACACATCCAAATTAATCCGCAAATTAGGTGAGTCGGATTTACGTTTGCAGTACAACAAAGTGACTAACTTGCGCATAGCCATTAAAGCCATGAATGGTATTACGATATACCCTGGGGAGTATTTTTCCTTTTGTCGATTAGTGGGAAAGCCCACAGCGCGTAGGGGGTTTCTTGAGGGGATGGAATTATCATTTGGCGAAGCTCGTAGTGGTATTGGTGGTGGAATTTGCCAGCTCAGCAACCTAATACACTGGATGATTTTGCACTCACCATTACAGGTGGTTGAGCGTGCTAATCATAGTTTTGACCCTTTTCCTGATGAGGGCAGAGTATTGCCGTTTGGCTCAGGCGCTGCCATTTTTTATAATTACATCGACCTTGTCTTTTACAACCCAACTCAAAGTGCATTTCAATTGGTTTTTAATATTGCTGAGCACCAACTTGAAGGGGAGTTGTTATGCAGTGATCCGCGAGAGGCGAAATACCATATTTATGAGAAAAACCATAAATTTACCCGTGAAAAAGGGGTGATTTATCGCCATAATGAAATTTGGCAAAAAGTGACGACTAAAGGGCAAGAGCCAGTCACTTTGCAAGATAATTGTTTGTACTGCAATAAAGTCGTAGTGAAATACCCTATTGATGAAAGCCGAATTGTTATCGAATAACTGCGTTTTTCATGAGTTTAGGAATAAATTGATAGTTTTTTCCTTGACAGTTAAGTTAGGATCTCACTGAATATAACACAAACAGGCCTAGAGAAAACGCTAGGCAGCATCAATATGAGGCCGACACTCGGACTAGATATGTAATACCAACACTTGATTTCTCAACAATAAAAGAAGCAAATCTTGCAAAAGATTTGTTGTGATTTCTATTCTTTAGAGAAAGCATGATGAATATGCAATCAAGAAAGTATGGTAGAACGTATCATTATCCGTTCTCACCCGGTACGACTAGTGACGATCGCATCAATAGCGATTGGTGGTCGCACATCCAAAATATTGGGCAATTAATTCACACAGAAAAACTCGATGGCGAAAACAATTGTTTAAATCGCTATGGTGTGTTTGCACGCTCTCATGGCGCGCCAACACAATCTGCATGGAGCCAACAGATACGTCAGCGTTGGCAGTTAATTAAAGATGATTTAGGTGATATCGAACTATTCGGTGAAAATCTTTATGCTGTGCATTCCATTGAGTATCAACATATTGAAGACTATTTTTATCTGTTTGCCGTTAGGCAAGGGGGTTATTGGCTTAGTTGGGAAGAAGTGCAATTTTATGCAGCATTATTTGATTTCCCTACGGTGCCTCAGTTGGATTTATCATTGAATAAGAATATGTCTGAGCAAGAATATACCCGTGGATTAATAGAAGCCGCATCCCAAGATAGCCAATTTATTGCCTATGATACACATACAGGCAAAGCATGTAGCATGGAAGGTATTGTTAGCCGTGATAGCCAAGCCTTCCCAGTAGATGATTTTATGTCGCATGTATTTAAATATGTGCGTAAAAATCATGTCAAAACAGATATCCACTGGAAGCGTAATTGGCAAAGAGCCAAACTGGCTTTTGAATATCAAGGAGGGCAATGATGAGCTGGCAATTGACAAAAAACCGCGATTGGTCGCAGCTTGAAGCTCAATTTGATTTTATCCGCGACATGCAAAATGTACCACAAGATAGCTTGCACCATGCAGAGGGTAATGTGGCTATTCATACCCAAATGGTGTTAGCCGCGCTTGAAAGTTTGCCTGAATATCAGCAACTATCACCGTTTAAGCAGCAGGTGGTTTGGACTGCGGCATTATTGCATGACGTAGAAAAGCGCAGTACCACACGTGAAGATGAAGAGGGGCGAATTCATTCACCGGGGCACGCTAAAAAAGGTGAGTTATCTGTACGGAATATATTATTTCGTCAAATAGAAACACCTTTTGCCATTCGTGAACATATTGCTGCATTAGTGCGTTTTCACGGCTTACCGTTATGGATAATGGAAAAACCAGACCCTGAGCGTACTTTATTTGCCGCCTCTTTACGTGTCGAAATGCCGTTGTTGTGTATGTTGGCGAAAGCGGATGCAATAGGCCGAACTTGTGAAGATAAAGCTGATTTACTCGCTAGAATTGAGCTGTTTGAATTATTTTGTCGTGAGCAAGATTGTTGGGATAAGCCTAAATCATTTGCCTCTTTAGCGGGCCGTTTCCAATATTTTCATTACCAGAAGGGCACGGCAGATTACCTCCCTTTTGAGGAGTTTGGTAGCGAAGTGATTATGTTATGCGGTTTACCCGGTATGGGGAAGGATCACTTTGTAAAACAGTTTTATCCACAAACTCAAATAATTTGCCTCGATGATATTCGTCGAGAACATAAAATTAACCCTGCAGATAAAAATGCACAAGGGTGGGTGGCTCAACAAGCGAAAGAGCAAGCTAAAGGTTTACTGCGCACTAAAACGGATTTTATTTGGAATGCGACTTCGTTAAGCGCTTCTTTGCGAGCCAGTATGATCAGCCTATTTGAACGTTATCAAGCAAAAGTTCATTTAGTTTATTTGGAAGTGCCATTCAAGCAATGGCGGCAACAAAATCAACAACGGCAATATGCTGTTCCAGATAATATTATGGAAAGAATGGCAGGCAAGTTGGAATTACCCACTCCCGATGAAGCGCACCAAGTTTCTTATTATATTAATAGTGAGTTTGTTGAGTTGTTCGGGGAGATATAGCATGGTTTACCTGCCTCTAGGTAAGAGGCAGGTTCTCATTTTGTATTATGGAATAAACGCATCACCTTCAAATAACTTCCTTGCTGTACGGATAATTGATGCCTGTAGCCCCTCAGGAAAGTCACTTTTTGGAGTTAATGAGACTTCAAACATTCCACTGAGATGCTCAATAGCGATATTTTTCATATCCACAGAATCAATATATTGTTTCACGATACTGTCAGGTAAAAGGGTACTGGTGGCAATAGCAATAGCGCCGGTTACAGCAAGGGCACCATGACATTTATGAGGCATAAAATAGCGTACGTTGATGGTACCACCATGGATAGCAGGAGAGACCAAAATAGGTTTGGGGATCACTTTTTTGCTCACATCACCTAAACCCATTGCTGCCCCCGCTTTAATGCGAATAGCTTCCAATTTCTGCATAAATTCGCTATCTGTTTCTAATTGTTCAGCCGTCTCATAACCGGTTTTATTCATCTGAGGGGCATCAATGAGTACCACAGGCGTTGCCATATCGATGCAACTCACCTCAACACCGTCAAAGGTATCAATTGAGTGCCCAGTTGGCAGAAGTTTCCCAGTTTTAGTACCGCAGGCATTTAAAAATGTTAGCGCAACAGGTGCTGCATACCCAGGTACACCAGCAATTGAGGTTTCACCAAGGTAATTCACTTCGCCATTAGGTGTTTGTACTGTTGAATTAATAAAGGTATTGGTATTCACATTACGAATTCTTACCGTGGTCGTGTCATGATGAATAGGGACTAAGCCTTTTTCAATGGCAAAAGGGCCAACCGCACACAGGATATTACCGCAGTTCGGCGCTGTATCGACAATCGCTTCCATAATAGAAACTTGTGCAAATAAATAGTCTATATCAGCGTCAGGGTGAGAAGAGGGGCCAATAATGGCGACTTTACTGGTTTGTGGGCTACCACCTCCAATGCCATCAATTTGTAAAGCATGACCAGAACCCATCAATGCAAGAATGAGTTTATCGCGCTGTTGAATATCGTTGGGAAGAGAATCTGCGAGTAGGAATACACCTTTCGAGGTGCCGCCACGCATTAATGTGCAAGGGATCTTTTTCATCTGTTTACCCGTTATATTTCCCGCTGTGGCGGTGTTGGCTACACTCAGTTACCCAAGTCACATACCTTTGTATGCTCCTTGGGATGCCTTCATTTGCCGCCTAGCCACAACGAGAACTATTTAGGGGAAGCCGATAAATATTTACGCGATAGCTTAAAGGCTGCAAATAACCATAGAAGCGTGAGAAATAATGTTTAGTTAAATTGGGCACAATAATCATTGTGCCCATACCGTTATATAAAGGAGTGAGGATTAAATTAACCCAGTGTTAATTAAAATTTCCCACCAACCTAAACCGATAGTCATATGAACAAGTAAGCTAATGAATGCGACAAGGCCACCAATAATCCACCAAGAGCGAATATCGTTATAACCCGCCCCGAATACGATAGGCGCAGCCGCACCACCATAGTGAGTTACACTACCACCGTAGGCATTAGAGAAAAGTAAGCCTAGAGCCAGTAGCATTGGAGGTGCACCAGCTACCATACCGACTGTCGCGAATACTGGAACCATCGCGGCGACATATGCACCACCAGAGGCAAATAAGTAACGTATCGCGACACTGATAAACATGATGACGAAGAAGGCAAGCATGGCTTGGTCGCCGAAAGAAAGGTATTGGCTCATGGTATCAGCTAGCCATTTAAAGAAACCCGCTTTAGTCAGTACGCCAGACATACTGATGATCCCACCGTACCAAATCAGCGTGTTCCAGCCGCCTTTGTTTTTTAAGACATCATCCCAAGTAACAACACCAAGGATCAGGGTTAATGCCATGACGGCAATAGCAACACTGGATGCGCTTACGCCGATTAAGTCGGAAAAAATCCAGCCACAAAGCGCAATAATAAATACAATGCTGAGTAATTTTTCACGCATAGTCATCGGGCCTAATTCTTCAAGGCCTTTTGCCGCGATCTCTTTGTTATTTACTTTTTTTAATTCTGGTGGGTAAAGCTTATAAATCATTAAGGGAGTTAAAATCAGCATGATTAAGCCGGGAACTGAAGCGGCGAGTGCCCATCCACCCCAACTTAAATGGATCCCCATGATGTCGGTCATCATCGCTAATGCTAAAGCATTCGGTGCCATGGCAGTTAAAAACATATAGCTGGTGGTTTTAGTCACCATATATACGTTAACCAGTAAATAGTGACCTGCTTTACGAGGGCTTTTTTCTGGATCTGACCCTAAAGCAACCGCGACACTATTGATGATAGGAAAAACAATTCCCCCAGCTCGTGCAGTATTCGATGGGGTAGCAGGAGCAATAATTAAATCCAGAATAGCAGTGACATATCCTAACCCAAGCGTTGTTCCGCCTAGCTTACCTATTAATATATACGAGAGACGTTTCCCGAGACCGGTAATTACAAATGCGGCACTCAGTGTAAATGCAGCAAATACTAACCATGTGGTCCCAGACGCATAACCGCTGAGCACTTCACTTGCTTTGACATCTTTAGTACCTGTAATACCAATAATGACAGCACTTGCTGCAATAGTGGCTAATAAGATAACGGGTTCTGAATAGGGTTTTAATACTAACCCTACAATGGCGGCAAGATAAAGACCAAATAATAACCAAGCAATATGTGGGAGCCCAGTTGGTGTTGGTATTAAAGCAATGATAATTGGAATCGCTATTAATATAAATAGCTTCCATATTTTTTCTTTTTGCATAAGCCAATTTCCTTGATTAAATCAATATTAAATTTATTTAATATTAAATTGAATGAACTTTAATATTAGGAATTTGTTAAAATAACAATTTTTAATATGGCTGCATCTTGAATGAAAATAATAAATTGGTTTTATTAGTAATTCATTCTAAAGCGGATGTTTTTTATTAATAAATATTTAATTGGTTTTTATTTACTTAATTAATTTAATTTTTCTTATTTCTTCCTATATTAATAATGTTGAATTTTTGTAATGTTAAACCGTGATGTTGATTTGCTAATCGGGAAAAAAACCAAGTCAATATTAATAAGTCTGCGCTGCCGCCGGGGCTGACATTCTGTTGAATACATTCATTATCGAAATTTTTTACAAAAATTAAATCATTGTGGGTATTAATCCCTTGATGTAATAATTGTATAGCGCGTTGTTTTACCCACTCTAACCCTTGAATACCTCCACGATTAACAATATTAGTGTCATCATTCAGGCTCATTAATAAAATTAAGGTATCAAGTAGGGCAATATCGTCTGCTTTATCTTTTGCGAGTTGTTGTAAATAGTAAGGGAGTGCATGTTGAGTGACTAACGCGTAACCATTTTGCGCTTCACCTCGAGCACCTGTTAGCCCGTATTGCTGATATAGGCGGTGCCCTGCCGTTGGGGTATCAGTTGGTTTTTTTAATTCATCGGTAATTCCAACACACATTCCTGCCACTAACTGACTAATATATTGAGGCAGCACGGGTTGCTGTAAGGCAATTAAACGGCCGATTGCAGTTAATACCAACCCTAGGGAAAAAATACTGCCTTTATGCGTATTTACACCTTGAGTTGCACGGAACATGGCCGTTTCACAATTAATACCAATACTACGGATATTGATTAAAACGTTTTCTATCGGTAAATCTTTATGCTGAGCCCCTGCGAGTAGAAAATAAGGGAAATATTTTGCAATTGCATTGGCACTTAAGTGAAAATCGGTCAGTGCCATATCTTTATGGGCACCTGTGTTATGTTTATCGACTAACCCCGGTTTAGGGGTTAAATTCACTTCAGCGAGCAAAGCTTGCCAAGCTAATTGGCTGTAATGCTGAACTTGTTCTTCAGTGATAGAGTTTAACTGTTTAGCGTGTTGCATTAGCTAACTCCTCAATACGGTTAAGGATCTCACCAAGTGGGTGTGTTCGATGTCGAGCACACACCTTAGCTTCATTCTCACAAACCAAACAACGCCTTGAAGAGAGGTTTAATTGTGAGCGAGAATACTGCTGTCCGTTCGCATCAAAAACGTCAAAATCCCATAGCCGTCCCACTGGCGATAACTCTTCAATTTCAATTAACGCTTTTTTAATTTCAATTGCATCGACATCAACAGCAGCCAAACATTCCGGTCCTGTTTTTAATGCCCATGATTGTTGTGATAAAAACACCCACTGCCTGCGTGAAGCAATTTGTTTAAGCGCATTTAGTCCTTGATTAAAAACATGTCTAACAAGGGAGTTATCTTTAACCGCTCCCGGGAAAACGACAGTAAATGAAATCAAGGTTACCTGATGGAGACCAATCCATTGTTGCTGACGAGCCTGACGGGCATCACGGCTATCTAGCAGTTCAGGTAAGGAAATTTCAAATTGCTCTTGAGTATCAGGCAGTGGGTAAAACATAGTTACTCCTTCACTTGATGAACAATATCAATGACCGAACCATCGCGGTAGCGAACAACGGCCACGACCTTATCGGTAAATTCAATTGGATTAGGAGTACCAGTTAAGAGTTGTGCTCGTTCTCTTAACCAGTCCATTGAAACAGTTTTAATCCCTTGGCTTTCAAGTTGTTGTTTTAATTCAGGACGAGCTGGGTTTACTGTAATACCATGGTCCGTCACGAGAATATCAACGCTTGAGCCTGGAGTAACACAAGTTAATACTTCATCAACTAAGGTTGGGATGCGCCCGCGAACTAATGGTGCCACAATGATGGAGAGTTTTGAGGCCACCGCTGTATCACTATGACCACCTGAAGCTCCACGAATGACACCGTCAGAGCCGGTTAATACATTGACATTAAAGCGAGTATCGATTTCTAGCGCACTGAGTACCACCACATCAAGCATATCAACGGAGGCCCCTTTAGAATCAAAGCAAGCATATTGATTCGCACTGATTTCAATATGATTAGGGTTGCGGCCTAATGATTCTGCGGCGGCTTTATCAAAACTTTGTACATCTAATAATTTGCGAATTAAGCCTTTCTCATGTAAATCAACAATGGTTGACGTGATCCCGCCCAATGCAAAGCCTGCGGTAATATTGTGACGTCTCATTTTATCTTCAAGAAAACGAGTTACTGCCAGAGATGCACCGCCAGTCCCTGTTTGCAATGAAAAACCATCTTTAAAATAACCGGATTTTTCGATCACATCCGCGGCGGTACGGGCAATGAGAAGTTCCCGAGGGTTAGATGTCATACGGGTCGCATCGGCGCCAATTTTATCTGCGTCGCCTACGCGTTTTACTTTCACAATGTAGTCAACTTCATCTTGTTTAATACTGGATGGGTTATGTGGGTAATCCAATAATTCTTCTGTCAGCATGACCACTTTTTTAGCTGTTTCTGCGTCAATTTTGGCATAACCTAAAGAACCACAGCTTGCAGTTCCTGTATAGCCATTGGCATTACCGTACTCATCACAAGAAGGAACACCAATAAAGGCTACATCGATTGATAGCTCACCGCTATGTATTAAGTTTGCTCGTCCGCCATGTGAATGGATTTGTACTGGCTCATCCAATTCTCCACATGAAATAGCCTCAGCTAATGGCCCCCGAATACCTGAGGTATAAATTTTACGAATAACGCCGTGGCGAATATGTTCAACTAAGGGGGAGTGACATGCACTTAATGAACTAGAAGCAAGGGTAAGGTTACGAAAACCCATTTCGGCAATCACTTGCATCACCATATTAACGGTAAGGTCGCCACCACGAAATGCGTGATGGAATGAAATCGTCATACCGTCTTTGAGGCCAGAACGACGGATAGCAACTTGTAAATCATCGCACAGTTTGCGATTTCTCGGTTTTTGTACCTGCTGTTGTATTTTGCCAATATCTTGGAATTCTTGTTGAGTTTCATCCATATTTGGTTGTAGGTAGGCTGATACGCGAGCCTGACGCTGAGTACTATTTGTCATTTTATTTGCCTCACTCTTCCCGAATGCCTGATAATGCTGCGCGTGATAATACAAGACGGGCTCTATCAATCACTGGGCCATCGACCATTTTTCCGTTTAAAGACACAACACCTTTACCTTCAAGGGCAGCTGAATCAGCTGCTTCAACAACACGTTGAGCATGGTCGACTTCTTTTTGAGTAGGTGCATACAGGTTATGAAGTAACTCAATTTGTCTTGGATTTATCAATGACTTGCCATCAAAGCCGAGTTGTTTAATGTGAGCGGCTTCGCGTAGAAAGCCTTCTTCATTATTAGCGTCAGAATAAACGGTATCGAAAGCTTGGATACCAGCTGAGCGTGCGGCTTGTAAAATGGCGCACCGAGCATAGAGGAGTTCAACGCCGTCAGGAGACCGCTCGGTGCGCAAATTGCGGACATAGTCCTCGGCACCTAGTGCGATGCCAATAAGTCGTTGTGATGAATGTGCAATATTAACAGCTTGGGTGATCCCCATAGGGGATTCAATGGCGGCCAGTAATCCAGTACTGCCTTCCTCACGACCACAACTTTTTTCAATACGTAGAATTTCATTTTCAATATCAATAACGTCTTGCGCAGTATCGGTTTTTGGCAAGCGAACAATATCGGCGCCACCGCGAACGACGGCCTCAAGATCGGCGACACCAAATGCGGAATCCAATGCATTGATACGAACAATAGTTTCAATATCTTGATAAAGCGGATGTTGTAATGCGTGGTAAACTAAACGTCGAGCCGTGTCTTTTTCACGCAGTGTAACGGAGTCTTCAAGGTCAAACATCAGCGCATCTGCTTTATAAATAAAGGAGTTGCTTAGCATCGCTGCGTTTGAGCCAGGAACAAAAAGCATGCTTCTGCGTGTCCGTGATTTTTGTTGTGGAGTCATTATTTTTCCTCCCAAGGTAGGTAGTCGATATCACAAGCGCGAGCGAATAATGCTTCAAGACGTGCTCTGAGTACGCATTCCAATGCACCTTTATCATCAACGATGATTTGTGCACCTTGGATTTCATGCCGCTGTATCATTTCTTGTACGATCTGCGTGATGGCATCACCGAATTGTTTTTCGACACTGCTGGTTACTTGCACTGAAACTTCTTGAGTATCTTCTAAAGGTTCTATGCGAACCATGACATCACTTGATTCAAGCGTGCCAGCTATTGCTGCGTGTTTAATCTTCATATTTCACCTATGGCTAATTCAGAACTTTCGGTGCGGTTTATTGTGGTTGTTACTTGGTTAGCGAGCATTTCTTGTAAATATTGATATGTCGCTTCAGGCACAATCGCTTTAATTGCCGCAAGATCTTTTTTAGCGAGCAGTCTTCTAACTTGCGAGGCGGAAACCGCCGTGCCATTGATGACTATTCGCGGAAATTCAATGAGTTCTATAGGTGGATAATTCATAGCGTCCGTTTCCAGCCAGAAGCGCATGTCTTGGTTATATTGATTAGTGACTTGGCAAAAAGGCTCAGAACCTACAAATCGATGGGTGATCCCAAGAGCTGGGGCGATATATTGACGAAAAATTTTAATATCGATCTCGGTATAACAGTTATTGGCAACCGTTTTATCTTTTATAAAGTAGCAAGGGAAAGTCGCTCGAGAAATAATATATTCAGAGCCTTTATGGATAGTGAGATTGTCTATCCCTTTTGTGCCCGCCTCAATCAAATTAAGCCTAACTTTATAAGGAAAGCGCGAGGTATCTTCTTTGACGACAAATAAATGTAGCCAATCGCACGCTTTTGCCGCTTGTTCTATCAAATAACGGTGTCCAAGGGTAAATGGATTGGCATTCATCACAATGGCGCCAATTTTTTTCCCATCTTTACGCTGTGCTTTTAAGCTTTCAATATAGCGTTTTAGATAACAGCAACTGTTTTCCATCAGCACCATGACATCAGGGACAGTTGCAATAGTATGAAAACCACATTGTTGAAATAGGCTTTCGTTCTGAAATTTGGTATAAATAAATAAATGTGTTGTGTTATTTTCATAAGCGAGATTAACAAGTTCTGTTGCTAACTTTAATGCAAGGCCTTCGCCACGAACATCATCGCTAATTGCAACGCATTTAATCACGTTTTTAGCTAATCCCCCGCATGCAATTAATTTTTCATTACGGGTTATAGTAATAAAAACGTCGATACTTGAATCAAGCTCTAAATCGTTTTCCTTTAAAAACTGAGTAATTTCAGCAAGTTTCCTGTTCTCATGACGTTTTACCTGATTAAACGTTATGTTTTCGAACATAATAGTATCCTGCATCTCATTTAGAGATGTTTTTAAAATGTTGCTAATGTTAAAGTTAATTAAATAATTATTTTTAGAATTTTTTAGTGCGCTTAATATAAGTAATTATTTAATTTCCCTTTTCAATATTAATATTAAAGAAGCTGTATTTAATATACTTGACCTATTTCATGTTTCTTAAATGAGTTTGTATTTGTTTAATGGTTTTAAAGTTTTTAATTATTGGATATGTTTTTTATTGCTTGGTTTTTATGTGTTTAATTATTAATATGTGTATTATACCTTTGGCTTTAACCTGAGTTATCCGTTATATTGTTATCTTTGTATTTAACAAATTTTTTACTTTTCATAGTGTAACGAGATTTAACATGAAAAAAGAATATGCATTCTCCTCACTGAAAAAAGTAAGCTCGATTTCGTTTTCAGTACGAGTATTCTTTCTTCTATTACTTGTCTCTGTCTTTTTGACGTTTGGGTTGGGTAAATATTTTACAGATACTGCGGAAAGCCGGTTGATTGCGAATATTAGGTCTCTAGCGATGAGCCAAGCGAAGCTAATCGCTTCAATTGAAGGGGTGGTGCAATCTGTAAAAAATAAAGATATCCCAAGACTGAAAATTATTGCAGATAAACTCAATCAAGATTCGAATTATGATTATGTGGTGATTGGTGATGAAAACTCGATTCGCCTATATCACCCAAACAGCCAGAAAATTGGCTACAAAATGCAATGGAACAAACCAGGTGCATTGGAGCGGGGCGAAAGTTACTTCATCAATGGTGAAGGTTCGATGGGAAATGCGGTACGAGCAAAAACGCCCATTTTTGATGAGCAGGGTAAAGTTATCGGGGTGGTTTCTATTGGTTATTTAACCAATAAAATTGACACCTCCCGCAGTGAACTATTTGTACAAACTGGCGCTACGTTTCTCGGTATATTGATTATTTTATTGTTTTTATCTTGGGCATTCTCACGCCTAATACAGAAACAAATGTTGGGCATGGAGCCAGAGGAAATCACACAATTAGTGTTAGTACAAAAAGGGATATTTGATGCCGTTTTTGAAGGGGTCATCGCTGTTAATACCCAAGGGCAGATTATCAATATCAATTCGAATGCTAGAAAAATGCTCATGTTGAGTGAGCCATTAGGGCAACTAACGGGTATGCGCGTTTCAGAAAGAATATCGCCCGCTGATTTTTTTATGACCGATATTGCGACAACTCGGCATGATGTGATTTGTGAATTTAATGGGCTAAATGTGATTGCAAATCGAGTAGCTATTCGTGATAGTGAGCAACTTGTGGGGGCTGTAATCAGCTTTCGTAGTCAAAATGATATTGAATCCTTAAATTCTCAGTTAACACAAGTGCGTCAGTATGTTGAAAATTTACGCACACTACGCCATGAACACCTTAATTGGATGTCAACATTAAGTGGTTTATTGCAGATGAAAGAGTATGACCAAGCTTTGGCTCTAATTAAAGGTGAATCAGAGTCCCAACAACAATTGATTGATACGTTACGCAGGCAATTTTTTGATAAGCAAGTTGCTGGCTTATTATTTGGTAAGTATCATCGAGCCAAAGAGCTAGGGTTACAATTAAAGTTTACGGCGGGTAGCCAACTGCGCGACTTACCTGATTCATTAAACAGTACTGAATTTTGTGCTGTCTTGGGTAATTTATTGGATAATGCTTTTGAAGCAAGTTTGAAAAGCAACCAAGGGAATAAGCAGGTCGAGTTATACCTTTCTGATGAAGGAAAGGAAATAGTTATTGAAGTTGTGGATCAAGGTTGTGGTTTCCCCGAAGAGCTTCAAAATAAATGGTTTGAACGTGGAGTGACAACCAAGACAGATGCAACAGATGGCCATGGTATTGGGCTCTATTTAGTTGCATCTTATGTTAAGCGCTGTAATGGCGCGGTGATTATTGAAGAAAATCAACCGCATGGTACAGTATTCTCAATTTTTATTCCGAAAGTGAAGATATAAAATGATTAAGATAAAAATCCTCATTGTGGAAGATGAGTTACTTCTGGCAGAAATGCATGGCGAGTATATAAAAACGTACCCTGCATGTGACAAAGTGTGGCTTGCGGGGAACCTAGCTGAAGCTAGGAAAATGATTGAATATATGAAACCCGATCTAATTTTATTAGATAACTATTTACCTGATGGTAAAGGTATTGATTTGGTTCATGAATTAATACAAGAAAGAAACAACGCAGATATTGTTTTCACAACCGCAGCAAGCGACATGGAAACGGTCTCTGAAGCAATTCGCTTAGGGGTTTTTGACTACTTAGTGAAACCTATCGCTTATGAGCGTTTAGGGCAAACATTAGATAGGTATATTCAACGTAAATCTGTTCTGCAAGCGAATAGTAAAACTAACCAAAGTAAAATTGATGATATGTTTAATACTTATGCGCGTGGTGAATCGAAAGAAGAGCTACCGACGGGGATTGACATCATTACATTAGAAAAAATATTAGCGCTATTTGCTGATTCAGAAGCAGAATATACAGCTGAAAGTATCGCTGAAACAATAAAATTGAGCCGCACAACAGCAAGACGTTATTTGGAATATTGTTTGGCAAAAAATAAAATTGAGGCTGAAATTGAATACGGGAAAGTGGGGCGACCACAGCGAGTCTACCGCAGAAAAATGTGAATGTTTGTATTAATCTGCGCATATCGATAAAAGTTCTGCATGGGGTATATATTCAATGCAGAACTTCTTGTATATAGCACCACTTTGGCTCAATGGGTAACGATAACGTCATGATATAAAAGGGAGTTAAATGGGGGGCATGTAGATTAAATTACATTATGAGAGTAAAGCGAAATGCCTATAAAAACGTTTGTTCGCCCCATCCAATTATCGCTGCACATAAATTGCATCCTCATTAAGTTATTTGCGCTGGTTTTCCAAAATTAATACTTTTTTTGCAGCTCGTTCATCACCTTTAGCGGCGGCAAGCTTATACCAACGTAGCGCTTTTTTATCATCGGCTTCAACCCCCATCCCATACTGGTAGCATGCCCCAGCTGCATATTGGGCATCAGCACTATTTTGCTGCGCCGCTTTGATAAACCAGTGACAGGCTTTAGTCTGGTCAGTTTTAATGCCATCACCGCGAGCATAGATAAGCGCAATATTAAATTGTGCGGAAACCTCACCTTGCTCGGCCGCCAAAGTTAGCCATTTTATTGCCGCTTGGGGATCTTTTTCGGTGCCTTGCCCGGTTAGGTACAGCATACCTAAACTATTTTGAGCAGGGGAAAAGCCTTGCTCCGCTGCGCGAGTAAAATATTGGAAAGCTTGTGGGTAATTGACTTTGTCATACATACCTGTTGCGGATTGATAGCCAAGCAAGTAGAGGGCTTGTGGATGGTTTTTCTCAGCAAGTTCAAGGTATATTTTTTGTGCTTTCTGCGGGTCTTTAGTTACTGCTTTACCTTCTTCATACCAGTAAGCAAGGGTTAACATAGCCGCTGGAAATTGCTGTTCGGCCGCTTTTTTTAACCATTTTTCTGCTTCTGCTGGGTTTTTCTCAAGAGCCTTATCGATACCATATAAGGTGTATTCTGCCATATTCATCTGGCCAATAGGGTCGCCGTTTTCAGCGGCTATCTTCATCCAGTGCAGCATTTGTTTTTCATCTTTTGGGATGCCAGTACCTTGTTGGTACATGAGCGCAAGGTTAATTTGCGCTTTTGTAAACCCCTGTTGGGCTGATAAGAGGTACCAATTTATTGCATTTTCAAATTGCTTATTGGATTGATAAAACATGGCCAAATTGAATTGGGCTTCGGCTTGCCCTTCATTTGCTAACCCTAATAATGTTTTTTCATCTAGAGGGGTTGGCGTAGGCTCAGCAAAAGCTAAGTGTGCAAAGAGGCTGCCGATGATAATTAAAGGAAGAAGTTTTTTTTTCACAAGGCGACCTCAATGTTGGTTTTGTCACAGTTTAGCGGGTAACTTATTTGGTTTTGTTCAGACCTGCAAGGGTTAAAGCAAATTGTACATTATGATTATCAAATCAAATGGTTAAATATTGCTAAAAAGTGAAAAAATAAAAAAAGAGAAAAAATATGAACTTTTTCTGAAATTAGCATGTCTTACTAGTATCTATATACTGTTTGCTTGCGTAAACATTCATATATTTACCCTCATCATTCATTTCTTTACACGAAGTAATGTAATAATGCACCTACGTAGTGATAGTTTGATTTAGTAAAAAGATCCTTGAGTAGAATGCATTGTGCCCAGTTTGTTACTGGGCTTTTTTTTGTCAAAATTTTACGTATTTTTCCCACTCATTAAACCCTCGAACCATTTTCTTGCACTCAATATATTCTTGGTTTTTATTTATTTGAATTATGCTTTTCGTTCATATCACTAATGTTAATAATCGGTGGTGCGATAGTTTCATGGCAGAATAATATTCTTAACATTAAGTATACAAGTGATTAAATAGTGGGCGTTGATAGTTTCGCTATTTTGTTAAAAATTGAAGTAAATCACGATAAGATTTTATCCATGCAGTAATTAATACTAGCTAATTCTTTAATTTTGGTGCATAAATAGCGTATATGGCTTAATTGATTATTGCGTTCTTGGCGGGTTATCTACCAGTCAACGTTGAATAAATAATCAAATGTGCTTTAACTCATTGAATTTATGCTTGAGATCCAGAAACAAGTTTGCACACAGTTTTGTTTGTTTTGAGATCAAGGAATGATGCTCCTCCTACCAAAAGTGAATCTTTCCGACGTTGAATTCTTGGGGTAATAACAATGCGAGAGCGCATAGAGCGTTCCGTGGTTTTTTTTGCATATCTACAGGTTGTACTAGAGGTAACTTGTGTCCACAACAAATAACAAAGAGGAAGTCAGTCTTAACGCGTTTAAGCAACCTCGCTCATTCTATCTCATCTTTTCCATCGAACTCTGGGAACGTTTTGGTTACTACGGTTTACAAGGTATTCTACCTATATATCTTAGCCAAGTTCTTGGTATGTCAGAAACTGAATCCATCACTTTATTCTCTGCATTTGCGGCATTAGTTTACGGCTTTGTTGCAATTGGTGGTTGGTTAGGTGATAAAATACTTGGTACAAAACGGGTTATTGTTCTTGGAACATTAACGTTGATTGCGGGGTATGCGTTTGTTGCCTTCTCAGGGCATGATGTCTCAATGGTGTATGTAGGTTTAGCGACTATTGCCGTTGGTAACGGCCTCTTTAAAGCGAACCCTTCATCACTGTTATCAACCTGTTATGATAAAGATGACCCGCGGTTAGATGGTGCATTTACCATGTACTATATGTCTGTGAATATTGGTTCATTCTTTTCTATGCTTGCAACACCGTGGTTAGCAAAACACTATGGTTGGGATGTTGCATTCTCACTCAGTGTTGTTGGCCTTATTATTACGCTGATTAACTTCTATATGTGTAAGAAGTGGGTTTCCCAACATGGGTCAAAACCTGACTTTGCTCCGGTCATTATTTCACGGTTAGTTGCAACAGTCGCGGGTGTTATTGCCTTGATTGCAATTTCGACTTGGTTATTGCATAACCTAGGGGTAGCGCGTACAGCATTAGCGGTTATTTCTTTAGGTATTTTGGTTATCTTTATTAAAGAAACGCTAGCTCTTCAGGGGATTGCACGTCGGCGCATGGTGGTGGCTCTGATCTTGATGCTCGAAGCAATTGTCTTTTTTGTTTTGTATAGCCAAATGCCAACCTCACTCAACTTCTTTGCATTACATAACGTAGAGCATGAAGTGTTTGGTTTTTCTATCGAACCTGCACAGTATCAAGCACTAAACCCATTATGGATTATGATTGGTAGCCCAATATTAGCCGCAATTTATAATAAAATGGGTGATAACTTACCCATGCCGCATAAATTCGCGATTGGTATGGTGTTATGCTCTGCGGCATTCTTAGTACTACCGCTTGGCGCCAAATTTGCAAACGAAGCGGGGATTGTTTCTGTTGAATGGTTGATTATCTGTTATGGTTTTCAAAGCATTGGTGAACTGATGATCTCTGGTCTTGGGCTGGCAATGGTAGCTCAGTTAGTTCCACAGCGTTTGATGGGCTTTATTATGGGCGCGTGGTTCTTAACTAACTCAGCGGCTGCATTTATTGCGGGTTATGTCGCTTCTATGGCAGCAGCGCCAGAAGGGGAGCTGACCAGTAAGCTTGAGTCATTAGCGGTGTACAGTGATGTATTCTTGAAGATTGGTTTAGTGACAGGGGCTATTGCGATAGTCATGGTGTTAACTGCACCATTGTTAAATCGTATGACGCTGGAACGAGCAGAATAATGATTCAAAAAAGGGCCGAAAGGCCCTTTTTTAATATCATGGAAAGGCTAATTAAATAAGCGGTTATTAATGATTTTTAATGAGCGGTCACGGCCGTTAACTAAAAGGGTATTTGAAAAACGGCTATAAGCATCTGTTGAAATTCCGCCCATTAACACTGTTGGCGTAATTGCCGTTGCGGCAAAAATTACATCATCTGTATTTACCATTTGCTCTAATGATAAAATTTCCCCAATCTCAATGCCCATTTGCTGGCATCGAATGGCTTCTTGAGCGGCGAGTAGTTTATTTTCTTCGCTATCCCCCTTTGCTTTGTCACGAGGGACCAATCTTGCTTGCATATCACCGCCTAATGCACGAGCGATGGCCGCACTAATAATGCCTTCAGGTGCGCCACCAGTGCCATACATCATATCAATTGAATGCTCGGGTAGTATTGCCAGCAATGATGCCAATACATCACCATCAGGAATGGTAATCACGTTAGCACCAAAATTACGAATGGTTTTGATGATATGCTGATGGCGTGGTTTATCTAATACTGCGATTGATAAGTTTGAAATGGGTTTATTCAATGCAGCGGAAAGGAATTCTAAATTTTTTTCGAGGGGATTAGCGAGATGAACAGCCCCTTTTGCAGCGGCACCAACGACGAGTTTTTCCATGTACATGTCTGGTGCTTGGAGTAATGAACCTGTTGGAGCAGCAGCCAGTACGGCTATGGCATTGTGTTCATTACACGCAACCATACGAGTGCCATCAATGGGGTCAACCGCAATATCGAGCCCTTGGGTGCCTGATTTTTTACCTACTTGCTCGCCGATATAAAGCATCGGAGCATCATCAATTTCACCTTCACCAATCACAATTTTACCATGAAAATCAATTTCATTAAGACGATTTCTCATGGCTTCTACAGCGGCTTTATCGGCTGCATTTTTATCTTGTTTACCAACCCAATCGAAGGCAGCAACAGCGGCAACTTCGGTGACGGAAGCAATAGCAACAGCTAACTCATCACTAATTTTCATTTTTATAAATATCCCAGGTGCATAAAAGAAAAGTACTTAGGGATATGATACGTTTTTTGTGATCTATCTGGCAAATAATTGGTGATTAAATCAACGGGGAAAAGTTGAGGGGCGGCGGGTGAATATAAACCCGCCGCTCAATTTAAAGCATTTCAACAATAGCGATTCCACCGATAATGGAGATTAAAGCGGCAAGTGTACTTAATAACACGGTGCCTGCGGAGGTTTCAGTATAAGCTTGATTACTGATTGCTAAGGCGGGAACCGCAGTGGCGGTGGGTAATACGCCAATGATAAAGGCGGCTTTTAGGAGGTCATCTTGTAAACCTACTGCAAGACCTGTTGCCAAAATCAACGCGGCTTGAACAAAATTTTTAATAAAAACGTTAAATATAATTTCTTTGCTAATAGTTAACTTAATACCGGATAGCAATAAACCAAGGAAAAATAAAGCAACACCTCCTGCCGTTTTACCAAGTTCATTGACTGAATTCTGTAAGATTTCAGGTAACTTAACACCAAAAATAGCGAGCAAGGCGCCTAAAATAGGAAGGAATACTAAAGGTTGGGCAATAGCTTTACCGATTGATTTAATCACGCTATGCCCTTGTTGCGAGCCACTGATCATCAGCAAAGTAAATGGAATAATAATCACCGTATAAATAAGGTTTCCTAGCACCATAGCAATTAAACCTGATGAACCGACAGTAGCTAGTAAGACTGGTGGTCCACAATAAGCCATATCCGGAAAAGAAACAGATAGCGCTTGCATTGCTGCATCTTTTTTATTGTGCCGGAAGATAAACTTACCGAAAATGAAACCAATAACGTATGTAGCGATTAAACCGACGGCCAATGCTAACAAATAATCAATATTTAAGAGTACTGAGGGTGGTGCTTGTGCGGCGGCTAAAAATAATGCAAATGGTAAGGCTATTTTGACAACAAAGTCAGCGAATGCTTGTGAATATTCTCTTTTAATAAAACCGTATTTACCTGATAACCAACCAACAGCTAACCCTAAAACGATAGGACCAAGGGCGGCTAGAATAATGTGGAGTAGCATTATATGTTCCTTAAACTATTCGTCAGATTTTGATGTGTCAATAATTAGTTATGAGCCTGTTCATACTAAAGCGGTATCGAATATCTCTCATATTACTGTGGTTTAAATAAACTCATTTCACGTTGGAAGTGGTAGATATTTAACCTCTATCAATAGATAAACTTATAATTGATGGAAATCATAATTGATAAAATAATAAATAACTACCATCGTTTAAAGATGGTGTTTTTCTGTATGAATATTTGAAGCATGGAAGCATGATATAAATATCATAATTAGACTAATTTTGTTATTCAGAGCAACTCTAATTATAATTAGAGGAACTAAAAATAAATAGGTAAGTGTTAATTTAATATGTCAAATCATCATTAAATGATGATTAAGGATTTTCTTAGTTACTAAAACTTTCAATGGGGGTATTAGTAACTGAGATTGAAAGGGTAGGAAGCGTATTTTTTCAACTAAATACGTAGTATAAGGGTTATTTTGTAACAGTTTATTACATTGAGTTGGCAAGATAATCAATGCTATCTACACTAGCGGTGATCACAAAACCCTATTCTAGCTGTATTTTAGATTGTGAAATTTATTTTGAGGAAACCTATTTGTGGATACTTGGATACTAGTAGGAGTCGTATTAGTATGTTTGCTTGTGTTAGCACCAATATTGGCTATCATAGCAATCAGCCGAACGGGCCGTATGCAGTACCAAATTTCTGAATTAAACCAGAAAGTTTTCTCTCTAGAAACTCGTTTAGGCCAATATCAGCAATCGAATGTTACGCCTTCGAAAAATGTTGCCAGTTCGTCTGATGACCAACAAGGCATTTTTGGGGTAACAGATGAGCTAGAACAGGCAGTTACAAACGTACCAATCCAATCTAGTCCAGTAAGTGAGCCTGAACCATCATTTAAACCCTTATCCGGCGATACTGCATATCAGCAATCTGAAAAAGCAGCTGATTCTACAAACCAAACCATTCCAGTGCCGGCATATACGCAATCAGCAATTGTAGGCTCTCAAGCACGTAGCGGGGTGGACCCAAATCGGTTTAATAAAGCGACTAAACCAAATCGTTTTAATGATCAGGAAGTAGATACATCTACTCAGGGTCAATTTAATCAAAAAACGACGGGAAATAATGAGTCTATATTTGGGCATTTCTTTAGTTGGTTACTAAAAGGGAACCCAGTTGCCAAAATAGGGATACTATTATTATTCCTAGGGGTCGCGTATTTATTAAATTACAGTGTGCAAAATGAGATTATTTCCCCCCAAATACGCTTAATTTTTAGCGCGGTAGGTTGTTTAGTTTTACTAGGAATTGGCTGGCGATTACGTAATAAGAAACCATTATTTGGGCTTATCCTTCAAGGTGGAGGGGTAGGCTGTTTATATATCACCATTTTTGCTGCCTTTAAGTTATATACCATGTTGCCTTATAGCATGGCATTTGTGTTTATGTTGTTGATTTGTGCAGCGAGTATTGCCTTAGCATTATTACAACGTACGATTAGCTTGGCTATTCTTGCTTCTCTTGGTGGTTATTTGGCTCCTGTTTTACTTTCGACGGGAGGGGGTAGCCATGTAATTTTGTTTTCTTATTACCTAATGTTGTCGATTGGGATTTTAATTATTAGTGTATGGCAAGCTTGGCGCCCTCTGAATTTAGTTGGTATGGTGATGACCTATGGTGTCGCTATTTTATGGGGTTTGAGCAATTACCAATCTGATTATTACATCTCCTGTCAATTATTTATCATTGCTAATTTAGTAGTATTTAATGCGTTAACACAATTATTTTCACTCCGCTTTGAGCACGATAAGCAATTAATTGTTGATAATACATTGTTGTTTGTACCGCCATTAATCAGTATTGCCCTTCAATTCTTTATTGCGGATGATGTAGGTTTATTGCCTGCATTTATTTCTCTGTTAATTGGTTTATTGTACTTGGTTGCTGGGTTGCAGGTACATAAGCGCTATAAAGAGGTCGGTAAGAATATGGCTTTAGCAAATATTCTTATTGGTGCAGGTTTTGTAACACTGGCTATCCCATTGGCATTGACACTTGAATGGACATCAATTGTTTGGTCATTAGAAGGGTTATTACTACTCTGGCTTGGTTTACAACAGGGGCAGAAAAAAATGGCTACGGTTGGTTCATTATTAATTGTAATCAGTGCGATTACGTTACTAATGGACTACCCTTATGTATATTGGAGCCGAAGCAGTACTTATATGGTGCCATTATTATTGGTAGCTTGTTTTGGTGCTGGTGGGTTATTTCATATTCGCCGCAAAGAAAACAGTAACTTTGCCCTATTTAGTTATGGTTTTTTATTTTTAGGTTTGCTTACATGGCTCTGCTGGTTACCACTATTTACTGATATTTTATCGTGGAGTCGGGAGTCTGAAGGCTTTATAATATTAGTGTTAGTGGTGATCTCCGTCTGGTTATGGCGTCTATATGCTATTCGAATTAACTGGATACCTTTGTTATTTTGCCAATCAATTTTATGGGTTGCTGGTTACTATTACCTTGGTTTAGATTTCTTATATGATAAAAACCCAATGGGGCGCGGGGAAAACTCATTAATATGGGCGGTGATACTCGGTAGCTCAATTTTGTTTGTTATTCATGCGTATAAACTTCGTAATCAATGGATGCAATGGACCCTCCATGGCGCTAACTTGTGGTTAATCCTTGTATTTATTTTGACCCAAGTAAATTGGTTTGTCTCTATTTTACCTTGGGGTATGCATGAGATGGGCTATTTTATTTATGTGATGGCGATAACCTTAACTATCTTAGCCCTGTATTGGTTACAGCAAAATAAAATGCCACCAATGAAACGTAATGGGTTAATGTATTGGTATTGGATGCTTCCTGTTGCTATCGGGTTAATTATATTATCTGCTTACGCTAATTTAGAAGATGGCAAATTAACATTCTGGAATTATATTCCATTAATTAATCCATTAGATGAGGCGGGCTTATTCAGTATTGCTGCCCTTATTCTGATGCAAAAAGGTTTTGTGCAAAAAATACGTAAGGCTACAGAGGTAGATTATTGGATAATCCGAGGTTTATTGGTCTCAATTATTCTATTATCAGCATTTTGGTTTAACGGTATTTTAATTCGCGCAGTAGCTGATTTTGCTGGGCTAAGTTGGAATTATGCGGTGCTTTATGATTCTCGTTTGATTCAAACTGTTTTATCCATTAGCTGGGCGCTTGCTGCATTGCTTTGCATTGTTATTGCAGCGATGAAAAAAAGTCGTATCTGGTGGTTTATGGGGGCCAGTATTTTCGCATGTGTTATCGCTAAATTATTCTTAGTGGATATTCATGGACAAGGGGGGATATCTCGCGCTATCTCCTTTATCGGTGTTGCATTATTGATATTAATTGTTGGGTATTTTTCACCATTACCGCCAAAGGATATAAAAGAGAAAGTCGAACAGGAGACGCAATCATGAGACAAATAAAAAGTAAAAGGCTAGGAGGGCTATTTGCTGTCTTCTTGTTGTCATCATTGTTTTCTAGCTACCTTAATGCTGGAACACCGAAAGAAAATACGCCTTATAGTTTTTACCAAGGGATGGAAATTGATATTCCAGATACATCAGAGCCATTTTATTGGTTAGAAGTTCCTACAAGTGCTTATATAAATTCAGCATATCCAAATACATTGCAAGATGTTCGGGTATTTAATGGTACGGGGGATGAAATACCTTCTGTACTTTTTTATGATGCTGAAAAGTCTATTTCTAGCAATAAAGTCTCATTTGCTCCTCAGCGCTTAGTGACTCAACTGGATAATGTAAATTCTCGTGAGGACATCCGTAGAGAAAAGCAGCATCTGCTAGTTGAGACGGTACCAGGTAAAGTCGATCGTATTGAATTACCAAATATACAACTAAAAGATAATGCTGCTTATCATGCTTATTTATTAACACGAGATCAAAGCCAAGCCCAAAATACGCCAGTTCAAAAATTAACATTGGAGTGGGCAAAAACGGAGGAAGAGTGGCAAGGAAAAGTCTTTGTTTTTGCAAGTGATGATAAAGAAAAATGGTTAAATATCGCAACTAATCAACCTATCATGAATTTGAAATTAAATTCAGAAACAATTGCGAGTAATAATATTGAGCTGTTAAATGGCAATTCTAAAGCGCTAAGCGCGCCATATCTAATGGCCGTTATTGTCAGTGCGCCAGATGTAACGCTACCTGAGTTAGTGAAGGTCAAGGCGCTATCTAACACACTGAACTCAACTCGCCGACAAGAAATATTCAATTTTGAAATGACAAATGATGGGGTTTCAAAAGACCATATTATATATCAATTACCCACGACCCAACCATTAGGTGAATTGCAAATTCATTTACAGCAATCAAATCGAGTTATTCCATTAAAGGTTGAATATTCATCAGATAAAGGGGATGTTTGGAAACCATTAGCTAATCTTGTTGCTTATAACCAAACAATAGATGGGGAACTAGTCAGTAACCCAAGCATCAATCTTTATGGGGAAATGGTTAATAAAGTTAGAGTATCTGCACTTAAAGGTAGTTGGGAAGATCAGCCGCCGCGGCTTATCGGTAAGCGTGATGGGTATAATCTTATCGTTAATTTACAAGGCGCTGCACCTTACTTGCTAGTGTGGGGGAATAAGCAAGCAGAGCTTGATAAATTAACATATAACCAACTAGTTGGGCAGGCTTATAGTGTTGACGAGTTAATGTCGCATTATCCCCAGTTATATCCTAATAATGAAGTGATTGAGCTCGGTGGTGCTGAAAGGTTAACCGTAGCCAAACAAGTCGATGATACCTCTAATTGGATAACAGTTTCGTTATGGGTCTTATTATTTTTAGGGATACTCGCGTTATTGTACTTCTGCTGGTACCTTTTAAAAGAAGTGAATTCGACAAATAAAACCAATAATGATGAACTCTAAATAGTTTTTTGTTCACTAACTTAAAGGGGGAGCTTTTGCTCCCTTTTTGCTAATAAAATTTAAATAAAATAAACCTGACATCCCTTTACCTTATCATGAGAACAATTACTTAAAATCTGTATTCGTTGACAAGCATTTGCGCTAAAACTGTGGTTAAAGGGAGGATGCATTATGAAAAAATCATTACTAACACGTTTATTTGTTGCAATCATTTTTTTTACGGGGACTTCAATATTCGCTCAGGCAGCAGATAACACAGTATTAACGGAGTTAGCATTACATAAGACAACGGCTTATGAATACAGTGTGTTAAATATCACTCAAAACGAAGCTGATATTGAGTCAGAACGTGAAACTAAAGAGTTAGATAGTGCCCAGTTGCGTAGCATCACGAATGATAAACGATTTACTGGACGGCAGTTTGAAATATAAGTTAAATAAGTATCTATGATGTTTTTAAAGATAACTAATCACTAAAATCCGTATTGATAACGAAAAAAACAATCTCAATCAGTATGAGGATAAAACATGTATAAGGGTTTATGTTTATGCGGTGCTGTAACAATCAGCGTGTCTAAGTCTGTTGATCAAATTAGTGTTTGTCATTGTGGTATGTGTCAAAAATGGAACGGGGGCCCGGGTTTCAGCATTGATGGGGGAAGTAATTTAACTATCGAAGGAAAGGAGGCAATAACGGTATTCGCTTCATCGTCTTGGGGAGAAAGAGCATTTTGTAAACATTGCGGTACCCATCTTTTTTATCACTTAATTTCCCCATCCACTTATTATGTGTCCGCAGCTTTATTCGAAGAAAGTAAAAATGCGCAAATGAGTATGCAGATTTATATTGAAAGTAAGCCAAAGTATTATAATTTCGTTGAAAAAACCCCTATGCTTACAGAGCAAGACATCATAAAACTAATGGGAGGGGTATCGGATTAAGTTGCACAGCTTATGGATTAAACTATATGCTATAAACAACAGGGCAAAAAGCCTCATTTCGTATTTTGTTTTCTATTTCTTTTGTTAAATTTAATTTGTATGTTATGCGTGTGCATTAAATTTGATTTATAATTAAGGGCATGGGCTCGCCTCGGCAAGTTAGTTTAAATATTGCTCATTAGTCGTCGGGCATTGCATTATTGAAATCATCCGCAGGTTGTTTTGAGGGAAAATAAATGAACAGTATGAAAGGAATGCGTCACGCTAGCAATATCGCGTGGGTACTGCAGTGGATATTAAACCTTGGTTTGATAGCATTAGCCGCGGTGCTTGTTTTCTTTTTAGCAAAAGAAACCGTTACGATGGCTTCATTGATGTTTGGAAGTACCAATGGGGCAACAGCGTATGAATTATTAGAAGGCATTGTCATATATTTTCTGTATTTTGAGTTTATTGCCTTAATAATCAAGTATTTTATGTCAGGTTATCACTTCCCACTAAGGTATTTTATCTATATCGGTATAACGGCAATCATTCGCCTTATCATTGTCGATCATAGTGACCCAATGACAACTTTATTGCATGCTGGTGCAATTCTGGTTCTTGTCATTGCCCTTTTTATTGCAAACACTGAAAAACTAAAACGAGAGTAATATTAATTAAGCTAATTTATCCATAGGCAAAAAAGAGTAGATTTGATTTCTTTTTTGTCTATAGATGATTCTGGTGGATACTTAAGCAATATATATTGGATGTCATACTATAAATTAATAAAATTTAAGATACGGTAAATTAGCTAAAAACTAATAAACTTAAATGTTATTAATGAAATTGAATTTATCTGGTTTATCCTATAAAAACTAATAACGAAAGTGTTTTACTTTTGAATATAGGTTATTTACTGTTATAAAGTCCCAATTCTAATAACATAAGTAACTTGTAAATATGACAACTAATACACTCTCTAAGAAAAAAGGGTTTTTAAACCGTGTCGAACGGATCGGTAATGTTATGCCAGATGTTACCATGCTGTTCGTTTATGCCCTTATTATATGTTGGTTTTTATCTTATCTACTTTCATTTGTAGATTTCAATTATTACCACCCAATATCAAAAGATAAAATCTCTATTGTTAATATGTTTCAGTATGAGGAAATAATACTATTTATTACAGCGGCAGTTAAAAACTTCATTAATTTCCCTCCGCTTGGTATAACAATTGTTGCCACACTAGGTATTGGCATTGCAGAAAGTAGTGGGTTTATTAATACGGCATTGAAAAAAATGCTATCGTTTATTTCCCCAAGAATGTTGACTCCAACCGTGGTCTTTGTGGGTATTGTTTCTCACATTGCCTCTGATTCTGCTTATGTCATTCTAATGCCAGTTGCTGCTATGATGTTCTATGCCAGTGGGCGTCATCCATTAGCTGGTATTGCGGCAGCTTTTGCGGGGTTAGCAGGTGGATTTACTGCAAGTTATACGCCTTCTATAATTGACCCAATTATGCAGAGTTTTACGCAGGATGCCGCACAAATGTTGGCCCCCGGTTATAGCGTTAATGTGCTATGTAACTATTTTTTTAGTTTGGGTGGAACATTTGGTGTTATTTTCACCTGTTGGTTTATTACTGAAAAAATTGTTGAGCCTTGGTTAAATAAAAATTGCCCGATTACTTCAAGCGATGTTGATACTGACTCTGAGAAAAAATTAGGGATGATTACCGCAGTTGAACATCGTGCTTTTCGTATTTCAGGGTTAGTTCTGATTGCTTTAGGTATTGGCTTATTTGCGTTGTTATGGCCAGATTCTTCTCCATTACGTGGCCCTGATGGCAGTTTAACCAGCCCGAAAGCCCCGATCATGCAAATCGTTGTGCCATTGTTATTCATTTTCTTTGCGTTACCAGGGATTGTTTATGGGTATATGACGAAATCTTTTACATCAACAAGAGATGTCGTTAAGGCAATGGAAAACATTACTAAATCATTGATCCCATTTATTGTTTTTGCTTTTTTTGCCGCTCAATTCCTATATTCATTTCAGCATTCTAATTTAGGTACATTATTAGCACTATCAGGTGCTGAATTATTGCGGACATTAGATATGCCTTCTGGCATGACTGTTTTTGGTGTTATTTTGTTGACCGCGATATTAAATATCATGATCACATCAGCGACATCTAAATGGGCAATTATGGCGCCAGTATTAGTACCAATGCTTATGGCAGTAGGAATTTCGCCAGAATTAACTCAAGCTGCGTTCCGTGTGAGTGATTCAGCGATGAACGTAAGCACACCGATGTTCCCTTTCTATCCTTTGATACTGATGTATTGCCAGAAATACTATAAAAATGCAGGGATAGGGACGTTGTGCTCTATGATGATCCCATTTACCATCGGGTTATTAATTATTCTGACGAGTACGTTATATCTTTTCTGGGCATTCGATATCCCAATCGGTTTTGACAGTGGTTATACATGGCACCCTGCACAATAAGCGGGCTTAATACCCGACATACTTGATATGTCGGGTAGATATAAAAAAGTTAAGGAATATAAAATGAATGAGTTAGGTAAACAATTAGAGCAGCGTTTTTATCGCTACCTCGCAATTGAAAGCCAAAGTGATGCAGCAAGTACTATTGTACCAAGTACAGAAGGGCAGCGTGAATTAGCTAAACTGTTAGCGGAAGAACTTGAAAGTTACGGCTTAAAAGATATTTATATTGATGAGCACGCCATATTATATGCGATGCGACCAGGCAATAAGCCTACTGCGCCAAAAATCGGCTTCGTCACCCATTTAGATACCGTTGATGTTGGCTTATCACCCGTGATTAAACCACAGACATTAAAATATGAGGGGAAAGACTTATGTTTAAATGCCAATGAAAATATCTGGTTCAAAACGGCAGAGCATCCTGAAGCGGCACCCTATGTAGGTGAAAATATTATTTTCAGTGATGGAACCAGTGTACTTGGTGCAGATAACAAAGCAGCGATTACCGTTGTGATGGAATTAATGAATAAACTGCAACATGCTGATTTTGATTGCGGGGATATTTATGTCGCGTTTGTACCTGATGAAGAAATCGGTTTACGTGGTTCGAAAATCATGGATTTATCCCGTTTTCAGGTAGATTTTGCTTACACTATTGATTGTTGTGCATTAGGTGAAGTTGTTTTTGAAACCTTTAATGCGGCCTCTATTGAGGTATCAATTAAAGGTATTACTGCGCATCCTATGTCAGCTAAGAATGTATTATTAAACCCTATTCGTGTTGCGCATGATTTTATTGGCTGTTTTGATCGTTTTGATACACCGGAACATACGGAACAGCGCGAAGGGTATTTCTATGTGACAGATTTAGTAGCAAACCCCGATAACGCAAAAATCAAAATGGCTATTCGTGATTTTGATCGCAATAGCTACGAAGCGCGTAAGCGTTTTATTGAACAAAGTATTGAGTTGATCCGAGCCCGTCACCCTAAAGCTAAAATTGAATTTAGAATTGATGATGTTTATAGCAATATAAGTGATTCTCTAGGGGATGACCGTACTGCTATCGATTTGATTTTTGATGCACTGAAAATTCAAGGTGTTGAAGCAAATGTAATCCCTATGCGTGGAGGGACTGATGGCTCTGCTTTATCGGCTCGAGGCATCTTAACACCAAACTATTTCACAGGGGCACTCAATTTCCACTCCTGTTTTGAATTTTTACCTGTGAGTTCTTTTGAGAAAAGTTATTTGGTATCAGAGACTATTTGCCGTTTAGTTGGGCAAAAATAGTTTAGTATTGATATTATGCGTAAAAGGCCATGTTATAAAGTGGCCTTTTTTATTGAATAGTTAATATTATTTACTCGGTGAATACTTTGTAGTTATAGTTTTTTTAACTTTAAAATAAGATAAATGAAAAAGAATATATGACTTTGTAACTATTTAATTTATTATTCTAACTGTTATCTCTAAATAAACACAGGGGGAGTAATTGATTAATATTATAATCATTGATGATAATAATATTACTATTCGCGGTTTTGAAGCTATATTTTCTCGGCATTCACGTTACAAAACTATCGCTTCATTTCCATCTATTCAGCAAGTGATTACATGGAATCGAAACCAAAAAGCGAATATTATTTTAATCAGTAGTGTTAAATTACAATATGATTCATTGAAAACATTACAAACACTTCGACGAACTCAACCAGATGTTGGGATAATTATTTATAATGTAAGAAATAATTATGCCTTTTTTTTAAAAGCATTAGATATAGGTATTTTTGGTTTGTTGAGTGTTCATGTCACAGAAGAAGACCTGATAGAGGCGATACGGGTAGTTAATGTAAAGCGCCGAATTATTTCTCCAGATATAGCACAAGACCTTGCTCTGCACCGGTTAGATTATAGTCACCAGAAAGATTTATGTGATTTATTATCGGGACGTGAACTCGAAATCATGTTGATGATCACCAAAGGTATGCCGATTAAGGTCGTGGCGGAGGCTCTATCTCTAAGCCCAAAAACAGTAAATACTTATCGATATAGAATGTTTAGTAAACTTAATATCGGTAGTGATGTAGAATTAACACATATAGCTATTGGTTATGGTTTAATTACAGCAAAACAGGGTTTATCCGAGTGGCAGAACAGTTCGAGTCAAAAGCGTTCTTAAAAACAGTAACGAATCAACCGGGTGTTTATCGAATGTATGACACTGGGGGCACTGTTATCTATGTTGGTAAAGCGAAAGATCTTAAAAAACGCTTATCAAGCTACTTCCGTGAAAATGTGGGCAGCCGTAAAACAGAGCAGCTCGTTAAGCATATTGCTTCTATTGATGTCACTGTGACCCATACTGAAACGGAAGCATTACTCCTTGAACATAACTATATTAAATTATACCAACCTCGTTATAACGTGTTGTTACGAGACGATAAATCATATCCTTATCTTTTTTTAAGCAAAGAAGCCCACCCGCGTATTTCAATGCATCGAGGCGCTAAACATGCGAAAGGGGAGTACTTTGGCCCCTTCCCAAGTTCTTACGCGGTTAGGGAAACATTAGCCTTAATGCAGAAACTGTTCCCTATTCGCCAATGTGAGGACAGTGTTTATAAAAACCGCTCAAGGCCGTGTTTGCAATATCAAATTGGTCGCTGCTTAGGCCCTTGTGTAAAAGGGTTAGTGTCTGATGAAGATTATCAGCAACAAGTTGATTATGTACGCCTATTTTTAACGGGCAAAGATAAACAAGTTCTAGCTGGGTTAGTTGAACGAATGGAACAAGCCAGCCAAGCATTGCGTTTTGAAGAGGCTGCTCGTTTTCGAGATCAAATTCAAGCAGTGCGCGCAGTGACGGAAGAGCAATATGTTTCTGGTGATAGTGATGACCTTGATGTCATCGGCGTTTCTTTTGAATCGGGTTTGGCTTGTGTTCATGTTCTTTTTATCCGCCAAGGTAAAGTGCTTGGCAGCCGAAGCTATTTTCCTAAAGTGCCAACAGATACTCAACTTGAAGAGGTCGTCCAAACATTTTTAGGGCAATTTTATCTACAAGGCAGCGAAAATCGAACCTTGCCAGGTGAAATTCTGCTTGATTTTGCATTAACAGAAAAAGACCTATTAGCACAATCATTGTCTGAACTAGCAGGGCGAAAAATTAATATTCAAAGCCAACCACGTGGAGCAAGAGCGCGTTATTTGAAATTAGCACGTACGAATGCATCAATAGCGCTTTCTACACGGTTAGCTCAACACTCAACAATACAGCAACGTCTGGATTCACTTGGGAAAGTTGTTAACTTAACGTCGATCAACCGAATGGAATGTTTTGATATCTCTCATACCATGGGGGAGCAAACGGTCGCTTCTTGCGTTGTGTTTGATAAAACAGGGCCAGTGAAATCAGAATATCGGCGTTATAATATTACTGGGATCACGCCTGGGGATGATTATGCCGCAATGCATCAAGTGTTGACCCGTCGGTATGGTAAACATATTGATGAAAGTAAAGTACCGGATATCATTTTTATTGATGGCGGAAAGGGGCAACTTGGGCAAGCCAAAGATGTTTTTGCTTCACTTGAGGTGGATTGGGATAAAAACCACCCGTTATTAATCGGGGTGGCTAAAGGTACCGACCGTAAAGCAGGACTGGAAACATTATTTTTAAAACCGGAAGGGGAAGGGTTTGTATTACCTCCGGATTCGCCAGCATTACATGTGATCCAACATATTCGTGATGAGTCACATAATCATGCAATTACAGGGCATCGCCAGCGACGGGCAAAAGTAAAGAATACCAGTGCACTAGAATCGATTGAAGGTGTTGGGCCGAAACGCCGACAGATGTTATTAAAATATATGGGTGGCTTGCAGCCATTACGTAATGCAAGTATAGAAGAAATCGCAAAAGTGCCCTCGATCTCATACGCACTAGCAGAAAAGATCTATAATGCATTGAAACAGTGAGTGTCTTAGGGCAACATATTCATAATATCCAACTTGGTCAAAAAGTTAGTGAGCGTGATGAAATTAAACATACCAACGTGGCTGACATTATTTCGCGTCATCCTAATACCATTCTTTGTATTAGCTTTTTATCTCCCTGTCAGTTGGGGGCCTTTCGCATGCGCGCTTATTTTTGTCATCGCGGCGGTTACTGACTGGTTTGATGGCTTTTTAGCAAGGCTATGGAAGCAAACCACCAAGTTTGGTGCGTTTTTAGACCCTGTCGCTGATAAGGTTATGGTTGCTACGGCATTAGTATTAGTCACGGAAAGCTATGATGTCTGGTATGTGACTTTACCTGCCGCAACGATGATAGCTCGTGAAATTATCATCTCTTCTTTACGCGAATGGATGGCTGAAATTGGTAAACGTAGCAGTGTGGCTGTTTCTTGGATTGGTAAATTTAAGACGACAGCACAAATGATGTCACTAGTGGGGCTATTGTGGCGTCCAACGCCATTAATTGAAAACCTTTCAATTGCATTAATGTACATCGCGGCTATCTTAACATTTTGGTCAATGTTCCAATATTTAAAGGCTGCTTGGGCTGATTTGAGCGAAGCGTGATCGAAATGATTGAAAAAACAGCGAACGATCCAATTATTTCAATAATTGTATTGACTCGAAAGGTGAAATCAGTAGAATGCATCGCATCGAACGGCAACATGGTTTACCAAAATAAATAAGTAAATCAGCCAGTTTGAAAAGCATAAGCTGAAAAGTAAAGCTTTAAGCGGGAATAGCTCAGTTGGTAGAGCACGACCTTGCCAAGGTCGGGGTCGCGAGTTCGAGTCTCGTTTCCCGCTCCAAATTTCGCAAGAAATTAGGATAAGGCGCGTTAGCAAAGCGGTTATGCACCGGATTGCAAATCCGTGTAGCTCGGTTCGACTCCGGGACGCGCCTCCAAATTTAGCCCAGGTGGTGAAATCGGTAGACACAAGGGATTTAAAATCCCTCGGCCTTTAGGTTGTGCGGGTTCAAGTCCCGCCCTGGGCACCATCTTGAAGTAAACAAGCCTCAATGGTGTGTTTTATTTTAAGTTATAACTGGTCAATATATATTGTCTACCACAGTATATTGATTAGTGGGTAAATGAGTAATTTACCTAGATGTTGTAAGAAAGACAATTTGGCCCAGGTGGTGAAATCGGTAGACACAAGGGATTTAAAATCCCTCGGCCTTTAGGCTGTGCGGGTTCAAGTCCCGCCCTGGGCACCATCTAAACTTAATTGAGGTTACTCTTTAAGTTTAACATTTAACCACCTTGAGGTGGTTTTTTTGTATCTAAATTTTGGCTTAACAAAGTTAGTGTTACGTGATGCTTTAACTGCCCAGCCATTTTTCGCTTCCCACTCATATATCACCCACCAAAAGAAAGCACATGGGTATGCCATGTAAATTAACACTAAATTGGTGTAAAAAACCGTAAGTCAGACCGTTCCGCCAGTGTTTTATGTCAGTATTCTAACTTTAAAAGAGGACCTGACTATGTCTAACATGAAAACAGAAGTTGTCGTTGTACGGTTAACTAAACACGAACGAGCGCTATTAGATACGGTGAAAACAAAGCCGCTATTAGCTGACTGGTTGAAAGAAATTGCAATGGCTGAGGCAAAACAACGAAAAAACAAAGAAGCATAAAGTTGTAAATTACCTTTATTATGCGAGGTTATTTTATTTGATAAAAGGAAGGTTACCTTTTGATTAATCGACTACTTTTGTTAGTATCCAATGAGATAATTTAATTAGGATGCTACAAGCAATGATAAAGGGAATTTTGATTTCTATTTTGGTTGTATTAACCTCTGGTTGCATGACAAATAAACAGAGTGCCCCTTATGGTTTTCAGTGGGGGCTACAACCAAGTGATTTAAAAAAATTACGGTTAAAAGAAACCCAGTGCACTGGGTTTCAAGAAGGCGGGGCGCTATGCTCTGTTGTAGGTTCTCCTGAATTTCATAATAAACCCTTTCTATTAATATTTTCACGGGAAAATAATACATTGATGTTAATTTCAGCACAGGGAAATGCTAGTCGTGACCAGATGGTGATCCTTAATGAATATGATGAAATTAACCAGAGAATGTTTGAATCATATGGCTTGCCAAAACAAACCATTGAACGTTATAAGCGAGACGTGTTTTTCTTAGATAAAATCTCAGATGATGAAACGACACCATTTAAGCGAGTATATGAACAAGGTGATATGCGAATTATGGTCGGGATTGTGAGTAACTCCCATTTCAGAAAGATACAAGACAAAAAAAACATTATTTATTCAGTTATGGTTATTCATAGTTTAATTCCAAATAAGCCGCAATAGGCGGCTTCTAAGCAAGTACGCAACTTCTTAGATTTATTTGCTTTTGCGTTTTTTAATCAGCTCGCTCATATCTTTCTGCCTTTGAATAAGTGACTCAATCTCCGCGTGGTAGATATCAGTGAAATGACATTCTAAAGAAGTTGCTTCCCCATCGAAGACTTCAACATAGCTACCATCTTGTTTAATTCCCCAGTAATGGTTGCCGTCCCCAATGATTTTTAATAATGGTAAGACATCAGTAACCTCATAAATTTCCCTTAGACTGTTATAAGCAGTTTTAATACTTGCCCACTCAGGTAGTTCTTCAGTTTCGATGCCTAAAATGACTAAACCACGATGAAATGTCCACGCAGGGCCAACATCAAACAGCTTTGCTTCTGGCCAAGCGTCTTCTTGAGCTAAGACACATAGCCCATTAGTACGTTGTGAAAAGCGCAAAAAATCTTCGGGTAGCGTAATGCCTGTTACATTCTCTAAATCACGAATTGCTTCCTCAGTCGGTGAATGTGCCGCAACGACGTGAAAATCTTTTTTATTTATTTGCTGCAGAGTTTCCCAAATCAGTTCATGAAATTGTTCTGGGGGCATAGTGAAATACTCCTTAATCTGATGGGTATATAAAGTGCGTTATTTTCCGGATTTTTTACATAAATTGCGATCGTTTTCCAACTAAGAAAAGTCTTGTAGATGAAAATATCATTAGGTGATGGACTAATGATAAATATTTTATTAAGTAGACTGAGAAAATATAATGAAAAAAGCCGTATTACTTACATTATTTGTCATGTTGATACCCTTATCGTCACAAGCGGGTTCTAGTTATTATAGTTGTGAGAAAAAACTGATAAAATTAGAGAAAGAGTTTCGTAGTGCTGTATCTCATGGTAATAAACATAAAATTTATAAAATAAAGAAAAAAATCCATAAGCTGGGTGATAAATGTTATGACAGTTATTCAGGAGCAACAAGGGGATATGATTATTATCCTAGAGGAAAAGCCAGTGAGCTTGAGAGAGAACTGGATTCACTGAGGCGTGTTCTTGAAGCTTTGAACGACTTAAAATAGACATATTATTGGCAAAATGAGAAATAAACTGGTCTGTTCACTATGTTTATGCTCACTCTGTCTTAAGTAAATGGATAATATCAGGTATATTAGAACCTGATTGTTAGCTACCAAGAAAAAATTATTATGATTATCAAACCTAAAATTCGTGGTTTTATCTGTACTACAGCTCATCCAGCAGGCTGTGAAGCCAATGTACGTGAGCAAATAGCCTACGTGAAATCACGCGGCGAGCTGAAAAATGGCCCTAAAAAAGTTCTAGTTATTGGGGCATCCACCGGTTATGGTCTAGCATCTCGTATCAATGCTGCATTTGGCAGCGGTGCGGCTACTATCGGCGTTTTTTTTGAAAAACCAGGCAGTGAAAGTAAGACAGGCTCTGCAGGTTGGTATAACTCAGCCGGTTTTGATAAAGCAGCAAAAGAAGAGGGGCTATATGCAAAAAGCATCAATGGTGATGCCTTCTCGAATGAATGCCGTCAAACCGTCATTGATTTAATCAAACAAGATTTAGGCCAAATTGACCTTGTTGTTTATTCACTTGCATCACCCGTTCGTAAAATGCCAGAGACAGGTGAAGTGGTACGTTCTGCGTTAAAACCTATCGGTGAACCGTATAAATCAGTTGCGTTGGATACCAACAAAGATGTGCTGATTGAAGCCGTTGTTGAACCTGCAAATGAACAAGAAATTGCTGATACCGTTAAGGTGATGGGCGGGCAAGACTGGGAACTGTGGATGAACGCATTAGATGAAGCCGGTGTTCTGGCAGACAATGCACAGTCTGTGGCTTATTCTTATATCGGTACAGATTTGACTTGGCCAATATACTGGCATGGGACGTTAGGTAAAGCTAAAGAAGATTTAGACCGCGCTGCGTATGCAATCAACCAAAAATTGCAAGCGAAGGGTGGGGCTGCGTACGTCGCAGTATTAAAATCTGTCGTTACTCAAGCGTCTTCAGCTATTCCTGTGATGCCTCTTTATATCTCAATTGTATTTAAGATCATGAAAGAGCAGGGGATACATGAAGGCTGCATCGAACAAATCCAACGTTTATTCGCAACTAAATTGTTTACAGGCACGTCACCTGAAACAGATGAAAAGCACCGTTTGCGCTTAGATGATTGGGAGCTGCGTGATGATGTACAAAGTACATGTCGCGAAATTTGGCAGCAGCTTAATGATAATAACATCAATGAATTAACAGATTACCAAGGGTATAAAGCTGAATTTTTACGCTTATTTGGTTTCGGCTTAGATGGTGTTGATTATGATGCTGATTTAAGCGGTGAAGTTAACTTTGAAGTAAAAGAACTCATTTAATTGCTTTAATATCATAAAAGCTGTGATTAAAACCCGCATTTATCAATGCGGGTTTTATATTATCTATTAATCTATTTTACTTTTCACATATTGGATGAATTGTTGGCTGGCTTGTTCTGATGCGAAACTACGAGCGGGGATAATAATTGCGTAGATTCTATCCAAGTACAGATATAATAAATCACCATCGGTTCTAATAAATTGTACAGCACTCCATTTTATTAAAGAAGTTCCATGGATACTTTTCTCATGTATACCTTCTTCATCAATACAATATTCTCGTTCAGTAAATAAAAAACCATTATCATCAGGAATTGCTTTATTTAGGACCTGAACAAGACGTAATGCAAAAGTGATAAACAGCAGTACTGCTAGTAAAAATGAAGTGAATATAATTGGTAAGGTTGCATTAAAATACCGAAAAGTGAAAACACAGGCAACGACAAAAATCATGACTAAAACTAAAAAAGGTAAATTATTGGTTTTATCTTTAGTGAAATAATGATTTTTATGGCTGTAACGACTGAATTTCATATAATCTGCACGATTAAGTATTACAGAAATTGGATCTATCATAATCAGGTTTTTAGGTTGTTTTATAGAGTGGTTATAGTGAGGATAGTAACGATAATTGTGGGAGGTGTAAATCTGATCGCTTATATAAAATAAACAATCAGATTAGTTTCTTCAAAAAATAAGCTAAGTGATTATTGTTCTATAAAAACTTCGCCATTTCGAATGACGGCTCTGCCAGTGACTGTACCGTTTTCATCAAATTCTGTTACCGTACCTACGAGTACACCATTATTAAATGTACCTGTAATATTAGGTTTATTGCTTGCGGTATCATGGAAAATTGTAAATGGACCTGATAATTTACCTTTGTTTACCGTCATCTCAAGATCAATACGCCCATTCTTATGATAATTACGTATAGTTCCGTTGACTAAACAATCTTTAAGTTGAATGTCAGATTCTGGATTCCCATTTTCATAATAGGTTTTGATGTATTTGTCGAAACATCCTTTTTTTATCCATGTTTTGAATTCTGGTTTACCATTATCATATTCCATTCCAAATGGCCCATCCGAAATACCTTTTGGTGCTTTTGTGGACGGAAATTCAATATTTTTAAGTTCATCTAAGGATGAAAATTTGGATTCTGATTTTGAGGAAGTAGCGAGTTGGCACCCTGAGATAAATAAAACTAGAGAACATAATACAACTGATTTAAAACGATTTAGCATTAACATATAAACCCTATTATTTGCTGTAAAAAAATAATTGATTCAAATAACTATATGACTATAGCCTTTTTATAACGGCGTGTTGTGAGAATTATCTTAATTTATTCATTTTTAGTTATAAGCCCAGCATTTGTTTTTATCGTTTATTTGAACATTTTTAAATAACTGATTTTAGTCAGGACGATTATAAGGTAATTTAATGAAGTTAAGTGATTTTGTAAAAAAGGGAGTCATGGATGTTAGTTGTTGAAATGTTAAGTACCGGCGATGAAGTTTTACATGGGCAAATAATCGATACAAATGCGGCTTGGTTGGCGGATTATTTCTTTCAGCAAGGGCTTCCTTTATCTAGCAGAACGACAGTTGGGGATGATTTAGAGAGTTTAATCTCTACTTTTCTTGAACGCAGCTTACATGCAGACATTCTGATTGTTAATGGAGGGCTCGGCCCAACAAGCGATGATTTAAGTGCATTAGCAGCGGCTAAAGCTGTGGGAGTTCCTCTGGTAGAACACTCACAGTGGGTTACGGTTATGGAAAACTATTTTATTGCGAGAGGGCGAGTCATGCCTGAAACGAATCGCAAGCAGGCATTATTACCTGAAAATGCAGAATTAATTGATAACCCCGTTGGAACTGCTTGTGGTTTTTCATTAAAACTAAATGATTGTGTGCTTTTTTTCACGCCTGGGGTTCCTTCAGAATTTAAGGTCATGATTACTGAACAAATCTTACCTCAAATACGTGAGAAATTTACATTACCGGAACCGCCAGTTTGTTTGCGTTTAACTAGTTTTGGGCGTAGCGAAAGTAGTTTGGCAAAACAGTTTGATAGTATCTCTTTACCGGATGATTGTGTGCTTGGATATCGTTCATCAATGCCAATTATTGAATTAAAACTGACAGGGCCTGCATCACGACGCCAACAAATGGAGAAATGCTGGCATGCGATTAAACAAGGTGTTGGCGATAATATGATTTTTGAGGGGACGGAAGGTTTTGCTCAGAAAATTGCTAAACAATTACAAGATAGGGGGCTCCAAATAGCGCTGAGTGAACAATTTAGCGCAGGTTTATTAAATTGGACATTAAATGCGGCTAATATCTTAGTGCATCATGGTCAAGTTATTGTTCCGCAGTCGGAACAAAGCTTAATAAGCCTATTGCAACAAGCCAAAGATAATGCAGCTCAACAATCCGTACAGATTGGGCTCGCAATTGGTGATTATCATGACCAATACTTAAATGTAGCGCTATCAACACCAACAGGAAGCTATGCACAGCGGATACACTACTTACCTAATAATCATAGCCAAAAAGAAAAACAAGAAGTGAGCGTCATGTTAATGTTAGATATGCTGTCGCGCTGGTTAAATGCTCGAGAAGTTATTGGTTATTATGAGTGGTTAGTTCAAGTTGAGACTTTGGTTCTGGATAATGAGCTAAATGATGACGTTAAATCTTAATGGTTATATTCCAATGCTAGAAGAGGTTCCAATCCAATCGGCATTTCAGGAAATAATTACTGAAACAGTGGAGCAACTCGCTTGGCTATTCAAAACGAAATTACATAGTGTTTATGTATATGGAAGCGTTGCGAGGGGAAGCGCAACGCCTCAGCAATCGGATCTCGACCTTTGTGTCATTTTATTGCAACCAGCGACTGTACAAGAGAATGCTGGGCTAACTGAAATGCAACTACAATTAGTCACTCAGTACAGCAACGTTAGTAAAATAGACTTTGATATAGGTTTATACTCTGAAGTTGTCGATAAAGATAATTTATATAGCTGGGGGTATTGGATAAAGCACCAATGCCGTTGTATTTACGGGGCGGATTTGTCTACCCAATTTAATCCTTTTATGCCTTCACGGCAGATTGCTGAAGCGGTGAATGGTGATTTTGTTGAGGTGCTAAATGGCTATATACAGAAAATAAAAAATTGCAATAATTTCGATGAATTAAAGTTATTACAAAGAGCGGCTGCAAGGAAATTAATACGTTCAACAGATGTATTAAGGTTAGATACTGACCGGGATTGGTCAAGTAGTTTAAAGGATTATATGCAAAAATTTACGGGTAGATACCCTGAGCAAAAAAGTCGATTAGATTATTTTTTTACTCAGAGTTTACATCCTTCAGCTGATACTAACCAATTTATAGATAATTTAATAGCCTTTATTAATTGGTTAGATCATGAAAGAAATATAGCGGGTTAAGCTTATTATTTTTCTGATTGTATTGATTCAATTATGTAATTGAAGCTTGAAATGCCTTTTCTACAGGCTTTCTCTTTTAAAACTGATGGTGTTTTATCGATTGCACCTTTTAGGCTTGTTAGCTGGCTTGCATAAGTTTCAGCGCCAATTATGTCAGGGTTGTTGTTTAAATATTCTACTGTACTGTCAACTTTTTGGTAGAAATACCCACATGGGTTGTCAGTGATTTCTATGGTGCTCAGTTCTTTTAGTGAATCAGGTAAGAGTTGTTGTGAGTTTTGCTTAACCAGCTCAATATATTCCCCTGATTTTATCTGTTCAACCATGGTATTAATTTTACTTTTTATGTTGAAAAACATCATAATAGTAGTAATTAAAGCAATAGCTAAAATAACATTTATAGTAATACTGACCCCGAGTAGATACTTTTTCATTAAATCCCTTAAGTAAAAAGATAAAGTTTTATTTGTATTGATTATAAGTTAACTAGGTTTATTTTAAATATATTTAGGATAAATGATTAAACGTAAGCTAACTTGGCTGGAGCCGCATTTTATTATTTTTGATAAGGGTTTTATCGTACTGTGAGAACAGAAACTTTAGAGTTTTGAATAACCATTGAGGCGGTCGACCCCAAGAAATAAGTGGACATACTTGGTCGACGTGAGCCGATAACAATTAAATCTGCATTAATTTCTTCTGCAACTCGTAAGATTTCATCCCTTGGGGTACCCATCAGAACTTGTGCACTATATTTATCAGCGGGAATTTTAAATTCTTTAATAATCTCTGCTAGTTTTTTGGTTACGCTCTCTTGTTCGCTATCGGCTTTTTCTGCAAAACCAAAACCCATTGTTGTATAAAAGGGAATGGTAGGGATAACCGCTAAAAAATGAACTTGCGATTTTTCATACTCAGATAGGTGCTGAATATGAGGCATGACTAAATGAGCTAAGCTTTTTTCTGTAATATCAATGGGGACTAAGATTTTAGTGTACATTTTTTCTCCAGCTATCATCTTGTGAACATGCAACCATTAAGCTTTATTTTTACAAAAATAGGGCGGTAAACCGATAAAATAGACATAGCTAATTATAGAATAAAATATGCCTCTAAAACTAAGGTTAGCATGTTAATTAGGCAAATACTTTGATGAAGTATTCAATCTCAATAACTTACTCAATACGCAATCAAAAATTTTAATGCGGTTTGTGCTATTGACCGTTATCGCTCTTTTATCGGTTAATTCAATGTTATATGATCCGTATATGGTTTGTATCTATTTTGTATTGTGAGGGTATTTTGGGGATTGTTAAAATTTCAGATGAATTACATGATTATTTACGTCATGCAAGCCAAGTAATGTCTCGTTCAATTAACTCACAGGCAGAGTTTTGGATCAAAGTTGGTATGCAAGCTGAATTAAATCCGCATAAAACATTTACTATGCTAATCAGCGAAATGCTAGAAAAAGAGTCTATTGAATCAAAAGGAAAAGTTCATGAATAACATTAAAATTAAAACAGCAGATGAAATTGAACTCATGCGTGAGTCAGGAAGGCTCTTAGCTAGCGTATTTAAGATGCTCGATTCTATTATGGTTCCGGGTATTTCGACGATGGAAATTAACGACAAAGTTGAGAGTTACATTGTTAATGAATTGCAGGCACGTCCTGCAAGTAAAGGGCAATATGGTTACCAGTATGTTTTGAATACTTCATTGAATGAAGTTGTTTGCCACGGCGTTCCTAAAACAGATGAAATAGTAAAAGCAAAAGATATTATTAATGTTGATATCACATTAGAAAAAAATGGCTTTATTGCTGATTCTAGCAAAATGTATGTTATGCCAGAAGCCTCCCCTTTAGCACGTAAGCTAGTTAAAGATACTTATGCTGCGATGTGGGAAGGAATTAAACAAGTTAAACCAGGTGCCACATTGGGTGATATTGGTTCAGCAATCCAACATTATGCGGAGTCTCATGGGTATAGTGTCGTTAGGGAATATTGCGGACATGGGATTGGGCGTGAAATGCATGAAGATCCACAAGTGCTGCATTATGGTGTACGCGGTAAAGGAATTGAATTAAAAGAAGGCATGACATTTACGATAGAACCGATGATTAACCAAGGTGGAATGAAAATTAAAACCAAAAAAGATGGTTGGACGGTAGTGACTCGAGACAAAAAATTATCAGCGCAATCAGAGCATACAGTATTAGTGACTAAAGACGGTTATGAAGTACTGACATTACGAGATGAAGAAAAATAGCCCCTTATAAATTATTAGATAAAACTAAAATACCAGTTTGTGATCAGTAATCGATGGCAAACTGGCTGATTGTTATTAATTATTGCCTTAGTGCGATTGCTATGCGATTAAATGCACTCATTAACCCAATGGCTATAGTAAGGTCTGAAATTTGTACATCGGTAAAATGGGTTTTTAGTGTTTCAAATAGCTCATCCGATGTACCACTTGTGGCGATATTCACAACCGCTTCAGTCCAAGCTAATGCGGCTCGTTCTTTCGGGTCGAAATGATGGCTAACTTGCCAACCTGCTAGCGTGTCAATTTTTTTATTGCTAACCCCCGAAGAGCGTAAGGAATTGGCATGCATATCTAGGCAAAAAGCGCAGCCATTGATTTGAGAAACCCTTAAGTAAACAAGTTCAACAAGTTCTTTGCCTAATCCACTTTTATTGAGTGCATTTTTACAATCAATAAGCCCTTTATAGGCATCAGGGGATAATGTCGGATAAGCCAGTCTTAGTGCACTCATGGATAATTCCTCGTAAGTTCCGTTATTAGATAAATACAATATTAAAAATATTTTTATGAATCTTTTATTAGTCGGGCTTTTAGTCATATTTTTATACTAATTTTAAGTGAGTATATACTTATTCGCCGACGAAGAGGAGTGATGGTTGTATAGGCTGCTTAACAGATTAATTACTGGGGACCAGTAATAGTTTAGCGCTACAAGAGTGACTAAATTGCTGTTGAACATCGGGAGGAAGGTGATTGTCTGTAATAATATGAGTCAGTTCATCCATTTGGGCAACGCGAAATAATGACCATTTCCCGTACTTGCTGCTATCCGCTAACATAACAGATTGTGTTGCATTTTTAATAAGATCACGTTTTAGACCTGCTTTTTCTTCAGTTGGTGTCGTGATCCCTTTACTCAAGCTCCAAGAGTTGCAACTAATAAATGCAATGTCCGGGTAGATACTACGAAGAAGGCTTCGTCCATGCTCACCGATGCAGGATTGGCTGCTATCATCAATACGCCCACCAATAATGGTTACTTCTATCTGTTTAAACTCGCAAAGGAAAAGGGCAATGTGAAGGTCGGCGGTCACAACGCGCAGCGGCATATGCGTTAGCTCGCGAGCTAGCTCAAGCATAGTAGTCCCTGCATCAAGAAGGACGGTGTTTCCCGGTTCAATTAAACGGGCTGCTGCTTTTGCAATAGCCCGCTTTTCTCTTAGGTTACGTTGGTTTTTTTCGACTGTCGTGGGTTGCACTGGAATAAAACGATTTAGCGTTACCCCACCATGAGTGCGAGATATAACCCCAGTTTCATCTAGTTTAATTAAATCACGCCGGATAGTGGCCGCAGAAACAGATAATGCTTGTACAAGCTCATCAACAGTCACAAGGTTATGCTGTTTAAGGTACTCAAGTATTAAATCCAATCTATCCATTGTGCTCATTGATTACACTACATTCATTGCAAGTTTAAGGGAAATAGCCATGCTTTCAGGGTTTGCTTTGCCTGTCCAAGCAATATCAAATGCGGTTCCATGATCCGCAGATGTGCGTAAGAATGGAAGGCCAGCAGTGATATTAACACCATCATAAAAACCTAATAATTTTAATGGGATATGGCCTTGGTCATGGTACATTGCAACAACCATATCGTACTGCCCTTGATAAGCTTGTAAAAATACAGTGTCTGGGGGACAAGGACCATACGCATCGATGCCTTCAGACCTTACCTGTTCTATAGCAGGTTGTAAATATACGATTTCTTCGTCACCAAATAAACCGTTTTCTCCAGCATGGGGATTAACCCCTGCAATAGCAATACGTGGTTTTTCAATGCCAACTCGTTTTAAAAAATCCGATGCAATGCGAGTCACAGTAACAACACGTTCGCTGTTTAATGTGTCTAAAAATTTTCGTAATGCGATATGGGTTGTGACATGAATGACTTTTAATTTTTCAGTGTAAAGCACCATGGCATAATCTTTAGTATTCGTTAGCTGGGCAAGGAGTTCGGTATGCCCAGGATAATTATGCCCTGCAAGGTGCAAAGCTTCTTTATTTAATGGCGCAGTAGCAATTGCTTTAACGTCACCAGCCAGCGCAAGCTCAGTTGCTCGTTTGATACAGCGAAATGCTAAGTCACCGGCTTGTGCTTGAACTTTGCCCGCGACAAGTTCATCAGGGGCAGCTAAAGGTTCATCAATGATATTGATAGTATCGGCCGAAAACTGGGCTTCATTGATATTGTTTATGATATTAAGTTTTACTTGAGGAACCAAACCCGATGTAATTAAACGTTGCATTGTTGCTGCACAACCAATAACAACAGCGGGAGCTCCTGCTAATTCACCTTCGGCAAGGGATTTAACGATAATCTCAGGGCCAATTCCCGCAGGGTCACCCATAGTAATAGCAACGACATTATTTTTCACAATAAATTTCCTCAATATATTTGATGGCTTCGCATAAAGTGGTTATTTGGCCAAACCCTCCCGCTTTTGTTATGACGGGCAAGTCATCGATTTCACTATCAATAAAGGTGCCACAAGGTATACATGGCATAACCTCAGATTGGATTCGATAACCTTTTGCTCCCAAAGTATTGGCAACCGCAATAGCGATATCACCACCAGTTAAAAAAAGTCCCCCGATGCTGGCAACAGACAGCGTGTTTAATGTCAGCAAACTAATAAAGTCGCTGATTGTTTTTCCCAATTCATTACGCGTCATGCCATAGGTTATGCATAGCTCATCAATATGATGCCTATCTTGCACATCTCGACTACTACGTATGATGGTGTGTTTTTGTTGGTTTAATGTATGACTAACTTCTTTAATAAGTGCAGCCATGTAGTCATTTTGTGTATTGGATGCAAGGATCTGTGTTACATCAATATCAATGACGCTGGCATTACAGTGTGTTTGTGCATAATTTACTTGCTCAATGGTCGCGCTACTCATGGAGCCTGCAACGATAAATAGCGGTAATCCTCGCCTTTTACTCATAAAATTATCTTCAGGTAAGGCATTTGCAAACCCAGCGGCTCCGACTAATAGGCAAGGTTCAACTAATGAGGAAACGGCCTCAGCGATTAAGGTTAAATCACGCTCATTTTCGGCATCGGTAACAATAATAGTTGCTTGTGTAGGCGCTTGTGCTTGTAGCCATGTTGCGAACTGCCCTGAACGTATTTGTTCTAAAGAGATCTCGATCACGGGAAGAGCAGTTTGCTGATGAATTATCGTTTGTATACGTGATGAAACTACGGGTGTTTTTGGGTCAGATGCGAACTCAGTTTCTATCAGTGGCTTTCCATTAACTAAGCACTCACCGTTTAAGGTTACTCGTCCAGCAGCAGGAATAGCTGCGGCAACAATAGCGAGTTTAAGATTGGCTTCAGACATAACCGTTTCAATTTCTATGCCGATATTACCGCGGAATGTTGAGTCAATTTTCTTATAAATTAAAGGCTTTTCAGTTTGTGATAAAAAGGGTTTTAAGCTACCTCGGAGATTATCCGAGGCAGTTTCTGCATTTAGTGCACGGCTTTCGGTGTTGAGCACCACGACATCAGCAAACCACGAATGTTTTTGTGTGCTATCGAGTAATATCTCAGTTCGAGCCTGTTTTTTTGCAAACTGGACGCCAGTATCATTGGCGCCTGTAAAATCGTCCGCAATAACGAGTAGTTTCATGACTAATTCCTCACTCTTCGGCAGCTTGAGGCTGTTTAGCTTGTTGACGTTTAGCGACCCAAGACGTCAGAACTGGGGTTAAAATGGCTGTTGTGATCACCGAGGCTGCAATCAATGGGGCTGCAGATAGCGCAATTGCTTCAAGGGATGGGTCTGCTTGGGCGATTGCCAGTGGCGTTGCAACGGCATTGCCAGCGGTACTTGATGCGGCTGCGCCAGCAATACCTGAGCCGCCAACTAAACGGTCAGCTCTGATATTGAACCAACCTCCAACAAATGTGGTGAGGGCACCTAATAAAATTCCCGCTAAGCCCCCTTGTAATAGCATTTCTAAGTTGATCCCTGCACCTAATGCGAAAGCAAAGAAAGGGATTAATATTGGCCCGCCTTTTGTCAGGAAGTCACGCATATGCGGATCTAAGTTACCTAAAATCATACCAACAATCAGTGGGACGAGAACTGCAACTAAGGCCATTAAAGGAATATTTGCCATCCCTGCGGCACCTAATGCGATCATGGTAAAGAAAGGGCCATCATTGAGAGATAAAATTGAGATAGCACCGACATCCCGTTTGTTACCAAATTCCCCCACTAACGCAGCGTATAAGCCACCATTTGAATTACTCATAGCAGCAATAATTGCAACGCCAGTTAAACCAAAGATGCCGTCCATACCAAACAGGTAATCGACACCGAGCCCGAGAGCGATAGCGACAATTAATTTTGTTAATGTGATTGTACCGCCTTGTAATAGGGCTTGAGGGGCTGCTTTGAAGCTAATGCCTGCCCCCATGCACAGTAAAAACGCCCCTATCAGTGCGGGAGCGCCATTTTTAAATAGTGAAGTGGTAAAGCCTCCTATTTCGAGAGACTGGGGTGCAAAGGTATTGATCAGAGCACCGATGACTAATGGCACAACCATCATGCCGCCAGGTATGCGTTCTATCGATTTTTTTATTTGCATGGTTTTCTCCGCCATGATTTATTTTAGTCATAATGATTATATTCAATCAAAATAAAACAGCCGTGACCTAGATCTCATTAATGATTTTTAGTGGAGAAGTATCATTTTCACTCATAAACAGCCTTTTTATCGTTAAATATAGTGAGATAACTTCAGAAATAGGGCGTATGGAGTGCACCGATACTTTGATTGAAATCGATCATGTTGACTATTTAATGACTGCAATCATGCACATAAGCTTATTGATGGCATATTAGCTAACATTTCTTGGTTCAAATTTAGCGGGATAAAAGTCGTATTTTAAAGGAGGAGTTGAATAGGTGAGATAATAAGCGTTGCTAAATTTAACTGTTCACTGACTATAATAATTAGCATTACCACTTCTATTTTATGGCTAATTTCCAGATGAATAAATGCAGTAGAAGAAAGGACCACAAGAAAGGATCAGAAGTATCAAACATTATATAAGTCATACTTGCTTTAGTTAAGTAGATAGCGGTCTTTAAACTTATTTTTATTCAAACAGTATTTAATCTAATACAGAATTATTTTTATCAACATTGAAATAAAATAAATTTTTTAAATAAAAAGGATAATTTTTAAAATATAATGTTAGGTTTATTGTAAGGTCTATTCTATTTAAAGCCTTATATCTCAGTGTGTTAAATTAAATTATTGTCTTATGCATTTTTTGCATGGTATTTCGCCCATTTGCATTTCTCTTTAAGTTAAAAAAATGTAACTATCGATTTCAGGCTCAAGAGTCGCATCCAATAAAAGGTTATAGGTGATAACTATGACTTTAAATAAATAAAATAGGGGTACGAATGAACAGACACAAACTCATGAAACAAATTATGATAGCTATTATTCTAGGTATTATATTAGGATGGGGGTTTCATAATTATGCCGCATCAGTAGAAGAAGCAAAAAATATCGCATCTTATATGAATATTATTACTGATGTTTTTTTACGTTTAATAAAAATGATTATTGCACCACTTGTATTTGCAACAATCGTGTCAGGGATTGTATCAATGGGAGGCTCTTCTTCTGTTGGTAGTATTACAATTAAAGCGATGGTATGGTTTATTTCAGCAGCTGTAATTTCATTATTAATTGGAATGGTTTTTGTCAATGTATTCCAACTAGGTGTAGGTTTAAATTTAACAGTTCCAGCGGCTGCGGTAGATAGTGGTTTAAATACATCAGGGTTTACTCTGAAAGCTTTCATCACACATATTTTCCCTAAAAGCTTTGCGGAAGCAATGGCGAACAATGAAATTTTACAGATATTAGTTTTCTCAATCTTTTTTGGCTCTGGTCTTGCATTTATTTGTAAAGACAAAAAAAGCCCCATAGTGACTTTAATTGAAGACTTATCTCGCATCATGTTCCGTATTACCGATTATGTGATGAGCTTTGCACCGATTGCGGTATTCGCTGCAATTGCTTCAGCCGTGACGGTTGAAGGTTTAGGTTTACTTTATGACTATGGGAAATTAATTGGGCTTTTCTATATTGCTTTAGCGGTATTGTGGGCAGTACTTTTCTTTGCTGGCTATGTTTTCTTAGGAAAATCTGTCTTTAGTTTGGGGAAATTAATTCGTGAGCCTGTCGCTCTCGCTTTCGCAACTGCAAGTAGTGAATCAGCTTATCCAAAAACAATGGAAGCTTTAAATCAGTATGGTGTCCCTAAAAAAGTGACAAGTTTTGTATTGCCTCTTGGTTATTCCTTCAACCTTGATGGTTCAATGATGTACCAGTCTTTTGCCGTATTGTTTATTGCGAATGCCTATGGGATTGACTTGAGTATCACAGAGCAAATACTTATTTTGTTAACCTTAATGGTAACGAGTAAAGGTATGGCTGGTGTAGCAAGGGCATCTATTGTGGTTGTTGCCGCGACATTACCTATGTTTAGTTTACCTGAAGCTGGGATTTTACTATTACTTGCCATCGATCAATTTCTTGATATGGGAAGAACGGCAACAAATGTTGTTGGTAACAGTATCTCTACCGCGGTTATATCTCGTTTAGAAGAGAGAAAAGGGCGTGTAAATGAGGAGTCTGAAATAGTGATGAGCGAAAAAACACCCACAACTTTATAGTGATGGTCACTATTATCTAGTTAACGCCCTTCTTATCAGAAGGGCTATTTCTTTAAGCATTGGTAGTTATTGCGCAGTTTGGTTTCTCATAAACTGCCAAAAGCGTTCTGATGAGATATTTAACCTAGCTTCGGTTCGATAGATATAAACCCCCATAGTGACTGATAATTTTGGGTCTAAAATAGCTAATTCATTTTTTTCAAGTTCATTTTTAATTGAGTAATCAGGTAACCAACCAACGCCGCTACCTGTTAGTATCATGCGTTTTAATACATCGCTCATAGATGAAACAAAAGAAAGTTCAAAGGGAAGGTTATCTGATTTATTGATTAATTGGTTGACTTGCCTCCCCATATAGCTTTCATCTGTATACTTCATTAAAGGCAATGTTGAGCTATCAATATTGAAAATAGGGCGTTTTTTTTCGTCGCAGGGAGAGACAAGATGTAGCCGGCTTTCTAGTATTTTCGTGTGTAAGAATGGTGATGACATTAACTCTTCGTTATAAAATGATAATATAAAATCACTTTGCCCTTCTTTGAGTTTATGTACTGCTTCATCAACATTTATTGACTCTACAAAAAAAATCTTATCTACATTTTTTGAAAATTGTGAAATAAAGTCAGGAAGTAAAAATACTGAAAGTGAATGCGCAGCCGAAATATTAATTTTTTGCTTGTCATTATCTATACCTTTAATTCGGTTTATTTGAAAATAAATGTCATCAAGTAAATTTCTGGCATAAACAATAAAGCTTTTTCCTTGTGTGGTAAGTTGTAATGGGTTGGTATTTCTATCAAATATTTCAAAGCCAACCGATGATTCAATTGATTGAATTCTTCGGCTGAAAGAAGACTGTGATATATTTCTTTTTTCTGCAGCTAACGTAAAACTTCTACATTCTTCTAGTACAACAATATCGTGCAACCATTTAATTTCAAGATTACTGATCATTGTGTCCTCTAATGGTTTTTAGTTATTAATCTACTATGCAAATTTAGCATGACTTATAGAAACTCTGCAATTACCTAATGCTAACAATATGTCATGATATCATTAATTTGATGGAGGGCTTATGAAAAAAATATTAGGTATGTTAGGGGGAATGGGACCCGGAGCAACCGCGGATGCTTTTATTAAATTAATCAATAATACACATGCAAGTAAGGACCAAGAACATATTCCTATTATTATTGTGTCATTGCCTGATATTCCAGATAGAACAGAAAATATTATTTATAATGGGCCATCACCATTACCAGCAATGATACACTCACTTAAAATACTTGAAAGTGCAGGTGTATCTTGCATTATTATGCCATGTAATACGGCACATTATTGGTATGAGGACTTAAAGAAAGAAATTAATATTAATTTTATCAGCATTATTGATGCAGCATGTAAAAAAATAATTGAGGATAATGTTAAAAAGGTAGCACTATTGGCGACGACAGCAACCATTCATACTAAATTATATCAAGAAAAACTAAATGTGAACAATATTGAATGTATTGTTCCCGATGAGGTTAATCAATATAAAATAATGCAGAGTATTATTTTATATAAATCGGGTGATTTAGCTAAAGCAAGAGAGTTGCTCTATCCTTATATTAGCCAACTAAAATCACGTGGTATTGATAAGTTTGTAATGGGTTGCACTGAAATTCCTTTAATATTAGAAGAGCTTTCAAAAAATAACCCTGAGGATTTTATTGATGCAACAGAAGCATTAATAAAAGAAGCTATTAATTGGTATACTATCGATGAGAAAAGAGAGGTAGATGAAGAAAAAACAAATAAATTAATTGAATTTCATTGAAAATTATCATTCGCCATCACTGGGGTAATCTGATAAACATAAAAACTATTAAATAATAAATATATAATAATGCATGTATAACATGTAATTGTGATTTTTTTGCATTCAATTTTTAATTGACTGTAATTTGAGCTGTTTTATCTTGTTGGATAGATGGGTTAGCCTTTAACTTTAGGAATATTAGACTTGTAGTTGTCCGATAAGTAGTGACAATAGTCGGTTTATTATAATGACTAATATTGTTAGATAGGGATTAACTCATGCAATTTAAATCAATGGTTAAATTGGTTGTTGGTGCAGTATTGCTATTTGTAATCGGTATTATTGGTATTAATTCATATACAATTGTGCAAGACGGTTCTGTTAAAGTGGGAACATTTCTAGGTAAAGTAGACCCTGTCGCTTATGATGCAGGTTTGCATTTCCCTATTAACCCATTTACTACTTTCGATACATATTCGACGAAAGACATTCGTGTTTCATTAAAGGAATTAAGAGTGCCTTCACAGGATAAGCTAAAATCGATTGTCGATATTACTGTAATGCTACAGTTTGATGGTGCTAAAGCACCAGTATTGCGTATTAATGGTGGTACTGAAAGTGAGGCATTGGATAAATATGTACGCCAAAAGCTTATTTCAACCATTCTCGAATTTGGTAAAGACGTCGCTAATGCACAAGACCTGTATACGGCTGATACACAAAGGAAGCTTCAAGAGTCTATCCGTGATGCAATTCAAGGGTATGCATCCCCATATGGGTATACAATAAAAGAAATCATGATCCAAGATATTACTCTACCAGAAGTTGTTCAGGAACAAGTGGTCAACACTAAAATGCGCCAAGAGCAGATCAACCAAGCGAAAGCAGAAGCCGAAAAAGAGCGTGAGTTAGCACAGAAAAAAGTGGTGATTGCTGAAGCTGAAAGGGAATCAGCGGAACAGCAAGCGATAGCGAGGGAACGTAATGCGCAAGCAAGTTCTTTTGCGATGCGTCAAGAGGCTGATGCAAAATTATATGCGGCTCAGAAGGAAGCAGAGGCTAATGCGATATTACAACGCACAATCACCCGTGAAATGATTAACTGGAAACAGTTAGAAATTGAACAAATTAAAGCACATAAATATAAAGGTGAAGTGCCTAACATTGTTGTTGGCGCAGATTATGACGGTAAAATGATTATGGATATGCGAAATAGCCAATAATCAACACTGATTAACAAAAATTATATTATTGAAACCAGCTCTATTCATTTAGGGCTGGTTTTTTATTTTACTGAGCACAATTGACGCGAAATCGACCAACGACTTGTTGTCTAATAAGCTTCCCCGATTATTTAACAACAGAAATTAACCGGTATTTAGCGGTATTAAAAATTAGGTAAAATATCTATGGTTCATATTGAAGAAATAACAAAACTCAATTTTTGGGATGTATGTGAACTTACATCAAATAAAAATGGTATTGCTATCGTATTAGAAGAGCACGTATGTTGCAATGCATACTCAATAGCGGAGTCTCACTATTATCCGGAATATATCCCCAAAGCACTTTATTGGGATGATAAATTAATTGGCTTTTTTATGTACAAAATAGTTGATGAACAGCCAACTCATGCTTTTATTTGTCGTTTTATGTTGGATTATAAATACCTTGGTAAAGGTTTAGGAAAACAGTCTTTTTCTGCAATTTTGGTGTATTTAAATAGCTTAGGAATACGAAGAATCTCTCTTGGGTTAGATGAGGAAAATATGATTGCTAAAAAAATATATTGCAGTCATGGGTTCAGCTTTACTGGTGAGATTATTGATGGTGAGCATATATATGCTTTGAACCTATAGGCATTAAAGTCAGGCTTTATCGCTAAGGTGGTAGCTCTAATTTGTATTTTTGTGATAGTTATTTGATAGTTGTGCTATATCGTAATCAAGGAGTTGCTGTGATGCTTAATGTTTCTGGATTAATCAATGACTCCCCAATAGTATAACAATATTGGGGAGTTTATGTGTTTTAACGAACAATAATACCTAATAAAATTCCGATTGCACCAAAGTCAGCATCACTGAATGTAGTGTTAGCAATACCAATATCACCCAGAACAGGTAATAGGAATACAGGTAAGAAAGTAATCAACAAGCCTTGAGCAAACGCACCTAAAATAGCCCCGCGACGGCCGCCTGTTGCGTTACCGAATACCCCAGCGGCTGCACCGACGAAGAAATGTGGGACAACACCAGGAATAATGACGGTCATGTTTAATGCATACAATACAAACATGCCTAAAACACCTGCTGCAAAACTACTTAAAAAGCCTACTAATACAGCATTTGGGGCATATGGGAATACTACTGGGCAGTCTAAAGCGGGTTTTGCATTTGGTACTAATTTGTCAGAAATCCCTTTAAATGCAGGAACTATCTCGGCAATAACCATACGCACACCTTGCAGAATAATATAGACACCCGCAGCGAATGTAATAGATTGCATCAATGAGAACATGAACCAATTTTTACCGCCACTGACTTCACGTACAAAATCACCACCTGCAAATAAGCAAGTAATAATGAAGATAATGAACATGGTAAATGAAATGGCGACTGGAGTATCACGTAGGAATAATAAGCTTTTTGGTACATTCATATCTTCGGTAGAGTGTTCTTTATTACCGAATTTGCTACCAATAAAGCCGGCCAATACATAAGAAATTGTCGAGAAATGGCCGATTGCAACATCATCTGAGCCCGTGACTTTTTTCATGTAGGGGTGAGCGATTGCTGGGAAAAAGACCATACAGAAACCAACAATCAGTGAGCCTACAGTAACCAGTAAGGTTCTTTCCATTCCTGCTGTAGCTAAGATCACTGCAATCATCATTGACATGAATAGGGTATGATGACCGGTTAAGAAAATGAATTTCCAAGGCGTCAAACGAGCAATCAAAATATTGATTAACATCGCAAAGAACATAATCATTGCCATTTCACGGCCGAAGCTTTTTTGTGCAATGGAAACAATTGCTTCGTTATTCGGTACAACACCATTTATACCAAATGCATGTTGGAAAATAGCTGAAAAATCACCTAATGAGCTTACGACTAGACCAGCACCTGCACCTAAAATGACAAAACCCATGATGGTTTTAATGGTGCCTTTAATACATTCAGTCACCGGTTTTTTTTGCGCTATTAAACCGATAAGGGCGATTAAACCGACTAAAATAGCAGGTTCAGATAAAACATCCTGCATCAGAAAACGAAAAAATGACATAGTGCCTCCGCTTACATTGCACCAAGTTTTTGTAAAGCAACAGACAGGCGTTCTTTCATCGCGACTTTGTCAATCATGTTATCGAGCGCTACGATTTCGCCACCGACTTGTTGGGCAACCAATTGCTCTGCAATGTCAGTTGTTCCTACAAAAATATCGCTTACAGTTCCTTTTGCTGAGCCTAAATCGACGTGATCTACATCAGCACTTACTTGTAAGTCTTTCAAAATATTTTTGATGCTCATTTCCATCATCAAACTTGTGCCTAAACCATTTCCACAAACAACAGTGATTTTCATAATATTTACCTTAATATTTAATTATTCATATTTAGCGATGATGCTAAGAATGTCATCTACGTTTTCTGATTGCATGATGCTGTCTATATCTTCTTGATTATCAAAAAGCTCCGCCAACTTTGCGATAGCGCCAATGTGGCTGTTGCTATCTGTTGCTGCGAGAACAATTAATAACTTAACTGGGTCGTTGCCTTCAGAACCAAATTCAACGCCTTGTTTAATAACAGTTAAACCTAGTGATAATTGATTTACGCCATCTTCTGGGCGTGCGTGTGGCATCGCAATGCCAGGTCCTAATACATAATAAGGGCCAATTTTCTTATGTGATTTAATAATGGCATCAATATATCTTGGTTCGATGAATTTATTATTAACCAAAGGGCTACAGGCGATTTTTATCGCATCTTGCCAATCAGTGGCGCTTTCGACGACCTGAATGACGTTAGGGGTCAGTAATGTCGTTAGCATAGAGTTACTCCTGGTATGCTGAATTTTTATCTTTTTTAATGGTTGAATGAATAGTAGTGATCTATGGTAGCGCTATCTAGCTTAAACTTTCATTTTCGTGATAGCGCTATCATTTTGAATAAAAATAGCGAACAAATACTAATTCAGGACACTTGTTGGCTGATTAACAAATTCAACCTATGGTAAGTTACTCGGGTTAATAATAAGTTTAGGCTAATTAAAAGTATTTTATGGAAAAAACACGAAAAAGAAAAAATACAGGGCGAGTCACGCTGCAAGATGTTGCAAAATATGCAGGTGTTGGGTCAATGACAGTATCCCGAGCGCTTCGTACGCCTGAATTGGTTTCAGACAAATTACGTGAAAAAATCAACGAGGCAGTTGAAGAACTGGGTTATATTCCAAATTCAGCTGCGGGTATTTTGGCGTCAGGCCAAAGCCGAACAGTCGCCGTTTTAATTCCGTCGTTACGTGATAATGCTAGTTCAGTATTTCTGCAATCATTACAAGAGGTTTTGAATAAAAATAATTATCAAGTTGTCATTGGTAGTCATGATTATCAGCAGAAAAAAGAATCTGAAGTTTTATCTACATTATTACAGAGTAACCCTGCGGCCTTGATCATTTTTGGTGCGATTAATTCAGAGGGGGTATACACCTACCTTAAAAATGTAGATATACCTGTTATCAGTGTTGCTGGGGGAGGGAGTCATCCATTTACATTGAATATTAAAAGTAATATAGGGGAAGCGGTTAATTTTTTAACACATTATATGTTACAAAAAGGGTATAAGAAGATAGGCTATATTGGGGCTCAAATGGATAATAAAATGCAAAGCCAGCAACTAAGTGGCTGGAATAAGGCCATGCTCGAATATAACCAAAGTGCAGATCAAAGCATTACGACTCCTTATGTTGCTACCATGGATTTTGGACGTCAGGCGATTAGCGAAATACTAACTCGTCAGCCTGAACTTGAGGCTGTGATTTGTAGCCACGAAATGATTGCGTTAGGGGTTATTTTTGAATGTCAAAGGCGCTTGATTAAAGTGCCGAAAATGTTGGCTGTTGCTTGTGTTGAAGGGTCCGCAAATTGCGACCATATTCACCCATCCTTGACTTCGGTACGCATTGATTATAGCAAAATGGCGAGAGAAGCTGCCAAGAAGTTGCAAAGATGGTTAGCGGATACTGACGGTGATCTTTCACAGAGACAAGAAGAAGTCATTTTCCCTTATAAGTTCGAAGCTAGGCAAAGTGCATAGGGGGGCTATCGATTTAGTCACACTATTTTGTTATTTAACTGTCTCTTAAACAAGAAATTCTATAATAAGTCACTTTTTTGTTCTAAAAAAGATTGTTTTTTTGCCTCTCAAAATAAGATTGTCGACTTGGTCACTGCATCATTCTTATTCCTTGCTACAGTATATTAGTAGGTCATATTTCACCTGTACTTAAGTTTAGACTTTTGACGGGTATTGACCTCTTTATAGCTTTAGACAATAGCAGGGGAAATATAATGAAATTATTAAAAACAGTTATTTCTACCGCAATTTTAGTTTCTTGCGGTGCATTAGCAACAACCACGGGGTCTGAAGTACTTAAGGTGCAAGACGGAGGTACGCCGAATAAGGTCTATACCGCGAATAAGCCTACGATTAAAGTTGCAACTTATAATATCGGAAAGAACGAGTTGGCATCAGATGTGAAAAATTTCGATGCTTTAAATAAAGCAATTGCGAGAATTGATGCAGATGTCATTGTTTTAACCGAAATTGATAACAAAACGGCGCGCAGTAAACATGTTAATCAACTGGAGGAAATCGCTAAGGCTAACAAGATGCACTTTGCATTTGGTAAAGCATTAGATTTTGATGGTGGTGAATATGGCGTAGGAATTTTATCAAAATATAAAATTGAAAAATCAAAAGTCATTAACTTGCCTTCAGGCGATGCGGAGCAACGTGTTGTATTATTATCTCAGATAACAAAACCGGGTTTTGATGCGCCAATTATTATAATGGGGACTCATCTTGATTGGCAAAAAGACCCAACAGTGCGTATTGGGCAGGTTCGTCATATTTTAGATGCGAGCATTGGGGATACAGACACTGGTTTTGATAATATAGCTGCATCAATAAAAATATTAGCTGGTGACTTTAACTCAACGGCTAATGAACAACCTATTCAAGAAATCCGTTATATGTGGCAGCCCGTTGAGAAAAAAGGGACGGATTATCGTAGTTGGCCAGCAGTTAATCCAGCGATTGACATAGACCACATTTTTACATTTAAAGGGCAAGTGTGGAATGTAAATGAAATGCAAATACCAACGGATAGCGAAGAGTTTCAATGGTCAAGTGTCAGTGACCATCTGCCAGTGATAGCGGAATTGGAGTTACAAGAGCAGTAGATAGGTAGGTAAAACGGAGTTGTATCGGTAAAGGCCTCATTTGCAGGCCTTTGTTACATCTGTACTTTCATTTTTTCTGAAGCAATTTCTGTCTCTGAATATAACGTTTTTCAGCTATTTCCAAATAACGTTCAACGGTTGAATATATTTGTTGACGTTGTTCCGATAACTGTGGGTCATTATCTAAGGCGGAAGAGGTTTGTTTAATAAACTCAGCAATATAGCTTTTAATACAACCAAACTGATTAGCCACATTAGCATAATAGTATTGGTAAACATAAGATTCTTGAGAATGGCTTAGGTCTGTATTGTTTTTTATATTGTTGGTTGCAAGCAAAAGTAATTGAATTTGTGTCATGGCATACCCTTTTTCTTTGGAAGGCAATGCTACCTGAATTTGAAATTTAAATTTGTCATTTTTAGTCGGAAAATTTTATGTATTAGTTTAATAGGGGATTTTTATAGGAATATTCTGTAATTTGGGTTAGTTTAACTAGACGAATTGGGAGATGTTTGAGGTACACACAAGATTTAAATCATAATGATATCGTTAAATATTCTTATGGTTTATTTGTTAAATTATTGTATTAATCTGTTTTTTATCACTTTCAAAATGCTCATTGCAATCTCATTATCGATAATTTTCAATTATTAATCAATTCATTACGATATTTTTTGTTTTGGTTTTTTGGGCTGTGGGCAATATGGGATGTAAAATAATATTGATAATGGAAAGGTAATGACGCTACTTATGAAACTAGTAGAAGAAGATAACCTAACTTTCCTTTTGGTTGTAATTTATTGATTTATATTTACTTTTATTTTTTGTGTGTTTTTCTTGGAAGAGATAATCTTATTTATAAAATTACTCAATAATAAAATAAATAAATAATTTACTCATATACTGAGTCTATATACGCATTATATGAGTTTATTAACAATTAGACACACTAATTCTTAATTCGAATTGTTTAATAATATATTTGAAGTGATTACTATTAAATGATAATTAACAATTAAGTCCAATTATTGTTTCTATCATATAAAAGAGAAACGCTTTTTGTGAAAAAAATACAAATTGAAACAGTTAATCTTTCGGGTACTATTTATATTTTTAGCTTAATGCTGGTATACTTACTCATGTGATGGGTAAAATAAAGTATAAATACGAATAACCTATATGAAACTAGTTGTGTCTATTTACGTAGATTATTACTATTACGGAAAATAGCGATTAGGTCAAATGCGGTTGTCTAATAAGGTATTCTTAAGTAGGTAGTACCATCTATTATTAAATTAATTCTTATTTACTTACAATTAGCTAAAAATAACTACTCAGGTATTTTTGAGAGAAGTACTGTTGTGTCATTTTGGTCAATTGGCTGTGTCATTGCGTTTATGAGAGCTTAAAAACATGAATATCATAAAGTTGCTCACAATCTTATTGTTAACTGGGTGCTCTTTTATTTTAGGAGTAACGATGAATTATGCACCAACACCTGATTTGGTAAAAATGGCAAAAAGTAGTGTGGAAGATTACTTGTCTTATCCTGAATCTGCGTCATTTAAAGGAGTGAAATATAATTTTATTCGGCAAACAGCAGACAAAGGGGACTTAGGCTATGTTTGTGGCGAAGTTTTTCGCGTAAAAAATGCTAAGTTAGAAGGGTACAAAAAATTTATTGTGAAAGCGTATACCTATAATGATGGTAGAGTCACAATGTCTATTCCAATGGTTGAAGGGGACTATGACTTATTACCGATGGAGATGGTAAATGCATTATGGCAAAAATATTGCTTTTGAGATTAGTCGGTAAGGGCTTTTTATCCGTTCAACATACAAATAAACAGGGAACAGAGAGAAGAAAGCCATAAAGCGGCTTTCTTCATTATAAGGCTAGCTAATAGTTATTTAACCTTTTAACTCTCTAGCGCATTTCTGTAAGTGTAAAAAAGACGCAAACCGTATATCGTGATGCGCTTTATAGGCCTTATTCGGGTGGTAAGTTAAATCAATCGCACTAAACTTATTCATAGCCTGTGCGACATCATTACAGACTTTTCCTGCAACAGCACCTAGGATAGCGGAACCCAGCAATACAGGTTCACTTGCTCGGGTTGAAATAACTGGCACACCACATGCGTCTGCAAGTAATTGGCGGATTAGTGGGTGTTGACCCGCTCCACCACTAACAACGATATTTTCGATTGAAGCACCTGATTTAGCTTGTGCTTCAATAATTTGCCTCAAACCATACCCAATACCACAAACACCGGCAACATAGAAAGACAGTAAATTTTCCATGCTGTTATCCATTGTTAAACCTGCAATCACAGCTCTTGCATGTGGATCGGCAAAAGGCGCTCGGTTACCTAGAAATTCTGGGACAACATGTATTTTTTGTGCTAGTTCAACGGATTGAGAAGGAGAATCAGCTTTTTCTAGAACTAAATCTGCTAGCATGACAGGTAATGATTTCCCTTGTCCTTTGGCTGTTATTTGAGCTTGCGCTGAGGCTGGGTGTAATGAAAGCAGTTGGTCTATTGCAGCACCAGCGGCACTTTGTCCCCCTTCGTTTAACCACATACCAGGAACCATAGCGCTATAATAAGGCCCCCAGACCCCAGGTATAAAAACAGGTTCTTTGGTGGTTGTCATGGTGCATGAAGAGGTACCAAATACATAGGCCATATTTGCAGTTGCATCACCGTTCACACCTACAGTCCCAATCCCTCCTGCATGAGCATCAATCATACCGGCAGCAACAGGAGTGCCTGCGAGTAAGCCCATTTGCTGTGCGGCCTGTTCTGTTAACCCTGAACCACAAGGCGTGCCCGGCTCAACGATTTGTTGCCCAATGCGGGAGAAATTTTCTTCGACCAGTTCAGATAAACCAGCTTGTTGGAAATAATCAGCATCCCAACGTTTTTCATGGGCAAGGTAGGTCCATTTGCAGGTGACGGTGCAGGTTGAGCGTGCCAGTGAACCCGTTGATTTCCATGTCAAAAAATCAGCTAAATCAAAAAACTGCCATGCGTTATCATAGGTTTGGCGTAAATTTTCTTTTAACCACAATATCTTTGGTGTTTCCATTTCTGGAGAAATTTTGCCGCCCACATAATTTAAAACGGGGTGTTTTAACTGGTTAATACGCTCTGCTTGTTCAGTCGCTCGATGATCCATCCACACAATGATGTTACGTTCAGGGTCATTCGACGGGCTAACAGTGATCGGGTGCTTATCGTGTCCAATGACGACCAGTGAGCAGGTTGCATCAAAACCGACTCCAACCACTTGTTGTGGTTTTACATTAGAAGAGGTGATCGCTTGTTTGACACAGTAACAAACTGCTTCCCATATTTCATTACTCGACTGTTCCGCAAAATTAGCGCTATCGCGAAAAAGTGAAATATCATGTTTGGCTGAGGCTAGCATATTACCAGCCATATCAAAAACACCGGCACGCGCGCTACCGGTGCCAACATCAATACCAATAACGACATTGTCATTATTATTTAATGAGGTCGTTGGATTACTCATTTTTTCCTCCAAGATGTGGGCTGTAATCTATGACAAGTTGGTAGGTTAGAGGTCGACGCTATTTGGAACGATAACTAAATCACGGATAGTGACATTTTTGGGGCGCGTCAACATGAATAAAACGGCTTCAGCCACTTCAATCGGTTGCATTAAACTGCCATTAGCTAATGCCTCATCCATTTTTTCCTGCGGCCAATCGTCGAGTAGTGCGGTGACAACAGGGCCTGGTAATACTGCACCAACACGCACACCATGCTCAGAGACTTGGCGGCGTGTAGAATGGACAAACGCTTGAACGGCAAATTTTGATGCAGTGTAAATTGGTTCCCAGATCACAGGAACGACCCCAGCGATTGAACTGGTGAATAATACATCGCCAGACTTTTGAGCAATAAAATGTGGTAATACGGCACGAACACTACGAAAAGCTGCATTAATATTTAAATTCAATACCTTATCCCATACATCGGGGTCGCCTTCAGCAACGGGCCCACCAATATAGGCACCCGCATTGGCATGGAAGATATCTAAACGACCTGCTTTTTTTAGGATTTCATCTAACATCCCATCAACTTGTTTGGGGTTCATCAAATCGATGACTAATGGAATAGCGTTTTCGCCAAGTTCAGCCACGAGTTGATTCAATCTTTCTTCAGCACGGTCTATCAAAACGACTTTAGCGCCTGCTTTGATCAGTGTACGAGCACACTCAAGACCGATACCAGAAGCGGCACCTGTGATTGCTGCGACTTTGTTTTCAATGGAAATAGCCATAATTTTTACTCCAATTGGGTATTTTAGCGGAAATATAAGAATAAAAAGCATTGTGAAATCAATGAAATGACAATGAGTCACAGGAACGGATAGGTGGCTACATATGAAAGACTGATAATATTTTTTTGTTTTATATCAGCTCAGAATTCATCAATTTCAGTTCTGCTCAATCGATGTAGCAGTATTGCGACTTTTCTACTTTGGTGTCAAGCTAGTAAAAAATGGAGATATGAATCTGTGACAAAGATCAGACAAAATAAGAAAACAACGATCTACGACCTTGCAGAATTAGCGGGGGTTTCAGCCAGTGCGGTGAGTGCTGTACTCAATGGAAATTGGCAAAAAAGGCGGATTAGCGCACAGCTTGCACAGAAAGTAATGCGTATCGCGGAAGAACAAAATTATTCTGTAAATAAGCAGGCCAGCTTATTACGCAGCAATAAGTCTAAAATTATCGGCATGTTAGTACCCAAATATGACAACCGTTATTTCGGTTCAATTGTTGAGCATTTTGAGGAAATGGCACGTGAAAGAGGGCTATTTCCTATTATCACCTGTACGCGACGTGATCCTAAACTCGAAATTGAAGCGGCACGCGCTATGCTTTCATATCAGGTGGATTGGTTGATTTCGACAGGGGCAACCAACCCCGATAAAATTACGGAAATCTGCCAAGTCTCCGGCGTGCCTACTTTGAATTTAGACTTGCCGGGCACATTGGCGCCTTCGGTCATTTCAGACAATTATCTCGGGGCGAAAACGCTAACCCAACGTATTTTGCGCAAACAAAAAACGCCACTTATACAGGGCGCCGCTCTAATTTTTATTGGTGGACGTGAGCATGATCATAATACTCGCGAGCGTATTCGCGGGTTTATTGATGCCCATCGCGAGCTAAGCATAGATGTCCCCAGTGAAAATATTTTGGCTTGTGGCTATGCGCCTGAAAAAGCAGAAAAAGCGCTCTCTGTTTTCTTTAAGCAGCATAATAATGACCCGCAAAAGATAGCGGAATGCGGCTTATTTATTAATTCAACAATTTCATTAGAAGGAGTGATGCGTTGGTTAGGGCATAAAGGGTATACTGGGTTACAGCAACCTAATTTAGGTTGTTTCGACTGGGACCCATTTGTTGCATTGCTAGGTAATGATATTGAAATGGTTAAACAAGATGTGCCTACTATGCTTAATCATATTTTTAATTTAATTGATAACGAAAATAGCCAAGCTCAACTGATTGAAGTCTTGCCAGTAGGAATAAGCTAATCCAAGCTAATAATGATGATTGAAACCGCCTGCACAAAATTAACTTACAGGCGGGCTATGGCGAATTACTTATTGAGTGTTGTGACTAAGAGTTGATGCCGTTGATTATAAAACTTCGTATAAGTCATATAACCGGCCAAGATAGTTGAAAGGCTGGCGGTTCCCAGTAGCATAAATGTCACCATAATTTGGTATTTGACCGCTTGCAGTGGGTCAACGCCTGCAAAAATTAACCCCGACATCATGCCGGGAAGGCTAACAATTCCAACTGTTTTAGCTGAATCAACCGTGGGGATTAATGATGCGCGAATACTATCGCGGATTATGGAAGCAGAAGCCACTTTCGGTGTTGCTCCCAAGCTCAGCATTTCTTGGATTTGTTGCTGTTGGCTGGCAAAACGTTGACCAAGGTTATTAAAGCATAATCCTACGGCTATCATCGCATTCCCGGCTATCATGCCCGTTATAGGGATGACTTGCATAGGCGTAAATTCTATTGCGTTGGATAATATTAGGATAAGCAGCGTTAGGAATGTACCAGATGTAATCGCTATTAATGCCGTAACATAAACTTTATCAATATACTTACTTCTTTTTTTGGCATTCCACGCAGCATTAACGCAAATAAACATGACTAAGGCGATGGTGAGCAGTTTATGATCAACATTGAAGATGTATTTTAAGATATAACCCGCTATTAGTAGCTGGATGATAGCTCGACAGGTACTCCAAATTATATCTTTTTCTAGGGAAAGTTTTTCTTTATGGCTAATAAAAATAGCCACTAAAACTAACATGACCGAAAATGTTAGTGATTCATTGGAGATGGCTGGTTGGTGCACAGTAATATCCTATTATTCTTCATGATGAATGGGAAGGGTAATAACCTCATTGGTATGAGATATTTCATCTTGGTCATGGGTTACCCACAACACCCCGATTTTTTTATCAGTGGTAAGGTGGTGAATAAATTCATTTACTTTGATTTTATTTTCTTCATCAAGGGCACTGGTTATTTCATCTAATAGCAAAATTTGCGGTAAAAATTGTAAGTTACGGATAAGAGAAATACGTTGTTTTTCCCCACCAGAAAGCTCATTGATACCTTTTTCTAAAATAGTTTCATGCAGTGAGAAATAGTTTAAGTCACTTATTATCTTATCTTTATTGAAAGGTAACTTTCTTATTTGGTATGGAAATGCCAAATTATCATATACTGTTGTGCCAAATAAAGCAGGCGTTTGCGTACAGTATGAAACTTGTTGGCGATAGGTTTCTGGTAAAATAGTATTGATATCTTTTCCCTTGAAGGTGATCGAACCTTGAGTGGGGGAAATTAAAGATGCCACTATTTTTAATAAGGTGCTTTTTCCACAACCGGAAGGCCCTGTGATTAATTTGAAATCACCTGCTTGTAGGTTAATCTGCACATTATCGAGAATTGTTTTCCCATCAATGGTATAACCAATATCCTTCAATTGTAGCAGTAAATGGTTTTGTTCCATATTATCAATGACCTATTTAACTAAAATACGCAGTTTAACGCGAATGATACCCATTCCATTATTTTATCTGATGACAGTACATTTACGTTGTTCAATATCAATTTAGATATAACTAATATTATGCGCCAGTTATTGCTAAATTTATACTGTATTATGCAGATAGTGGTTAAAGGACTATCAATAGGGGACTATGATTGTTTTATAATCTGTCATTGTGCTATCGAAAAAATGGATTAAATACTCATGTTAATATAAACAAATAATCAGTTTGAATTTAATTATGAACAAATGTTCTTAATCTTATTTTTCATTTCTAATAATATGAGAAGTGGCTCATTTTTATAAATTATAAATATAGATTTAAACCTGTAACACTATTATATTAGTAAAACTAAATATTAATTAACTCTCATCGAATATCATGGTGTTTCAGTTTCACCATCGTATTCATATTATATTTTTATTAAATATCACATCATGATGTTAAGGAATTATAATGAAAAAATTTAGTGGATATAACACCAACTTTTCTCTTGATGGTAAAGTGGCCGTGATCACAGGGGGAGCCGCAGGTATTGGGCTCGCCATTGCTCAGTTATATGCCGAGAAAGGGGCTAAAGTTGCCTTAGTTGATAAATCAGAAAAGGTTACTAAGGTAGCTAAAACGCTAGGAAATAGCTTAGGTATTCAATGTGATATCACAAATTCTGAGTCAGTTTCACAAATGGTTCAACAGGTTTTACAGCATTATGGCTCATTGGATATTGCTGTAAATAGTGCGGGGATTGTGGCATTAGCCCCTGCGGAAGATTTAGCTGAGTCTGATTGGGACTTAACCATGAATGTGAACTTAAAAGGTACCTTTCTTGTTTGTCAGTCAGTTGGTAATATCATGATTAAACAAGGAAAAGGGAAGATAATTAATATGGCTTCCCAAGCAGGGGTCATTGCTTTAGATCAGCATGCCGCATATTGTGCCAGTAAAGCAGCGATCATTGGCTTAACTCAAGTATTAGCGCTGGAGTGGGGCCCTAAAGGGATACAAACTAATGCAATTTCTCCAACTATTGTGATGACGGAATTAGGTAAAAAAGCATGGGAAGGGGAGAAAGGTGATGAAATGAAAGAAAAAATTCCTGCTAGACGTTTTGCTGAACCGTCAGAAATTGCGGCATGTGCGTTATTTTTAGCCAGTGATGCATCTGATATGATCACTGGACATAATTTAGTTATTGATGGTGGATATAGTATTCAATAATTATCTAATTAAAAATAAGCCAAATAATAATGTTATTATTTGGCTTGTAATAATAATTACAAAGTAGGATAACGAATTTTAATAAAACTTAGCTTTAATTATTTATCGGCCTGTAATAATGAAAGTGACATACTAATTAGCTTTTCAACAGTGAAACCAAAATAGTCAAATAACTGCTTAGCAGGTGCAGATTCGCCAAAGCTATTCATTCCCATTATTAACCCATCCAAGCCAACATATTTACGCCAGTAATCATCAATGCTAGCTTCAATGGCAATACGTTGACGAACATGATTAGGTAAAACCTGTTGTTTATATTCATCAGGTTGTTTATCAAAAGTATCAGTGGATGGCATTGATATAACATTGACGTTAAAACCCTGTGCGGTTAAAACCTGCCAGGCTTCAACCGCCAAGGTGACCTCAGAGCCCGTCGCAATTAACAATAACTCAGGTGATTGGCTATTACTTCGTAAAATATACCCCCCACGCTGGATACAGGTAAGTTGCTCAGAGGTACGTGAGTGCTGATGGAGATTTTGCCTTGAAAGGACTAAGGCCGTCGGCTTATTTTGTTGCAGTATGGCTTGTTGCCAAGCAACTGCGGTTTCTACTTGGCAACAGGGCCGCCATACGGAAAGGTTGGGAGTAGCCCGCAATGCGGCTAATTGTTCGACCGGTTGATGAGTCGGTCCATCTTCACCTAAGCCAATCGAATCATGGGTGTAAATCAGAATTTGCGGTAATTTCATTAAGGCGGCCATGCGTACCGCATTTTGAGCATATTCACAGAACATCAAAAAGGTTGCGGTGTAAGGGCGAAACCCTCCGTGTAATGCAATACCATTGGCAATGGCAGTCATGCCAAATTCCCGTACACCATAATGAATATAATTACCCGCAGGATATTCATTGATAGGTTTTGAGCCTGACCAGTAAGTCAGGTTACTCGGCGCTAAATCTGCCGAGCCACCCATTAGCTCAGGTAAAACAGGGCCGATAATATTGAGAACATTTTGTGAAGCCTGACGAGTGGCAATTTCTGCTGGGTTATTATTCAGGTGCTGAATGTACTCATTGATAACTGAACTAAATGATCCGGTGGGTTGGTTTGATAAGCGCTGGTTTAATTGAAGGGCTAATTCTGGATATTGCTTGGCATATTCCCGTAGAGCCTGTTCCCAACGTAATTGCTGTTCAGCACCACGCTCTATTGCATTCCATGGTTGGTAAATCTCTTCAGGGATTTCAAAAGGTGGGTACTCCCAGCCTAATTGTTGACGCGTTAATGCAATTTCATCGTTCCCAAGGGGAGCACCATGTGAACTCGCTGTTCCCGCTTTATTGGGGGAGCCATATCCGATAGTGGTGCGACAAATAATCAATGTTGGTTTAGAGGTTTGTTGATGGGCTTGCTCAATCGCGGCTTTAATTGCAGGACGCGAATGCCCATCAATGGCTCTAATAACATGCCAACCATAGGCTTCAAAGCGTTGTGCGGTATCATCGGTAAACCAGCCTTGTACATCACCATCAATAGAGATCTGGTTATCGTCATAAAAAGCAATCAGCTTATTGAGCTTAAGAGTCCCTGCTAAAGAGCAAACCTCATGGGAAATCCCTTCCATCAAGCAGCCATCACCGAGGAAAGTATAAGTAAAATGATCGACAACAGGGAAACCTGAGCGGTTAAAGGTAGCCGCTAGTGTTTTTTCCGCGATAGCCATTCCTACTGCATTAGCAATACCTTGTCCCAGAGGGCCTGTGGTGGTTTCAACTCCCGGTGTGTAGCCTAATTCAGGATGACCAGGTGTTTTTGAATGTAATTGTCTAAACTGCTTTAAGTCCTCGATAGAAACATCATAGCCCGTTAAATGAAGCAAACTGTATAGCAACATTGAGGCGTGGCCATTTGATAACACAAAACGGTCGCGATTAGGCCAGCAGGGGTCGGCTGGGTTATGTTGTAAGTAGTCTCTCCATAATACTTCAGCAATGTCTGCCATCCCCATAGGGGCACCTGGGTGACCCGAATTTGCCTGTTGTACAGCATCGATTGAAAGAAAGCGGATTGCATTTGCTAATTTATTTTGTGTTTGTGTGCACATAACAAAACTCCCAAATTAAAACTAACGTTCCCCATTTTCATATTCACTAATACGGGCTACTTTGGGTGCTGAACGTCCCCCTTCATAATGGGAAGCTAGCCATGTGTCGACGATTATTTTGGCTAATTCGGGGCCTATTACCCGTGCTCCGAAAGTGATAATTTGCGCGTCATTGCTTTTTTGTGCCCGCTCTGCTGAGTAAGTATCATGGCAAAGCGCTGCACGTATCCCCGCAACTTTATTGGCTACGATAGACATCCCAATACCCGTGCCACAAATTAAAATTCCGCGTTGGTGTTTACCTTGTGTGATGGCGGTGGCGACGGCATGAGCAACGTCGGGGTACATTTCATCTTCAACCCCAGTCTTTAAGCAGTAATCTGTCACTTCAATATTTAGCTCTTTTAAGTGAGCTTTAATTAAATCTTTCATTTCAAATGCAGCGTCATCAGCACCAATGGCAATAGATAGCATGATAGAGATCCTTATGGTTGAACAAATGTTCATTAACTATTCAATTGTACTAAATAGAAAATAGGATCTTATGAACAAATAATCAATAGGTGAACATATGTTTTTATTTTTGGTATGCTTGATTCTGTGATCTAGGGCTTTAAATTACATTTTTTTTCGATAAATAGCGAAAAGTAGTCGTTTAAAAGCTATTTTATAAGAATATTTGCTCTAAATCACACTTTGACAATCTGGTTATGGGCAAGGATAAAGAAAAGAAGGTATGGTTAATTTGTATCTTCATTGAACTTATGTTCATTTTACAAACCGCCGAGGATAGAACTATGTGTGAACACTGTGATTCAAAAGCAACGATGAGCGCAGGCATCCCAGAAAAAATGCAAGCCGTGGTTGCTTATGCACCGAAAGATTACCGTTTAGAAACGGTGGATGTGCCAAAAATTAGTGAAGAAGAAATTCTAGTGCGTGTAGAAGCTTGCGGTATTTGTGCAGGTGATGTGAAAGCCTTCGAAGGTGCCCCAAGTTTTTGGGGGGATGATGAACAACCTGCGTATATTAAAGCGCCGATGATCCCAGGGCATGAGTTTATTGGTCATGTTGTTGGTTTTGGTTCAAAGGTAGAAGGTTTTGCATTGGGCGACCGTGTTATTTCCGAACAAATCGTCCCATGTTGGGAGTGCCGTTTTTGTAAACGTGGTGAATATTGGATGTGTGAAAAACATGACCTGTATGGCTTCCAAAAAAATGTGAATGGCGGTATGGCTCAATACATGAAATTCACTAAAGAAGCGATTAACTACCATGTTCCTGTTGATATGCCAATTGAAGATGCCATTTTGATTGAGCCTTATGCTTGCTCCTTACATGCAGTGCAGCGCGCCAATGTCAAATTGGGGGATGTGGTAGTACTTTCAGGCGCAGGAACATTAGGCTTAGGAATGATTGGTGCGATTAAAAAGTCTGGTGCTGGAAAACTGGTTGTTTTAGACCTCTTTGATAAACGCCTTGAACTAGCAAAAGAATTTGGCGCGGATATCGTATTGAATCCGAAACGTGATGATGTGGATAAAATCGTTAAAGACATGACGGAAGGCTACGGTTGCGATATCTACATTGAAGCGACAGGCGCACCAAAATCTGTAGAACAGGGGCTGAAAATGATCCGTAAACTTGGAACATTTGTCGAGTTCTCTGTATTTAAAGACCCAGTGACCGTTGATTGGAGCATTATTAGCGACCGTAAGGAACTGGACTTATTAGGTTCTCACCTAGGCCCATATTGCTACCCGTTAGTCATTGAAGGTATCGGTAATGGTGATTTCCCAACAAAAGGTGTCGTCACTGATATCTTACCATTAGAAAAATTCGCAGAAGGCTTTTCTATGATGGCGAAAGGTGACCCGCATATTAAAGTGGTTTTAGACCCGAACCTATAATGCTGTAGCCGGTTCAAATTAAACGCGAAATAAAAAATAACGATAAAAATTGGACCTGAATAAATGTCACCCTACCAAGGCTTGTTATTCAGGTCCTAACCCAGCGAACAAGCACTGAGGTTAACGATATGATAATCAATAAATTGTCTAAAGTAACGGGTTTTTCACCAAAGTTACTACTTGGCTATTTTGGCGTCCTTATCTTTATGATGGGGGAAGGGCTAGAACAAGGTTGGCTATCGCCTTTTATTATTAGCCGTGGAATGAGTATTGAAGAATCTTCATTACTTTTTAGTGTATATGGTTTTTTTGCAGCGGTTGCCGCATGGTTATCAGGGGTGCTTGCTGAGATTTATACGGCGCGTCGAGTGATGATTTTTGGCTTTGTGATGTTTGTGATTGGCTCGGTTATTTTCTTATCCGTCGGGCTGCCAAGCAATAGTTTATCTATCATGGTCCCAACTTATGCCTTACGCGGGTTTGGTTATCCAATGTTTGCTTATGGTTTTTTAGTTTGGGTAGCGTATGAAGCACCTATTAAAAAATTAGGTTCAGCCGTCGGAATTTTCTGGTTCGTTTATAGTGGCGGGCTAGGTGTATTAGGCGTGATGTATTCAAGTTATGCATTACCTATTCTCGGTGAAATGGCGACGTTATGGAGTGGGCTGATATTTGTCACTATTGGGGCATTTATAGCGATAGCGCTCAATCGCAATAAAGCGGGCGATGTACAAGAAAAACCAAAAGAAAAAGTTTCGCTCAGCTATTTATTTAAAGGAATTACCATCGCATTTGAAAACCCTAAAATCGGTTTAGGGGGCATTGTAAGAACCATTAACACATCAGCGGCATATGGTTTTGTGATCTTCATGCCAATGTTTCTCGCTGACTTTGGTTTTTCTCGAACAGAATGGTTACATATCTATGCCGCACTTTGGACTGTCAATATTGCCTTTAACCTTATTTTTGGTGTTGTGAGTGACCGAATTGGTTGGCGCAATATTGTGATTTGGTTCGGTTGTGTCGGTTGTATGATTTGTACCCTAATGTTTTATTACGTACCGTACTATTTCGGTCACAGTTATACCCTGATGATGATTGCCGCCGGTTTGTTTGGCGCATGCTTGGCAGGATATGTGCCACTTTCAGCTATCATGCCAACGCTAGCTCCTGAAAACAAAGGTGCCGCAATGTCAGTACTTAACTTAGGTGCTGGGTTAAGTACCTTTGTTGGTCCAGCATTAGTAGGGATATTCATTAGTAGTGTTGGGGCATTGGGCGTGATTTGGATCTTCTCAGGGCTTTATTTATTTAGTGCGATACTGATGAAATTTATCACTGTACCGCAAGAACTGCTTGAACAGTCAGCAAAGATGCAGCTAACACCAGAAAATAAGTAAATTGAGGGAATTATGAATAGAATCATTAATGAACCTGATCTTGTTGTTGAAGATGCGATTCAAGGCTATTTGAAAGCGCACCCTGAATATTTTGCGCAAACGGAGAACGCTCGGGTTTTAAAATATCCACAAGCGCCAGTACCAGGAAAAGTAGGGATTGTCACCGGCGGGGGTTCTGGTCATGAACCTGCATTTTTAGGTTATGTTGGCGAAAATATGCTAGATGCGGTGGCGATTGGCGAAATTTTTTCCTCACCAACCGCAGGCGCATTCTTAGATGCCTTTAAAGCGGCTGACAGTGGCGCTGGTGTTGCTTGCTTATATGGCAACTATGCAGGCGATAACATGAACGTCAAAATGGCGATGAAAAAAGCTGAAAAAGCGGGCATGAAAATTAAAACGGTGGTGGCAACCGATGATGTTGCCTCAGCACCCGCCAGCGAAAAAGAAAAGCGTCGTGGTGTAGCCGGTGAAATTTTAATGTGGAAAGTTGGTGCCGCCGCCGCCAGTAAAGGTTATGACCTAGATGGCGTGATTGGCGCAGCGCAAAAAGCTATTAATAACTGCCATTCTATTGGTGTCGGTCTAACGTCTTGTACCATTCCAGCGGTAGGGCATCCTAATTTTCATATTGAAGATGGCATGATGGAATTAGGCATTGGGCACCATGGTGAGCCGGGTATTGAAATCATGCCAATTCAATCTGCTGCACAAATGGCTCAAACCATGTTAACGCCAATCTTAGATGATATGCAGGCAAAACAAGGGGATGAAGTCGTGGTGCTAGTTTCTGGATTGGGCGCGACTCCCGTAATGGAACTGTATATTTACTACGCAGAAGTTGAAAAACAATTGAGTGAGAAAGGTGTGCGCATTGTTCGCAATTACGTAGGTAATTACTTTACTTCATTAGAAATGATGGGCGTTACTCTAACCTTAATGAAGGTAGATGATGAATTAAAAACACTGATGGATGTACCTGCGTATTCATTAGGTTTAACTCAGGTTAAGTAAAGGAGCCAGTTATGCAAGTTATATCAACGGATTGTGGCAGTGAAGTAACCCTTGATTTAGTGAATATTATTGTGACAAATCGTGAATACCTGAGCGAAATTGATGGTGCTATTGGTGATGGTGACCATGGGATCAATATGGCAAAAGGTTTCAATTTATGTGCCAAGGCAATAGAAGGTCGTCAACTATCATTGAGTGAAGGGTTTGAAGAAATTTCAGATGCGTTGATGGAAGGTATTGGCGGGTCAATGGGGCCGTTGTATGGTAGCTTCTTTATGGGCATGTCTGACAGCATTTCAGGTAAAACAGAGCTAACGCAACAAGATTTTCTCGCCATGCTGCAAAATGGGTTATCTGAATTACAAGATATCAGCAGTGCCACTGTTGGTGATAAGTGTTTAATGGACACGTTGATCCCCGCGACCCAAGCATTCGAAGAAGCGACAACATCAGGTAAAAGCTTTAAACAAGCGCTTGACGCAATGCAAGAAGCTGCGATTGCAGGGCGTGATTCCACATTGGATTTAGTGGCAAAAATTGGTCGTGCAAGCCGTTTAGGTGAGCGTTCAAGAGGCGTGTTAGATGCGGGAGCAACCTCTTGCTGTCTCTTGTTATGTCAATTGGCTCAAAGTGTCGAAAAACAAGCTGCTCTAGCTAATGCCTGATTACCTAACCTAGTCATTATATGGATATATACGTCACTGTTGTTTAGGCGTATATATCCACTCTATTTTACAACTTACTTATTAATTGCCACTAGAAACGCTATACTAAAACCTTATTATCCTTGTTGCGATTAACACCAATAAAGAGGAAACCACTATCTTATGGATAGATCACAAACATCTTCCGATATCGAGCTACTCACTGAAATTGCGATAGCGTATTATCGTGATGAAATTACTCAGGAAGAGATCGCCAATAAGTTTGGTATATCGCGGATTAAGGTGGGGCGCCTATTAAAGCGTGCCAAAGAGGAAGGCATTGTTGAGATCAACGTACGCTATCATCCTATTTTTAGTACTCAGTTAGAGCAACAATTACTCTCCCGTTTTCCAATATCCCGTGCATTAATCGCATTAGACCATCCAGATGAAGAAGAGCAACGCTATCAAGTTGGGACGTTGGTTGCCAATTATTTATCAACCACATTACGCGACAATATGATTGTTACTGTAGGGCAAGGGCGCAATGTGGCGGTTGTGGCAGACAGCGGAGGAGCTGTACCTGAAAAAGATTGCCGTTTTATCTGTGGGATAGGCGGGACTCATCGCCCTGGTGATTCGATTAATGCAGACCATATCAGCCGCCGATTAGCGAAAAAATTTGGTGGAACCAGTGAAACCTTATATGCACCAGCCTATGTTGAAAATAACGAATTAAAACAGTCATTCATGAAAAACGGCACCATCAAGGAAACCTTAGATCGCGCCCGTAAAGCGGATATAGCGTTGATTGGTATTGGTGACATGAATGAAGACAGCTATATGGTTAAGCTAGGTTGGTTTACGCCTCGTGAAATTGTTGATGCCAGCTTAAATCAAGGGGTTATTGGGGATATTGCGGGTTATGATTTTTTTAATGCACAAGGGCAACATGTAGACACTGTCATGAATGACCGGGTGATTGGTTTAAGTATTGATGAGCTGAGAAAAATCCCCTGTGTAATTGCGATTGCATCTGAGTCATCAAAAGCGATGGCGATCATGGGGGCCTTACGTACTGGGGCGATTGATATTATCGCCACTAGTGCCAGCAATGTGCGGACGATTTTAAAAATGTCCCAATAATGGACGAGACCTATCTTAAATAAGCAATAACTCTGTTGGTGAGCCTATGGCACATGACAATCCTCCTAAGGGTGATTGATTTTGTCTTTTTTAAGCGGCATGGTGATGCTGTAAAAGCAAACCACCATGCCGAGAGCTACGTTGATAGCGAAACCGTGCTGTAAGCTATTTTTTATACAGCAAGGTCAACCGCCCAGTGATCATCAATAACAAAACAGCGGCACAGATTGCCATCAATACATTAAACCCTAGCCCCCAACTGATGGCCCATTTTAATTGTTCAAATGGTAATTGTTTTGGCATAGCCGCCAATGCATATTGCATAATGACCGAAACACTTGTCGCCCCCATCGCCGCGCCAATTTGTTGTAGTGTTGCGGTAAAACCAGATGCTTGGCCGACAAGCTCAGGGGTGACTTTTGCTAACACGAGATTTAACATTGGCGTCATAATCATGCCTTGTGTAAAGCCGATGAAGAATAATATTGGAGATAGCCATTCCACTGGGCTGTTTAATGAAAAAGCATACAATGCTATCAGGAGTAGCACATAACTTATTGCGTAGAATATGGCCCCCCAAAATATGACTCGGTCACCATAACGACGGGTCCAATATGGCGTTATAATTGATGAGATAACAAAACCAATACTTGAAGGAACAAATATTAAACCGGATAAAAACGGGGTTAAGCCCATGCCTTTTTGCAGTAGCAACGATAGCATCAAAGGGAAAGCAGATGATGTTGCGTACACGCTCATGACAACCAAAAGCCCAATGACAAAGTCACGATGGGTTAAAATGGATAGGGTAAATAACGGTGCTTTTCCTTGCTTTTCTAATCGTTTTTCTTGATAGACGAATAAGGTAAGAAGCATAATCCCACTAATGAGTAATACTGTGCCTATCGTTGACCATCCCCAGACGGGTAGCATGAGTAATGGAAATAATGCGCAACAAATACCGCTACTGGACAGGAATACACCATACCAATCTAAATTCACTTTCATTCGATGGCCTTCAAGTAGAAAACCCGATAAAAAAACAGCTACCGCACCAATGGGGAGGTTGACTAGAAAAATTGTCCGCCAGCCTAAGCCAAACAGGTCGAGTGTAATTAACCAACCCCCTAAAGCTTGCCCAGCAATAGCGGCCAATCCTAAACTCATTCCCAGATAGCCAAAGGCTTTTTTAGCTGTCTGCTCATTAAAATTAATGCGGATACTGGAATAGACTTGAGGGAACAATAAGGCAGCAGATAACCCTTGTAGAAACCGAGAAGTGACTAATAAAGATGCCGTTGGTGCTAAAGCGCAAAGTAGAGAGGTGATTGTAAACAGCGTCATTCCGACACGATATAAGCTTTTTTTGCCATAAATATCGCCCAATCGTCCCCCCGTGATCAGCAGCAGCCCAAATGCTAATTCATAGCCGACAATGATGAGAGTGATTTGTGTCAGATTGGCATTCAATGATTGCTGGATACTTACAATGGCTACATTGACAACAAACAAATCAAAAATTGTCACAAAACCTGCCAGTAATAAAACAAATAGCGCAATACTTTGGTGTCGGTTCATATTTTTCCCATTTAGACAGACAAATAAATGGGGACTATAATGAATGCATTATCCTGATACAATTTAACTAGTTATACTATTACTAAAAGCAATAGGCTATGAAAAATAGAGAACGTAACCGCCCTGAGTTGGCTGATTTTTTAAAGCAAAAACGTGAAAGTGTCTCTCCTGAATCAGTCGGTTTACCACGCACAACTCGCCGTCGAACGCCAGGATTGCGCCGAGAAGAAGTTGCCGCACTCGCTGGTGTTGGTTTGACGTGGTACACATGGCTTGAACAGGGCCGAGAGATAGGGGTTTCAACGCAATTTCTTGATAACCTGTCAAATGCACTTAATTTAAATACGGCTGAACGCCAGCATCTTTATCTACTTACGCATAACAGAGAGCCTATAGCGACTGGAAATACAGAACACTGTGTGCCTTCGGCAATTTCAAAAATGATCACTGATTTTCCAGATAACTATTTATGTTATGTGCTTAATTTGCATTGGGATGTACTGGCTTATAATTCACGTGCTGATGATTATTTTCATTTTTCCGAAGCTGAACCGTATTTATGTAATTTTCTTTATTTATTATTCACCGACCTTCGCTATCAAGAACGGTTTGCGGATTGGCCGTTAGTCGCTAAACAGTTACTCGCAAGTTTTCGTCGTGATTATGCTTTGACTAAAAATGACCCTAATATCAAAACATTAGTAAAAACGCTGGTGGGGCAATCTGCGCTATTTAATCAATTATGGAATAAGCATGAGATTTATCAGCCTTGTACTGGTGTCCGTGAATTGGTTTATCAAGGAAATTTAGAACATTATGACTACACATCACTGACGTTTGATATTGAAAAAGGGAATCGACTATTAGTTTATATTCCTAAATAAATTATATGCTTACTTCTTTTTAATCTCTCGCCTTGACGAGTTGCAACTTGAATTATTTAGGAGTATGTTTTTAAAAAGAGTTCACATAATATAATAAATAACATTATGATTTTATGTAGAACTATGGGAGATGGCATTCCTCCTGTTACAAAACCGCCCATGTAGGGCTGATGATGCCTACGTTAACCTTTTCAAAAGATAGGGTACGTAGGTATTATGTGCCCTGAATTTAGGGCATGAATGATCTAATAGGAAACTTTCCTTTCATTTATCCCGCCAGACATTAAAGGAAGTTTCTATGTATGCCTCTTTATTTGCAATAGCGCTGGGTTCTGTTCTCGGTGGGTGGTTAAGGTGGTTTGTTAGCCTGAAACTTAATCACTTTTATCCCAATATTCCCCTTGGTACTGTTGTTGTCAACTTAGTGGGTGGCTTTGTTATTGGTTTTGCTATTTCTTATTTTGCCAACGCCAATATTAGCCCCGCCTATAAGTTATTTATTGTGACGGGCTTTTGTGGTGCATTCACCACTTTCTCCACATTTTCACTTGAAGTGCTCGTTTTAATTCAAGAGGGAAAATTTGGCTTTGCCATCAGCACCATTGCCATCCATGTTATTGGCGCGTTGGTCTTTACTTTGCTCGGTATGCTGTGTCATCACTGGTTAGCACAGGGGTAATATTAACCTTATAAACTGAACAAACCATTTTTTAATGGAATGATTCGTTATAAAAAAGAAGAAACTCAAGCGATGCATTATCGCCTGAGTTTCTGTTTTAATTATTTTCTAATAAATGATGAGCTGTGGCTTCATCGGTTACTAACCCTGTGACCCAACCGCCATTTAATACCGCTTGTATCGCGTGAGTTTTATGAGAACCCCCAGCAAAAGCAATAACAGGTTTATTCGGTGGTGCAAATAGAGGGACGCTGGTGTGTGTGTCATCTAACGCTGTCGATAGCCTTTCCCCATTGGCTTGAATAAAATGGCCTAATAGCTCAGCGGCTACGCCTTTCTTAAGTAACATTTCCAGTTGTTCATCGGTGACAAAGCCTTCCGAATTCAGCGGGCAGCCTTTTCCCACCTCACCAATACCAATAAAAGTTATGTCTGCATTTAAGGCTTTTTCTGTTACTTCCTTATACACACGGTGTTGGCACCACATGGCCTTATCTTCTGGGCTATCTGCATATAGCGGGGCAGGTAAGATATAATGTCGACATTGCAGCTTTTCTGCAAAACGCAGTGGAATATCATAACGTGTTGCCGAACTGTCCCGAGCGATAGCGCCAATCAATGAAACACATTGATGTTGCGGGGTTTCTAGGTAAGGAAGGGCATCAATAATACTTCGTAATGTTCGGCCTGAACCAATACCGATCACTTGGGGGTTGTCTTGTTCGATTAATTGTTCCATTAATTCAGCGCCAGCCACTGAAATCATATCGAGGGTTGAGCCAGTATCAAGCTGGCCTGATGGAACCACACAACAATGTGTTAGTTGGTATTTCTGTTGAATTTCATTGGCGAGTTTAAGGCACTCAGTAATTGGGTGAGTGATCTGAACATGGACCATGCCTTGTTCTTTGGCTAGTGAAATAAGGCGTTGTGCTACTTGTCGTGATAAACCAAGTTCATGAGCAATTTCTTGTTGAGTTTTGCCTGCCACAAAATATAACCATGCTGCACGCGCTGCTTGCTCCATTTTTTTTAATTCTTTCTGCATGGACTGTCTCCTGCTTTTTTACGACATTGTAATTCTGGGCAATTGCTTATTAAAAGGGCAAAAGTCAATATTGTGAGCATTATCGCAGTAATTGTGATCAAGTTGAAACTAAAATATAACAAACGGGCATATGCCCAAACTTGTAGCAAATATTTATTCTAAGTTAAGGGGTCACAATGTTAAAGCAAAAATCAGTGTGGATGCACATCGGTGCTGGGTCATTTCATCGTGCTCATCAAGCTTGGTACTTACACCGCTTAATTCAACAAGGTGATGATAGTTGGTCAATCGCATTAGGGAATATCCGCAATGATGCTAATATATTGCTTGATAACTTAGCTAAACAAAATGGAGAATACACACTCGAAACGGTTTCCCCTGAAGGGGAACGTCAGTACGAAAAAATTACCTCGGTGCGTAAAATCCTTCATTGGGACTCTAATTTAAGCCAACTCGTTGAACAAGGTTGTGATAAAGCGACTCGAGTGATCGCATTTACCGTAACAGAAGCAGGTTATTATTTGACTCCACAGCATGAGCTGGATGCTGAGCAACCAGATATCAAGGCTGATTTGGCAGGCGCAATGTGTACTATTTATGGTGCATTGACCCATATTTTACGGGCACGCTTAGCCGCACATGGTGAGCCGGTAACCTTATTAAACTGTGATAATTTACGTCATAACGGTGAGCGTTTCAGGCATGGTTTTTTATCTTTTTTACAATTAAAAGGTGAAACAGAATTATATCAGTGGGTAAAAGAAAGCACTCGCTCACCAAATACCATGGTAGATAGGATCACACCTCGGCCAACACCAGATGTGGCTGAACGTGTAAAACAACATACAGGCTGGGATGATAAAGCTCCGGTAATGGGGGAAGCATTCATTCAGTGGGTAATTGAAGATGACTTTATTAATGGGCGTCCAGCACTAGAAAATGTCGATGTTGAAATGGTGGATTCAGTATTACCGTGGGAAGAAGCCAAAATCCGTATTTTGAATGCAAGCCATAGCTGTATTGCTTGGGCGGGAACACTCATTGGTTTGAATTTTATTGATGATAGCACCCGTGAAGCGGCTATTAAACAGATGGCTTGGAACTATGTAACGCAAGATGTCATCCCTTCGTTATCACCAAGCCCGTTAGATCTTGAGCAATACCGCGATGTCGTTTTAGCTCGTTTTAGTAATCCTTACATAAAAGATACTAATCAGCGAGTTGCCGCTGATGGTTTATCAAAAATTCCAGGCTTTATCACTCCAACACTACAAGAATGCTATCAACGAGGCCAAGTTCCTGCAGCAACAGCAGTACTTCCCGCACTATTTTTTGTCTTTTTACAGCGTTGGGCACAAGGCAAATTACCGTATGAATACCAAGATGGCGTGCTTGATGCTGCATATTATCTACCCTTGATGAATGCCAGTGATGCATTGGAAAAATTCGTTTCCAGTGAAATGCTATTTAGCACATTAGCGCATTCAACGCAGTTTCATGAATTAATGAAAAATACAGTGGCAGATGTTGAACGCTGGTTGAAATCACCACATCAACCTCTGTAAGGAGAAAGTCGATGTACCTTGGAATAGACCTCGGCACTTCAGAATTGAAGGCAGTTTTAATTAATAGGCAGGGAGAAATTGTCTCCTCTAGCCATATGGCATTAACCGTGCAAAGGCCCCACCCTCAGTGGGCGGAACAATCGCCAGATAGCTGGTGGGAAGCGACTAATTCGGTGGTAGCCACACTTCGTCAAAAAGCACCAGAAGCATGGGCAGCAGTAAAAGCGATAGGTTTATCTGGGCAAATGCATGGTGCGGTATTACTTGATAATCATCATCAAGTGCTACGGGATTGTATTTTATGGAATGACACCCGAAGCGCGAATGAATGTGAATGGCTGATGGAAAACCACCCAGAGTTTTTGACAATAGGTGCCAACCTTGTCATGCCCGGTTTCACTGCGCCCAAATTATTATGGGTAGCACGTAATGAACCTGAGGTATTTAATCAAGTTGCTAAGGTATTGCTACCAAAGGACTATTTGCGCTGGAAAATGACTGAACAGTTTATCAGTGATATGTCAGATGCTTCAGGAACCCTATGGCTCGATGTCGCAAAGCGTGATTGGTCTGATGAACTATTGGCTGCAACAAATTTAACTCGCGAACATATGCCTACTTTAGTGGAAGGTGCAGAGAAAAGCAGTGTACTTCGTGCAGATTTAGCTTCCCAATGGGGGCTCAGTGCAGATGTTATTGTGGCGGGAGGCGGTGGGGATAACGCCGCCTCCGCTGTGGGGGTTGGTGCCGTTAATGAAGGGGATGCATTAATCTCTCTTGGCACGTCAGGTGTCATTTTTGTCGTGAACAATCAATTGCAGGCGGCACCACATCAAGGCGTGCATGCATTTGCTCATGCTTTACCAGACCGTTGGCATCAAATGAGTGTGATGCTAAGCGCCGCCAACTGTTTACGTTGGCTTTGCCAGTTGTTGTCTACAACGGAAAACCAATTGATGGATGAAGTAGGCCAATTGACTGAACAGCAAAAAAAACAATCTCCCGTGTTTTTACCTTACCTTTCTGGAGAACGAACTCCGCATAATGATCCTTACGCAATGGGGTCTTTTTTCGCCTTAAGGAATGAAACAACACGTGCTCAGCTTGGTTATGCGGTGATAGAAGGAGTGACGTTTGCCCTTGCAGATGGCATGAAAGTTCTAACTGAAACGGGCACACAAATTAGCCGTTGTAGTTTAACTGGCGGGGGAGCTCGTAGCCCTGTCTGGGCACAATTAATTGCCGATGTGATTGATATACCGATTGTTACACACCCTGCAAGTTCATCCGGTGCGTTAGGTGCAGCACGCCTAGCGTGGCTGGCGGATGGCGGAGATACCGAAACAGTATGCCAAAAACCTGATGTGTTAGACACTTATTCACCGCAAGAACAATACCAAACTTGGTTACATCAACGGCTTGATGTATTCCGTTTATTGTACCAACAGCAAAAACAAGCAAGGGAATTACTGCCACAGTAAGTCAGTATGGCGGTGTTCCCTACACACCGCCATTACTGTTAACTCTTCGCGATTGATTAAAATAACAAAATGACAATGAGGAAACTGCAATGGAACAGAAGCAGTATTGGCTTGGTTTACCTAAGCATTTGTTCTGGGGGTTCATCGCTATCGCTATTTTTATGAGTGGTGATGGTTTTGAAATGGCTTTTTTATCCAAACATATTACTGACTTAGGTTTTACACCGACGCAATCCGCTATGGTATTTACGGTATATGGCTTAATGGCAGCGGTTGCCGCATGGGCATCGGGTGTGGTGGCTGAAATTATTACTCCACTTAAAGCGATGATGATTGGGTTTATTCTGTGGATAGTGATGCATGCCTTATTTATGGCTTTTGGTTTAGGCCTGAAAAGCTATACTCTAATGTTATTATTTTACGGTATTCGTGGGTTGGCTTACCCGCTATTTATTTACTCATTTATGATGATGTTAGTACAGGTGATCCCCCGAGCTCACCTTGCTGCCGCAACTGGGTGGTTTTGGGCGATGTATTCTGTTGGGATAGGCGTAATTGGTAGCTATTTACCTAGTTTTTCTATTCCAATGATAGGGGAAACCGGCACATTATGGATGGCAATCGGCTGGGTCGCAGTTGGTGGTGCGATTGCTTATTTTAGCTTACGCCATGTTCCAGTAGACCGTTCAAAAGTAAACTTACCCATGAAGGATAAAATGGCGGAATTGTCGCGTGCTGCGACCATTTTATTCACCAATAAAGATATCTTTATGGCCAGTTTGATTCGCATCATTAACACGATTTCTCTGTTTGGTTTTGCGATCATCATGCCATTGCTATTTGTTGACCGCTTAGGGTTTACCATCTCAGAATGGTTACAAATTTGGGCCGTGTTCTTCTTTGTGACTATTTTTACTAATATTTTCTGGGGGATTGTTGGGGAGCATATAGGTTGGATACGCCAAGTCAGGTGGTTTGGCTGTTTAGGTATGGCTATCTCAAGCCTGATGTTTTACTACTTACCGGTCTATTTTGGGCATAACTTTGCGATTGCTTTAATACCTGCCATTTTATTAGGGATTTTTGTCGCTGCCTTTGTACCTATGACTGCGGTTTTCCCAAGTATTGAGCCTAACCATAAAGGCGCAGCGGTTTCTATTTATAATCTTTCGGCTGGGTTAAGTAACTTTGCTGCGCCTGCGATCGCCAGTTTGGTCTTACCTTTCTTTGATATTGTTGGTGTGGTTTGGGCGTATACAGGGTTGTATATTTTTGCAGGTGTTCTGACATTCTTTATTAAAGTCCCACAACCGGGTTTTGAAAATAATCGTAAGGTAAAAACCACTAAGTCTGTAGTAGAGCAGCAAACGAGTAATTAACTTATTTTATTAAACTCAAATCGAGCCCTATGGCCATATTATGGTTATAGGGCTTTTCTCATTTAGAGAGTAAATAAGGTATTAGAAAAGGCAAAAAAAGCGAAAGGTATATCCTCCTTTACAGTGGCAATATAAAGAGAAACAGATTAACGGTTAAATAAAGTATAATATTCCACGCAAATGGAAATATTAGTCATATTTGTAAGGCTGTTTCTGCTGTTATCGCGAGATTTATTGAAAATACATCCTGAAGCAATAGAATATAATTTCATAGATTAAAATTTAGTCTATAGTCGATCTTGTTATAAATAAGCTAATAAGTGAGATTAAATATTAATATCTGAACTATCATTAAGATGATATTAAGGAGACGATGCTTTCTGTTGTTATATCTGACTATTGAACAAGATTATTACCTTTATTCTAACCTACTTAATTCCTGTTTTGTTATCTATACATCTGTATTTTCGGTGTTATTATGATTTTTGTTGCAATTTTGTATTTTTGCAGCGAATTGCTCTTAATACTGATGTTTTATCAAACAAAATAAATTTTTTAATAAAGTTAAAAGATAAATTAAAAGCTTATAACACCAAAAAATAATCTAATAAAAAAAGATAAATGCGGGGAAAAAGTTATGTCACAGATGTTAGCTCTGTTTCTGATTGTGGGGATATTATATATCGGGGATGCTATTGCGGTTAGAACGAAAGCATGGGTTCCTTCTGTTTTCGTGTGTGCGGTATTATTTTTAATCGGTTATTGGACTATTTTCCCAAAAGATATTGTCAGTATTGCGGGTATTCCTCAAGTGGTGGCAATTGCCTTAATGTATTTGCTAATTACCAATATGGGAACACTGTTATCTTTAAAAGAATTATTGCGTCAGTGGAAAACTATTTTAGTTTCATTAGCGGGTATTTTAGGGATCATCATTTTTACCTTAATTATTGGCGTAATGCTATTCGATTTAAATACAGTATTGGTTGCTGTACCTCCATTAGTTGGTGGTATTGTCTCTTCACTAATTATGTCAAAAGGTGCAGCGGAAGCTGGTTTGGTTGATTTATCGGTTTTCGCTATTTTAATTTATGTTATGCAAGGTTTTGCGGGTTATCCGTTAACCGCAATAATGTTAAAAAAAGAAGGGCGCCGAGTTCTGGAAAAATACCGTAATGGTCAATGGAAAGAAACATTAGCTACTGGAGAAACAAAAGAGGTTGAAGTCAAAACACTCGTTTCTGAAGACGAAATGCCTCGTATGTTTAAAAAAATCCCTAGCCACTATAATACAAGCTATTTCAAATTCTTACGTCTAGCTTTCGTAGGGTATTTAGCATATTTAGCGTCCAGTTTTGCCGCACCTTTTGTTAGTATTAGCCCTTTTGTACTGTGCTTATTATTCGGTGTAATTGCATCTTCATTAGGCTTTTTAGAAAGGCAGCCATTGCAAAAGGCTAATGGCTTTGGCTTTGCTATTATGGCGTTAATGTTGTTTATTTTTGATACATTAAACCATGCCACCCCAGATATGTTATTACGCCTAGTTTATCCGATGGTGGTATTAATTTGTGCTGCAGTGATTGGAATGTTTATCGCATCATGGATTGTTGGCAAAATTCTAGGCGTGACTAAAGAAATGGCTTTTGCTGTTGCGCTCACTGCATTGTATGGTTTCCCTGCAGATTACATCATTACCAATGAAGCGATTAATGCATTAACAAAAGATGAAAAAGAGCGCCAAGTATTAACTAGCCATATGTTAGGGCCAATGTTAGTGGGTGGTTTTATTTCTGTCACTATGGTTTCTGTGGTATTAGCGGGCATTATGGTTGCGTATATTGTTCCAGTAGCGGGGTAAATAAAACAATGGAAACAAGTACTTCAAGAATTCAGCGCCATTTAGAACAATTGGCAGAATATACTGCGACACCAGGTCAAGGTACAACGCGGATGAGCTATAGCGAGCAAGATAAACAAGCTCGTGATTATTTAAAGCAGGAAATGACCGCGTTAGGTTTACACGTTCGCGAAGATGCGATCGGGAATATTTATGGGCGTTTGGAAGGTCAACAGCCTGATTTACCGGCAGTTATTATTGGTTCTCACTTTGATTCAGTTCCTCACGGTGGTGCATTTGATGGACCAGCGGGGATAGTCACGGGGTTAGATGTTGTTGCTCGGATACGCGAACAAAACTTAACACCAAAGTACCCATTAGAGGTGATTGCGCTGGTGGAAGAAGAAGGAACCAGTTTTGGCCGTGGTTTGATGGCTTCAAGTGTGATCACGGGGCTAATTGGCACCAAAGAATTGCACCAATTAAAAGATAGGCAAGGGGTAAGTGCCGCTGAGCGAATGGCTGCTGCGGGTTTTAATGCCGACAAAGCGTCAGAAGCTGTGCTTGACCCTAAAAAAGTGAAAGCCTTTTTAGAATTACATATTGAGCAAGGTCCCGTATTAGAACAGGCGAATGAAGATGTTGGCATCGTCGAAACAATTGTTGGTATTAGCCAGTTAGAAATAAAACTCACAGGTAAAGCAGGGCATGCTGGCACAACACCGATGAATATGCGCGCAGATGCCCTTGTTTGCGCTAGCCGAATTATCAGCCAAATCCCTAAGCTTGCAGAAGCTGCGGGGGATAATACTGTCGCGACAGTGGGACGGTTGGCGGTTTTACCAAATGGGGCTAACGTGATCCCAAGTGAAGTCACCTTCAGTGTTGATATTCGTTCTAAAAACGATGAAGCCCTTAGAAAAGTCATCGCTCAAATTATGGCTTTAACAGAGCAAGAAAGTACTGAAGCGGGAATAAGCAGTGACATTATTCAGCCATTATATGTTCAACCGACTGAGCTAAATAGCGAGATTCATACTCTAATGCAAGAACATGCCAGCGCTCAAAAGCTACGTTTTCGTAGCATGGTCAGTGGTGCAGGGCATGATACGATGATTTTTGCACAGATCACCCAAACGGGACTGATATTTGTCCCAAGTCGCAATGGGCTTAGTCATCATCCGGATGAATGGACTGATTATGCACAAATTGCACGCGGTGTTGATGTGATGTTTGAAACCGTTAAGTCACTCATAGAATGTTAATTATTAATTATATAAGCCATGCAAAACGTTATTTTGTGATGGGGTAAAAGGTAGAAAAATGATCAGCAAAACTATTACAGCCGCAATCAAAAAACATACTCAAGAAATGATTGCATTTCGACGTGATTTACATGCTCATCCTGAATTGCCATTTGAAGAAGTACGTACAACAAAACGTATTGCCGAAGAATTAGACAAAATAGGCATAGAATATCGCTTAACTGAGCCAACAGGGGTTATCGCTGAAATCAAGGGGGCGAAGCCAGGCAAAACCGTTGCATTACGTGCTGATATTGATGCGTTACCCGTATTGGAATTAAACGATTCGTTAGAATATAAATCCACTACAGCAGGGAAAATGCATGCCTGCGGTCATGATGCACACACAGCCATGTTGTTAACCGCGGCCAAAGCGCTATACGAGGTACGTGAAGAGTTAGCCGGCAATGTGCGTTTGATTTTTCAACCTGCGGAAGAGATTGCTCAGGGTGCATTAGCGATGATCAAACAAGGGGCTATCGAAAATGTGGATAACGTGTTTGGTATGCACATTTGGACAACGACGCCATCAGGCAAAGTTTCTTGTAATGTTGGCGGTTCATTTGCGTCTGCGGATTTATTAAAAGTCACCTTTAAAGGGCGAGGTGGGCACGGTTCTATGCCAGAGGCGACAATAGACGCTGCGGTTGTTGCTTCGGCTTTTGTGATGAATTTACAAGCTATTGTTTCTCGTGAAACCTCATCATTAGATTCAGCAGTGGTAACGATTGGTAAAATGGAAGTGGGAACTCGCTTTAATGTTATCGCTGAAAATGCGGTATTGGACGGAACGGTACGGTGTTTCGATATTGAAACGCGTAATCGTATTGAAGCCGCTATCCGCCGTTATGCAGAACATACTGCAGCGATTTATGGTGCAACAGCACAAGTCGATTATATTTATGGGACTTTACCTGTGATCAATGAAGAGCGCAGCGCACTGCTTGCTCAGTCAGTTATTTCGCAAGCCTTTGGTGAGCAAGCGTTGATCAACGAAAGGCCAACCCCAGGGGGCGAGGACTTCAGCTTCTACATTGAAGATATTCCGGGGTGTTTTGCGTTGCTAGGTACCGGGAATGCTGAGAAGGATACGCAATGGGCACATCACCACGGCTGTTTTAATATCGATGAAGATACGATGGCGACGGGGGCTGAGTTACATGCACAATATGCATGGGCCTATTTACAGCAGCAGGAATTTTAATTGAGTATGTTAATGTTCTTAGGGCTCGTTATTCTACCTATACCGGGCCTCCCTTTGACTTTGTTGCCTATTTATTTTGTTTATTAACACTCAGTATAGCGGCTAAGTATTTGGTCGCTATACATTATGGTGGGCAAATATAGCCTCCCTTAGACGCTGTTGTTGTGTAAAACGTTGGTCTTCATTGAGTTGTGGGTCATGGGATAACTGCATTAGCATTTCATTCATATGGTGAACAGAGTTTTCACCAATGAGCCGGTCAACTTTTTCGATAATTTCATCATAGTAGGGCATGTTTTAAGCTCCAATTAATATAGTCTATGGCTATTAGAGTGTTATAGGTATTTATGATGTCAATTTTGTTTCTCTATGACCATAACGGCCATCGTATTGGGTTCTAAGGCTCGCATGATATGCGGCTCATCTCCTGGATAATGAATATAATCCCCAACTTTTAACTCGACAGGGTTATCTAATGGGCCAACCAAAGCCCTACCGGCCATAATAATGATATGTTCACTTACACCATGCATATGTGGTTCTGAAATACGGTCACGACCCGGTTGGGCAATAACAGTATAAATATCACGTCGTGAATCATTAGGTGCAGATGATAATAAAAATGCTAAATAATTAGCATGTTCCGCACTGACGGGAAGGGCTTCCCCGTGGCGTATCACAGTGACAGCATCTTGTTTTTCTTCAATTAAACGAGCAAAAGGGATATCTAACGCAACACAAAGCGCCCATAAGGTTTCGATACTTGGGTTACCACTACCAGATTCCAATTGCGATAAGGTCGACTTCGCAATACCTGCTTTACGAGATAACTCGGACAACGATAACCCATTTTTTTGCCTTTCACGAGCCAGTGCTTTGGAGATCAACTCAATGGGGGGCGAAGGTAAGTTCAATTTTTTATCCTATTTATAATACTCGCTACAGATGATGAGGCTTACGCATTTGTCACCTACCTGCAACTTGAATTTTTCTGAGTATTGATTGCACTTTATAGTAAAGATCGACATAATGAACAAATGTATTTTATATCGAACGATTGGAAAATGCTAACTTCAACACTTAATAATAGCACAGTGAAAAATATCGCTCTCGTTTGTATTGCGGACTTAATTGTCGGTATTTCATATGGTGCACTTGCCCTTTCTCAAGGTTTTGATTGGTGGGTCCCTCTGACGTTATCTATTTTAGTACTTGCTGGAGCCTCTGAATTTTTATTTATTGGGGTTATTTTTTCAGGGGGAAGCCCCATTTCAGCTGCCTTAGCGGGTCTACTGGTTAATTCAAGGCATATTCCTTTTAGTTTTGCGGTTAGTGACCTAACAGGCAAGGGGGCAAAAGCGCTATTGGGTTACCACATCATGAACGATGAAAGCGTTGTATTTGGCTTAGCACAAGAAACAAATACAGAAAAACGCGCCGCATTTTGGCTGTGTGGGGTCGGGATTTTACTTTGTTGGCCTATAGGTGTACTGATTGGGGAAGTATTAGGCAGTTTAATCAGTGACACACATGTCTATGGCATGGATGCTATGTTTCCTGCGATTATTTTAGCGCTTTCATTGCCTGCGCTCACGGATAAACGCTTACGGATTACGGCCATTGTGGGCGCCGTTATTGCTGTTTTGGTAACCCCCGTCTTACCTGCTGGGATACCTGTTTTACTCGCATTATTGAGCCTAGTTATTTATATAAGGAAATAGTCATGACAAACAGCCCATGGTTAATATTTTGCGGGGTTTTACTACTAGCGGTCGGTACTTATTTAATGCGCGCATCTGGTGCATTACTTAGAGGCCGGGTGATTTTATCGGAAAATAGCAAAGCCCTTTTTTCAGCGGCAGCAATTATTATTTTGTTTTCTGTGGCCGTAACCTCTACATTATTTTCAGGAGAACAGTTGTCGGATTGGCAAAAAATAGTAGGGGTGTTAGTTGCAGGCGTACTTACATGGTATAAAAAACCATTTATTGTCATAGTTTTGTCTGCGGCAATTGTCACTGCGCTACTTCGGTTAATTTAGAATACAACTAATTGTAATTAGCGCGATAAAGCCCCTACCTAAAGAAAGTAGGGGCTATCAATTAAGCGGTTAAGTCTTTAATCGTCTCAGAAGGGCCATTGGTTTGTACTGACGCAATACCTTTTAATGCAGATTGTTTAGATGCATACATTTCACTTGTCGCAATGATCTCATGGTTAGCTGCTTTTAAAACGAAATAATAAGGCTGAGCAACATCTTTGGTAGATTTTTTTAATTCATAATACCCCATGGTAGGCTCCTGACTTTTGTGGTTAAAAATATGAAAACCGAGGAATAAATCATAAGCAGCAAATAAATATCTGCTTAAATAAGGTTAGTCGCTATTAGGTATTATTACTAGAAGAGGGGATAAAATTCAGAAAAAGTTCAAAAAAAAGCCCCTGATAAACAGAGGCAATCGTAGGATATATAGAACTCTTTATTATGTGGCTAAGATATCGGCTTCTATCTTATAAGGCTAGTCGATTATAGTTATCGATAAAAAAGGTTTTGCCGATAACGCCATGTAAGTTAACTGATATAGCTTACTACTGGGTTACTGGTGTATTGTTAGCTTTAGGCATCGGCATTGGAGTTATGTTCTTAAATTCAGGGACTTCCATCACGGTTACTTTAACCATGTAGCGTTTGCCATCTTCAATTTTAGGTGTATTATCCGCCAGCTTTTTTATTGTTTCATTTGGGGTAGTTGTCTGTTCCGCCACGCTATAAACCATATTATGGTGATTGCCATTTCCCATATGTTGACGTGGCATGTGGTTATTCCCTCCATTGCCGATGTTTGCTGCTGTCGCAGCAAAGCCGATAGACATTAACGTTAGGGCGAATAAACTGGTAGTTATTTTTTTCATTGCGATTTCCTTTATATTGGTGATGAACCAATAGTTAACCAATTGATTTCCACCCGCAATCGCTTTTACCTCCGCTGACTGAAGCTCCTTAATTACTGCACTTTTTGTTCAATCTTAATTCATATTCATGAGAAAACAGTGGGTTAGTAGACTTTTTTTTACATTTTTAGACCTCTTGTGCTAATGGGAACTTAAGCACTGGAGACATCAAATCGGATAGTCTACGATGGTAAGTTAGGTTCTATATCAATAAAACCCTAACAAAGTGAGCGTATATGTCTGATAAAAAAACACCCCTTTCTTTGCTTGATTTAGCACCAATTATTCAAGGTTCCACAGCCAAGGAGGCTTTCGCTCATTCCCTTGATATCGCAAAATTAGCGGAAAAATTGGGTTATCACCGTTATTGGTTGGCAGAGCACCATAATATGACAGGGATAGCTAGTGCAGCGACTTCAGTGTTAATTGGCTACCTTGCCGCGAATACTCACACTTTGAGACTTGGTTCTGGGGGCGTCATGTTACCGAACCATTCACCATTGGTGATAGCCGAGCAATTTGGCACACTTAATACGTTGTATCCTGAGCGAATTGATTTAGGTATTGGGCGAGCCCCTGGAAGTGACCAAAGGACAATGCAAGCATTACGTCGTCATATGAATACGGATATTGATAATTTCCCGCAAGATGTAGCACAAATCGTGAGTTGGTTTGATGCAACTAACCCAGAGCCTGCGGTACGCCCGGTTCCTGGGTATGGTGAGAAAATCCCCGTATGGCTACTCGGCTCAAGCTTATACAGTGCGAGGTTAGCGGCTCAAATGGGGTTGCCATTTGCGTTTGCTTCACATTTTGCACCGGACTTGCTGCTGCAAGCACTTGAGGTTTATCGTGCTAACTTTAAGCCATCATCACGGTTGTCAAAACCTTATGCCATGGTCTGCATTAATATTATTGCGGCAGACACCCAGCGCGAGGCTGAGTTTTTATTTACGTCGATGCAACAAGCTTTCGTTATGTTGCGCCGAGGTCAGCCATCGCAGCTTCCCGCCCCTGTTGAAAGTATGGAAAACATTTGGTCGCCAGCAGAGGAATTTGGTGTGCAACAAGCATTGGGGATGTCATTAGTGGGGGATAAAACTAAGGTGGGTTACGGTTTACAAACCATTTTACGCCAAACTCAAGCCGATGAAATCATGGTAAATGGTCAAATTTTCGATCATCAAGCACGTTTATATTCCTTCGAGTTAGCTATGCAAGTCATGAATGAAATTGTTTAAATTAGCTTCATAGCATTTGTTTGCAAGAGCGCGGGCAATCAACTTTTATTCATAACCAGAAAAGATAACCCAGAGAACTCTGGGTCATTGACGGTTAGCAAGCGATTTGCGGGTGGTGAGGCTCTAAAGGCGGTAAACCATGCGCTGCTCGCGCTCTGTCACAGGCTTCATTATATATTCCATCCTGCCAAGATTGCTCAAATTCACGACACGGCGTAGGCCTTTGAGCATAAATGGAACAAGATACACATTTGCCTATTGTACCTTCTAGGGCGGTACAACGGGTGTTTTGTTTTTGGTTAGTACCCTGCATACAGCTCATAAACGGCGTAATCTGCTCAGTTAAATGTTGGGGAACAACACCGCCGCCGCTTTCGGCTTCAGCCCAATAAAATGAGACACGAAAATAGGCGCAACAAGCACCGCAGCTTATACAGGGGTTATCTGAAGGATCAGTTTTTAGTATATGGACATTAGTCATATAAAGATAAAACTCCAAATATTTAAAACGATTAGAAATGTTAATGTTAATCGAAATATAGATATTGAATTAAACTTGGTAATTCATTGTATTGAAGTAATATGTATTGATGGTGGACATATGCAATGTTGAAATCACATAAGAAATGGTACTGCATTTGGGGTTGTTTTTAGTGCTTTAAAAAACTTCCCCAAAACCCCACCAAAATTTATCCCCAAAATAGTATGGAAACCGAGTCGATTAAATTACAACAATTTGCCATTCTTTTCCACGATCATCATTATATTTATCTGTCATTATTTGGGTTCGATGACCAAGTAATTTTTGTGTATCTATCCCTTGTTCTCTGTACAGTCTTTCAGATAATGATCTAAGTTCATGGAAAGATGGTGCAGCACCATCCTCCCATTCCAGCCCACATTTGTTTCGTGCATTCTTAAATGATGTAGTCAATGAGGCGTTTGATACTTGCCCTCCAATTTTTGCATTACCTGCAGTATGTTTGTAATGTAGTAGATAGGGGCTAACAACAAGATCTCGGCACATAGAAACAACATCACTTAATGTTAAATTCAACGCATCACATCTTAGCGATAGAGGTATTGCTAACTTGGTCCCTGTTTTTTCTTGCTGTACATGTAACATTCCATCCCAGATGTCTGAGAATTTCATGTTAGTAATATCACCAAGCCGTTGCCCTGTTATAACCGCCAATAACATCCCACAGCGCAAATAATGCTGGTGGTTTGCAGATTGCTTATAAATTTTTTCCCATTCTTCAAATGATAAACGCTCACGCTTGACCTTGTTTCTTGGTTTTTTGGTGGCCTGAGCAGGATTATAACCGGGAGGAACATGGCCCATGTGCTGTGCTTCTTTAAAAACATCGATAAGAACAAAACGCACAACTTGCGCCATTCTGTTGTGGTCTAGTGCTTTTACTTCATCAATGATCCCAGCTATTTCTAATGCTGTAATATCCTTGAGTGGTAGTGTCCCGCAATGCTGTTTAAATAAATTTAAGGGCTTTATTTTTTGTTTGTATGAGTTTAGTTTTAATTCGTTTAGTTCGACTCGCTCTTTCTGAATCTCTAGATATCTATCGATCCAGTTTGTAACGCTAATTCCCACTTTCTTGTTTTTAATTGTAGATAATCGTTCATTAACGCTGAGTATTTGTTTTGTTTGTTGCTCAGCGATAACTGTATTTGCTTGAGATGCCACAAGTGCGGCTTCCTCGGCATCCGTGCCAAGGCTGTGAAAGGTTCCAGTTAGCGGGTGTTTGTACTGCCAGTAAACTTTTCCGTTTCGTTTATCAAGCTTTCGATATAGATTAGGAATTGTAATTTTATGAGAGCGTGGTCTTGCAGCCATCAGATAATATCCTTTTTAGTTTATCGCTTGCACCGTTAGGTAATTGTGGCTTTGATACAACCCCAACCCATCGAGAATCACGATCTATCACCCATTTTTTACCCATTTTTAGGGCTGGTGGCACCATCATGTTCGCTTTAGCGTACTTTCTTAGTACTTGTGGGCTGGGAGCATTTTCACCAAATTCTAATTTTGCCCACGCTTCTAGAGATACCATTCTAGACATAATTACCTCCACACATCTGCCGCATACAGATTTAAAAATTCAACCAGAGGCACTCGGTACGCTTTACTGATCCGGCATGACCGTTTGCTGCTGTTGTCTTTATTTCTTTTCGCCAGCTCGAGAGTTGGCCGTTATATAGATCGTTGTCATAACCACAGATAATAACTTTTCCTTGAAGCTGACCTGCGACTGTAATTAATTGCTGTGTATTTCTGGTTATCACTCATATTCATCCCAGCGAGTCAGTCACTATATTTAGATTTTATGTTTAAGGTTTCTATTTCCTCTTGATGAGCAAGAGCCTGTGATGCTAACTCTTCAAAATGAGGATATTCTGAATAATCACTGTCAGCATATAAAATCCAATCACATTCAGTACATTCAACGCCACAGCGACAATCTGATTGATGTGCATTTTTAATTTTACGCTTTACTAATTTTCCATTTTTATTGATTTGAAATATTAGTGTTGCGTCTAAATCAGCCCATGCGTTAACCACTGAACGACATTCAGGGCAATTATATTTATTAGTCATGACGCGCCTCACACAATAATTCTGTAAACTGAGTTAACTGTTTGTATATAACCATCAGCAAGATAGGTATCGATATTGATAACTCGTGATGTTTGAATAGGGTCACCATCTTGAAAGCGTTTTTTCTTATCGGAATAAATGTCACCCCAAGCGCATTCACCACGGATTGTGATTAATTTTATATCTGCATCGAATTTAGGTATCGTTCCCGTTAGCTGGTTATAGCGATAAATAAACATTGCTCTTGCCTGTATAGGTGACAATGGGCTAACTGTAATTAAATCAGTTGCCGGAATACCGTCTAAAATAGGCCAGAGATTATCACCATCAATTTCTAGATCGCGGCGTTCTGTTGCCAGCATTGTTAAATCTGCATAATGAACAACATCGCTAATAGCTCTTGGTATATCCCATTTGTAGCAAATAACTTTCTGAACATTTTTTTCAATCACTTTATATTCTGGTAACAGAGCTTTTAATGGGCTAGGTAAGTCTTTGCAATAGGCTTCTGATGCATCGTGTAGTAATGCTTCCAGCGCATATTCTGGTGGGACAATTTGACTTACATAAACGGAATGCTGAGCAACAGAATAGAATTGGCTAATTTGCCCAGCAAAACGACATTCATTAGATAAACCCTGAGCAATATCATTAATATCGATATCATCCGCACTGATATTGATAAAATCAAAATGCTTGCCTGTAAAAGTTGAAATATAAGACATAATTACTCCACACAAAATTTAGATAATAAGATTCTGTCTCTTAATAAAGAGAGTTAAATTCCTTGGTGTTGGTTAAATAGTTACTCTGTTTTTTCTTTGTATTTTAATAATTCAATTAATAACTCAATGGTGTCTATCATATAAAACATAAATAAAGAATTAACATGCCGATGACGGAAAACTCTATCACCATCACAGTCAACTTCACTAATTGGTTTTATTCCCTTGAATTCGAAGTTATCACTTAATTTAAAGACAATATCTAGGGTTGATAATTCCAATAGGCTGACACGAAATCCATTTGATAGACTCTCACTTAATTCGCGTTGGACATAGTGCAGTTCAGCGTCGTATTTAACAGACTCTAATTTTTTCTCTACTTTTCTTTGCAGCAAGTAGAAGTTGCAAGGATATAACTTCCCGCCAAAGCAGTCTGCTGGTGGTTCATTGTTTATGTAGTTAATCAGGCGAGTTGTTATACCGTTCTTAGCATCATCAACATGGATTGTTTCTGTTTTTACCGAACCACAAACCTTAATTAAGCATCTAACAAGCGCTTGGTGCTCTGGTTTGCGAGTGCTCGATACAATAAGAAAACCTTTTTTAACGTGATAAAGGGCGGTGATGATTTTTGTTTTAGTTAAAGCGACCTTTAGCATTTCCTCTATAGCGATTCGCTTTACTTCCGTTTCATTTAAGTCATTAGCGCCTTGCTCTTTCAATTTCTCAATACGTCTATTAACTTCAAATGCAATAGCCGCTTTAGGGATTATCTTTTCATCAATACGAAAAGTAATAATATAGCCACCTTCAATTGGTGTAACTAATTCACCAGTGATTTTATTAGGAATAAATCCGTAGCTAATAGAATGTGACTCTAAAATATCAACAAAGGGTAATTCTTTTAAATGACTTTCTAAAACTTCGGCACTGGGTAATTCAGCCTTAAAAATAACACAGCTAGTAATTGGAAAACGCTTCATCTGTTAATCTCCGCATAATTATTAACACTCCACACAATAAATAAGACCACTGACAAATAATGAATATATTTACCTAGTATGAACACTGAATATCAGCGGCCTTATGTATTATGAAAAAGGGCGGCACAACACCGCCAAAAACTACAAGGGTCAATTACTAGCAGTGGCAATACTATTTTCAGCTAAGATACGCTGATAAATTTCTTCACGATGTACTGATACATCTTCTGGGGCAGCGATACCAATCCGCACTTGGTTCCCTTTAACACCCAAAATTCTAATTTTAATATCATCGCCGATCATAACTTCTTCATTAATTCGACGTGTCAAAATAAGCATTCCCATACTAAGCACTCCACACAATTGAATTCAGTTAAGCACTAACAGTAACTGCACACATATCCATGCACTCTGCAATTTCTTCGTCGAGCTTTTCGAGTTTAGATTGCAGCTCATCACGTTCATTGCGTAGTTTTTGCAGGTTATTAATTTGTTTAGCTTTTTCTAGTATCCACTCGCGTACATCATCCTGCGACATTGGCACACTAAAAGTAACGATTGGTTCATTTGAATTGGTTTGCATGATATCCACCTAGTAATTGTCTTGATGGAATAAATATAGCAATGAGTATTAATTATAGCAATAAGTATATTTTATTTATTTTAAGATAGATTGCATTTAATTGAAATTAAAAGGATTATTTTTTTATTTTTATAATAATACGAAAGGCTATTAGAATTTTTATAGAATAATTCTTGCAAATTTTACTTGAGAATATAAAGTATAAAACAATTTACTGTATAAATACACAGTAAATAACCAAAAGCTACGATGTTATATTCGAGAGGAATGAGACGATGGTGATAGTTTTGGTGAGAGATGGGGTTGGTGAGTATAGAGAGGTGCTTGTTAGTAAAAAAAAGAAAACAAGCTACCTCCTGAAATCACGAACAAGAAAGACAACTACTCCGATAAATAGTGCAGAGGATAAATCAATCAATGGCACTCTATTATCATCAACTGACAGGAAGCCGTGACTACCACCATCTAAAAATTTATATACAGAAATAGAATTGTTGACCTGCGCTATCACCAGATCCCCCGTTCCTGGTGTTATCTCAGTATCTACAATGGCGATACTCCCGTTAGGTGCCTCAGCGCACCCTGTATTGCGACTAAGGACATATGCACGGTAAGACGGTAATGGCTTGCCCATGGGGGATAAAACGAAATCGTCAGTCTCACCAGTCTCATCCCAAACTGAAATATTAAGAGATTTATCTAGCCTAAATTTTTGCTCGTTATTAGACCCTTCCATTTCCCCAATTCCGTTCGCCAACCAATCAACATTCACGCCAAGAGCATTAGCTATATCAACTAATTTAACAGAGCCTTTAGCTTTTCCATTAACTAAACGCCAGATAGTAGGTTGAGCAACACCTGATGCTTCAGCTAAAGCACCCTGAGTCATATTGCCCCTATATTTCATAGCCTTTTGAAGGCGTTCAGACAGTGTCGTTTTCATGAATGCGAATTTATAGTCATGCGTATTAAAAATCAAATTCTCATTGCTATTGTATAAATTAATACTCATTGCTATTATTTATCTCACGACAATACTAAAAGGGTTAAAAAATGAAAAACAAAGCAATTCAAAAAGCAATTGATATTGCTGGGGGGCAAAAAAAACTAGCTGACTTATGCGGCGTTAGCCAACCTACAGTTTGGCGTTGGCTTCATGGAGGTGGTGTAGACGCAAGGTTGGTTATGTCTATTGTGAAAGCTACCAACAATGCTGTTTTACCTCATGAAATAAGACCAGATCTGTATGAACTAATTGGAACAGGCAAACAATAACAAATCCAACTAACTGAGTTAACTACAAACAAAACAACGGAATTGTAGATATGTGCAAACAAACATTAAAAGAAGTCGTGAAAGAGATGTGTAAAGCATTCCCCGGTGGGCGCTCGGCAATGTCTGGCGCATTGGGTATTTCTGAAACCACCTTCAATAACAAGTTGTATGAGAAAAACGGCTGTCGTTTCTTTGAAAATGATGAGCTTGAAGCAATTGAAGAATTATCAGGCACTAAGTTGCTGGTGGAATATCACATGGATCGCCACTCAATGGTTCCTGCAACTAAAGTCGAGCCTGAGAATTTAGATGCAGTCGAACTTTTTGAAATACGCATGAATCTTGGCGCTATGCAAGGTGCGTTATCTGTACTGATTCAAAATAGCATTTCTGATGGCGTTCTTACTGACGAGGAAATTAAGGCAATAGATCGCAAGTTGGCAAAGGTGTTTGGGTACGCTGCAGGGTTTATTGAGTCATTAAAAACGGTTTATGGGATTAAACAATGATGAGCATAACTAGAAAGGGTGACGCTCAGGATATGCGGTCCCGAGCGTCGAGTGCTAATAACAACTTGTGTGGAGTAACTAGCATGAGCAGTTTAACGAATTTACGGGGTAGAACGCAAGTACGCGCATCTATCCGCGACGGTCGTTTTGTCTATGAACTAAAGGTACCAGAAGGGCGGCAAGAGACCAACTACAAGTTTGTTGAGTGGTTGGTAGATGATTTTAATGCAACTTTTGGGAGAGGGAATCGTGTCCAATGAAAAACATAAGAACCTCAATCGTTACTTTAGAGATAAGCGGGGACGCGTCGTCCATGTTGTTGAGTGGGACAAACCAAGGCAACGGGTTGTTTTCATGCTTGATGACTATGAGCACCCCTGTTTTGAGCCCCTCGAACAATTCAAGAAATATTATACAGAAGTTAAATAGGTAACAGCATGAGCGTAAAACTATCAAGTTATGTATGGGATGGCTGCGCAAGTGCAGGTTTAAAAATAACCTCTGTTGCGATAATGGCCCGTCTCGCCGACTTTTCAAATGATGATGGTGTTTGTTGGCCATCGGTACCGACAATTGCTCGTCAAATTGGGGCAGGGGAAAGTACTGTGCGCACGGCAATTAAAAATTTAGAGAAAGCGGGTTGGTTATCAAGCGAAAAGCGACGTAAAGGTAACCGCAATGCGAGCAATATCTATCAATTAAACGTTGATAAATTAGCTTCAGCGGCAATGGCTGCACTTTCTCAAGCGTCAGTTTCTGATACGTCAAATCCTGACACATCAAAATCTGTTGCATCAAAATCTGTCCCGTCAGAATTAAGCAAAAATAACCGTTTTGACCCGCCAGAATCTGGGGGCGATCCGTCAGTAACTTCAATACATGATCCATCAGTAACTAACTCTTCGTCGCAGAATTCTAACGAATCCAGCGACCAGTCAAAAATTGATTTTTTAAATCGTTACCCAGAGGCGGTGATTTACAGCACTAACTTTCAAAAATGGGGCTCAGCCAATGACCTCAAATGCGCGGAATGGTTATTTGAGCGCAAGTGCGAGGTATTCAAAGAGCTTGGCCTGAAAGAACCTAAAGCCCCAAATCTTACTGATTGGGCAAACGATGTTCGCTTGATGGTTACCGTTGATGGTCACAGTCACAAAGAAATTTGTCAGTTTTACAAGCGTATTAGCCAAGACGAGTTTTGGAAGAAAAATGTTCAGTGCCCAAGAACACTGCGTAACCAGTGGGACGACCTCACATTGCGCCTTGCTGGTGGGCAAAAAGTTAAGGTCGATGCTGTTGAGCGTGATGAAGCATTCACAAGAATTATTGGTTCCCGTTCAAAACCTCAAAATCGTATTGAGGAAATTGCAAGTGAACTGGCTGGGAAATCAGGCGTTCGTCGCATGACTGATTTTGTAGGTCGTAAGGCATGGGCAGGCATTTGGCAACAGGCAGCAGAGCAAGCAGCGAAAGAGGTGACAGCGTGATGCGTAGTGAAACTAAAACAATCTATGGCGTTGACGTGTTAGGCATGATTGCCATGTTCAAACAGCTACGTAAATGGCGCACTATTCGCAAGCTTCGTAACAGATGGAATCAATCCCGTCGTGATTTGGTTACATGCAGGAAGTTTCGCCACTTAAATCATTATGCTGACGATTTTCAAGTTCAGCAGCGTTATAAGCATATGCGCGAGTATGTTAAATCCCACCAGCAGCGAGGTACTATCTGATGAAATTAACCTACGGATCTGTCTGCTCTGGCATTGAGGCTGCAAGCATTGCTTGGGAACCATTGAACATGAAACCTGAGTGGTTTAGTGAAATAGAGCCATTCCCTTGCGCGGTATTAAATCATCACTGGCCAGAAGTTAAAAACCTTGGCGACATGACCACTATTACCGACAAATTGAAAGCGGGTGAAGTAACCGCACCAGATGTGTTGGTGGGTGGCACTCCATGCCAAGCGTTCAGCGTAGCGGGTTTACGCGGTGGCTTAAGTGATGAGCGTGGGCAATTAACTTTATCATTTGTTGAATTAGCGGATTGTATCGATGAAATCAGAAAAAACGAAGGCAAAGAGCCAGCAATCATCGTCTGGGAAAATGTCCCCGGCGTCCTCAGTAGTAAAGACAATGCCTTTGGATGCTTTCTTGCTGGACTTGCCGGGGAAAGTGAAGAACTTAAGTCAGCAGGGGGAAAATGGTCAAACGCTGGTGTTGTGTCTGGACCACAAAGAACTATTAGCTGGAGAATCCTCAATGCTCAATATTTCGGAGTGCCCCAACGACGTCGTCGTGTCTTCGTTGTCGCAACTGCTAGAAAAGACATCAGTGTCGCCGAAATATTATTTGAGCGAGAAAGCCTGTCTGGGGGTATTAAATCGTGCAGCGAAGAGAAACAAACGGTTGCCGCCCTCACTGCAAATGGCGTTGGAGCAACAGGCGCAGATGATAACCAAGCTTTAGCGGGGCATTTAATTATAGATCCAGAACTTAGCCCTACTGAAATTATTTTACTTGGTGGAGAGCACCCAAACGCAGCGATTGGTATGGGTATTAGTCCAACCCTAACATCTGCAATGGGTATGGGCGGTGGGTATATACCCATTGTAAGTAGAGCTACTGATGTAATTTCTTTCAATCCACAGGCTGGTGGAAAAACATCATCAACACTGGGTGCTAGTTCTGAAACGGTAGGTTGTTTGCAAGCCTCTCAGCAGCCTGCTATCGCATTAGCTGGTAATACAATTGGTCGCAAGCCTGAAAATGGCGGTAATGGAAATGGCTATAACGAAAGCGATATATCATACACATTAACCAAAGTAGATCGCCACGGTGTTAGTGTTAATAACATCGTACGCAGATTAACCCCCATTGAATGCGAACGCCTACAGGGCTTTCCTGATAATCACACTAAAGTATCTTTCAAAGACAAATCTATTGATGATTGCCCAGATGGTCACCGTTATCGCGCTTTGGGTAATAGCATGGCAGTACCAGTAATGCGCTGGATTGGTGAGCGTATTTGCAATGCTGTAGCGCAAGCCATTCCGCAAAGCGAGTATGTTAAAAAGCTCAATTTATTGAAGTCAAAGCCAACCCACGAACTTAAAGAGGTTGGGGATCAGTGGAGAACACCCGAGGAATTATTTTGGGGCATTAACGCTATCTATGGACCGTTTACTCTCGATCTATTCACTGATGGACAGAATAGCAAGTGCCTTCATTTCTACACCGCTGAAGATAACGCCCTCACTCAAGACTGGTCAGCGAAGTTAAAAGAAATTGGCGGTGTTGCCTTTGGTAACCCTCCGTACTCACGCAGTTCATATCATGAAAAACAGGCAATCACTGGCGTTCGTCACATTATGTCTCATGCTTCAGCGATGCGGGAGCTTGGTGGCCGTTATGTCTTTTTATTGAAAGCGGCAACGAGTGAGGTGTGGTGGCCAGAAAATGCAGATCACATCTGTTTTATCCGGGGTCGTCTTGGTTTTGACGTTCCGAAGTGGTTTATTCCCGCTGATAAAAAACAAAAACCAACTGGTGCATTCTTTGCTGGGGCAATTGTTGTATTCGATAAAACATGGACCGGAAAAGCATTTGATTACATCAGCAGAGAAGAATTAGAGCAGCGCGGTAAGGCATTTATAGAGCAAGCGCAGTGGTTAGCTAAAAAGTTAGGGGTGGCAGCATGAAACCTTTACATATTCGAATTGTTGAAGATTTAAAAACAGGAAATGAGATTACAACGAAACTAATTAATGAAGTGTATGCATCTACAAGCAATCACTCAAGCAATACGATTAATTTTTTATACAAATGCGGCGCAGTAAGAAAATCGGGCAAAAAAGACGGGAAGCACATTATTTATGTTATCAACCCAGACGCGTATGAAAAAACAACAAAAAAAGAGCTTGAAGTAGGCAAATTCAGAAAGAAAACAAACAAATATGCAAAGTGTGACGTTAAAGAGTTAATGAAAACGCATGACCCTCTGATATTAAAATTCAATGCATTGCTTGCTGGAGTGAGAGTATGAAAAACAAAATGCCGGAGCTAAAGCAATGCAAGTGTGGAAGTGAAGATCTGCATATTCAAACTCTTGAATATAGGACATGGTTTTATGTTTATTGTCATGGTTGTGGAAAAAAAAGCCCAGCAATAAACGATAGGACAGAAGCGGTGAAAATTTGGAATGAGGTGGTATCAAAATGAAATCTTCAATTACTTTAATACTGCCATTTCCACCGAGTGTAAATGCCTGCTGGCGGAACATCAACGGTAAAACGTTAATCAGTGCAAAGGGGCGGGCTTTCCGAGCAAATGCAGCCGCCGCCATCTATGAACAATTGCGCAAAAGACCGAAAGCAATCACTGAGCATGTATCTGTCATTGTGAAGATGTACCCACCCACTAAGCATAGGAGGGATATTGATAACTATCTGAAAGCACCATTTGATGCGTTAACACATGCTGGGGTTTGGAATGACGATGATCAAGTAAAGCATGCTGATATCACTTGGTGTGAAGTCGTAAAAGATGGTCGATTTGAAATTGAGATAAGACCCTTTAATGCAGAAGTGGAGAAAATATCATGAGCCACAAATGGATATTAACTCCAATTATCGTTCCTGAAATTAATGCTGTGATATTTAGACCAGGAGCAAACTTAAATGCATTCGTCGGCAGAATGTTGCTCATGACTTTACCTGAGGAGCTAAAGCATAAACCATCGGGCCTTATCTCTCTTTCTGACCAAGGCTTCAGCGACGTGATGAATGAGATTGAAGTATTAAAGCCAGTGCTAAGGCTGTCTGTAGATCCAGAGCCACCAGCAAGCTTTATGAAGAAACCAAAATTACAGCGCTGGGAAAGTGAAAAGTACCTCAGTTGGGTTAAATCTCAACCTTGCTGCATATGTAACTCAATCGCGGATGATGCACATCATCTAATAGGCCATGGTCAGGGTGGAATGGGCACTAAAGCCCATGATTTGTTCACTATTCCATTATGTCGCATTCACCACAGCGAGTTGCATAAGGATCCAAACGGATGGGAAAGGGAGCACGGAAGTCAGTTGGTTTTGTTATTTCGATTCCTAGACCGTTCAGCGGCACTGGGTGTTTTTGGTTAATGCGTTGTGCGGAACGCAGTGGAGGGTTTTATATGCCAATTTATGCGCATGACTTGGAATATTTAAGCGATATGGCATGGGTAGCTACATCAAATTTAAGAGTCGCAACTAAGGGGCAGCTTGCAGCATTTGAAGATTTTGGGCTAACAGATACTAGGACAACCCCAAGAATTAGAAAAAGGGACTTGGAATTAAATGGTCGCCTTGTTTGCCGTGATACGGATCCAGTTTATGTATTGGAAACTCGCTGTTGCCGAACTCCAAAGCCGATGATAGACCATGAAGATTTCTTACTGTGTTCATGGCGTAGGGCTATCAATGCGTTAAGTGAAGAGCAACACTCATGGATAAAGTATTGTTATGGGCATAGTTTGAAATTTGACCATCAGGTCAATATTAGCGTTTACATATGGTCTGAATTTGAAAAACAGCATAAAGGTAAGAAAATAACCAAAAAGGTCAAAGAGAGATTGAGGTCATTGGTTTGGTTATCTGTTCAGGTTTGTACTGGTCGTGATTACTTACAAACTGACCTAGCGCGGCTGGTGGGTGTTGAACGTGACAATTGGAGTAAAAATTATCAAGCATATTGGGATGACATGCTTCAAATATGTTATGAACTAGATAAATGTGCACTGCTTTCTATGGGGCGTATGCGATTTAAACAAATCAATAAAAATAGGTACCATAACTTGCAAAAGTCAACAAAATAGGCCATATTTAAGGCTAATTTGGTATGTTGCCAAAATTATATATAAAACCTCGCAATTGCGGGGTTTTTTGTTATTATCTCTTTGGTTCATATATTGTTATCAAGGAGATTTAATGGCTATCGGATCGTTATCGCGAAGTGAGTTCCTTAATCGTTTGTATCAGGTTGTTAGGCCGTCTACGCCTATTGATAGCCCTGAGTTTCTCTTTGGTCGCAATAAACAAATTAATGAAATAACGGATGCTCTAATGGCTCCGGGAAGACATTCATTTATTTATGGTAGCAGAGGAGTTGGCAAATCATCTTTAGCTCATTCTGTTGCATATCAATTACAAGAAGAAGCCGATCCTATTTTATTGAGCTGTGATTCTAAATCTACATTAGAATCTATAATTTCCGAAGCATTGCGTAGAGCTATTGATGGTCATAAAAAAAAGAGTGATTGGTCTGCAACTATTACTCTTGGTTTCGCTGGAAATGGAATAAAGTTCGAGCATAAAAACACAAAAGAAGTCACGAATATCGAAATTTACGATGTTTCTTCCGCTGTATATGCTTTACAGCACCTAGAGAGAATCCATTCAGAAGTTCCTTATATTGTTATTGATGAATTTGACCGTATAGAAGCTTCAGAAGAAAGAGAAAAGTTTGGGACCTTGCTGAAGCAGCTTGGTGATAGGCGATGCAAGGTGAAAATATTATTTACCGGCATAGCTGAGTCATTTCAGGAGGTCTTGCATGGGCACGCCTCAAGCGCTAGGCAAATACACGAGTTGAAGCTTGAGCCACTACCATGGGATGGAAGAGCTAATATAATTGAAAGAGCTTTTACTGAGTTTGGAATATTTATCCCTGAAGATCTAAAATTTAGAATTTCTGGTTTAAGTGATGGATTTCCTCATTATGTCCATATTATATGTGAAAAAATATTATTTAACATTTTTGATAGAGAAGAAGATATCAGAGAAGTTAATTATGCAATGTTTATTGAAGGATTAGATAGCGCAGTAAGGTCGGTTGAGCAAAGTCTGAAGTCATCCTATAATCAGGCCACTGAGGCTAGAGATGCCCAGTATGCATATGTACTGTGGGCTGTTGCTGACTCTGCAGATCTACAAAGGAAAAAAGGTGACGTTTGGCAGTCATATCAAGATGTGTGTCAGCAATTAAAAATTAGTCCTTTGACTGACTCTGCATTCAGCAGAATACTTTCTTATTTAAAAAAGGATGAATATGGAAGCGTTGTAATTCCAGCTTTCGCTGGTAAGAGGAAGGGCTGGTACCGCTTTAATGAAAATATGCTGAGAGGTTATGTTCGTATGCATGCTGAAGTTAGAGGGATTAAGTTAGACTTCCAGAAGAATTTTACTAGCAATGAGCCAACTGCGAATTCAAGGACCAACACTAGATTTAGTAAAAGTTTTTCTCAGGTTGAAGCTGAAGTGGATTATCAACAAAGGCAAGAAAAAGAGCTTCTAAAAGAACTGTCAAAAGAATACGCGAAAAGAAATCGCTGATACGATAAGAGTTACTACGTTATCACTTAGCTCATAAAATGAAACCTCGCCATTTGTGCGGGGTTTTTATTTGGATACCTTAGTTGTTTCGTTTAGAATCAGAAAATTGATTCATAACTTGGCATGATTTAAGGGATCCAATGACTAATGAAGCTGAAAGTCTAAGAACTAATTCTTTAAGAAATATTTCAAGAGCATTATCGCGTGAAGGGGCAGTTAATGAACTATTTCCAGCAATAAAAAATCAAAGTTTAAAAAAAGATGAAGTTGATTTTTTATTGGATTTTTTTGAAATAATTAAAGACTCTTTTGAATTATTCGTTAATAATGAAAGTAAAATTTATGAGGTTTGTATTATTTCAAATAAAGAAGACTTACTTATTAGGTCTAACACTAGAATGGAAATTTTATTTTCTTTTGTGGTGATTTTAAGGTATTTCATTGAATATTTAACAGTTCAACCTAATGGGTTTTATTATAATCTTTTTATTAGAAGTGTTTATTTTATAAAAAGTAATGAAGAAAAATTTCATTTGCTAGATGATGATTTTGTAAAACAACTTAAATATTCTGCATACGAATATAAAAACCATGTATTTAGCATGTCAATATATGATTTAAAAAATAAAATTGAGCAATTTAATGATGTAAGGGCTGAATTTCATAAAATAGAAGACAACATTACAGAAAAGCATCAGGAATGCATAATAGCTGAAAGTAAGGTTGCGGATTATAAATCTGAAATTGATAGTTTTTATAAAGAAAAATCAAAAAAAATACATGATGATTTAGAGATAAAAGAAAATAAAATTATAGAGCTGAAAAACTATTTGGAAAATCTGGGGGTGAAGTATAATTTTGCTGGATTAACAAAGGGATATTCTGATTTCTATATTGCGAAAAACAGAGAAAGATGGATTTCTTTATTTGTTCTTATTTTGCTAGCATTTTTATCTTTAGTGCCCCTAAGTTTTAAGTTAATTAATGAAACTGCAATTAAAGCATCTGATGTTAATGTGGTTCATTATTTAGGGTTTACGGCATTAACTATTATAGTTCTTTATTTTTTTAGAGTCTCACTTTTAAATTATAACTCAATTAAAGCTGAGCTTACTCAAATAAAGCTTAGAATGAATTTATGCATGTTTATTGATAATTATTCTGATTTCTCTAAGAGCAAGGATAATAGAGAGGCGCTAGAAAAATTTGAGAATATTATATTCTCAAATATACAGCCTAATGAAAATAATATACCATCAACATTTGATGGGCTTGAGCAGCTTGCATCAGTTATAGAATCAATTACTAAACGCAATAAATAAAATTTTCGTAAAATGAAAAATAATAGGTCACTCAGGTGGCCTTTTTTATTGTCTAATTTCAATTGAATTCATTAACCTTCACTAGCTTTTATTGCTGGTGGACTTCTATTAAATCAAGAGAAAAAATCATTTATGAGCACATCAATAGGGATAACCCTCGGTGCTGCTGGCGGTGGCGCGATGGGCGGTTTCCTTATTGGTGCCGACTATGGTGTTGTGCTAGGGGCAGTTATTGGCGCTTCAGTTTCCGTCATTGCATCCAAAGATAATAACCGACGAAAGATATTCCATTTTATTTTGGCGCTAGGTGCGGGGATCCTCATTGCTAAAGAGGCTTCTGAGTTTATTGCTCAAGTCTGGTCATGGGAAATTAGCCCTAAGATTACAGCCATTATTATTTCGGCATTATTAATCCCCGTTCTGGTGCTTGCTGCAAACAAAGACAACCTTAGAAAGTTGTTTAGTCGTATTGCAGCATCAATAGACCGAAACTTTAGCAGTATCGTACAAGCTATTAAAGATTGGCGAAATAAAGGGGGTAACTGATGGAAACCTTCTTAACTATCTTCACGGATTTAACCCACTGGGTGGAGGTTCACCCGTTGGATGCTGCTGATATTTCGTTCATGCTTGTTTCAGCCGCGACTGTATTTCTTTGTCGTTATGAGAAGCGAAGAGATTCTGTGGTAGGCACTATTTTAATTATTTGTTGGGTTTACCAGATATGGGAAACATTAGGTGGTGAACGAGTGTCAGCACCATCTGATGTTGTTTTTGATGGTGTCTTTTTCCTCGTTATCTTTTCCGCTGGTGGCAACATCATGTCAATTGTTGTCATTAGTAAGTTAATGTCCCGAATCAAATCAATCTGGCTGCTAATTAAGCGGCCTTTTACTTTTATGGTGAAAAAATGACAGATCCAAAATGGTTAATTGAGGCTAAAAAAGAAATCGGTGTGTCTGAGCATACCGATTCAGGCTCGAAAGCTGTAGATCAGATGTGGATTGATAGTAAGTTGCGTGGCTTAGTTGGTACCGCCAAAGATGTTCCTTGGTGTGCTGGCTATGCTAATGCAATGCTAGAACGAGCTGGTATCCGCTCACCTCGTTCAGACTCTTCACAATCTTATCTAACATTTGGTATTAAGCTGAATGAACCAAAATACGGTTGTATTTGTGTTGGCAAGCGTACTGGCGGTGGGCATGTTGGTTTTGTTGTTGGTAAGGATAAATCTGGCAATCCATTGTTGCTGGGCGGTAATCAATCAGATGCAGTTAATATCAAAGCATTCCCAAAAGAGCGTGTTCTTTCGTACCGCTGGCCAGATGGGGTGGAAATTGATAACCGACCTCTGCCAATCGGTGACGCTGCACTGTCAGTGAAAGAGTCGTGATATGGGTTCGCTAACTAAAGCATTAATGGCCGCTTGTGTCATTTTGCTATTTTGGCTCTGGTGGGTTGCTGATGACTTTGACAAGTTGAATGATAAACACACTAAGTTAGAAAGTAGTTTCTCTAAGTTAAATAGTGATTTCAATGAGCAGGTTGCTATTAATGAAGACTACGAAAAGCGCATTAACTCCCTTCACGAACTCGACACCAAACACACAACGGAACTCACAAATGCAAAAGCTGAAATTGACCAGTTGCGTATTGATGTTATCAATGGCACTAAGCGCCTGCGGATCAAAGCCGACTGTCCAAAGCCCGAAAACGGTTCCACCTCCAGCGTGGATGCTAGCAGATCCGCCACCTTGGCGAGAGACTCTGAACAAGATTATTTCGATCTCCTTAAACAGCTTGAAACACTCGAAAAGCAATACCTCGGCTTGAGAGATTGGTACTTTGCGGAGTGTAAACGCTAATGGATAATCAAATGGTTGAACTTAATCGGTTAGTTGATGCAGTGCCCGGGTATAGAGATAGAGTTGATGCAGCTGAAAAGAAGCTCAGGGAAGTTATTAACTCAGATTATGAGGCTGGCATAGTCGCATTCACAAACATAGCCGAAGATATTCTTCAAAAGGCCTCTAATTAGTTAGGGGCCTCTTCATTTATGGAGACAGTCATGTCAGATAAAAAAGAAATAGCCACCCTATCTATAAAGATATCAGTCGATAGCACTGACTTAGATAAATTGGAAGCACAACTAAAGCGCATTGAAGGGCTGATGGTTAGCACTGGGCTGAAGGAGCCAACAAGTGTTGGATTTAGCGCTGATAAGTTCTTTATTACAAGTGGTCAGGTATTTATTAAAACAAATGCAATTAAAGAAGCGGCACTTAAGGTGGTCACTGCTGAGTATGCAGAAAGCGGTCCTTTAAAGAATGTAATTAAAACAGAAACAGAAGACCAGCGTCGTATCAAGGCACTGGAGACCTCACTTAGCTCATTAGGTTCATCCATTGCATCAATAAACCAGGCTATGGCGAATTCAGATGAAGCACTTGCAACCTCTCTAGGGCATATTCGTTCGGATATTCAATCAGCTAAGTCTGGGTGGTCATTATGAGTAACTCACAGCAAAGACGACCAGTTTATAACTATGAATCGAAGGGACTCAATGAAGCACTCAAGCTCATCGTTCTTCATTTAATAAAGAACGCAATCACAATGCTTGATGATAAAGAGCTTCCGCCCGAAGTGGAAAAGAAAAGAGCAACTATTGATTCTGAGATAAAAGAACAGCAGATGATAGTTGATGATCTGTTAAATAAATCACAAGTTACAGTAGGAGTCGCCCATGCCACCGCGTATCCCTCGTGCTTGCCGAAAGCGTGGATGCAACAAGACAACATCTGACCGGAGCGGATATTGTCAAGACCACATGAATACAGGATGGGAGAACCACCAGCTGGGCAAGAGCCGACATGAAAGAGGTTACGGCTCTAAGTGGGATAAGATACGACCTAGAATCCTTCAGCGTGATAAGTATTTGTGCCAGAACTGCCTGCCTCGAGCTGTAGAAGCCAAGACTGTTGACCACATCATACCCAAAGCGCATGGAGGAACTGATGATGATAGCAACCTGCAATCATTGTGTTGGCCGTGTCATAAAAGAAAGACAGCAACAGAACGATTACGCAAGTGACAACCATCTACAGTGGGGGGGCGGGTCAAATCTCTACCCCTCTCACCTTCTAGGACTGCCGCTTCAGGTAAATTTTTACGGACGCGAATTAAGGATTATTTTTTTCGAAACTTTTTAACATTTTTTAGGAGGCTAAATGGCAACTGGTATCCGTGCCTCGGGTGGCGGTCGACGCAAAAATTTACCTGCTAAAAACGGAAAAAGCAGTATTACTCGAATCGCTCCACCCGATGAATTGATGGGTGATGCGGCAATAAAATTGTGGAAAACACAAAGTAAGATTTTAATCGATCGCGGCACGTTCGAACTTGAAGATGCCCCATTACTTGTTGCTTATTGTAACGCTTTTCAACTAATGCTTACGGCTGAACAGGTTATTTTAAAGCACGCCAAAATGGACTTGGAAAGTGGTGGTATTACTGAAATGAGCGGATCTGGTGGGCTTAAAAAGCACCCAGCTGTTGCTGTTCGAAATGACAGCGTTTCGCAAATAGCACGATTGGGATCATTGCTCGGCCTAGACCCGTTGAGTCGAATGAGAAGCACTGGCGCAAAAGAGAAAGATGATGATGGAAACGAATTCGATGAGTTTTAATTATGGCTACTTATCCGAGCGTCAACGCGGCAAATCAATATGCTAGAGATATTGTTAGCGGAAAAATTCCATCATGTATCTATGTCAAACAGTCATGTCAACGGCATTTAGACGACCTCCAGAAAGCGAAAGATAAAAACTGGCCATATCGATTTGATAAAGATAAGGCTGAGAGGTTTTGTCGTTTTGCTCAGCTTATGCCGCACACAAAAGGTGATTGGGCAAAGCGAAAGCTACGGATCACACTGGAGCCATGGCAGCTATTTATTTTCTGTGTGGTTTTTGGTTGGGTAAAAAAGAAATGTGGCAATCGTCGATTTACAGAAATGTATGTCGAAGTACCTCGTAAAAATGGTAAATCACTCATTGCGGCTGCGGTCGGTAATTATATGTTTTGTGCTGATGGTGAGTACGGCGCTGAGGTGTATTGCGGTGCAACCACCGAAAAGCAAGCATGGAAAGTCTTTGAACCTGCTTTAGCGATGGTCAAAAAGCTTCCATCATTAAGAAAACGCTTTCAAATCAAGCCATGGGCAGAAAAAATGACCCGCCCAGATGGTTCTGTATTTGCGCCCTTAATTGGTGATCCTGGTGATGGTGATAACCCAACGTGCGCGATTATTGACGAGTATCACGAGCATTCAACGGATGCGCTGTATACGACAATGACAACGGGTATGGGCGCGCGTGAGCAACCGCTTACACTGATTATCACGACAGCAGGTTTTGATATTCAAAGCCCTTGTTATGATAAACGCAGCCAAGTAACTGAAATTCTTGAGGGGATTCGTACTGGTGGGGCTAACGATCAAATCTTTGGCATCATCTACACGATAGATAAAGAGGATGACTGGAAAGCACCTGAAGCAGTCATTAAATCGAATCCTAACTGTGGCGTCTCTGTCAAATATGACTACCTGTTAGCAAAGCAAGAGCTAGGGATAACAACCCCCAGACAGACCAATCAAATCAAAACGAAGCATTTCAATATTTGGGTAACCGCTAAATCAGCGTTCTATAACATGGACCACTGGCGAAAAGCGGAGGACAAGAGCCTAAAAATTGAAGATTTCTACGGCGAGGATGTTTATTTAGGGATCGACTTAGCGACAAAGCTAGATTTGAACTGTGTCGCACCAATCTTTAAGCGCGAAATTAACGGTAAAAAGCATTATTTTTCAGTGTCACCATTATTTTTTGCACCTGAAGATACTATTTATTCAACGGATACTGACAAATTACGAACAGCTGAACGCTATCAAAGCTTTGTCAATCAAGGTGCTCTCATTCCGAGCGATGGCGCAGAAGTTGATTATCGGCTCATTGAGGACTCAATTTTAAAATTGAGAGCGCATTTCAACATCGTTTCAAGTCCTATCGACCCCTCGGGTGCTATTGCGCTTTCGCATCGATTGCAGGATGAAGGGCTGGAGCCTATTTCGATTACGCAAAACTACACAAATATGAGTGATCCCATGAAAGAGATTGAAGCCGCACTTGCTGCAGGTCGATTCCATCATGATGGAAATCCTATCATGACATGGTGCTTTCAAAATGTGGTTGGTAAATATTTGCCGGGTAGCGATGATGTCGTTAGGCCAACCAAAGATGGCAATGAAAATAAAATTGATGGTGCGGTTTCGACAATGATGGCAGTCGGAAGAGCGATGCTGCATGAAGATAGCGATTTCCTTTCCTCACTCAACCCAGACGAAGATTTACTATTCCTATGAAAAATTTATTTCTCGATATCACTGCCTTAGTCGGTTTTGGGGCGGTGATGGCAGGCTGTTATCTAAACTATGGGCTCCCCAATACATTGATGATCGGCGGTTCAACGCTGGTGGTTTATGCATTAGTGGCGGCAATGAGGGGGAAACGTGCTTCTTAATGCGCTTTTTCGTGATGATGAACTAACGAATATTGAAAATCCCTCGGTACCGATTACGGCCGACTCTATCGATACTGACGGTATATTTACGGCAGATGTGCATGTAAGCCCTGAAACATCGATGAAATTAGGGGCTGTTTACGCTTGTATTTCCGTGCTTTCTTCCTCAATTGCTCAAATGCCACTACACGTGATGCGCAAATCAGGCAATAAAGTCGAAACGGCACGTGATCATCCACTATTTTACTTGGTTCATGATGAGCCAAACGAATGGCAAACTAGCTATAAATGGCGTGAAACAAAGCATCGTCACATTTTAGGCTGGGGGAATGGCTACACACAGGTTGTCCGTAACCGTAAAGGCGAGGTCACTAACCTTGAAGCGTGTATGCCTTGGGAAACCACATTGCTCAATACAGGAGGGCGCTATACCTACGGTGTTTATAATGAACTTGGTAATTTTGCAATCAGTCCAGACGATATGATCCATATTCGTGCCTTGGGTAACAACCAGCGCATGGGGTTAAGTCCTATTGCTCAGCATGCAGAAACCATTGGTATGGGTATGAGTGGTCAGAAATATACCAGTTCGTTTTTTGGTGGGAATGCCAGACCCGCAGGGATTTTATCGGTTAAAGGCGAACTAAATAAAGATGGCTGGGCACGGATAAAAGATATGTGGCAAAAGGCAAGTGCTGCCCTCCGTAGTCAGGAGAACAAAACGATGCTCATTCCTGCAGATCTTGACTATAAAGCATTAACAGTTTCTCCTGTTGATGCTCAACTCATTGATATGCTGAAACTCAATCGTTCAATGATAGCCGGTATCTTTAATGTGCCCGCTCATATGATAAATGACCTTGAAAAAGCCACTTTCTCTAACATTTCAGAGCAAGCGATTCAGTTTGTTCGGCATTCAATCATGCCATGGACAGTGAACTGGGAGCAGGAATTAAACCGACGTTTATTTACACGACAAGAGCGCCGTGCAGGTTTCTATGTTCGATTTAATCTTGCGGGTTTATTGCGTGGTACTGCAAAGGAGCGTGCTGAGTTTTATCACTACGGTATTACTGATGGTTGGATGAGCCGAAATGAAGTGCGTGCTTTCGAAGATATGAACCCCGTTGATGGGCTGGACGAAATGTTAGTCAGCGTTAACGCTGCTCAGCCTGTGGGTAGTCAGACAGAAAAACCCAAAGGAGATAATGATGAGCAGTAATCAAGAAACACGCTGCTATGTAGGCGAAGTTAGAGCAGAACCAGGAGAGGATAATAAACCCACCCATATCATCGGGTTGGGCTCTGTTTTCGATTCACGTTCTGAATTGATGTACGGGTTTAAAGAAATTATTAAGCCGGGCGCTTTCGACGATGTACTTAAAGATGATGTTCGTGGGTTATTCAATCATGATCCTAACTATATTTTAGGGAGAACCTCTGCAGGTACGCTTTCGTTAAGCGTCAGTGAACGTGGTTTGGTCTATGACATTACTGCGCCTGACACTCAAACTATCCGTGATTTAGTACTCGCTCCCATGCAGCGAGGTGATATCAATCAAAGCTCATTTGCTTTTAGAGTCGCTCGCGATGGCGAGGATTGGTACCAAGATGATGAGGGGGTAATTATTCGTGAAATTCACAAGGTTTCCCGTTTATTTGATGTTAGCCCCGTAACGTATCCCGCCTATCAAGATGCAGGTGCCGCAGTCCGCTCGATGGAAGCTTGGAAAGAAGCCCGTAACAGTGGTGACCTGCAAAAAGCCATCAATCAGAAATTAGCGCGTGAGCGCCTTTTAACTTTACTCAATGCATAAGGTAATACTATGACTATGAAGCTTCATGAATTAAAACAAAAACGTAACACTATCGCGACAGAAATGCGTGCAATCCATGAAAAAGTGGGTGAAGGCATGATGACGGAAGAGCAACGTACTGAATGGAACAAGGCTAATACTGAGCTGGAAAAATTGGATGAGCAGATTAAGCGCGAAGAGCAACTTCGTTCGTTAGACCAGGAGTTTGTTGATGATAATGAGCAAGAACGGCGCAACAACTCCGAAAATGACCCAGAGGCTGCAAAAGCTGAATGCCGCAACTTGGCTTTTGATCGCTTTGTACGCAGTGGTTTTGGTGAGCTGTCGGCAGAGGAAAAGCAAGCCCTGAAAGAGCTTCGTGCTCAAGGTACATCTCCTGATGAAAAAGGGGGGTACACAGTACCAACTCAAATGCTGAATAAAATTATTGACCAGATGAAAGCGTACGGTGGTATTGCGAGTGTCGCTCAAATCTTAAATACCTCAAATGGTCAAGATATTACATGGTCCACTTCGGATGGTACTGAGGAAGAAGGGGAGTTATTAGGCGAAAACACGGCGGCTAGTGAGCAAGATGTTGAGTTTGGCACCGCCATTTTGGGGGCGAAAAAGCTTTCGTCTAAAATTATTCGTGTTTCAAATGAGCTTCTTCAAGATAGCGGTGTAAGCATTGAAGCTTACTTAGGCAGTCGTATCGCTCAGCGTATTGGTCGTGGTGAAGCTAAATATTTAGTCAAAGGTACTGGTGCGGGAACCCCGTTACAACCTAAAGGTCTGGATGCTTCCGTCACTGGCACGGTTGAGGCATCAGCAGCATTTGGCTGGAAAGACATCAACGCGTTAGCTCATAAGCTTGATCCCGCCTACCGTAACGGGCCTAAGTTCCGTTTAGCGTTCAACGATGACACATTAAAAAACCTGAAAGAAATGGAGGATGCGCAAAAGCGCCCACTTTGGTTGCCATCGATTGCCGGTGTTGCTCCTTCGACCATCTTAGGTATGCAATATGTGGTTGATCAGGCCATTGATAAAATGGAAGCGGGTAAAAAATTCATCTTCTGTGGTGATTTTGACCGCTTTATTGTCCGTCGTGTTACCTATATGACATTAAAGCGCTTAGTTGAGCGTTACGCTGAATTCGACCAAACAGCGTTCTTAGCTTTCCACCGCTTTGACTGCGTACTTGAAGATACCTCAGCAATTAAAGCGTTAGTCGGTAAAGCTGCAACAAAATAGTTTTTAGGTTGTATTTAGTCAGCCGAGTGCCGCTTAATTGCGGTTTTTTTGTGCCTGCGATCTGGGGTGGTCGCAGGTTTTAAGGGGGATTTATGCCATTTCCAACAATTGAAAAGCTTAAAGCCCAGTGCCGGATTGATGATGATAATTCAGCAGAAGATCACTTATTGATGACGTATGCATTAGCCGCTAAAAAACGGGCTGAGAATTACATTAATAGAACGCTTTATGATGAAAATATTCCCGAAACTGATCCCGATGGTTTGTTGATATCTGATGATATTGAATTGGCCATTATGCTTGCGGTGGGTCACTTTTATGAAAGTAGGGAAACGACAGCAATGTCGGCTGGCTTCAAAGCATTACTTGAGCCTTATCGCTTCATTAATCTTTAGGTGACCGAATGAAAGCCGGCGAACTTAATAAACGCATTGCGTTATCACGCCCTGAAGAAATCAGAGACGAATTTGGTGAATCTAAAACAGAGCTAATAAAAGTCACTGATGTATGGGCTAAAGCGGAGGCGATGTCTAATCGTAAAATTCGCACAGCAGATCAGCAACAAGTTATCGAAACCTATCATTTCACTATTCGGCCTCGTAGCGATATTGATGAGGGATGGATAATTGCTTATCAAAAGCGCAATTTCACGGTACGTGCATTAGATAGAAACCAGCCAGACCGTTTAATTATAACTGCGGAGGTCGACAGTCGACATGATAGAAACTGATATCAAGGCAGACTTAGAGCGACTAACGGGATTGAATACTTACCCTGTCGCGCTTCCTTCAAATGTGCTTGAAGGGGTGACTTATCAGAAAATAAGCGACCCCAAAATGATAACCGGTTTAGCTAAAACCTCTCTTGTTCAAGCGCGATTTCAAATCACTTTTCAAATTCCTAATGATTATTCAAAAGCATTAAAGCTTGAAAAAGCAGTGCTCAATGCATGGGAAAACATCACTCATGGTCACATTGGCCGTTATCCCGTTCAAACAGTTCAGCGAGGTAATTTTATGCAGAACCGAGAAGAACAGACGGATAAACGGGTTATTTGGCGTGTGATGCGTGATTTTATTATCACTTATCCAGAGGGGGCTAAATGAAATTTGGGGTGAATGTAACTGGGTTACGTGAACTAGGTGATGCATTAAGTCGAATTGAGGGGGAAATAAAAACAAAAATATTGCGTGACGCTGGGAAAAAAGCGATGGAACCAGTGTTGCAAGATATGAAGCAACATGCAGGTTTCGATGAAACAACACAGTCAGCACATATGCGTGACAGCATCAAAATTCGTTCAACGAAAAGTAAAAAACTTAATGGTTCAGTGTTGATTACTGTTGGCCCTTCTAAAAAACACTTCATGAAAGCACTAGCTCAAGAAATGGGGACGGTAAAGCAAGTTTCGCACCCATTTATACGTCCAGCATTGGATTACAACAAACAAGCCGTTCTCAATATTCTTGCTACAGAGATTAGAGACGCCTTGTATCGAATTAGATAATTAACATATTTAAATTAGGAGATATTATGGCAGATCAAAAATCTTCGCCAGAGTACGCCATGCTTCCTGCTGGCACGGTTGTTAAATGGGGGGAGGTGGGTGACCTTCCTGCAGCTTTAAAACCACTTGTGAATTGTAAAGCAATAGGCGCGACGGGTTTAACCGGTAATTTCGTTGATTGCACAACGCTAATTGATAAAAACAAACAATTCATTTCAGATATGCCAGAAGGTCCTGAAAAAACGCTAGGATTTATTGACGATCCGCAAAACGCAGACTTCACTGCGTTTCTAAATGCAGCTCAAGGAATGAAAACAGTTCAGTTTTATATTGAATTACCCAACAAGCGTACAGCAACAATGATTTTGGCATTATCTGGTTGGGAAATGGCTGATATCAGCGCTCCAGCGAGCGAAGTTATTCAAGTTACAGTAAAAGGTAAACAAAATAACTTGGTTTGGGGAACAGCAACAACTGGGGGCACTAAGTAATGAAAAACTTAAAGGCAGCTTTCTTGACTCCACGTGTTCATGTTCAAAAAGTTCAACTCCTTGGTGTTGATGTAAATATCCGTCGAATGACAGCTTCAGAATTGCTTACTTTGGAAGAAGAAGCGGCAGAGTTAAACATGGAGGGGAAAGTCACAGAAGCATCATTAAAAAATGTCGAAATGATTTTGTCTTGCATAGTTGATGATGATGGCAAGGAGCTTGGTAAAAATGAATTACCAACGGCAAAAGAATTACTCGACATTCATGACAACGCCTCGCTGATTGAAGCTATTTCATTAGTTAAACGTCATTCTGTTGGCACGCTGGAAGAAGCAAAAAAAAACTAACGGATACACCGTTATTAAGTTTCGCTTATGAGCTTTCTGAGCAACTAGGCGAAATAGATCCTTATCGCGTTTTAGCCTTGCCTGCTGCCACATTATTGGGGTGGCAGGCTCACTTCGAACTTAAATCAACCATTCAAACCAACAATAAATCATTAGAAACTCAAACGCCTGCATCATCATCAATAGATGAACAGTGCTCGGCCGTCATGAAAATGCTGAGGTAATACATGTCAAATTTAGCTGATCTGAAAGTCGGGTTACTGCTCAATGATGTTAGCTTTAGAACACAAATAGCAGATGCTTACCGACATGCAGGCAGTGAATCAGAGCGATTTTCACGTAAAGTTAGTGCTGATAATAAAAAATCAGAAGAATCATTTGCATCGCTATCAAAATCAATAAATAGCGTAGCTGGGAAATTGGCACTTATTTCTGGAACAGGCTTATCGTTAGGCGCAATCATCAACACAACCCGCCAATATAGCCAGTCTTTATCTGATTTAGCATCAATAACTGGTGCCACAAAAGAACAAATGGTGCTATTTGATGAAGCTGCACAGGAGATGGGCCGCACTACACAATTTTCAGCGATGCAGGGTGCTGAGGCTATTAAATTAATGGCTTCAGCTAAGCCAGATTTAATGAAAACAAGCACAGGGTTAATTGATGTCACCAAAAGTGCGTTAATTTTAGCACAGGCATCAGGGACAACCTTGCCAGATGCAACAAGGACCTTAGCATTGTCTTTAAACCAGTTTGGTGCGTCTGTTGCAGATACAGATCGCTATATTAATGTGTTAGCAGCCGGTGCAAAGTATGGTTCTTCAGAAGTTAATGAAACATCTGAAGCAATTAAGAAAAGTGGTGTAGCAGCTGCGAATGCCAAAATGAGCTTTGAGGAATTAAATGCGGCAATCCAAACACTTGCGGAGCGTGAGGTCAAAGGGGCAGATGCTGGTACCGCACTTAGAAACATGATCTTGAAGCTAGAAGCGAGTACGGATAAAACCCTTAAACCCTCGGTTGTTGGTCTTGGCGGTGCATTAGAAAATCTAGGTAAAAAGAATTATTCAACAACGGCACTAACAAAATTATTTGGTCTTGAAAATGTAAACACTGCCATGATCCTTTCACAGAATGCCAAGAAAGTTAAAGAGTTAACTCAGGCATTAACTGGAACAGATACGGCTTATGAGCAGGCTAAAGAAAGAACCAATAATCTTAATGGTGACTTACTTGGCTTATCATCAGCGTTTGAAGGTATGGCAATAAAAGTCGGGCAAATGTCATCTGGACCACTGCGAGCAGGGATTAATACAACTACAGATGCAGTAAATGCACTGGCTGGAAATTTAAATACGGTAGTGGATGTAGCGGCTTATGGGCTTATTCCATTGCTTGGGGGGCGACTTTCTAAGGGGCTGCAAGACCAAACCACCGCGTGGTATGACATACAAAAAGCATCAAGGGCGGCATCCGTACAGATGAGAGATACGGCCTTAAAAGGGATAGCCGATGCTAATGAGCAGTTAAAGTACCTTGCCCTTCAAGGGGAAAAGTTGACAGACCATGATAGGAAAATGAAAGAGTTTGATATGCAAACTCTTAACCGTGGACGAGAGCGAGATAAGTTAACTCGCCTTGAAATTGAAGCTACCAACCAAAAAATAAAATACACAAGAGAATTAGAATCGGCGACAAATCGGCTATCTTATAGCCAGCGAGCCTTGGCAGGGACATCAACTGCACTCAGGGGGGCATATGCAGCCATGGGTGGACCTGTTGGTGCAATCATGTTGGCTGGTTCTGCATTATATTATTTCCATAATAAATCAATTGAAGCTCGGCAAAGCGCCCTGAGTCTAAAAGATGCAGTTGTTGAAACCACTGCAGAATTGATGAAATTATCAAAAGTAAAAATTTCCGTTCAAATTGATGATATTCAAGATGATATAAAAAATCTCACTGAACAAAGAGCAATTGCTCAACGTCAACTGGAAGGGTACTCCGATACAAAAATTGCATCACTAAGAAATAGAAGTAAAGGGATGTTAGGGTTTATGTATGAAGACCCTGATGAGGCTCAGAAGCAAAAAAATTCATTGTTAAGCCAAATAGAAGATTTTAACAAGGGATTAGAAATAGCCAATGAGCGGCTTAAAACGCGTCAAGCTATTATTTCAGGGAAAATAACAGGAGAGAATAAGCCGCCCGAACCTGATGGAGAAGGAACCACAGGGACAAAGGAGTTACCACCAAAAGGGACTTCAGGGGCAAAGCAGTTAAATCAATATCAGCAATTACGCCGACAAATCGAAGCGGAGCATGCTGTAAGCCTAGAGAAAATTTCATTAAGTGAAACGGAAACTCTCAGAAAGCTTCAAGAAAGCTATAAAGCTGGTGGAATGAAACAAGGGGAATTTGAGCGATTAAAAACCCTTAACGCAGAAAACCATATGAAGCAACGAGCCGAATTGGCTGAGAAATATTCACCAACCCGAGCACTTATTAGAAATGAGCAAGATACCAATAAGGAATTAAAGTCTTTATTGGATGCTCGATTATTAACGGATAAAGAATATCATCACGCCAAAATGCGTTTGGAACAAGATTCAACGAAGAATCGACTTTCAGAGCAAGCGAGGGGTATTGCTTTACCGAATATTAGCATTCTTGGCGAAATCGATCCTGTTGTTCAGTTAAAAAATCAACTGGAAGAACAAAGAGCTCTGTACGAAGCTTTTTATCAAAATGGGATTGTTAGCAAAGAGCGTTATGAGCAATTAATGACTGCGGCCAGCACCCGCTCTAAAGAAGCTCAACTTCAAGCTAGTAAAGAGCTTTATGCTGCTCAAGGCAATTGGCAACGGATGCAAATAAATTTATTTGAATCTATTGAGCAGCGAATGGGAAATTCTCTCACAGGGATGATAACAGGCTCAAAATCATTTTCGGAATCCCTTCAAGATATATCTGCATCCTTAGCACAGTCTATTATTCAAGACCTTGTCAGAATTGCAATGCAAGCAATGATAACGAATGCTTTAACAGGTTTGATGGGGGGACTAGCTGGTGGAGCTGTGTCAGGTGCATCAGTTGGTGCTAGTGGTTCCGCTTCAGGAACAGGCGCGATGGGAATGCCGACAAGCTGGAAAGGATATAGTCGTGGTGGGTATACCGGTGATAAGGGAGTCAATGAAATATCTGGGGTTGTTCATGGCAAAGAATATGTATTCGATGCATGGGCAACCAAAAGTATTGGCGTGGAAAACCTTGAGTCTATAAGGCGAAACGGAATAGAGAGAACAGTGAATAATGCTAGTTTTGGTGCTAGTGAATTTAAAGCCGCAGGGAAAAGAGCAGGGAGTAATTCCATAGATAATAGCCAAATGAATAAGGTTGAAATATATCAAAATATACAGGTTTCAGGTAATGGGGATCAGGCTTTGCTAGAGGCTATGCAGCAAGCGGCCAGGTCAGGTGCTAAGCAAGGTTCTGATGATGCTATTGCAAGAATTCAGCGTGACTTTCAATCTAATGGAAATATCAGAAAAACGCTTGGGAGATAAGTATGGTGCTAACATGGCCAGAAAACGTCGCACCTTCAACGATGAGTTGGCAACTATTCAGTAATAGTCAAACTTTTACTTCTGTATTTACGGGAAGTGAACAAACGGTGCGTTTCCCCGGAAGCCACTGGCGGTGCACTTTAACTTTTAATAACTTAACGGAAAATACCTCTAGAGAATTGGAGGTGCTAATGGCTCAACTTGATGGAGAAAGTGGTCGAGTAAAAATAAGTAATTGGGTTAGACCTGGTTTATTAAACAAAGGGGAGCCCACTGTGAGCGTAGCTAATCAAACCGGAGCTATATTGCAAACAAAGGGGTGGCTTGCAAATTCTATCGTATTACGAAAAGGCGATTACATTACAGTAAGCAATGAATTGAAAATGATCACTGACAATGTGATTAGTGATAAAAGTGGTGGTGCTGTTATTCCAATTTCACCTATTCTTCGGAGATCACCAGCTGTTAATGAAAAAATAGAAACCGTCAGGCCTTACGGCATTTTTAAATTGACGAGTAATGATCAAGGGAGTTTTCAATATCGCCCCGGAGTTTTCTCAAGTGTAACGATAAATCTGAAGGAGGCTTTGTATTAATGTTATACCACCCTTTTTCGAACGATATGGTTAATGCGATAAATAATGGGGCCGAGTTAGTTATTGCAGCAATGCTAGAATTAAAATCAGGCACGACAAGGGCGCATACAGGAATCGGTAATTTAATTATAGCGGGTGAGGTGTACCAAGGTGTGGGCTCTTTAGGTAAGATTGAGCCGGTAACAGAAAATAACTCAACCAGCCCGCAACAATTAATCCTTTCTCTTTCTGGCTTTGATTCTTTATTAGTCGCGGATGTCATGAATGAGCGTAGCCGCGGCAGGAATGTCAGTATCATGCTGATAGCACTGGATAAAGATGGCAAACCAAGTTTAGCTGAAATTATTTTTGCAGGGCAAATTTCTAATATTGGCGTGTCTACTGGAAAATTAAATGAGGTTTCTGTTACTGTATCGAATCGTTTTGAGCGGTGGTCAAATGGTTTACCTGATAGATTTACCGATGAATCTTGGGTTAAAAGGCACAAGGGTGATAGGATATTTCGTTATGTTGCCCAAATGGCAGAACGCGCGATTTACTGGGGGAGTAAGAAGGATGCGCCAACTTTTATCTACAAGTAACGGATGGACTCAATGCTAACATATGAAGAATCTTATAATCGAACACTTAGATTATTATCCAGACAGAGCAGTATTACAGCAAGAGATCTGATTGAAAAACTTGGTGTGGGATATAACTGTGCTTGCATGATTTTAGAGGAGATGGAAGATAATAATATACTCATTTATAGCCGTGAAAAAACAGATGCTGACCCAATTTATCATGTGAATCTGAATAATTTATCGAATGCAACAAGGAAAAAAGTTGAGGAAGGTTCAGTTGATAACACAGTAATGGAGAATAAAAAAGAGGAAAGCAACATATTGATGCATATCACTATAATTGCTGCTGGCGCACTTCTTTTTTTCTTTGTATTGAAAATGTTTTTTGGTTCAGAGAGCAGTAGTGATATTGATTATTGTAATAATGAAGAAATGGCGTATTTGGCATCACAGCAAATGATAAAGTCTAAATTAAAATCCCCATCTACCGCCAAATTCCCCCATTATTCGGAAGTTTCAATTACAAGTGCTGGATTATGTTCTTTCCAGATAAATGGCTATTTTGATGCTCAAAATAGTTTTGGCGCTTTGGTTCGGGATAATTATATAACAGTGGTAACTTATGATGAAAAGAATCAGACGCATATACAAAAATCATTGAGTTTTAATTAAATATAAATTGCTAACACTCAAACCCGCTTCGGCGGGTTTTTTTATGCCCGGAGATCAGCAAATGCGACACCCAAATTGGACAACTCAACTTCCTGAAACCTTGCGCCAAGCTATGCAAAAACCGTTTGTTTGGGGTGAGCATGATTGCTGCTTGTTTGCTGCTGATTGCGCTATTGCAGTGTGTGGTGTCGATATCGCAGAAAAGGCTCGAGGCAGATACAAAACCAAATCAGGGGCTATGCGAGTTTTAAAATCTGAGTTCGGAGATCTGGAAACTGGCCTCTCGGGTTTCTTTCAAGAAATAGAACCCGATAAAGCGATACGTGGTGACCTTGTTATGTTTGATGGTGACGACGGCAAAACCCTTGGTGTGCTGTGGGCTAATAAAATATGGGCTGTCACTGAGAATGGCGCGCGACCAGTTAATCAAAAACCTATTAAAGCGTGGAGAGTTGAGTAATGGGTAAAGTTGTCTCTAATATCGTCTCCGCTGGTTTAATGATTGCGGGTGTTATGGCAACAGGCGGGTTAGGTACCGCTTTAATTGTGGCTGGTATTGCGGTTCAGGCGGCTAGCACGTTTATTTTCCAAGAAAAAATGCCATCAATGCGCTATCGGGACCAATCTGAACGCAAGCAAATGCTACGTTCAGCGGTTGCGCCAGAAACGATTATTGTGGGAAAAACCGTGTGTTCGGGCCTATTATTTTTTGCAGAAGAAGAAAAAGGCGACCAAACAGATGGCGAACGTTTATTTATGGCCATTGCACTAGCCGCCCATCCAATTCATAAAATTGGTCGCATTTGGTTAAATGATGATTTGATAGAAACCTTTGGCGACAAGGTCAGTTACGAGTTTCATAATGGGCGCACCACAAGTGACCCATATTTATTGAAGCATGCGCCATCATGGAAAGATGACATGATCGGCGAAAATTTAGCGTGGTTGCGGTTAACACTGAAATACGATGCGGAAAAATTCCCTTATGGTGTGCCTAATGTCAAAGTTGAAATGTGGGGCAAAGAGGTTTTCGATCCGCGCATTGGTAAAGATGCTTGGACTGACAACGGAGTATTGATTGCGCTTGATTACTATCGCAGTTATCTCAATGTGCCTGATTTAGAACTAAATTTTGATGAATTTAAAACGGCAGCAGATTTAAGCTATGAACCAGTTGTAACCCCAGAAGGGAATACGGAACCCCGCTATACTATCAATGGCGCTTATGAGCTTTCTGAATCACCATCATCACTACTTGATCATATGCACCGCTGCATTGCCGCAGAGCCCACTTATGTTGCAGGTAAGCACGGCATTCTGATGCAAGCATACAATGGCCCCGCAGTATTACGCATTGAACCTAATCAAATCATCGACACCGTTAACATCACACCTGAACTTGCGCTACGTGATGCAACTAATGCGATTTACGGTACCTTTGTCGATGCAGAGCAGCAATATGTTAAAACTGACTTTGAGCCCATTATTATTGATGAGTGGGTTGAGGAGGACGGGTTAGAGATTAAAGAAAATATAGACTATCGCTTTGTCACTAGCCCATACCAAGCAGCACGACTAGCCAATCTCTATCTACGCAAAAAACGCGCAGGTCGTCGCATTCAATTAAAAATGGACATGGATGGTTATGCGTATCGACCAGGGGATGTTTGCTTGCTGAACTTACCACATATTGGCATACAGAACTTTGAGTGTCGTGTGGCTGAGTGGAAATTTCACCCGCAAGAGGGCGTTGATGTTCTCCTCGAGGAGGATGGCGCTTATATTTATGAAGACATTATAGGTAAGCCTTTTGTTCGGCCTCCATTCACTGTTTTACCCACTGGCGGCGTGGCTCCTCCGCTTAACCTTGCTTTTGTGGCCACCAATATCGGTGAAGCTGTTCAGGGTTATTTGAGTTGGCAATCAGCGGCTGCAGATGTTCGCTATAACACAGTAAACATTATTGAAAGTGGCAAAGTTATTCAGTCAATCCAAGTGCCTCAAGATAGAGTTGATTTATCGGGCCTTGTGCGCGGCTCATATCGTGCGGAGGTTCGCTCAATTAATGCTGCTGGCGCGATGTCCGCCCCTGCGATTGTTGATTTTGATATTCAGGCTCCACCTAAACCCGTTAGCGTTGAAATGGTTGGCGGCATGTTCTCTCTGACTTGTATTCCGCACGGTGGCGAAACTGCGCAACACGGCTATACGTTCGAATTCTGGTTCAGCGACAAAAAACTGGCAAGCACGAATGACACCGAAGTGACAACTAAAGCCAACCGACAAGGTCAGGGTCAATTCTGGACTAAGGAGAATTTAAAAGCCGGCACTGATTATTGGTTTTATGTTCGAACAGTTAACAGCTATGGAAAATCTCAATTTGTTGAAGCGGCAGGACAAGCCAGCGGAACACCGCAAGATATGCTTGATGAGATAGGGAACAACTTCCTCAGCACTGAAGCCGGGCAAGAGCTACAAAAGCAAATTGACTTCAACAAAGACAATCTATCCGACTTACAAATCGACAATGACGACTTCAAGCAAAAAGTTATCAGCATTGATCGCGAGATAGAAGCTGTTAACGAAGCTGTAATGATGAACACAAAGTTTACGACTGAAGTTCACTTTAGCTTAAAAGAAGAAGTTGCAGATCGCAGAGCTGAGATATTCCGCATTGAGCAAGTACAGGTCACTGACAGAGAAGCCGCGGCACGCTGGCAAGAGCAAATCACAGCAAAAGTCGACTTTAATGCATCTGAAATTCTGAATATTAAAGATGCTCAGGCGACTTATGAGAAAGCGACAGCACAGCAAATCAGTCAAGTCAAAGCAGATCTAGGTGAAACAAACAAAGAAGTCGGCAACATCAAAGGCCGTGTCACTACTGTCGAAACGGCAACGGCTGATTTAAAACAAGCGCAAGCGAAGTTTGAGCAGTCAACAACCGCGCAGTTCGGTGAAATGACGGGTTATATCACTAATATCAATCAAACTATCACTAATCTTGAGTTTTCTTTCTCTGAAGCACTGATGCAAACCAATGCACAAGTGAATGAAACTAATTCAGAGTTATTGAAAACAAAATCCGAAGTCACCCGACTTGCAACGGCAACAGCAACAAATGAGCAAGCGACAGCCGAATTAGCTGAGAACGTAAAAGTGCAGCGTGAGCAGTCAGAAGCTGAATTTGTTGATGTGCGTAAATCGATTGCTGAGAAAGACAAGGCTCAATCTGAGCGCACAGAACAAGTTCGAGCAGAGCTTGGCAAAGATATTAATGCTAACAAAGATGAAATTGATAAAAACAAGGGGGAACTATCAAACATCAGTGCAGCGGTTACGAAAAATACAACGGCTATTGCTGAAACTGATAAAACACTCACAGAAGTAAAACAACAATCAGAGTCACGCTTTGAAGATAATGAGGCATCAATCAATCATATCGAACAGACGATGAGCAATGAAGAATTAGCACAAGTAGAAGCTATCGGGCAGTTAACGGCACAGCAAAACGTGCAAGGCACAGAGCTTTTACGCGCTAAAGCATCAATCACTCGCATTGATAAAGTTGTTGCTGATAACAATCATGCATTTGCGCAGTCGATAGAGCGTCTTGATGCTCAATTTGATGAAACTCATGCAGCGATTGAAAAAATGTCAAAAGTAGAAGTCGATCACCAAGGAAATGCATCTTCTATCATTTCATTTAAAGCTGCGGTGATGTACAACGGCCAATCCTATGATGCTGCTATGTTAGTTGGGGCTAGTGTTAAAAATGGCAAAGTCGTTACGCAAATAGGTTTCAGTGCAGACACCTTCGGTATTTTCAATCCGTCGAGTGGAAAGCTAGAACCTGTTTTCTTTGTTGAAAATGGTCAAGTATTTATGAATGAAGCTTTTATCAATAAAGCCTACATTGAAAAATTACTGATCGGTATGGAAATTCGCTCTAAGAAATATGAAAAAGGTAAATCAGGCTATAGGCTTGACGCGGAAACAGGTAGCGCAGAGTTTAATAAATTGGAAGTTTACGGCGATTTTAAAGTGAGCGGCGATGCTGGGCGTGTCATTTTAGATGCAACTGGGCTGATGATTTATGACCAGTCAGGGCGATGGGCGGTTAAAGTTGGGAGGAGACCATGAGTGATATGGGGTTATTTATTAATCCTAAAGATGGTGGAAAGTATGTGGAGATTACAAAAGACAGATACCCATTAACTTTTTTAGCGCATATAAAAGTGTGGCCGTGGAAGGGGGCGAATAAGAACGAATGGTATGATCATAGGAAGTATGAAAAAGTCCCCGGAATGGAGAAGTATAATGTTGTAATAGTACCTACTGCGCTAACACATTTCTGGGCTTATGGATCTGTACAAATGCTGAAAATAGGCAGATATTGGATTGATGGCGATACATTTCGATGTGAATACAGTCATTATTCTCGAGACCAAGGATATTTGCCCGGAAGTGATGGTTATTCTCATTTCTTTTTATATGGAACGCTTAAAGATAACCCACCCGACTCTTATGGGCTTTTCTTGAATGCTGGTGTTTCGTCTGCAATAGATAACTTTAGAAGTATTACTCAAGAAAATGAAGTTGCGTATTGCGTATATCGTAAAAAAATCCATATCGATGTCAGTAGTAACCGAGGGTACTGGAGTTTACCGGCGGATATCCCCAATCGTAGTTCTGCATTAGTTTTCCTGCGACCGGAAAGCACAAATCAAGTACTTCGCTATGACCGGCCCAACAACAGGATTATGACTTGGGGGGCAGGCTGGGTATATGTTGTTGTTTTTTCATACGGTTTAAATCTACAGCCAACTGATGGGTTAACGATTTGGAATAAACAGGGCAAAGTAGTTTTCAACTCAGATTATATTCCATTTTTTAATAATGGGAACACAATAAGCACAAGCAACAATACGGCGGTAAGTTCTTTTGAAAGGCCTATGTTTTCAATGGATATGCCTAATACATGGCTAGAGAATGAAGGTGCAACTATAAATTGCTACTTATCAGGCTTTAGGGTTGAAGGAAACAAACTTATTGCATCAAGAATGTATACATCTGATTTTTATAAAGGGTATGCAAATAGAGAGTACAATAAAATAGTGTACTCCAGTTCATACTGCATTGATTTTAATGATTACTTTTAGTTTCTAAAAAACATCAAGCACAAATTAAGCCGCTTAATTGCGGTTTTTTTTGTATCTAAATTTCGGAGAATCAATCATATGTACAGTACAGGCACAGTCACAACAACAGCAAACAGTACTAAATTAGTCGGTACTGGAACCAAATGGCTCAACAATATTAATCGTGTTTCAGCAGAGCAAGCAATTCAAATTCAAATTGGCACCACGGTTCACAACAACAGTATTCAGTCGATTCAATCAGATACTGAACTCACGTTAAATTTCCCAATACCAGCCGCAGCAACAGGAGCAAAGTACGTCATTCTCACGACGATGGTTCATTCTGTTTCAGATGCCATGAATAAGATTGTGTCGATGAATGGTGCGAATGTACAGTTCAGCGACATATTAACGCGTTGGATGACCGAACAAGGCATTATCACTGTTACATTGCCAGACCAAACAACCCAACAGCTACGCACAACAAAAGAAATGGATAAGCAGTTGGATAAGAAGTTTGATAAATCGGGTGGGTCAATTTCAGGTAAAGGTGAGGTGCTAGTATTAAGAAAGACAGATAGCAATTCTGGCATATATTTACGATTTAAAGATGTAAATGAAAGCGACAATATGGGATATGTAGGCTTTGGTGGAAAAGACAAAACTATGTCTATGGCAAACCAAGCAGCCAGTTCAATTTTAATGCTTACAGATAATAAAGATCTTATATTTAATGGTGTTAGAGTAATTAGAGCTGGTGATTTTGGTTTGGGGGGAAGCTCAGTTAATGACGGTATGAGCGAAAATGATTTTACCGTTGCAAAAAAACGCCAATTTGGTTTTTTCTATCATAATTCAGGCTCAATAGGAGCCCCAAGCCAATACGGTGGTGGTATATTCTTTGGTCGTGATCCGCAGGTGTCAACGAAAATTCTACACTCCCCAGACTGGAATACAAGGCTGTTCTTGAAGTCACCAACTTCGAATACAGTGATGTCTGATTGGGTTGAGTTTTACTCAACAGGAAATACAACTAAAGATTCAAACGGCAACTTAAAAGCCGCATCACCGATAGTTAAGCTCTTTGCTGATGACATTGAGTTAAATGACGAATCTGAAGGTGTTGAAATGGAGCACCTTGGTGTTGGCCATTACCTCATTAAAGGCGTTGTAGGCTTTAATGCAGATGGTGCATGGGGTATCAATAACGGCTTTGTCATTCCTCAAGACCATAACGGTAAAAACATGGTTCTCATTGATTACGAGGTGAGACCAGATGGTGACATTGAAGTTTTTGTTTTCCACCAACAGAACGCAGATATGCCAGAACGTTTCCAGAACAAGCGCATTAAGCACTTTGATGAAGAAGGCGTGCCTGTTTACTTCGAAAACTACGAACCTTGTGACGTACCTGAATCGCGCTGGATAGACATGCGTGTCGAAATGCCATCTAACTCACCCTACAATCAAAAGCAAGCTGAAGCTGAGAGACTCGCTAAGCTAGAAGCAGAGCGATTAGCGGAAGAAGAAGCGGAAATGGATTTAGAGATTTAGGTTGATTTTTTGAGTGATATTTTGATTATGATGGGATATAGCATGCTTTATTTTAGATAGAGCATGCTTTCGTCTAAAATAATGAGATAAATCCTAATGCTATTTATCTGAATAAAGGTGTAATTTTAAAGTCCATATTAAAAACTTGAGTTATTATCACATGAGTTACAATAAAATAATATTATGTATTTTGGCTGCTTTCGTTTTTTCATCACAAGCTAATTCATTATGGACATACGAAGGTAGCGGCGCACCGGAAAATTGGGGGAAATTGAGTGACGAATTTAAAGTTTGTGAAAGTGGATTTAATCAATCACCAATTAATATTGATAACGTTATTGATGGAAATTTAAAGCCATTAGCTATAAATATACATACGCACGCACAAAAAATTATCAACAATGGGCATTCAATACAAATCAATGTTAATGATGATGACGATTTTTCCATTGATGGGGCAACTTACCAATTAAAACAATTTCACTTTCATAGCCCAAGCGAAAATGAAATAAAAGGTAAACAATATCCACTGGAGCTGCATTTTGTTCATTCTAAAAATGATGGGGGAGTTTCAGTACTAGCAATCATGTTAGAGGAAGGTGATGCTAACCCAGCGATAGAGCAAGTATTGAGTAATATACCAAAAGAAAAAAATCAGGAAAAAGAGTTAGGTAAAAGTATCGACTTAACAGCTCTTTATCCGGAAGATAAAAGCTATTACCGTTTTAGTGGTTCATTAACCACTCCACCGTGCACTGAAGGTGTAGTATGGTTAGTCATGAAGCAGCCTATAAGTGCATCAAAAGAACAAATAAAGCAATTTCAACAAGCTCTAGAGCATTCAAATAATCGACCAGTTCAGCCATTACATGGTAGGCTAATTGTGAACTGATATAAATTTCGGTATAAAGCGCCAGCTCGGGTAGTTGGCGCACATAGATCACTTATCAAAATATTCCACTTCGGCTTCTTGGGTTTCAGGAAGCCAATCACCATCGATAAATATCTCTTCCAGTGTTTCTTCAATATACGTTTTCTTCTCATTCTTCCCAAGACCGTCAATAGACACATTATCTTGAGTGCTCCAGTTTATATCGATATTGAGATCGGGGTATTTGGTGCTTAATCTTTTGGTAATCTCATTTCTTAATGCTTCAAAAGTACCTGTCGGTAATTTACCTTTTTTATTGCTATTAAAGCGGATCTTGATGGTCACCATAAAACACTCCCTCTTAGATTAAACGAACTGGTTTTATATACAGCAAAATGCAACTGTAATTATATACAGTAATTGTGGAGTGTAAATCAAGAAATTTTATTAATCAGACTCAACAGGAGGTTAAAAGTAGTTCCCCAAAACTATTTAAATAATCTTGATCTATCATATAGTTAAACGAATCACTTGAAAGCGTTAATTTGGACGCATTTTGATTATTTATTTCTTTAATATTAATCGGTTGCATTACTTTTCATGCTGTGAACATTAGTCATATTAAAAACCACAAATAAATGTTGATAGAATTCCCATAGAAAATGGGATGACGCAACACAAGCAGGAAGCTCAAGAAAACGTTGCTCAGATTTTATTATCTAATGTTATGTTAGTTGATGGCAATGATTTTCAGTATAAAAGCCCGTGTTTTATTATTAAATGCAGGGTTAATGTGATTAATCATAAATTTACAGCAATAAAAAACCTGCTTATAAGCAGGTTTTTGTATCGATGAATGTTTAAAAACTAGACATGTTTTAATTCGCCATCATCGTCTTGGTTAAATACGGTTTTATCCGTTTCTCCCATAAGTTGGCTCGTCACCGTACCGGCGGTCATTGAACCACTGACGTTTAATGCGGTACGACCCATATCAATTAATGGTTCAACAGAGATTAATAGTGCGACTAAAGTGACGGGTAGCCCCATTGCTGGCAACACAATTAATGCTGCGAATGTTGCGCCACCACCGACACCAGCAACCCCCGCTGAACTGATTGTGACAATACCAACTAACGTTGCGATCCAGAGGGGATCAAATGGGTTAATCCCCATTGTTGGTGCCACCATGACGGCTAACATAGCAGGGTAAATACCGGCACAACCATTTTGACCAATGGTTGCCCCAAAAGAGGCAGAGAAACTGGCAATAGATTCAGGAATACCGAAACGACGAGTTTGTGTTTCAATATTTAATGGAATACTTGCTGCGCTCGAACGGCTCGTAAATGCAAATGTTAATACAGGGCCTGCCTTCTTAAAGAATTTAATTGGGTTTAAGCCGGTAGAGGTAACCAATATACCGTGTACAACAAACATGATGGCAAGTGCCACATAGGATGCGACAACGAAAGTACCCAAGTTAATAATGTCGTGAAGATTCGAACTCGCAACCACTTTAATCATTAGCGCCATAACACCATAAGGGGTTAAACGCATCACTAAGCGAACTAACTTCATCGCCCATGCTTGTAATACATCAATTGCTGCTAATGCTTTTTCACCGCGCTCTTTGTCATCTTTAAACAGTTGTAAAGCGGCTACCCCTAAAAAGGCAGCAAAGATAACGACACTGATTATCGATGTTGGATTAGCACCGGTTAAATCTGCGAATGGGTTTTTAGGGATAAAGGATAAGATTAACTGAGGTACAGTTAAGTCAGAGACTTTACCAATGTAGTTACTTTCAATAGCGGATAGACGAGCTGTTTCTGACTGACCTTGGACTAGGCCTTCAGCAGTCAAACCAAATACGTTAGCAATTAAAATACCAACTAATGCGGCAATAGCCGTGGTAAACAACAATGTACCAATGGTTAAAAAACTAATTTTACCCAGTGATGACGCTTTATGTAGCCTTGCTACTGCGCTTAAAATTGAAGCAAACACTAATGGCATAATTACCATTTGTAATAGCTGAACATAACCATTACCAACAATATTAAACCATAGAATGGAGTCTTTTACCGTTTGATGACCACTGCCATAAACTAGGTGCAGTATAACGCCATAGGCGACACCAAAAACCAGACCTACTAACACTTTTTTAGATAGGCTCCAGCCTTTAGCTCCCAGTTTTGCCAACAGTATTAGCAGTGCTACAAAGCCGAGCACATTAATAATTAGAGGAATATTCATTCCGAACTCCAAATCATATTTTTATAAGGTATGTTACTTGCCCTTTAATCCTTAATGGTTATAAGGATTTAGTTGCTTCAAACAACTGGTTATATGTTATCAATAGAAAAAGCACTTTTCTTATATCAAATGGTAATAAGATAGTATTATTCATACTTACAGTATATGACAAAACTTTAATTTAGATAGCAAAGTGAGTATCTAACTGATAATGAATGTATTTTATCACATTCTCAATTTGGCTATAAAAATCCAGTTGGTATCCAATAGGCAAAAAACAGGCACAAACCGTCAAAATAACAGCAATAAAACGCTCTGTTCGTTTGCTATTTTTCCCTCGAATAATGGGAAAACAAAAACGTTGAGGTAATGGCCATAAAAACGGTACACCAGAAGGTGTAAGCATATCGGCGATTAGGTGGCTGAGGTAACCTAATAAAAAGGCTTGAATAAGGTCATTTGGCACTTGCCATTCTATTGGCATCCATTGATAACAAGCTGCCATTACTAGTAACCATGCAACTAAGCTATGAGTAAAACCCCGGTGACCGCAGAGTTTAGAAATTGGTAATGAAAAAATGCGTAGCAACCTGCCGGGAAGAGATGAAGGGTGGTCAATATCGGGTAATAACGCGCCTAATAATGCACCCGGAACCATGTGTAGCCAATCACCTTGAGCAAGCTCAGGGGTGAGTTGAAGTTTATGGGCCATTATTAAAGAGGCGACGGAAAAAAGCAGATGCCCTTCAGCAGTCATGGTGGATAAAATACCATCTGTTTATCTATACAGTTAATTGGCAGTATAAAGTGTTTGAAAAGAATATGATAGAGGCAGAAAGGTAAAAAAACTCTTATTTATTAGCAAATAAGGAAAGGATTTTATATTTTTAAGCAAATCCCCTACCTAAGTAGGCAGGGGTGAGTGATAATTAATCAACATACTGATTCTTAACGTAAATGCTCAGCCTTTAACTCATTCAAAGAGGTGAGCTTGATATCGGCTAAGCCAAAGCGAGGGTCATTAAAATGCTGGCTATCAGGCACAACAATAGAGCGCATTCTTGCAGCCTTCGCAGAAATCATACCGTTAAAAGAGTCTTCCAATGAAACACAATTAATTGGTTTAGTTGATAATTCAGAGGCTGCTTTAAGGTAAACTTCTGGGTGTGGTTTACTCATCGGTAAATCCGCTGCGGAAACGACGGCAGAAAAGTAGTCACGAATATCCAGTAAGTTTAACACTTTTTCTAACATGTACAGGGGGGAAGCCGAAGCGAGGGCTATTTTTAGATCCATCGAGCGGCAAAGTTCCATCGCATGTTGTACGCCTGGCAAAATGGGGCGAGTTTCTTCAACTAAGCCAACAACTCGGTCAATAATTCGTTGTTTGGCTTCTTCTTGGCTACATCCTTGCCAAGGGGAAGCGTGGTACCAAAGTTCAACCACATGGTCAATACGTAAACCCAGTGTATCAGGCAGGGTATCTGCAATTGAAACGTCGACACCAAGTTGTGAAAAAACTTCAAGTTCAGCCTGTGCCCAGAAAGGTTCCGAGTCGATCAATAAACCATCCATATCAAAAATAACCGATTGGATGGGAAGGTTATGGTACATATCAAAACTCCATTCAGGTCGTATTAATTAACGAGCCAACTATAGTACCAGCAAAGGGCTAATATTCGTATTAATTGACATCAGTATTATCAGCTTTATGGCAAGATAATTAGGCATTCTGCGCGATAAATCGCCTTGAACCCAGGATGTTAGTATGTTGAACATTCTGAAAGTCGAATTATTACTATCAATAATGAATTGAAATTTGGAGGCATTTCATTATTTCAGCTATTATTAGCCATGAAAGTTTATCAAGAATAATAACTCTGAGGAAAAGCAGTAATGAATTACCACAATGCCAATTATGTCGCGATCGGCAAACGTATTTTTGGGTGGGTTGTTTTTCTGGTAGCATTAATTTCGACGTTAGCGTCTTTAATTAAACTTGCTGGCATGAAAGGGCTTGCAGGTGAAGGTATTAATGCGGTTGCCAATGACTTTATTAAATTAATGGCTGAAATGGTACGTCAAACGACACCGTTTTTAAATTTCTTTTGGAATAACTCACCAGTGCCTCAAGTCGCGAATGGCTTTTCAGGTAGCAATATTGGTTTTATCATTATTTTTATCTTTATTTTTGTTGGGCTAGCGCTTAGTGCTTCAGGTTTACGTATGTACCGGCAAATTAAATTTATTCGCGAAAGCTTAGAAGACCACGTGATTATAGAAAAAGCGAAAGGGTTAGAAATTTCCAAAGAAGAACTCGAAGCAAAAGTGACTATTCCACGGCACACTATTTTTACACAATTTTTTATTCTTTATTTTTGGCCTATTGTTTTAGGAATTGCCTTGTATTTTCTATTACGTTTCTTGAACTGGTGATTTTCAAATTTTACGTTATGAGAGTGTTGGCTGTGTTTAGCGACTCGGGGCACATACTTAGGTATGCTCCCCGAGATATCAGTATTTACCGCTAATTCATAACGCAACTTATTTGGCTGGTTGATACTTTGTGATTAGAGTTGCTAAAAAGTTATTTTTCGTTGAGTAGGTTATCTACAATAGTACGTGCTAATTGATAACTTTGTTCATTACCAAAAATATGGGCTTGATTGATTAAATAATACAACTGGTAAATGGGTTGCCTATCTAAAAAACCATTTGGAAGTGGCCAAACGCTTTGGTAGCCATCAATAATTTGTATTGGTAATTCTTTATATAGTGGGAGCATAGCAATATCACATTCTCTATCTCCCCAATAACATGCTGGGTCATAAAGTACGCCATCAATTTGATGGGTGATAGAGCAGTTAGCAGGCCATAAATCGCCGTGTAAAAGAGAGGGTTGGGGTTGGTGACCTGCTAGCTTGTGTTTAACAATATCGACAATTTGCTGAATATCGGCAAAAACCATCCCTTTTTCTGAGGCAAGTTGTAATTGTAAGCCAATCCGCTTTTCTGCAAAGAATGAATTCCAGCGCTTTTCCCAACCATTGGGCTGAACCACAGTGCTTAGCATGGTATCAAAATCAAACCCATAGCTGGGTTGCTCTTCCCATTGATGTAACCTTGCTAATTGTTGACCAAAGTGCCAAGCGTTGGTGCTATCAAAGGGTTTAAGAGGAAAATATTCGAGAAGAAGAAAGCTGTGGTGTTTGTTACTACCTACACCATAAACCTTTGGTACAGTTATGGTTTGGCTTTTAGCGAGCATTTCAAGTTGTTCGGCTTCTTGCTTGAACAAAGGTAAAAATTCACGCCGATTTTGCTTAATAAACACGGTATGGTCGCCGTAGTCAATTCGTAGCGTATGGTGAATATCACCACCAGAGAGAATGACTTTGTTACGTAGCTCTGCCTCACCTAAGTGTTCACTTAATAAACGACACATTGCTTGCCACATGACTCACCTCGCCTCTGCTTTGGTATTCATTAATACAATACTATAGTGATAATTTAGGAATTAACAGTGATAATTGTTTAAAAATAAGAGGGTATCACGAAAAAACTGAATAATTATCAGGTATAAAACCTAAATCTAGGTTATTGCAGAGGCGGTTCGGTTTACTTGTTTTTTATTAATTAACCCCGAGGTCTGCTGGAGAAAATAATTAACCATTTTAATAGTGTTGTTAGTTAATAATTTTATCAATAAAAGAGGAGGGATATCAGTATGCCAAAGTGTTTGTATGTTATCTTTATTCAGAAAGGAAAAAGCTGAACTTATCATACAGCGGTTCAGCTTTTATTTTTTCTCTCAATGCATTATGCGGTATGCATACTTTGAGGGTTAGTTTGGTTTCTTTTTCGAGCTAACACTAATTTGCTATATAACAGAGCAATTACAAAATAAACTGCTTGAGTCACTACAATTGTTGGCCCAGTGGTAGCGTTGATATGGAAGCTTAGAATAGTTCCTATCACACTTGATGTTACCGAAGCGATAATCGCGACAACGAGCATTTTCCCGAAGCTCCGACACAGAACAAACGCAATAATTCCCGGTGAGATCAGCATGGCAATAACCAGTATGATCCCAACAGCTTGCAGTGAAGCGACAATGGTTAATGCAAGTAAAGACAGTAAACCATAATGAATCAGCTTGACGGGTAGGCCAATCACACGGGCTTGGTTTGGATCAAAGCAATAAAGCATAAAGTCTTTACGCTTCAGTAAAATAATTGCGATGGTGATTCCGGCAAACAGTAAAATCTGTTTAAACTCACTATTGGTTATCCCTAAAATATCACCAAAAAGAATATGTGTGAGGTGCTGCTCAGTATCGATTTTGGCAAACATAACCAAACCAATGGCAAACATACCTGAGAAAACGATCCCCATAACCGTATCTTCTTTTATTCGGCTATTTTCTTTTAAATAACCTGTTGCAACAGCACAGAATAAACCCGAAGCAAATGCCCCAATAGCGAGAGGGATACCTAATACTGAAGCGATAATAATACCCGGCAAAACAGCATGGGAAATAGCATCCCCCATTAGTGACCAGCCCTTTAACACCAAAAAACACGAGAGAATAGCACAGACGGTCCCAGTGACTATTGCGGTAACGAGTGCTTTTTGCATAAATGGAAATGCAAACGGAGCCATCAATACGTCAATAAAATCACTCATGAGATGCTCCTTGTTGGTGTGATTGGTGGAGCTGGGCGACTTCTTTCCTTGCCTTACGGCGTGAAGCAAAAATACCGTGTTTAGGTGCAAAGAAGAATGCCAGCAGGAAAATAATGGTTTGTAATGTGACGATAAGACCACCAGTAGCACCATTAAGGAAATAGCTGATATAAGCACCAACTGCGCTCGTGACTGTGCCAATGGTAACTGAAATTATAAGTAAGCGCTTAAACTGATCAGTTAATAAATATGCGGTTGCTCCTGGGGTAACTACCATGGCAATAACTAATATAGCGCCAACAGTTTGTAATGCTGCGACCGTACAAGCACTTAATAACGTGAAGAAAATAATTTTCAGACGTAACGGGTTTAACCCAATAGAACGAGCATGGCTTTCATCGAAGAAGACGGCTAATAAATCTTTCCATAGACATAGTAAAACGATGAATGAAACACCGATAATAATTTCTACTTGTAAGACATCAGCATCAGCAATGCCTAAAATATTACCGAAAATAATACTTTGCACATTTACTGAAGTCGGATTTAAAGAAACAATCAATAAACCTGCAGCGAAAAATGTGGAAAAAATAAAGCCTATGACAGCATCTTCACGTAACCGCGTTAAATGTTTTATTAATGTCATGGCAAGTGCCGCAAGGATACCAGTAAAGAAAGCCCCCGCAGCATAAGGTAAACCTAACGCATAAGCACCAGCCACGCCTGGAACAACGGAGTGGGAAAGTGCGTCTCCCATTAATGACCAGCCCTTTAACATCAAATATGCAGATAAAAAAGCACAGACTGCACCGACAATGGCGCTTACCCAAATGGCTTTTACCATAAAGTCATATTGAAAGGGCTGTAATAACATTTCAATCATTCGGAACCCTTAGTTTGATTTTTTCGAACTGGCGCATCATGGTCATGACCATAGAAGACAGCAGCTCTTTCATCATCGGTAATAACAGTAACAGAACGCGGGTCATCGTCGTCATGAAGTTCTTGACCTGACAAGTTGATATGGCGCAAGACCCCACCAAAGGCTTGTTGTAAATTTCGTTGTGTAAATGTGGTTTCGGTCGGACCACTCGCCAATACAGTGCGATTAATTAAAATCACATGATCACAAAATTCAGGAACACTCCCTAAATTATGGGTTGAAACTAAAATCAGGTGCCCTTCATCCCGCAAACTGCGTAATAGGTCGATAATGGCATTTTCTGTTTTAACATCAACACCGGTAAACGGTTCATCAAGTAATAGAACTTTACCTTCTTGTGCGAGAGCCCGAGCGAGAAAAACCCGTTTCTTTTGACCACCGGAGAGTTCGCCTATCTGACGATGCTCAAGCCCTGTAAGGTCAACTCTATCTAGCGCCATTTTTACGGCATCTTTATCTGCTTGTTTGGGAATACGGAAAAAACCCATTTTTCCGTAACGCCCCATCATCACAACATCTGAAACTAAAACGGGAAAATTCCAGTCAACTTCTTCTGTTTGTGGAACATAAGCAATGACGTTTTCTTTTAAGGCAGCTTTGATGGGTTGTTCGTTTAACATTACACTGCCAGAAGATGGGGTGACTAGCCCCATAATCGTTTTAAACAGCGTCGATTTACCACTCCCATTTACGCCAACGAGAGCACAAATAGAGCCACCTGAGATATTGAAGCTTGCGTCATAGATAGCTGTATGGCCATTGTTATAGGTTACAGTTGCATCATCGACGATAAGATTCGGGTGTTCGAATTGATTAGAGTGATTCATATTACTGTGAAAATCCTTTCGCTATCGTGTCTACAGTCGTATTTAACAGGTCAATATAAGTGGGTACAGGACCATCAGCAGTGGATAATGAGTCTACATATAATACACCGCCATATTTTGCCCCTGTTTCTTTACTGACCTGACGAGCTGGCTTATCAGAAATCGTACTTTCGCTAAATACGACAGGGATCTTATATTTGCGTACAGTATCAATGACTTTTTTAACTTGCTGTGGAGAACCTTGCTCTTCAGCATTAATCGGCCACAAATAAACCTCTTTAAAGCCATAATCTTTAGTTAAATAGCTAAATGCCCCTTCACTTGACACCAACCAACGTTCGTTTTCTGGGATACGGTTTAAACGTTCGCGAAGCGGAGCGTCAAGTGCTGCAATTTGCGCCGCATATTTTTTGGCATTTGCATTATATACTTCAGCATTTTCAGGATCATATTTCACTAAGGCTTCACGGATATTTTCTATATATATTTTAGCGTTAGCGGGTGACATCCATGCATGAGGGTTCGGGTTATCTTTATATTCACCCTCACGGATTGGCATGGGTTCAATCCCTTCGGTTACCACGACAGCAGGGACATTTTTGAAGTTTTCAAAGAAACGTTGGAACCAAACTTCTAAATTCATACCATTCCATAGGATTAAATCCGCATCGTAGGCTTTCATTATGTCTTTAGGGGTTGGCTGATATCCGTGAATTTCAGCACCCGGTTTGGTTATTGACTCGACAATTGCGGCATCACCAGCTACATTTTGTGCTATGTCTTGAATAATTGTAAAAGTAGTAACAACTTTAAACTTTTTCGCAAAGGCGGGTTGGCTAGCAAATATAATTGCTGTTAGCACAAATAAGGTTGTTATTAGAGGTGCAGATAAACGAGATAAATTCTTCTTCATAAAAATTGACCCTGACATTATTGGTTTAGCGTTTTCTAGCATATAGTTGTTAAGGTTTATAACAATTACATTTTATAACTCAACTGATAATGATAATCAATATCGTTTGAGTAAATAAACACAAATATTGTGGAATAACATACATACCCATTATGAAATGCTGGTTTTTATTGTTATTTTGTATGACTAAAACACGTCCTGAAGTAAAAGTTAAGTAAAAATAATTTTATTTTTCCTAGGATTAGTTATTCTTCCATCGGCTTAAGTAGCAGAGGATTATAATAGTGAAGAAAATGATTAGCGGGGCTATTCTGTTACTGCTACTTGCTGGTTGTTCTAGTGAACCAGATAGACCAGTGGCGAAGCAACGAATGTTGGATAACCCTAACACCTTGCCAGCGACGACACAAAATGGTGTATTCCCTCGCACTCCTTTTGATGAATTTATTCGGGACTCAGCAGCCCGCTACAGTATTGATGAAACTTTAATTAGGGCCATCATTGAGGTAGAGTCGAATTTCAGGCCGGAAGTTGTAAGCAAATCAAATGCGATTGGTTTGATGCAAATTAAAGCATCAACTGCGGGGAGAGACGCTTATCGTTATCAAGGAAAGTCCGGTGAACCTAGTTCTAGCGATTTAAAAGACCCTCGAAAAAATATTGATATAGGCACTGCATATATTCGAATTTTGAGGGAGCAGCAGCTTGCAGGTATTAGCCACCCGCAAACGTTATATTACGCAACAGTTGTGGCTTATGTGAATGGCGCAGGGGCACTATTAAGAACGTTTGATAATGATAAAAGTAGGGCAATAGCTATGATTAATAGTTTATCACCTGAAGAGTTTTATCAACACGTTCAAACTAAGCATCCCGCACCACAAGCTCCGCGCTATTTGTGGAAAGTTAAAAATGCATACAATGCATTAGCGATGTCTTACTGATATTCCTTCAATAAGTGTGGGAGTTGCGCGACAATCTCAACAATACCGTTGATAACAAATTGCACTCCCATACAGATTAATAAGAAACCCATTACACGGGCTATTGCATCAATACCGCTATTTCCTAACCATCGCATAATTGATGTCGCACCTCTCAAACCAATCCACACGATTAGACTCGCAATTAAAAAGGTGAGTACTGGCGCTACTTTTAATACCCAAGGAGCAAAGCTGACATTCCCTTGCAATGAGGCCGTTGAGCTGATGATCATCGCAATAGTACCTGGCCCCGCAGTACTTGGCATTGCTAATGGAACAAAGGCAATACTGGGTGACTCTTGGCGTTTTTTAGGGACATTAGGGTCATCAAGAGCTGCTGCTGTTTGGTCTTCTCCTGAATCATTACTGGGAAATAACATACCAAAACCAATAAATGCAACAATTAACCCACCTGCAATACGAAGCCCAGGTATTGATATACCAAATGTATTCATCACTAATTGGCCTGCATAAAAGGCTATAGTCATAATTGCGAATACATAAATAGAAGCGAGTAACGATTGGTGATCACGTTGCTCTTTGGTCATATTTGCGGAAATACTGAGCATGACCGCAATCGCTGTTAAAGGGTTAGCGAGTGGAAGCAATAAAACAAGGCCAATACCAACAGCTTGAAATAGCTCGAGGAAATTTGTCATAGTGATTAAATACAAGCTCCCAGTTTAGATAGATGAGTACCCTTATCTTAGATGATAACAAAATTTGTTATAGATCTGTACCTTAGCATATCTACCTAGATTAATGTTTTAATATTAAAACAAAATACGATTAAGAATTTATGTAAACTACAAATGAGTACTGGGACGAAAAAGTTGTTCACATTAACTGTGGATAACCCTCAGTTTCCTTTGTGAATAACTCAATTAACTTTATCAATAACATAGACATATGTGGATGAGCTAAAAGTATTCAATTATAATAGGCAAAAAAAAACCTTTTTATGGGGGTCATAAAAAGGTTAAGGGCATCTATTAACAGGTTGTCTTAATGTTGATGTGTTATAGATTGTAACGGTTACAATGTTATTTACTGGTAGTTTATGTAAATTCATTAAAAGAAATCGTTTAGCGTTCATATAGGATGAAAAATAGTATGTTAGTTGGAATTAACCATTTAACCATTGCAGTGACTGATGTTGAGAAAAGCATCTTCTTTTATCAATCATTACTTGGTATGAAGCTACATGCAAGTTGGAAAAATGGAGCGTATATCTCCTGTGGGGATTTATGGTTATGTTTATCGTTAGATAAAACACGCTTATCTTTTTCACATACCGAAACAGATTACACTCATTATGCTTTTACAGTTAGTGAGGCAGATTTTCCTATCTGTGTTGCCAAACTAAAACAGGCTAATGTCATTGTTTGGAAAGAAAATAAGAGTGAGGGGAAATCATTTTATTTTCTTGACCCTGATGGGCACAAATTAGAACTGCATGTGGGTGGCTTATTGCAACGTTTAAAAAGCTGCCAAGAAGCCCCTTATGAGGGTATGAAATTTTATTAAATAAGCCTGAGAATTTCTTTACAAATGATTTTTAATTTTAAAAATAGCTTTACGTAGAGTGATATATCCTATTTTTAATGAATTATTAAAGAAATAGGAATAGGTATGAAAAAACTCATAGCGACATTCGCAGGGGCGTCAATGTTGTTGGTTTTGGCTACCGCAATGATTTTGATTGTTTTCCCTCAGCAGTGGAAACAAAATATTTATCCAACTATATCTCAACTATTGCCAACATCGCTTAGTACAATTTTACCTAAAAGTTTAGTGAGCAATAATGTCTGTGATAGCTTAGAGGATAATCTGCAAAACTTTGCAAGCTACCTTAAAGTTAACCAAGACATTGTAGATATTAAGGGTATGAATAGCTTAGATGAGCAACTGACGAATATCCAAGCAAGGATTGATGCAATGCCGTCAGATGTTCGTGACCTTGTATGCCAGCAGGAGTATAGCAAATTAGAAGGGTTAAAAAGTGTATTCTCTTTAGGGCCTAATAATTAATTTTTTGGGTTAGTTATTTTGCTTGGTAATATCCCATACAAAGCCTTTCTATTGTTTTATAATATGCTGATTACCTTATTTTTGAGTTTAAGGCAGCATAATGAAAATTCTAAAATTTCCATTGTTGAATTGGCTAATTGCGAATGGCGTTGCAGTTTATTTTCTTTTTAAACAAGGTGCGTTAGATTGGTATTTTTCTGGCTGGCTGGGGGTTTTAGGGATTTTAGTTGCTCTAGAAAGTGTCAGTTGGGTGGCAACAAGTTTATTTTATTTTTATAAACATAAAACATCGCCTAATCCGAGTGTGCGGGCAACGCACCTCATCACAAATGGCCCATATCGATTATCCCGCAACCCCATGTATCTGGCTTTTACTTCCATGAGTTTGGCACTGGCTCTATTAACACATTCCCCATATTTCTTAGTTTCTGGCTTAGTATTCTGGCTAGTAACCGATTTATATACAATTCCGCAAGAAGAAAACTTTTTAGCTAAATCCTTTAAAGCAGAATGGGATAGTTATCACAAACAAACGAGGCGTTGGTTATAAAATCATATTAATGAGACTTATTCTCATCTATGATTGAGTCTATTTTTCTATAACGCACAGGCTAAGGTAATTAATGAATTATCAAGTTGCTCCATTTTGGATTAATTCAGGTAAGTTAGCGTGTTTGATTGTTATTAGTTTGTTCCTTGCATTTTTTTCTGTAAGTACTTTTATCGCATATTTACTGGTTATTGGTGTGGGATGGGCAGTATTGGTATCGTTCAAAATACATGCAATGAAAGAAAAGGGAGTAATACTAAAAAACAGTGATACATCAGATTGGATGGTTTATATCCAAGGTATTCCAGTTGAAGAGAAAAGGCAGACATTAGCTAACCCCTGTTTTGCAACATTACAGCACGCCCAGTCATTTTTCAGCAATGCATTTATGATTAGGGTTTTCATTCAAGTTATATTTTGTAGCTATATTCTTTGGCAAATATGGGGATTAGATAATATCAATGTACAAATACTTACCTTGATTGGAGTGGTATATCTTGGGTATACGTTATGGGTATCAATTCAGCGATATATTACTCTTAAACAAGGTAACTTAATCATTGAAGAATTAACGGCGCCTAGTGGATCTCTTTGGTATAGGGTGTATTTCAAAGAAAAAGAAAAACTATTTCCTGCTTTGGATGGTTTATTCGCCATTTAATCTGGAAGGTATTGATTTTTCTTATGAAGAAGAACAATAAACGGCTTTGCGCTATCGCCATAAATTATGTCTGTGTTATCATTGATAGTTGAGTTACTCGCGATGTATCAATTTATGTTATCTTAATTTAACTAGAATTGTGTACATATCTCGCATAGTGAAGTGAGAAATCGTTAGTAACGTATTGATTTATAATTTTGGAATAATCAAGCAAGTGATCTGGCGTGTGGGTCACCACTGCTGATAAGGATTTTTTAATGCCTGTTATTACTCTTCCTGATGGAAGTCAGCGTCAGTTTGACCATCCTGTTTCTGTGATGGACGTGGCTCGCGATATTGGCGCGGGTCTAGCAAAAGCGTGTATCGCCGGTCGCATTAATGGCGAACGTGTTGATGCGTGTGAAATGATTGAACATGATGCTAATGTGTCAATTATTACGAGTAAAGATGACGACGGACTCGAAATTATTCGTCACTCTTGTGCTCACTTGTTAGGTCATGCCATCAAGCAATTATGGCCAAACACCAAAATGGCAATCGGTCCAACTATCGACAACGGTTTTTATTATGATGTCGATTTAGACCATACGCTGACGCAGGAAGATTTGGAAAAGCTAGAGAAGCGTATGCTTGAGCTTGCCAAAACAGATTATGATGTGGTGAAAAAACGTGTTTCTTGGAGCGAAGCTCGTGAGACATTTGTTGCCCGCGGCGAAGACTATAAAGTTGAAATCTTGGATCAAAATATTAGCCAAGATGATCGCCCTGGTTTATATCACCATGAAGAATATGTTGATATGTGTCGTGGTCCACATGTACCTAATATGCGTTTTTGTCACCACTTCAAATTGCAAAAAGTGGCTGGCGCGTATTGGCGTGGTAACAGCGACAATAAAATGTTGCAGCGTATCTACGGTACCGCATGGGCTGATAAGAAACAATTGGCAGCCTATTTATTGCGTTTAGAAGAAGCCGCTAAGCGTGACCACCGTAAAATCGGTAAACAATTAGATTTATATCATATGCAAGAAGAAGCGCCAGGTATGGCGTTCTGGCATAATGATGGTTGGACAATTTTCCGTGAACTGGAAACTTTTGTACGTACGAAACTGAAAGCTTATAACTATCAAGAAGTTAAAGGTCCATTCATGATGGATCGCGTACTGTGGGAAAAAACAGGTCACTGGGATAACTATAAAGATGCAATGTTCACGACTTCATCAGAAAACCGTGAGTATTGTGTAAAACCAATGAACTGCCCTGGTCACGTACAAATCTTTAACCAAGGTTTGAAATCTTATCGTGACTTACCATTACGTATGGCAGAATTTGGTAGCTGTCATCGTAATGAGCCATCAGGTGCTTTACATGGTTTGATGCGTGTGCGTGGCTTTACTCAAGATGATGCACATATCTTCTGTACAGAAGAACAAATTTTAAGTGAAGTAACTAGCTGTATTGAAATGATTTATGATGTTTACGCAACTTTTGGTTTTGAAAAGATTGTTGTGAAACTATCAACTCGCCCTGAAAAACGTATCGGTACTGACGAGATGTGGGACAGAGCGGAAGAAGACTTAGCTAACGCCCTGAAATCAAAAGGTATTGAATTCGAATACCAACCAGGCGAAGGCGCATTCTATGGTCCTAAAATTGAATTTACACTGTATGACTGCCTTGACCGTGCATGGCAATGCGGTACCGTCCAGTTAGACTTCTTCTTGCCGGGCCGTTTAACCGCTTCCTATGTAGGCGAAAATAACGAACGTATCGTTCCTGTTATGATCCACCGTGCTGTATTGGGTTCACTTGAGCGCTTTATTGGTATTTTAACAGAAGAATACGCAGGCTTTTTCCCAACATGGTTAGCACCACAACAAGTGGTTGTAATGAACATAACGGATAGCCAAGCTGATTATGTTCAAGAATTAGTTAGCAAGCTGCAAAGTGTTGGCATTCGCGCGAAAGCAGATTTACGTAATGAGAAAATTGGCTTTAAAATCCGCGAACACACGCTGCGTCGAGTCCCTTACATGCTAGTATGTGGTGATAAAGAAGTTGAATCAGGCAAAGTTGCTGTACGTACCCGTCGTGGTAAAGATTTAGGTAGCCTTGATGTCAACGAATTCATGACTAAACTGCTTGAAGAGATCCGCAGTCGTCAACTCAATCAGATGGAGGAATAAGGTATTAAAGGCGGAAAAAAACTCCCAACAGCACGTCCTAATCGTATTAACGAAGAGATCCGTGCTACAGAAATCCGTGTCACAGGTCTAGACGGTGAGCAACTCGGTGTTATGAGTGTGCGTGAAGCACTCTTTAAGGCTGAAGAAGCAGGTGTCGACTTAGTCGAAATCAGCCCAAATGCTGAGCCACCCGTTTGTCGTATTATGGACTACGGTAAGTATCTTTATGAGAAGAGTAAGTCTCAGAAAGAACAGAAAAAGAAACAAAAAGTTGTTCAAGTGAAGGAAATTAAATTCCGTCCAGGAACAGACGAAGGCGACTACCAAGTTAAATTACGTAGTTTAATTCGCTTTTTGGAAGAAGGTGACAAGGCTAAAGTCACACTACGTTTTCGTGGTCGTGAAATGGCTCACCAACAGATTGGTCTGGAAGTGCTTAATCGCATCAAAGCTGATCTGGATGAACTGGCGTCAGTGGAATCATTTCCTTCAAGAATTGAAGGGCGCCAGATGATCATGGTATTGGCACCAAAGAAAAAATAATTAAGCCAGTATTGGTATAGCTAAGCAGTGCTCGTTATGGGCACTGCTTATCTTGTATTGTCAGTAATGTGAGCAAATGTCGTGCTTATTCAGTAATAAGCTAAATTAATAACTAATTAAAATAGACTGACTGATAGAAATAAATACGGTAAAACTAAATTTTTAAATAAGTTAACGTGATTTATTTCAAGATTTACTTGAGTAATCGGGCAATAAGCATTAAAATCCGCGGTCGAATCGCTTTGTCAGTTTTTAAATAATAAGCAGACAAGCCAAAGAATCTTGTACGCAGATGTTGTATTAAGCAATAATAGTTCTGCGTATTGCTTTAGAGAGTATGCAAATCTCTTTATCCAGTTGGAGGAATGAAGTATTAAAGGCGGAAAAAGAATCCCAACAACACGTCCAAATCGTATTAACGATGAAATCCGTGTTCCTGAAGTCCGTTTAACAGGTTTAGACGGTGAACAGTTAGGCATTATGAGCGCACGCGAAGCGCTTGAAAAAGCTGAAGAAGCAGGTGTAGATCTTGTGGAAATCAGCCCAAATGCTGAACCGCCAGTTTGTCGTATCATGGATTACGGCAAATTCCTTTATGAGAAGAGCAAATCTCAAAAAGAACAGAAAAAGAAACAAAAAGTTGTTCAGGTGAAGGAAATTAAATTCCGCCCTGGTACAGATGAAGGTGATTATCAGGTCAAACTACGCAACCTGGTTCGCTTTCTAGAAGATGGTGACAAAGCTAAAGTTACGCTGCGTTTTCGTGGTCGTGAAATGGCTCACCAACAGATTGGTCTGGAAGTGCTTAATCGCATCAAAGCTGATCTGGAAGAACTGGCGTCAGTGGAGTCATTCCCTTCAAGAATTGAAGGACGTCAGATGATTATGGTGTTGGCACCGAAGAAGAAATAATTAGGCCTTGCAAGTAATAGCGAAAGTTATTCGCCTAATTAATTCGTAGTTTATCACAATGCGAAGTTGGAAATAAAAGAAATGCCAAAGATTAAAACTGTACGTGGCGCAGCAAAGCGCTTTAAAAAAACTGCAGGCGGTGGCTTTAAGCGCAAGCATGCAAACCTTCGTCATATCCTGACTAAAAAGTCAACTAAGCGTAAACGCCATTTACGTCCGAAAGGAATGGTATCTAAGGGCGATCTGGGTCTGGTAGTAGCCTGCCTGCCTTACGCATAAGTAAACAATTTAGTTAATTAAGATAAAAGACGATAGGAGATAGCTATGGCTCGCGCAAAACGTGGTGTAATCGCCCGTGCACGTCACAAAAAAATTCTGAAGCAGGCGAAAGGTTACTATGGTGCACGTTCACGTGTTTACCGCGTAGCGTTTCAGGCGGTAATCAAAGCTGGTCAATACGCTTACCGTGACCGCCGTCAACGTAAACGTCAGTTCCGTCAACTGTGGATCGCGCGTATTAACGCAGCGGCTCGTCAGAACGGTCTGTCTTATAGCCGTTTCATCAATGGCTTGAAAAAAGCTTCGATTGAAATCGACCGTAAGATCTTAGCAGACATCGCAGTTTTCGATAAAGCAGCATTCACTGCTTTAGTTGAAAAAGCAAAAAGCGCTTTAGCTTAATTGTTTGCTTGAAGAGAGGAAGGTAACTTCCTCTTTTCATTTATAACTATTTGTGTTAATACTTTAATAGCCCATTTTTTGAGAAATCATTGCATGTGTTTTGTTATTTTTCGTTTCTTTTTTTACTTTAGCACCTGATTCTCGGGGGCTTTTGCGCGTAAAGATAGAAAGAATAAACGAAAAGTTACGCTAAAGCCTCCTTAGGGAGGCTTTTTTGTTTCTGGTTTAGGATTAAATACAGTAAAATCAGTTAACTACCCCGCCATCTTAAATGGAATGTGGGTTTAATAATTTAGTGAATAACTAGCAAAAAGACCGAGTGGTCATAAAGGGGAAACAATGCCACATCTCGCTGAGTTGGTTGCACAGGCAAAAGCAGCCATTGAACAGGCCCAAGATGTTGCTACGTTGGAGTCAGTGCGTGTTGAATTTTTAGGCAAAAGCGGCCACTTCACACTACAGATGAAAACGTTGCGTGATCTGCCTGCCGATGAACGTCCAGCAGCAGGGGCCGTAATAAATGAAGCCAAAGTACAGGTTCAAGATGCACTAAACGCCCGTAAAGATGCCATGCAAGCTGAGATCCTCAATGCGCGTCTCGCTTCAGAAAAAGTGGATGTATCATTACCTGGGCGTCGTATGGAAAACGGTGGACTACATCCAGTGACCCGCACGATCCAGCGAATTGAAGAATTTTTTGGTGAATTAGGTTTCTCTGTTGAGACTGGCCCTGAAATTGAAGATGATTATCATAACTTTGATGCGCTAAACATTCCTGCTCACCACCCAGCACGTGCAGATCATGATACTTTTTGGTTTGATGCTAAGCGTTTGTTACGTACCCAAACCTCTGGGGTACAAATTCGTACTATGAATGGTCAACAACCTCCAATTCGTATCATTGCACCAGGTCGTGTATATCGTAACGACTATGACCAAACACATACTCCAATGTTCCACCAAACAGAAGGTCTGATTGTTGATAAAGACATCAGCTTTACTAATTTAAAAGGCACATTGCATGACTTCCTGAATAACTTTTTTGAAGAAGAAGTACAGGTACGTTTTCGTCCATCATATTTCCCATTCACAGAACCTTCAGCTGAAGTTGATGTCATGGGGAAAAATGGTAAATGGCTAGAAGTGTTAGGTTGTGGCATGGTACACCCGAATGTACTTCGCAATGTTGGGATTGACCCAGAGGTCTACTCAGGTTTTGCATTTGGTATGGGAATGGAACGCTTAACAATGTTGCGTTATGGCGTTTCTGACCTACGTGCATTCTTCGAAAATGATCTTCGTTTCCTCAAACAGTTTAAATAAGGCGGGTTTATCTCATGAAATTCAGTGAACTATGGTTACGCGAATGGGTGAACCCGGCGATCAATAGTGACGCACTATCAGACCAAATCACTATGGCTGGTCTTGAAGTTGATGGGGTTGAAGCTGTTGCTGGCCAATTTCACGGTGTTGTTGTTGGTGAAGTGGTTGAATGTGGTCAACATCCCAATGCAGACAAATTACGTGTTACCAAAGTGAATGTTGGTGGCGATCGCTTATTAGATATTGTCTGTGGTGCTCCAAATTGTCGTCAAGGGTTGAAAGTTGCAGTTGCAACGGTAGGCGCAGAACTGCCGGGTGATTTCAAAATCAAAGCGGCAAAATTACGCGGTGAGCCATCAGAAGGCATGCTGTGTTCTTATTCGGAATTGGGTATTTCTGATGACCATAGCGGGATTATAGAATTACCGTTAGACGCCGTTGTTGGAACCGACATCCGCGAATATTTAAAACTTAATGATAACGCAATTGAAATCAGCATTACGCCAAACCGTGCAGATTGCTTAAGTATTCTTGGTGTGGCTCGTGATGTTGCTGTTATTAATAAATTAGCGCTAACTGAGCCTGCTATCAATGTGGCCCCTGTTACGACTAAAGACACATTTCCTATCCGTGTTGAAGCTCCTAAGGCCTGTCCGCGCTTTTTAGGCCGTGTAATCAAAAATATCGATGTGTCTGCACCGACACCGATGTGGATGAAAGAAAAGCTGCGTCGTGGTGGTGTGCGTTCTATCGATGCTGTTGTTGATATTACCAACTATGTATTACTAGAACTAGGGCAACCTCAGCATGCGTATGACTTAGACCGTTTAGATGGCGCTATTGTTGTACGTATGGCAAAAGAAGAGGAAAAACTGGTTCTTCTTGATGGTAGTGAAGCCACATTGAAACCAGATACACTTGTTATTGCTGATGAATCTAAAGCATTGGGAATTGCGGGTATTTTTGGTGGTGAACATTCAGGTGTTAATGCTGAGACGAAAAATATCCTGCTAGAGTGTGCATTTTTCGACCCTCTATCAATCACAGGTCGCGCACGTAATTACGGCTTGCATACTGATGCCTCTCACCGTTTTGAGCGTGGTGTTGATCCACAACTACAATTTAAAGCTATTGAACGTGCGACAGCGTTAATCGTTGAAATTTGTGGTGGTGAAGTCGGCGAAATTATTGATGCTACGAGTGAGCAACACTTACCAAAAGCAGCCAATATTAAGCTGACGCGCAATAAATTAGACCGTTTGATTGGCCATGTTATTGAAGATGAATTAGTTACCGACATTTTAACGCGTTTAGGTTGCCAAGTCGTGGTTTCAGCAGGGTGTTGGGATGTAGTGGCACCAAGCTGGCGTTTCGATATGCAAATCGAAGAGGACTTAGTGGAAGAGGTCGCACGTGTTTATGGCTACAACAATATTCCTGATGTGCCGTTACGCGCCGATCTGGTTATGACTAATCATAAAGAAGCTAACTTACCATTAAAACGTCTTAAAGCGATGTTAGTTGACCGTGGATATCAAGAAGCGATTACGTATAGCTTTGTGGACCCGAAAGTTCAGGCATTATTGCACCCACAACAAGATGCATTAATGTTGCCGAACCCAATTTCTGCGGATATGTCGGCGATGCGTTTGTCTCTATGGACTGGTTTATTGACAACGGTTGTCTATAATCAAAATCGTCAACAAAATAGAATTCGTTTATTTGAAACAGGTCTACGCTTTATTCCTGATAATCAAGCAGAATATGGAATTCGCCAAGAACCTATGTTGGCGGGGGTCATTACAGGTAACAGATTTGAAGAACATTGGTCATTAGATAAACAAGTTGTTGACTTCTTTGACTTAAAAGGTGATCTTGAAGCTGTTTTTGAATTGACTGGGAAACTAAATCAAATTACATTTAAATCTGAGGCACATCCTGCATTGCATCCAGGTCAAAGTGCTGGGATTTATCTGGAAAATGAACACATTGGCTTTATTGGTGTGGTTCATCCAGAATTAGAACGTAAACTCGATTTAAATGGTCGTACGGTGGTGTTTGAGGTTCGTAGTGATGCGATAGCACAACGTGTCATCCCTGAAGCTAAGGCGATTTCACGCTATCCGTCGAACCGCCGTGACATCGCTGTGGTCGTGCCAGAACATGTAGCTGCTGCAGAAGTTTTAGCAGAGTGTAAAAAAGTTGGCATAAATCATATAGTTGGCATAAACTTATTTGATGTGTATTGTGGTGAGGGAATAGCAGAGGGTTATAAGAGCCTAGCTATCAGTCTTATCTTCCAAGATACTCAACGTACGATGGAAGAAGAAGAGATTACCGCGACCGTTGATCTGTGTGTTGCTGCGTTAAAACAGCGATTCCAAGCCTCCTTGAGGGACTAAACCTATGGCGCTTACTAAAGCTGAAATGTCAGAAAATTTGTTTGAAAAACTGGGTGTTAGCAAACGTGATGCTAAAGACCTTGTCGAAACTTTCTTTGAAGAGGTTCGCCTTTCCTTAGAAAATGGTGAGCAAGTAAAATTATCTGGATTCGGTAACTTTGATTTACGTGATAAAAATCAACGTCCCGGACGTAACCCAAAAACTGGGGAAGATATTCCAATTACTGCACGCCGTGTTGTTACTTTCCGTCCAGGCCAAAAATTAAAAAGCCGCGTGGAAAAAGCAACACCTAAAGAGTAATCATATCAATTGATATAGAAAAGACCGCCTAGGCGGTCTTTTGTTTTTAGGCAATTGTCTGTTTTATAAAGGGATTTATAAAATTCCATCCACATTACATCCACAATGTAACCAACCTTCAAAAAAATAGCCCCTCAAATGAGGGGCATGTTTATGGTTCAATTCTGATTTCTTTTATCTTATTTAACTCGTTGCAAATTTCTATTGCCTGTTCTTTTGTTGGTGCATCTATTGATGTGATACTCCCATTATCATTAAATGTCACTTTCACTCTTTTGTTCTGTTGCATCTTAGCAACTAGTATTGTCACAATAGCGCCAATACTTGCCGAACCAATTGGGATTGCAACCTGTACCCATTCAATAGCTCCACCACTAAAACACAATGGGCCTCTTTCATGTTTTACTGCTTTGCTATCGAATTCGCTTGTTAATTCATCTATAATTTTCCAAGGCGCCTTAATTAGGATGGTTTTTATGTTATTACTTGTCATGAAAGGAACTTCTCCTTTAAGTCGTTTGAGAATAGCTGCAACCCTGTTCTCAAGTGCAATAAAAATTGTTCTATCAAGAAATGTGACAGCATTAATTGATGTGAACAGTGAATGCGAACGAAGTGATCTCGCTGACATTTCAAAGGTTATCACCTCTTCGTCACTTTCAAAATGAAATGTCTTGTGTAATTTTCGGATGCAACAAGTTATCCGAATTTATCAATGTAAATGCTCTTAATTAATTTTTAGGGCATTTTTTTATTTTCAGTTATTCAAATGGTCGTACAGAAAAATTATGTTAGGTTTTAATTAGTGACAATAAGATGTAAATGTATTATAAATTTAATTATAAATATGAATGTTTTTATACAAACTATATTAAAAAATATAGTTAAAATGATAATACTTAATGGCATAGTGATAAAATGGATAATTTAATTGACAACGAAAATAATTTAGACATAGATGCAAAATACATTGATGAGCTTTATGAATGGTATTTAAATGATAATTTAACTATAAATAGAAGATATCAAAGAAAATTGGTATGGACGATAAAGGAAAAACAGGAACTAATATCATCTTTGCTCAAGAAATATCCTATACCATTACTATTGTTTGTTAGGACTAATAATAAAAGAGAGATATTAGATGGTTTACAACGTTTAGAAGCGATAATGAGCTTTATCGAACAACGTTACCCTGTAAATGGCGAATATTTCAACTTGGATTCCATGGTACTAACAAAAGAAAAAAAGGATTCAGGCGAGTTAGTACAAAAGCTACCAATTATGTCTAGACAGGAATCATCTGGAATAGCAAGGTATAAGTTTGCGATATCCGAATATTCATCGGATAATGAAGATATTGATGAGGTATTCAGAAGAATAAATTCAAATGGAAAACGTTTATCAAGACAGGAAATACGATGTGCAGGTTGTACTACGTATTTTTCTGACCTAGTTAGAATTATTTCGACTACAATCAGAGGTGATACAACACATACAGAGACGCTAGCATTAAAAAATGTTCATTCTATATCTATAGCTAGTGATAAACTAGATTATGGGATAAATATAGATAATCACTTTTATGTCAGAAATAATGTGTTAATAAAAAGTAATATTAGAGAATCCTTAGATGAAGAATTGGTTTCCAATATATTAGCTTATATTATGTTAGAGGAGAAACCTTTATCTAGCTCAGATGCTTTAGATGGATTTTATGGTGTAAGGGATACGACTCATACTCTTTCAGATCGTAACGCACTAGATAAATATATAAAGCTACATTCAGTTCCGAGAATTAAAGAAAATTATATTTATGTTTATGATATTATAGATGACCTTTTTAAAAATAATAATTTCAAAAAACATGTTTTAGGTGAGCAATCAAGATCGCATGAATGCCCAAGGTATTACCAAGTTGTTTTTTTGGCATTTTATGACCTATTAATTAATAAAAATAAGGTAATAAAAGACAAGAAAAAGCTGTTAGAGCAATTAAAAAATGTAGGTTCAAAAAAAATTATTGACGTTACAGAAGCTAGCCGATGGAAAGGCGAATCAAGAGAAAAAAGTGTAGATGATTTGGTTGCACATATAGATCGTTTCTTTAAAATGTCTCCGAAAGGAGCTGAAAATCAAGTAAATACAACAGAAATCAATACATTACTAACAAATTCAAAAACTGAACAAACATATTATGACTTCAAGCAAGGTATTTATACTTTAGATAAAAAAACTAAGATAGATAAAAAATGTTTATCTAAGATAGTAGAAACTTGCGTGGCTATACACAATATTAATAAAACTGTAACTGGTTATATTTTAGTTGGAATAGCTGAAGATTCTCATGTTTGTAAAATGTTAGATGAGATTTATGGTAAAAGTGAAGTTAAAGTAGTTAATGGATTTCATTTAATTGGTGTAGATCGTGAAGCTACAAATGAAACTAATGGATTAGATGGTTACTTTCTACGAATCAAACAATTCATTGAAGAGAGTAATATAAACAAAAAATTAAAAATGCAGATTTTAAAAGATATTACATTTTGTATTTATGAAGATAAGCACATATTAAAAATAACAATAAAATCAACAGGCGAAGTATGTGCATATAATAATACTATATATGTTAGACAAGGAGCTAATAATAAAGAAATAAAGGGGATTGATGAACAAAATGTAATATATTCACTTTATAACAGCTAATTTCTATTTTTTTAAATAGAAATTAGTTTAAATATAGGAATAGTTAGTTATAGCTATTCCTCTAATAAATCATTTTATCATATCAAAGAAGACTGCTGAAACTTGTTCGGATGCGGTTCAACAACATTAATATGTGCGGGTTTAACAACAATTTTAGTCACTGATTCGTGACTGACAAATGTGCAACCACAATTAATATTTTGGCACTGGTTATAACGTTCTTTGGTTTCGGATGAGACTTGATAGGAACTACGGGTATGTGCAGAGTGACCGCATTCAGGACAATTCATCATGATTATGTATCCTTTGTCATGATGTTGATGTTATGTAAATTATATCATGTATATCCATACAGTCTAAAAAATTATTCGTCAGCCATATCTAAATCCGAAATTTTCACCTCTAACTCTAATGCGGTTGTAAAACCACTGTCATTCAGTGAATGAACGACTCGCGTTAATGTCCAGTCCGCGTTATCAATCTCTGGTTTAAATCCACTGACGGTGACAGGCATTTCAGGGTAGAGATCTGCACGGCCAACCGCGAGTTGAATCGAAAATGACGCAACACCACGTTGGATTTTTTCCCAGTTGGCTTTTGCGGCTCGGGCGGCATTTTCTTTCGTGGCGTAGGTGTGAGAAAGCGTGAGAATGTTCCCTTGTTCGCCGGCTAGATATTCCCCTTGTTTTTCTTTTGGCTCTGCTGGCTTTGCAGGTTTTGCCGGTTTTTTGCTTTTTCGTTTCCGTTTCACGGTGACTTCTTTTTTCTTTTTGGGTTCTCGGGTGTTCAGCCAGTTAGCCACAACACCGGTGTATGCGCCGCGGTCAGCCAGTGAAAAGCGGTGTCCATCACCCACTGAACGGGTGATATGCATCGTTTGGATGGGTTGGCCTGTGGCGGTGAGCCCTTGGCCTTGTTTCATAAACAGTAAATTACCATTTTTAACTGCGACGATTGCCCCCTCTGATTTTGCTACTCGTGTTAAAAATGAGCCGTCCGATTCGTTGGTTTGGTCAATATGGGCAAGCTTGATTTTATCTAATTTGTCATCAATGACCGGCTTCAGCTTATTACGCTCTGCCAAAGTTCGTACGATATCGCCCAACGATTTTTGATGGTAAGACTGTTCGCGCTTAACGTTTAATGTGTCGCGAAAATCTGCACTACGACCACGGATCGTGAGTTTATCGGGCACGCCGCTATGTTCAACCTCATCAACCGTAAACGTCCCCTTGTAGATCAGCGGTTCGTTTTTCCAACCAAGATGCAATGACAGGGTTTCACCTCGCTTTGGTAAGGCGAGTTGTCCGTCGCTATCATCCAATTCAATATCTAATTGGTCAGCTTCAAAGCCGCGATTATCTGTCATGGTTAATGACATTAAACGCCCTTGAATTAGACTATTAATATTTTCACCGCCTGCCGCAAGCACAAATGCAGGGGTTAGTTCATCTTTGGTTAAAAAACTCATAGCGGTAAGGCTCCGCGAATATCATTGAGCTGCTGACCTAGATCGCCAAACATTTGAGACAGTGATTCATCAGTGCGTTTTAATTTCAGCGTAAAATCAATTTTTCTGGCCGAGCCATCATCAAAAAAAATACTTTTCGATTGGGTGATTTCTTCAATCACAAACATACCGTAAATAGTGCCTGAGCCATCAATCAGTGACCATGCTTTTCCCGTTTCTGCCATTTGCTCTAATACCAGTAATGACAGCCTGCCGCCAGTCAGTGACGGAAATAATGAGCCACTTAATGTGATATCGTCATTATCAAGGCCGATAAATTGAACTGTGGGGCGTTTGCCGACACGATTATTCACGCCATAACGGTATTTTTGGTTAATTTGCATCATTTGGTAAGGCGTTGTATTGAGTTGAAAAACGAACAAGCCCAGCGCTGCCATTGCCATAATTAATACTCCTCACTGTCTTGGTAGCGGCTTAACTGCCTTGCCTGTGTTTGTCGCTGACGTTGCTCTAGTTGTCTAGCCACTTCTCTTGCAATATCGTTTGCTGACTGGTTCGGTAGTGGGTAAACCTTTAACATCCGCGACAATCTGCTCCCACTTATCAGAAATGGTTTTCTTCACCAATGCCCACATACGAGAAGTGATAGCGACAATCTCATCCCAGTGCTGATAAACCAGCCCGACAAGCCCCCAATTCAGCACATAGGATTTAACCCCCTCCCAAAATTGGGAAAATATCTCTGTCACTCTGTTCCATAATTTTTTTGCGTACGGAACGATATCATCCCAATATTTATAAATCAGGTAAGCTGCGCCAGCGATAGCCGTGATAATTAAGATAATCGGGTTAGCTAATAGCGCACGGCCTAGCATCATAAATGCCGTTCCAATTATCTTAATAGGCTTAATCAGTAATGATAGAAAGCCGCTGCCTTTGATACCTAATACGGACAGACTTAATTTCGCCATGGCGAGTGGGCCAATTAATGCCGCAATCATCAATGTGATACCGCCACCAACGGCCAGCACCGCACCTAATCCCAACGTGATCATGGTGATTTGTTTGACCAGTTCAGGGTTTTTCTTTGCCCATTGGCCAAACTTCGAAATGAGATCAGTGACTCGTTTAGTGATATCCCGCAAAGGGCTATCCGCACCACCAAAAACTTGTATCCCCACATCTTCATAAGCCGAGGTTAAGTTTTTTAAGTCGCCATCAAGGTTATCTGTCATGGTTTTGGCGACTTTTTCCGCTTCCCCTTTGGCGGCTTTAACTTCAGCAATTAAAGTTTGTAATTGCCCGCTTCCTGCTTGGTCAACAAGTACCGTTAGGGCTGCAAATGCCTCTTCGCCAGCAATGTGCTTGAATAATCCCGCACGTTCTGCATTACCCATTTTTTTGGTTTTTTTATCTAGTTCAACAAGTATATCTGTAAATTCACGCAAGTTACCTTTTGAATCACGAGTTTTAATTTTCAGTTTATCAAGGGCTTCGCCGGCCATTTTGGGTGGTTCAGCCAAACGACCTAAAATAGATTTTAATCCTGTACCCGCCATGCTAGCCTGAATACCCGCATCACCCAGCTTTCCCGCGGCTGCGGCTGCTGTTTCTATATCAACACCAAGACCTGATGCCACTGGTGCTACATATTTCATGGTGTCGCCGAGCATCGTGAGATTGACGTTTGAACGGGTAAAGGTGGCAACAAGGGCATCACTGACACGGTTCATTTCATTCGAATTCAGCTTAAAGCCGGTCAAGATGTTGGAACCAATATCAGCCGTGGTGGCCAAGTCGATATCACCGGCTAATGACATGGATAAAGTACCGGACATGGCATTTTTAATTTGTTCTGGCTTAAAACCAGCCATGGCATAGAACGCTTGGCCTTGTGCAACTTCATTAGCGGTAAATGCGGTTGTTGCCCCAAGGTCTCGCGCTTGTTCCCTTAACATCTTGTAGTCGTCGGAATTTTTATCAAGGCGGGTTAAGGCTTGCACTTTCGACATGCCGATTTCAAAATCATAGCCTGGTACTAAGACTTTTTTAGCCGCATAACCTAGCCCCACACCGGATGCAAGCATACCCGCGCCGCTACCGGCCATTTTATTACGTATTCCCATGGCATTTTGATAGCTATTTTTTGCCGCAGACATGCGCTTTTCTTGGTTGGCCACCCGTTTTAGTTGCTGCTCTTGTTGCTGTAATCGCCGGCTTGTGCTGGCAATGTCGCTATTTAATTTTACTTGGGCTTGGCTTAGCTGGCGTGTTGAAATACCACTGCCTTTTAGGGCTTCCCGTTGGCGCTGCAATGAGGCACTCAGTGTGCCGGTTTCAGCTTTGAGTTTTGCGGCCGCCGCTTTTGCGCGGTCAAGCTCCCGTGATTGGGCTTTCGTGGGGTTTTGAACGGTGGATAATTCACGTGCGAGCCGGCTAACTTTGGCGGTAGCCTGTTGATACGCTTGACTAGCACTATCAAGGGATTGCTTGGTTTTCTTAAACCCGTCAATTTGCTTGGCTTGGTTGTTGAGCTCTTTGAGTTGTTGTTTAGATTGGCGGAGGGTTTCCGCCAATTTTTTATTTGACGCTTGGGCGCTCTTAAACGGTTTCGTGAATTTATCAACGGCGCTTAAAATCACCTGTAAACGTAAATCTTTACTCATCTTCTACACCGCTACGTTTAAGGGCGTGATAACGCCATTCTAATAATTCGGTTAGGGAAAATTCACCGGTGACAGCGGGTGACCAGTGAAAAATAGTGGCAATATCTGCCACTAAATCATTGACGGTTAATCGTTCTGGAAATCCATAGTCACCGACTTCGGTAACAAAAAAAGCACGAGCTCTTTGGTTAAATTCAGCATATCCGCAGGGTTCATCATGATTAATTCGGGTTTCGTCAATGCCGGAGCGGTGACGCGGGGTAATACCAACATTGCCGAATCCACATCCATTTCCATCAGTGCGGCTAAGCGAACACCACGCAATGCGCCAGAATTGGGTTTACGTACCACAATCTCTGTTACTGTGGTTGTTCCTCGCGTGATAGGCTCATCTAGCGTGACGGTGATTTGATTTTTTTCTACTGGTTCAGTCATTTACTTTTCCTATAAACCTAATGCGGCGCGTTGTTCTTCTAAGCGGTCAACACCATCAACTTTTTCAATCATATTGAGTAAATCAATCTCAATGAGTGTTTCACCATCCCAAATCAGTTTGTAATACGTGGCATTAAAAGGCGCTTTGACTTGGGTGTTTTCACCGGCCTTGCCATTACCGGAGTCAATTTCACTGAATCGACCCCGTAACACGACCTCAACGGCGGTGTATTCTTTGGTATCTTGGCGTTGATAAGCACAATTGAGACGCAACATCACGCCATCAATTTGAGTGATACCCCATTGCTTATAAAGCTGGGCTTCTAAGCCCCCAAATGTTAATTCGGCTGAGAGCGCATCATCTTCTAACCCCATATCAATTTTGACGCCGCCATTCATGCCGCCGCCGCGATAGGTTTCAAATTTACGGGTGATTTTCGGTAGCGTGATTTCTTCAATACGCCCCATATAGCTTTCACCCTCATTGAATAAATTTAAATCTTTAAGTTTGCGTGGTAAGGCCATGATTACCCCTTAATTTTTGAGCCAAAATCTAATAAATAGCGGTCAGTGATACGCTGACGTAACAGTAAGTTTTCCAGTGGGGGTACTGCTGTATAGTCATAATCAATGTATAACTTGCCGCTTTTCAGCTCTTCTTTGGTGTTAACGTCTGGATCGAACCAACATTCACCGCCTAACAAATAGCCTTGCGTTGTCATGCTGCGCAGTTTTGCATTGATACTTTCGATAATATCGCGAGCCAGTGAGGGATTGAGCGTGCCGTCAATGGACCAGTCTAGCCCCTCGGCGATGGTGTCGGATAACACCTGCGCGGTGCGGGTGTAGGACTCAAAGGCAAACAACGGATCATCTGAGCAAGTACGGGAGCCCCAAAACTTGAAGCCGTTATTGCGAATTAGCGTGGTGATATCGTTTTCGTTAAGTAAGCCGGCATCGGTGGCAGGGTCTTGTAAATCCCATGACACATCGGCAGAAATGCCCGTTACCCCATTAACGCCTACGTTAGACAAGGTTTTATGCCAGCCAATATCATTATCAATTTTGGCACGTAAGCCCAAGGCACACGCGGTGGCGTAGATATTGCTTTCTGCGTTCGCAACGGTGTCCCAGCTTTGGAACTCAGGCCAAATCAACATTAATTCACGTTGACTGAAGTTTTTGCGGTAATCAATGGCATCCGAAATGGTTTTGCTGCCATAGGCGCTGATATAGGCCATGGCACGCATTTTTTGCGCGATACCGGCGAGCGTTGATGAAACCGCCTGTGTATCATGAGCCGGTACGGCTAGAATGCGAGGCTTAACACCTAAACGGCCTTGCGCCACGGTTAATGCCTGCAAGCCGGTTTTGCGGCCATCGGGCGTGGTGCCACCAATAATATTGGATGTGGTTTCTGCTTCGCTTTCGCCTTGCTCAACACGCACAACGACGGTAACCGGTTTTGATTGGTTACCGATAGCATCTAGTGAGCGTGCAAGCGTGCCAGTTTCGCCAGCTTTACCTGCTGCATTTTTCACATCTGTAATTAAAACAGGGGTATTGAGTGGAAAGGCTTTTGTGTCTGCATCATCAGCAGTACACACCATTCCGACAATGGCGGTGTTGATGGTACGAATAGGTCGCGTGCCTTCGTTGAGTTCAATCACTCGCACGCCGTGGTGATAATCTTGAGCCATTACTAGCGTCCTCTATTTTGCAATAGCTCAATTAATGATAAATTTTTCTGATCATATTAAAGATTCAATTCTATTGTTATGTTTCGTTTACTCCATTTGTGCTACCCTACGCGGCAAAAATTAAGAGTAAATCTTTCAAAAGCGAGTTATGATCCAGAAAATACAACATGTAATTTTAAGTAAAATAATGCTGAAGTTTATCGCATTATTTTTTCTCTTTTCTATATTACACAAGGTAATGGGCTACCCATTCAAGCCACTGTATATCTTTTTTATAAGCATTGGTTTGCTTTATGTGAACAATAGCACCTACCGTTTTGTTGTTTTATTTTTCACCATTTTAGCTGCTATTTATTTACCAGTCGGGTTGATCTACGGCCCCCCTACATATAATACAGTTGCTTCCTTTTATTATACTGACATACAAGAATCACGAGAATTTATATCAAATATAGATAACAAATATTTTATTTATTCTATCTTAATATTCGTTTTTGGAATCTTAGTTAGCTTTATTAAAGCCAATCCGATGAATTATCGTAAAAAGACGATATTAAGTATCGCAATGGTGGTTTTTTTCTTCACTCCCTCAAAATATGCTTTAAGTGGTAAATATGAGAGAGCGGCTAATTCAGGAACACCAGAAACCCGTTTTTTTACAGAACTCATTTATTCTGTATATTCTTTAATCGACGAGATTGAATTATATACAAGTGATGACACTTTTAAGATCACAGAGGTTAATAACCAATATGATACTTACGTGATTATTATTGGTGAAAGTGTCCGAAAAGATTTTATGCAAGAATATGGTTTTAAAATACAAAACACGCCATTTATGAGCTCAATCAATGGGACTTTTTTTACTAACTACATATCTGCGGCGAGTTCGACACAACCGTCTTTAACACATAGCTTATCCTTATATCCTGAAATCGGTAATAATATCATTACATTAGCTAGCAAAGCAGGTTTCGATACTTATTGGTTATCTAATCAAGGATTTGTTGGTGAATATGATGGTTCAGTTGCCGCTATAGGACGAAGGGCAAATAATAGCTTCTTTGTTAAGAGAGGAAGCTCAGATGATAAATTAGTCTCTCCAGACGGTGCTTTATTACCTGAATTTAAATTGGCGCTGGAATCACAAAAACCCAAAAAACTTATTGTTGTTCATCTTATGGGAAGTCATACGCCATTTTGTACCAGAACAGAGGAGCAGTATGACCATTTTTATCAGAATAAAAAATTCTCTTGTTATGTCCAAAGCATAAAAAACACAGATAAATTGTTATCAGAAATATATTCTGATTTAAGTAAAACCAAGTCAAAATGGTCAATGATGTATTTTTCTGATCATGCGTTATCTTTAACATATGACAAAAATGAATTGGCACATAGTGATAAATACAAACAGAACTATGAAGTGCCTTTTTTCATCACATCTTATAATTCTAAGCATAAAGAAATGATAAATAGTCGTCGTAGTGGGCTCAATTTCATGTCTTTATTTTCACAGTGGACAGGAATAAAAGAAAGTAACATTGAGAGTCATTGCAATATGTTGTCTGAAAATGACTGCCCTAACCAAAATAGAGTAATTGATTTTAATAGAAATCATCTCATGTTTGATGATTTACCCGATGATTATTCCAAATAAAAATAAAATGGGATGCCTTCACTTATAAGGCATCCTTAAAATATTACGGATAAACTGGCCAAACAATATCCGGTGCAGTTGAAGTGTCTACTCGATTTAATATTACCCGATATTTTTTCCAAGCGCTTAATTGTAATTTCTCACTTTCTAAAGCAATCCCTAAATCTAATGCATCTTGTAATGGTGCTATGATTTTATCTGCATGATTGATCAGTTTAGCTTTACATTTATTAGCTATGTAAACTTCTTTTTCTTTCAATTCAGCCGCTCCAAGTTCTTTCCATTCTGGGAGTCCGTTAAAGTTTTGTATAACTTTGAAACCTAACTTCTCGGTTTTTGTAAACTCATCATAAGTAGACTGGGGCACCCAAACGCCTTTTAAGTCACTTTCAATCTCAGCACTGAAAGTTTCAGATTCGCTAATAAAACCTGTACCATCAAAAAAATACTGATTCATTTTATTACTCCCATACATAGATACGGGTAGGATCGAAATAAACTCGCCCGTAAAATTTCAATTTTGTTCCGCTGGCAGATGCTTGTATCATTGTGGAGTTACCATCAACACTACTCACTACAAATTCAACACCATCAGCGGGAACAAGGGTTGGTAAACTCATTGAGTTTTTATGAACGTTATTAGTTATCGCAATAATTCGCCCAGTTAGAGATTCAGGTAGCGTTACGGTGAAATCACCACTCCAGTTTGTAATTGTATAAATGAGTCTTTGCTTATATTTATAAGTACCAATTCCCCCATTACCATTACCCGTTTTTTGCACATAACGACTATCACCCTGAGTCTGTGTTAATGCCCCAACATCCCCCGCTGTTAGCGAAATATCCGTGCTTAGAGGTTTATTGTTGACCTTTCGCCCACTAGGAACCCGCCCATTCGCATTGGTGTTAGCATCCGTACCCGCTTTTTTCGCATCAGCGACTTTGGTGTCGGTTTCGGTTTTCGTGTATGCACTGACATCGCCAGCTACTAAATTGATGTCTGTTGTTAATGGCTTTCCATTGACTTTGCGTGATGTGGGCACGCGCCCATTGGCATTATTGTTAGCATCCGTACCCGCTTTTTTCGCATCGGCGACTTTGGTATCGGCTTCAGTTTTTGTGTATGCCCCCACATCACCGGCTGTTAAACGAATTAGCTTGCCTGTTGGTTTGCTCATTTAGTTACCTCCACAGAAATAAAGTCTGTTGCCTTTAATGCTTCCGCTAGAAATAGGGTTGTTCCCTCAATGGTATAAGCGTGGCCTTGTGGCTGTGATAGGCCGTTTAATGTCACTGACAATACTTTGACATTACCAATGGGAAAATCAGTATTGGAGAGAGATTGCTTTTGATCCGTGAAAGCGAAAGGCTCTCAAGTAGACCGGAAGTTGCTGAAATGCTTGGTATTCCTACTAATGCATTGTGGCGTTATGAAACTGGCAAAACTATGCCAGATGTCGACGTGGTCACAAAAATATTAAACCACCCTAGATTTGAAAAATATGCTTTGTGGTTTATTACAGGTAAGACCGCTCCAGAATCAGGACAAATAGCACCTGCACTTTATGACCCGAAAAATTATGAAACAGACGAGGAAAAACAAGCATGACTTTAAATGAGAAGCTTAACGAAATGCTACATGTAGAAAAGATTAAAATGGCGGTACCGCAAAATATCAACTGGCTTTTTGTTGAACGTATTTTGAAGCACCGAAAACTAGAAAAGTATAGCTTATGGATTACGACCGGGAAGATACTTCCTGAAGCTGGTCAAATTTCACCGGCTATCGCGCACAGTGGGCATACTCTAATAATTTAGTTGTTTATACGTACAAAAATTGGTTGGAAATATACCAACATTATATTTGTAATGAAAATCTAGAATTACCCCGTTTAACCGGAGGGCGCAACAATGACTATTAAGGCGCTTGAAGGTGGACGTTACAAAGTGGATATCAGACCGCAGGGCAGATCAGGAAAGAGAGTTCAGCGGATATTTAAAAAGAAAGCCGATGCGATTGCTTATGAAAGAAGCGTCATGCTGACGGCTAATAGTGAAGAGTGGAACAGCGAAGCAAGAGACTACAGATCATTAAATGATATATGTGATATTTGGTGGAATTTTATTGGTCGAAACCTAAAGTATTCAAAAAAATACAAGGCTATTTTAACAAGAATAACTAAGGATATGGGTAATCCTGCTGTATACCAAATTACATCTAAGTTATTAGCTAGGTACTGCTCTGATAGATTACAAAGTGGTGTGAAAGCATCAACTATCAATAGAGAGTTTAATTTGCTAATGAGCATTTTTACTTCATTAGCGGAAATTGGCGAGTGCTCTAAAAACAACCCGATTAAGTCTCTTGGTAAGTTGAAAGAAGAAAAACCAGAAATGGCCTATTTGACAAAAAGTGATATTGAAAAATTACTTAATGTCATGACCGATGATTACTTACGCATAACTATTTTATGTCTAAGTACGGGGGCAAGATGGGGAGAAGCCATTAGTTTAAAGGCTGAAAACTTATTACATGGACGAGTTACATTTATGAAAACGAAAAATGGTAGACATAGAACTGTTCCCATTTCTGATGATGTAATGAGAACTGTAAAAGTAAAAGACTCTGGATTACTTTTCGATGTTGATTACGTCACTTACAGATCAATACTCAAAGAAGTCAAACCAGACTTGCCGCATGGTCAGGCCGTGCATGTTTTACGGCATTCTTTTGCAGCGCACTTTATGATGAACGGTGGCAATATTCTCACTCTTCAAAAAATCATGGGTCATGCGAGTATTCAGCAAACAATGACATACGCACACTTTGCCCCTGACTATTTAAATGAGGCCATTTCATGCAACCCTTTAAGGGGAGGCATCCACATTCCATCCACCGATATGGGGTGTAATGATGCGAATTAACGTATCATAAAATTCGTAAGCTATTGAAAAATATTGCTAGCCCCGATGTTCTGGGGCTGGCAATGACCGCCTAGGCGGTCTTTTGTTTTTGGAAACTGTGATAGTAGTTGAGAGTTGATTAGACATCATAGGATTGCAATTTTAAATCGTGATTAATTAGAGCTTCTATGTAAATTTGTGCGTCACTATTTAATTTAAACTGAGAATCAGGAGGTAGATCTGATCTAGTGACCAAACTAGGTGCAAAACAAGTTGCTAAGTTGTAAGCACCCATTTTATTTATTTCCTCATTTTTTGTGATTTCAGCGAATAGAGGAATGACTAATTGTAGTGTTAACGGTGTTTTTTCAAGAGATAAAAATGCATGTTGAGCATTTTTATCTAGTTCTTTCTGTTGCTCTCTTTTGTCCTGATTGGTTGAGTTTTGAGTGGAAATTTCCTTTAATAACGCAGATTTTTGTTGTATTGCATCGGCTAATTTATGAATGGATTCTGGAGGGGTTTCTAATGAATGAATATTTTTTTCTATTAGATTAGCAGCAATCCTTTTGTAAGCTGAAGTATAAATTTTAATATCAACAATATCTTTGTTTAAAAGATATTCTTTAAGTGGTTTGCCTGCGAGCAGGTGTGAGACTAACTTATCACGTTCAAGCGCATTTGCTGATGTGCGAAAAATACCAATTGTTTCACTGTAGTTTGGGTGAGTTAAAATGGCGCTACCCAGTTTATTAAGCTGAAGATAATTCATTTTTTCATCGCTAGTGAGCTCTTTACAGTAACCGATAGCCTTTATGTTTTCTTGCTCTATCTTTTTCGCAGCTAATTTGTTTTTTTCACAAATTGGTGAGGTTGGGGGCATTTCAGTAGAGAAGGTGGGATAGTGTTTGACCGTATTTGATTGAAACTTGTGTAAGATATAGTTTTTTATACTAGACAGAACATTGATTTTTCTGATTGAATTTATAAACCCTTTCTTCTTCTCACTAGAGGGACGCATATTTTCGTGAGGATTTGTTATCAGTGATGATTTGAGTGCATTGTTTCTAACTTTCATAGGTTTCCATAGAGATTATGTTAAAATTAAAAATTAATTTAAATCTATGGTGATAATATATCTTGCATAAAAAACGGTAATTTTCTAACTCAATAATAAATAAGTAAATATATATATGACTTATTCTTTGCTTGGATTACAAAAACAACAAAATAAATCAGACATACGTTTAATCGTGTTTTTGTTTTTCTCCCTTTTTATCATTGCAATATTATCGCTTAGTGCAGGGGAGATTTGGTATTGGCCTAGCCAATGGATGAATGACACAGCACAACTTTTTGTTTGGCAAATTCGTTTTCCTCGCACACTTACGGTCATTGTGATTGGTGCAGCTCTTGCTGTCACAGGGGCAATAATGCAAGCCTTATTTGAAAACCCATTAGCAGAACCTGGCTTATTAGGTGTGAGTAATGGCGCAGGTGTTGCTGTAGTATTGACTGTATTACTATCGTCAGGCATGACACATTACTGGCTATTAAGTGTTAGCGCGATTATAGGTGCTTTACTGTTTACCTCTATATTGCTTTACTTTGCTCGTCGTAAGGACATGAATAATTCCAGTTTATTGCTTGTTGGGGTTGCACTTGGTGTGATTAGTGGGGCTTGTATGACATGGATGGTGTATATGAGCAGTAATTTGGATTTACGCCAATTACTCTATTGGATGATGGGGAGTTTTAGTGGGGTTGATTGGCGCCAAATGGGCTTAGTGGCTGCATGTTTGCCCTTTTTATTTTGGGCTCTTTTTCAAGGGAATGTGTTGAATTATATTTCATTGGGGGCCGTTCAAGCTTATCAGTTAGGTATCTCAATACATAAATGGCGAATTATTTTAATTGTTATTAGCGGAGTCTTGATTGGGCTTAGTGTTGCCATTGCCGGTGCTATTAGTTTCATTGGTTTAGTTGTTCCACATATATTGCGGTTAAGTGGTATCACGGATAATCGTTTATTATTACTAGGTTGTGCGGTTGCCGGCGGGTTGGGCTTATTGGTTGCAGACTTACTTTCTCGCTTATTAATCGCGAATGCAGAAATACCAATTGGTGTGGTCACTGCCACATTGGGTGCACCAATATTTATCGTATTATTAATTCGTCATCAACAATGGCGGTAAATACGATGAATGATCAACCAATAATTGATATTAAAAATATTAACGTTAATAAACGGTTAATTAATATTTCAGCTCAGGCTTTTCCCGGTGAGCAAATTCATTTATTAGGCGCAAATGGCTCAGGGAAAAGTTCGTTATTAGGTGCGATAAGTGGTTATTTGCCTGTAGCGGGGGATATCCACATTAATGGTATTAATCTACAACAGTATCGTGTTTCTCAATTAGCTAACCAACGTGCGTATTTTCCTCAGTTCGTCAATACCATGCCTATCTTGAAAGTTTTTCAATATCTTGAGTTATTTTCACCTAAAAACTCGCGACTAATAGGTATTTTTGAACGTTTATGTACTGATTTTCAATTAATGCCCTTACTTCGAAAACGGATTACACAACTTTCTGGAGGTGAGTGGCAACGAGTTAGACTTACCGCAGCATTTTTACAGGTTTGGGATGAACAGTCATTGGCGGGAAAATTCATATTATTTGATGAACCAATGAGCAATTTAGACATTATCCAACAGGCAACGTTAGATAAATGGATTAAATATTTTTGTGATTGCCTAGGAACCGTTATAATGAGTGGACACGACCTCAACCATTCTTATAAAAATGCGTCTGGTATTTGGCTGATGAAACAAGGAAGGCTAATGGCGATAGGAAAACCTGATGAGGTGATGACCGAAAAAAATTTATCTGACATTTTTATGTCTGAAATTAAGCTAAGTCAAAACACATCGAATAGAATGTGGCAAATTATAAAATTAGCGGATTAATCGAAAAGTTGATTTAATCACTTATTTTTATGCGGGATAATACAGCAAGATTCGCAAGTGTTGAGGTTCGGTTAAAGTATAATTAACTAGAATATTCTATTCACAATGAAAACTAGGCTATAAACAATATGAGCAATTTCTTACCATTTTCAAAACCAGCAATTGGTGATGAAGAGGTCAAGGCAGTTGAAAAAGTTCTGCGTTCAGGCTGGATTACAACAGGCCCACAGAATCACCAGTTAGAAGAGGATTTCTGTAAACGCTATGGTTGTAAGCATGCGATAGCACTTTCATCTGCTACTGCGGGTATGCATGTTGTCTTAATGGCATTAGGTATCGGCCCAGGTGATGAGGTGATTACACCATCACAAACATGGGTTTCAACCATTAATATGATTGAATTACTGGGTGCTACACCTGTAATGATTGATGTTGACCGCGATACATTGATGATCCAACCCGAAGCGGTAGAAAAAGCGCTAACAACAAAAACTAAAGCAATTATTCCTGTACATTACGCAGGAGCTCCTTGTGATTTAGACGCGTTGCGTTTAATTGCGCAAAAAGCGGGCGTTGTATTGATTGAAGATGCTGCACATGCTGTTGGTACGCGTTATAAAAATGAGTGGATTGGCGAGAAAGGCACGTCTATTTTCTCATTCCATGCTATTAAAAATGTTACTTGTGCAGAAGGGGGGTTAGTCGCAACAGATGACGACGAACTTGCTCAGCGCGTACGCACACTTAAATTTCATGGTTTAGGGGTTGATGCGTTTGATAGGCAAATGCAAGGCCGCAAGCCACAAGCTGAAGTTGTAGAACCCGGTTTTAAATACAATTTATCGGATATCCATGCCGCAATAGCGGTAGTGCAGTTATCTCGTGTTGAGCAATTAAATCAACGTCGAGCTGAACTGACAGCACAGTATCGTGAATTGCTAAAAGACTCTCCATTACAGATGCTTAGTGTTCCTAATTACCCTCATTTGCATGCTAATCATTTATTTATGGTTCGTGTTGATAAAAACGAATGTGGTATTGACCGTGACACTTTCATGGAAAAATTGAAAGAGCACGATATTGGAACGGGGCTACATTTTCGCGCAGCCCATACACAAAAATATTACCGTGAAAAATATCCTGAATTAACATTACCTGAATCGACATGGAATAGTGCAACATTATGTTCGTTACCGCTGTTTCCAGATATGACGGATGATGATGTTAAACGGGTTGTAAAAGCAGTAGAAGCAGTTCTTTTGGAGTCTAAATAGTGTCATACGCAGATGAATTTGATGAGATAAAAAAAGTCTCAGTGGTAATCCCTGTCTATAATGAAGAACAGAGCTTGCCACAATTATTAGAACGTACTATCAAATCATGTAAACAACTGACTCAATCTTATGAGTTAATTTTGGTCGATGATGGTAGTAGTGACCGCTCAGCACAAATGTTAACGGATGCAGCAGAAAACCCTGATAACCATGTGATTGCTATTATCCTTAATCGTAACTATGGTCAGCACTCTGCTATTATGGCGGGCTTTAATCAAGCAGATGGGGATTTAGTTATTACCTTGGATGCGGATTTACAAAATCCACCTGAGGAAATCCCACGTTTAGTGCAAACAGCGTCGCAAGGTTATGATGTAGTAGGCACGCGTCGTGCTAATCGCCAAGATTCTTGGTTCCGTAAAACGGCATCTAAGATGATTAATGCGATGATCACTCAAGCAACAGGGCGTTCAATGGGGGATTACGGTTGCATGTTACGTGCTTACCGCCGCCATATCATTCAAGCTATGTTGCAATGTCATGAAAGAAGTACATTTATTCCTATTCTTGCGAATACGTTTGCGCGTAGAACGATTGAAATTGATGTTGCGCATGCGGAACGTGAGTTTGGTGATTCTAAATACAGCTTTATGAAGCTGATTAACTTAATGTATGACTTGTTGACTTGCCTAACTACTGCGCCACTGCGTTTATTAAGCGTTGTGGGTAGTGTTATTGCTGTCGGTGGTTTCCTGCTGGCGGTTTTATTGATTGCACTACGTTTAATTTTTGGCGCAGAGTGGGCAGCAGATGGCGTATTTACCCTGTTTGCAGTACTCTTTATGTTTATTGGTGCGCAGTTTGTTGCTATGGGTTTATTAGGTGAATACATCGGTAGAATTTACAATGATGTGCGCGCGAGACCTCGTTATTTTATTCAAAAAGTCGTCGGAGCAGACCTTAAATCCGACAAAAATCAGGAAGAAGACTAATGAAAGCTATTGTTTTTGCCTATCATGATATTGGCTGCGTAGGGCTAAAAGCGCTTGAAAAAGCGGGTTTTGATATTCAAGCAGTGTTTACTCACACTGATGACCCAAATGAAAACCACTTTTACTCTTCAGTTGCACGCTTAAGCGCTGACATGGAGCTTCCTGTTTTCGCACCTGAAAACGTTAATCACCCACTGTGGATTGAACGTATTCGCGAAATGAAACCTGATGTGATTTTCTCTTTTTATTACCGTGATATGCTAAGTGAAGAACTGCTGTCAATTGCACCTAAAGGGGCTTTTAACTTGCATGGTTCATTACTGCCTAAATATCGTGGTCGTGCGCCTATCAATTGGGCACTATTAAAAGGTGAAAATGAAACGGGTGTAACCTTGCACAAGATGGTGGCTAAAGCTGATGCTGGCGATATCATTGCGCAAGAAAAAGTGGTAATCACTGAAACTGATACGGGCTTAACCTTACATGCAAAAGTTCGTGAGGCGGCAGAAGTTTTATTAGATAAAACACTACCACTAATCGAAGCGGGTACCTATAAAGCGGTTGCTCAAGACGAAAGTCAAGCAACGTATTTTGGGCGTCGTACAGCGGAAGATGGTCAAATTGACTGGAACCGTAGCGCAAAAGAAATTGATTGTCTTATCCGTGCGGTGACTGAGCCATATCCAGGCGCGTTTACTTATTTAGGCGCACGCAAAATGGTTATTTGGCGTGCACGTGTTCTAGATGACAATCAAGGTAAAGCTGCGGGGACTGTACTTTCTAATGACCCTCTGCGTATTGCTTGTGGTCAAGGTGCGATTGAAGTTGTTAGTGGGCAAAGTGAAGCAGGTTTATATATGCAAGGTAACCGCCTTGCTACCGAAATGGGTATCGTGACTGATGTTCGTGTAGGTGCGAAACCAACTGCACAAGTTAAACGTCGTACTCGTGTTCTTATTTTGGGTGTAAATGGCTTTATTGGTAACCATTTAACTGAACGTTTATTAAAAGATGGAAATTACGATATCTATGGTATGGATATCGGTTCATCAGCAATTGAGCGTTTTATTGGTAACCCTCGTTTCCACTTTATTGAAGGTGATGTAAGCATCCATACTGAGTGGATTGAATATCACATTAAAAAATGTGACGTTATTCTGCCATTGGTTGCGATTGCAACACCAATCGAATACACCCGTAATCCGCTGCGTGTTTTCGAATTAGACTTTGAAGAAAACTTAAAAGTTGTTCGCTATTGCGTGAAATACAACAAGCGCATCATCTTCCCATCAACTTCTGAAGTTTATGGTATGTGTGATGATAAAGAGTTTGATGAAGACGAATCACGCTTGATCGTCGGTCCTATCAATAAGCAGCGTTGGATTTACTCTGTCTCTAAACAGTTACTTGACCGAGTAATTTGGGCATATGGTGCAAAAGAAGGTCTGAAATTTACCTTATTCCGTCCATTTAACTGGATGGGACCTCGTTTAGATAGCCTAAACTCTGCACGTATTGGTAGTTCACGCGCGATTACTCAGCTAATTTTAAACTTAGTTGAAGGTTCGCCAATCAAACTTGTTGATGGTGGTGCGCAGAAACGTTGCTTTACTGATATAAAAGATGGTATCGAAGCGTTATTCCGCATTATTGAAAACAAAGACGGTAAATGTGATGGCCAAATCATCAACATTGGTAACCCTACGAACGAAGCAAGTATTCGTGAACTGGCTGAAATGTTGTTAGAAAGCTTTGAAAATCACCCACAACGCGATAAGTTCCCTCCGTTTGCTGGCTTCCGTGAAATTGAAAGCAGTAGCTATTATGGTCAAGGCTATCAAGATGTCGAGCATCGTAAGCCAAGTGTTGAAAACGCACGCCGCTTATTAGATTGGGTTCCAACTATCGACATGAAAGATACTATTGAAGAAACATTAGATTTCTTCTTGCAAGGTGCAGTTGAAGAACTAGGTAATAAAGACTAATGAAAAAAGTTGGCTTGAGAATTGATGTGGATACCTACCAAGGTACATTAAAAGGGGTTCCACAATTACTCAAAGTGCTTAAACAGCACAACATTCAGGCCAGCTTTTTCTTCAGTGTAGGACCAGATAACATGGGGCGCCATTTATGGCGCCTTTTGCGTCCTAAATTTCTGTGGAAAATGCTCAGGTCGAATGCAGCGTCTCTTTATGGGTTAGATATTTTACTCGCAGGCACCGCTTGGCCGGGTAAAAAGATTGCTAAAGATTTAGGCTACTTGATGAAACAAACGTTGGATGAAGGCCATGAAGTTGGTCTACATGCATGGGATCATCAAGGTTGGCAAGCTAAAGTTGCAAAATGGAGTAAGTCACAACTTACCGAACAAGTGAAGTTAGGTGTTGATGCATTAGAATGTGCCATTGGTCAACGTGTAACATGCTCGGCTGTTGCTGGCTGGCGAGGTGATGAGCGAGTATTAGAAGTTAAACAAACGTTTAATTTTGACTACAATAGTGATTGTCGTGGCAAATATCCATTTCGACCGATTATGGCGGATGGTTCTCTTGGGACAGTTCAAATTCCTGTAACATTACCAACTTACGATGAAGTCGTAGGGACTGTCGTGAGTGATGAAGCATTTAATGATTTTATTCTTCAAGCAATTAAAGAAGATCAAGGCGTTCCAGTTTATACTATCCACACAGAAGTGGAAGGAATGTCAAAATCGGAACAATTTTTACAATTATTGGAACGAATCACACAAGAAGAAATCCAATTCTGTACATTGAGTGAATTACTGCCAGAGGATTTAAATTCATTGCCAAAAGGGCGTGTGGTCAGAGCACCATTCCCTGGGCGTGAAGGCTGGCTAGGCTGCCAAGAAGAGGTATAAGCAATCTATGTTGAATAACCGAGCGAGCAAAGTAGGAGCCTCTCTGCTGGCTCTTTTTTTTATCCTGACCTATTTATTGCCGTTGAACAGCCGTTTACTTTGGCAACCCGATGAAACACGCTATGCAGAAATCAGCCGCGAGATGCTACAGCGGGGGGACTGGATTGTCCCTTATATGTTGGATGTGCGTTATTTTGAAAAACCAGTTGCAGGTTATTGGATAAACAATATCAGCCAAATGATTTTTGGTGATACTAACTTTGCAGTTCGTTTCGGTTCTGTTTTTTGTATTCTTCTTAGTGCATTACTGGTTTATCGCATGGCAAAAATGATGTGGCGTAATAGCCACGTTGCTTATGTTGCAAGCCTGATTTACATCTCGATGTTTTTAGTTTTTTCCATCGGGACATACAGTGTACTTGACCCAATGTTATCTTTATGGATAGCGGCGAGTATGTTTTGTTGTTTATGGGCGATGAAAGCCAGAGAAGTCAAATCTAAACTTGGGGCATGGGTTTGCCTTGGGTTAGCTTGTGGTATGGCATTTATGACTAAGGGTTTTTTAGCCCTTGCTATACCCGTGATCGTCATGCTTCCAGTCACACTGTATCAAAGGCGTTTTCTTGAATTAGTAAAGTATGGGCCACTTGCGATAATTTCAGCGGTCATTATTAGCCTTCCATGGGCATTGGCGATTGCTAAACAAGAACCTGATTATTGGAATTATTTTTTCTGGATAGAGCATATTAAACGTTTTACTGCGGATGATGCTCAGCATATTGCACCTTTTTGGTATTATATCCCCATTATATTGCTCGGTGCCATCCCTTGGGCAGGTTTACTACCCGGCGCAATAATCAAAGGGTGGAAAGAACGTAAATCTAGCCCTGATATGTTCTTTTTACTGTGTTGGTTTATAGTGCCAGTTATCTTTTTTAGTATTTCTCGCGGTAAGTTACCAACCTATATGTTGCCGTTTATGGCGCCTTTAGCTCTCTTAATGGCAAAGTATGGGGTTGATTGCGTGCGTAATGGCACGATGAGAGCGCTAAAAGTTAATGGTATTATTAATATTGTATTGGGCATTGCTGCAGTGATTGCTGTGATTGTGATAAGCACAGTGATAAAGAAACCGTTATATGAACCAGATGAATGGTCAAAAATGGTTTTAGGTGTCGTTGCTTTCTCTATCTGGGCGATCATCGGTTACCTTTGCACCGTGCTTAATGCCAAATATTGGCTTTGGGCTGCGTCATGTTCATTGGCGGTTAGCTTATGTATTGGTAGTGCCTTACCAAACAACACCATTGATTCGAAATTGCCGCAAAACTTTATTCATCAAAACCATGACTTGTTGATGAATAGCCGTTATTTAATGGCGAGTAATGTTGGTGTTGCGGCTGGTCTTGCTTGGGAAACTAAAAACTCAAATATTTATTTATATAATAGTAGTGGTGAGTTGACCTACGGTTTGAAATACCCTGACAGCCAACATCGGTTAGTTAAACCAGACCAATTTGCACAATGGTTAGCAAAAGCACGTCAAGAAGGGCAGGTAACGGTGGTCTTTTTATTAGGTCGTAAAGAAGGGTTACCGGATATACCTAAACCAGATGAAGTCATTAAAAATTCGCGTATGGCGATTGTGGTTTATCATCAACAATGATAGCTCAACTATTACTATTATTACTTGTTAGCGTATTAACTTGCATGGGGCAAGTGGCTCAAAAACAAGCAGTGGTAAATTGGCAGAGTGAAAAAACCAATAAAACAGCATCAGCACTTCGGTGGCTGGTGCTGGCGGTTTTCATGTTGGGTCTTGGCATGTTGTTTTGGCTGAAGTTATTGGAAACCATGCCTCTCAGTATTGCTTACCCAATGCTAAGTATTAACTTTGTATTAATTACTTTGATTGGCCAGTTTATCTATAAAGAACAAACAGGGCTTAGTCATTGGCTAGGGGTCGCAGCGATCATGTTGGGTATTTTGCTAATGAGTATCAGTGTATGAATAAAGGATATTTATGGGTACTTGGCAGTGCACTACTAGTGACTGTGGCCCAACTGAGCTTGAAAGCCGGTGTGGTTGAGTTACCCTCATTTACACTTGGCTGGCACTGGTTACAAGCAGATTGGTTATTGGCAAATTTTGTTAGCCTAAGTATTATTTTTATAGGGTTAGTTTGCTACGCATTATCGATGCTATGTTGGTTATTTGCATTAAAATATATCGCATTAAATAAAGCCTACCCCCTTATCAGCCTTAGTTACGTATTCGTCTATATTCTCGCTGTTTTTTTACCTTGGTTTAATGAACCTGCGACATGGTTAAAAGCAGCGGGAATTGCCTTTATTTTATTAGGCGTTTGGTTGATTAGCCGACCAACAAAACAAATGAGAAGTAATAATAAGGGGGGTAAAATCTAAGTTGCTTATTTTTTATTCTTCACGCACTATAATCTCAGTTAAATATTGTAATAAGAACGATGAATAAGGTGCTTTATGCTTATAAAAATACAACACCTACCATTACTTTTGTGTCTAGTTTTAATCGGCTGTTCATCAACGACAGTTAAAAGGACACCGCCGCCGCCGCTAAAAACACAGTTGTCCGACCCAATAATGACAATAGCACAGTTAAAAGACCAATTAGAACAATGGTATGGGACGCCTTATCACTATGGTGGAATGAACCAAAGTGGTGTGGATTGTTCAGGTTTTGTTTATCGCACCTTTAACGATCGTTTTGCTATCCAGCTGCCCCGAACGACGGTGGACCAAACTCAGTTAGGGACGCGAATTGATAAATCGGATTTGATGCCAGGGGATTTGGTTTTCTTTAAGACTGGTTCAGGGGAAAATGGGTTACATGTGGGTATTTATGATACCGATAATACTTTTATTCATGCTTCAACCAGTAAAGGGGTGATCCGTTCCTCAATGGATAACGTTTATTGGCGAAAAGTGTTCTGGCAAGCAAGGCGCATCTAAACTCGCTATTTTTTTCAGTGATTATGCTATCTTAGAAGCAATTTTTGTTTTAAGGGTAGTTTTTAATGTCTAGGTTACGTTTACTTATCTCCGAATCTTTTGATCCTTGGTTTAACCTTGCGGTTGAAGAAACTATTTTTCGACAAATGTCAGCAGATCAACGTGTTATGTTTTTATGGCGTAATGCGGACACGGTGGTTATTGGTCGAGCTCAAAATCCTTGGAAAGAATGTAATACCAGAAGGATGGATGAGGACAATGTTCGCTTAGCACGTCGTAGTAGTGGCGGTGGCGCAGTATTCCATGATCTGGGAAATACATGTTTTACGTTTATGGCGGGGAAACCTGAATACGATAAAACAGTTTCTACACAAATTATCGTTGATGGTTTAGCTCAAGTGGGTATCGCTGCACAAATTTCTGGGCGTAATGATTTGGTTTTAGACACTGAAAATGGCCTAAGAAAAATCTCTGGCTCTGCATATCGTGAAACAAAAGACAGGGGTTTTCATCATGGAACCTTGTTAATAAATGCAGATTTAAGTCGTCTAGCAAACTATTTGAACCCAGACCCTAAAAAGTTGCAAGCAAAGGGGATCACCTCGGTACGCTCTCGGGTCGCAAATTTATCTGAATTAGTCCCTAATATTTCCCACGAAAAAGTATGCGAAGGCATTATTAAAAGCTTTTTCGAGCATTTCGGTGAGACGGTTGACCCCGAATATATTTCCCCTGAGAAGTTACCTGATCTACCCAATTTCAAGGAAACTTTTGCTAAACAAAGTAGCTGGGAATGGAATTTTGGGCAGGCGCCTGCCTTTTCACATTACTCTGATACTCGATTCCCGTGGGGGGGAATTGAATTTCATTTTGATATTGAAAAAGGTGTGATTAACCGCTGTCAATTTTTTACTGATAGCTTAGACCCTTCGCCATTAGAGTGGCTCAGTGAACAGCTAGTTGGTAAGGTCTATCAAACAGAGACTATTCGTTTATTAAGTAAACAAATGATGCAGAAATGGCCTCAATTACAGGAACAATTGGCTGATTTAGAAAACTGGTTGGTTTTAGAGTTAAGTTAAAAAAAGAGCCGACTGTTGTCGGCTCAGACATAGACATTAAAATAACGAATAGGAAAAGGGACTTATTGAATAAAATAATTAACTATGACAGTTACAAGTCATAAAGCTTTTACATTCCGGCATTTCACCAGTTTGGCGGAATTTTGCCGGCGTTGTATCAAAATGTTTTTTAAATATACGAGTAAATGTAGCTTGTGAGCTGAAGCCATATTGCAACGCAATATCAAGAATAGGTAAGTTGCCTTCACGTAATGATTTAGCGGCTTCTAACAAGCGGCGTTTACGCACATACTCGCCAAGCGTGCATCCTTTCATTTCTTTGAAAACACGCTGTAAATGCCATTTCGAATAACCACTTTTATCGGCTATTGTGTCGATTTTGATGCCTTCATTGCGTTGCAACTGGCTTTCTAGCCACTTAACAATATCATTGACTACACTTTCTGACATATTTACCTCCTACTCAAGTAGGCTATTGTTCATTAATAACTAATAATAACTCACGAAATTAGGATCTATTCTTCCTGTTTTTCCGATATATCGATAGGCTAAACGTGCGGTTTTTTAATGAGAATACCTATCACTACGATAGATGTTGATAAATTTAACATTTTAAACATACATCATTGTATGTTTAAATATATAAAAAATCAATGGGTTGTGTTTTAACTTTGATTTTTATGATAGGTTATTCTGGTGGATTTACTATATATTCAAATTAATTGTTCAAGCTGTTCGATTTTATTAACCAAGTAAATAATTGAAAAATTATCGCACTACATTTAAAGACAGTTCTATAACGATAAACAGGAAATTCCGAGTTGATTTTTTTAGAGAAAAACACTAAATGATTGGCAGTTATAGGGAGAATTATGGTGATTGGTTTTATTATCAACATAATACTCCGTTAATGAATTTTACCTCTTTTTTGCCAAAACGCTGTAGATGCTGGGTCTGTGACATAGCTTTTGGCGTATTTAACTAAACCTACTCCCACTGAGTTTTATGTTTTCATGAGGCTGTCACATCAAGGAAAATGGCGATTAGAAGCCAATGTTTCATGTTATTTACCCCTATTAAATATGAGGTAAAGCTAAAACTTGCTTACACCATTCATCTTGCTCAGGTGTGCCTTCAGTACGCTGACCATACATTTGTATAATCTGATTGCCTTGGGTATCAAAAACCTCCAAGCTTGTTACAAAGCCATCTTTAGTCGGTTTTCTTGTCACCCAACATTCAGCGATACCATTTTCAATAATGTGCAGTTTGCAATTAGGACCAATAATGTTTAACCAGTGAGTTTGGGTATTTTCTACGGTTAATGATGTTATTTCACTGATTTTACCAGTGAAAATTTGTACACAGCCACGATTACCAACGAAAAGCATAATTTCATTTTGTGCTTGGTGGGCGAGTGACAGTAAACCTGATAATGCACTGCGAGGGACTTGCCATGCTAGTTTACGGCTAACAACGCGGAAGACTTGCTGTCTGCTTAGATTATTATTTTTTAAGATGGTGAAAAATTGGTGGACATCTGTCATATTGCGCCATTCTTGTTCTAGTTTTTGTGCAAGTTCACGATCAATCGACCGTTCAGAAAACGGTTTGACTTCATGGATGGTGAGAGGGCGGTTTTCTGATGTAACATATTGTTTAATCAATGTTTGCCATGCATCGAGATTCGTCGACTTTGTGGTAAAAACTTTGTGTAAGGCATCACCATGTTTGTCAAAAAACTGAATGCTATGACGTAGGCCTTCAGTTGTTTCTTCTACTAATGAGAATGCTGAACGCCATTGAGCAAAGAACATTCTAAGGTCAAGAGCTCGAGGATGGAGAAATAAACCCGCATGTGAGCTGAGCCTTGCATTATCATATTGACCAATTTGAATATTAACGGCGTACTCATTACGGGTAACCCCTTTTGCCACCCCGATGGATGCTAAACTTTGCAAGATATCAGGCATTTTTCCAGATAACCTTTGCACGTTATCTTGACCAACGCGGCAATGAAGAAGCTGTGCTTCTGAAATATTTAGTTGTGCTGCTATTTCGCGCGCATATATACCCTTATGCTCTTTTCGTATTTTTTGGTAATCACTATAGCTATTTGAATTCAAAATAATTTCCTTAAGGTTAAGTAGAGTAAAGTGTTATCAACTAATTTCGTATAAGGACATAGTAATTTGCGCTATGAAATTAGCTGATAACATAACTTATTGGTTGTTAACTATTATTTGTTACTAAATTACCAGTTATAATTTACGTTAAAGTAAAAATTCCTACCTTCCTGTGGGACCCCCATGGAAGAGATATACTGTTTATCAAAGGCATTTTTCATAGTAAGCGTGGAACTTAGCCCTTTAATGAATTCATCAGCTTGATAATTCACATAAAAATCATGAACTCCATATCCTGCGTATTGAATGACTTCTTTATGATAGCGATCTAAGCCTTTATCAGATTTGTGATGGGGACGTTGATATTTAGCGTTGCCTTGGAACTTGGTTTTGGCTGAAAACTCACCAATCCAGCCAATTTGAATTCCTGTTGTTGCGACTGGAGCATTAATTCTGGCTGTCAACGTTTGGGGGCGAATAGATGATAAAGAATAATTTGTACCATCTTCTCTTCCCATCGTGTGATTATGGTTAACAGCGATATCAAACCAATGTGTTTTATAGTGAACAAAACTGTCAAATCCATGAATAGTTGCGGATGGAATATTTATAAAAAATATTTTCTTCGGGAAGTGTTCCATTCGACCAACTTTATTACCATCTCGAGCTCTTGGATTGAAGGATAAGGGGTACTCGCCATCGACAGTTATGTAATTTTTTGCTTTAGTGTGAAAATAAGTCGAACCAAATTGAAGGGAGTCATTTTTAAAATAAAGCTCGTCAAAACTGAGTTTCAAACCTGTCTCCCATGTTTTATTGGTTTCAGGCTGTAAATCTGGTGATGGACGGAAATCAGATTTAATAGAGGCGCCAAAAAAAAGTGGAATAGTGAAATGGTTTGAATTGTTATAAAGCTCCGACATTCTTGGAGTACGGTATGCTTCAGCGTATGATGAATGAAGATTTAACCAGCTAGTAGGGGTTGCACTTACAGCAAAGCGAGATGACCAGTTAGTATGCTTGTTTTCAGGGAAATTCTCTCTAGAAGCTTGGTACTGGGTGAAACGTGTCCCTGCGGAGAAAGTGATGGGTAAATGATGCAAAGTCATATCATTTACCAGCCAGCCAGACATGTTAGACAATTCTGATGGCGGATAGCTGATTGCATATTGATTTGATGTTTGTTTCTGTTGGTAATATTCAAAACCACTTTGAATATAGTGGTTTACCCAGTTATACATCGGTAAAGAGACGCTATTAGAAAATTTAGTCCCATAGGTGTATTGGTTGCGTTCCTCAGGGCCATATTCATCAGGCTTTTTGATAATTTTGATGGTATCAGTTTGGTCTAAATACAAGTCGGTATAATAAACGCTCCATTCAGCTTGCCAATTTAAGCTGTTTTGCGGCTTAAAATACTGATTAATTGCAATATCCCGCTGGTGGCTTTGCCTTTCATGGGGGGCGTTCGGATACTTAGTTTTTTCCGTGGGTTTTGCCGGTTGTTTTAAGCTCAGGCTATCGTTTCGATATTCTTTTAACTGTAATGTTAGGTTGTAAGATGGGTGTGGTAGCCAAGTAGTTTTGAGCATCCAGTTATGGATTTTTTCAACATTATGTGCCAGCTCAAATTCGGGAGAACCCATAATATGCTTTTTACGCTGACTGTAACTGAGCAATGTGTCAAATGACTCAGAACGACCTAATAAAGTTGCGCCTGCATAGTAACTATGGTCATTACGGTTAATGCCGCTAAACGCTCGCCCACCTAATTTTTGCCCCGGTTTTAAAATATCGGCGGCATTTAATGTTTTGAATGCGACCACCCCAGCTAGAGCACCTCCACCATGATGAACTGATGCGGAGCCTTTGTGGATATACACTTTGTTAATCAAAGTCGGGTCGATAAAAGTGGCATCATATAACCCTGAGTTAAAATCTTGAGTGATGTTATCTATTGTGACTTTTACCCCCCGAGAGTCATACCCTCGCATTTGAATGCCTTGGCCATAAGTGCTATTAGACCCAGAGACAAATACGCCGGGTTGGCCTTTTAGTAAATCCAAGGCAGAAGTTGCAGATTGTTGTTCAGGCGCTTGGGCGTCAATCACATCAACTTGCTCAGCCACGGCAATTTCTTCAAAACCGAAGGGGGAGGCTGAAACTTGGATAACATCTTGAGCTAATACGGAATGGCTCAACCCGGCTAAAGTAATAGCGATGGTGAGTGTTGAAATAGGGAATTTTTTTTCTTGAAATATAGATGCAGGCATCGGTTTAAACTGCATAGGAAGTCCTTTCCTTATATTTTAGGTTACGCTGGCTGCCTAGATAGATTATCTGGGTGGCATGCTAAAAGTATTTTATATAACGTTTTTATTTATTAGCGTTTATTATCAACCCCGCCTTTTGGTTGATAAATTTGATAGCGATATAAAACAATCCATTGTTATATTTGCTATTTATTGCCAATAAGCAAAGAGCTCCATTTCAATTTAGTAAGCACCTTAGATGAATACATACCCGAATTTTTATGGGGACTTAACCTATTGTTTATCGTCTTTTATAGTCATTAATAGGAATAATGGCGTTGTTTTACAGTGAGCTAATAGATAAAACGAGCTGTAGTGAGAATTATTATCGTTAAGGTTTGGGTGGTCAAGAGTTTTTTTTGATTTAATCTGTGTTTTTAATTTAAATAAACAGTTATTAATACAAATAAATTATATTTAATTGAGTATTATTGTTATTTTATATTAAAAAGCCCTTTAATTAGAATATAACTAAAGGGCGTGATGGAAATGTTTGATACTAAACTAGGCTATTTGAAGCGAGAATCAACCGCTTGAGAAAGGATTTCAATGAGTTGTTCAGTATCTTCCCAGCCAAGGCATGGGTCAGTAATCGATTGACCATAAACTAAAGCTTGGTCAGCGATGACTTTCTGTGTGCCTTCAATTAAAAAGCTTTCAGCCATTACACCGCTTATCGCGGTAGAGCCATCCTTTATTTGCTCTGCAATATCCCGAGCGACTTCTAATTGACGGCGGTGAATTTTTTGACAATTACCATGACTAAAGTCGACGACTAAATGCTCTGGCAGTTCAAATTTGCGAAGCTTATCGCAGGCTGCGGCTAAGTCCCCAGCAGAATAATTCGGTTGTTTCCCCCCGCGCATAATAATATGGCCATGTGGGTTACCGCTGGTTTGGTAGATGGTCATTTGACCGTTTTTATCTGGGGACAAAAACATATGTTGTGCTTTTGCGGCTCTAATTGCATCAATAGCAATATTAATATTGCCATCTGTACCATTTTTAAAACCAACAGGGCAGGAGAGCGCAGAAGCCATTTCGCGGTGAATTTGGCTTTCTGTCGTTCGCGCACCAATAGCCCCCCAACTAATAAGGTCAGCAATATATTGGCCCGTAACCATGTCGAGAAACTCAGTTGCTGTTGCTAAACCAAGCTGGTTAACTTCTATTAGTAATTTTCGCGCGAGGCGTATTCCTGTATTGACTTGGCAGGAGTTATCTAAATTTGGGTCAGAAATTAGTCCTTTCCAGCCAACAACGGTGCGCGGTTTTTCAAAATAAGTCCGCATAACAATTTCTAAGCGGTTTTGATGACGTTCCCTTAATACATTCAGCTTTGTCGCGTATTCAATTGCCGCGTCAATATCATGAATTGAGCAAGGACCGACGATAACAAGTAAACGCGGGTCTTCCCCCGATAAGATCTGTTCTATGCGCTTACGTGACGCTGTCACGTTATTGGCAACCTTTTGGGAAATAGGAAATTCATCAGCGAGAGTTTGTGGTGTAATTAAACTGTCCACTCTTGCAGTGCGTAATTCATCAGTTTTTTGCATTTTGGTTCTCAAAACTTTAATAGGCAGATGCCGTATCAGTGATAAAGATCACAATAAACGAAAATGGCTTAATTTCAACCTACAAAGTAATTTGTATCAATTATATTTTATATTTTTTATCAAAATATACGTCTCTGTAAACCCATTGTATCAATCACTTTTGCTGAAATTTCTTCCACTGAGTAGTTAGTTGTATTTAAGTAGTTGATTTTATTCTGCCTAAATAATGCTTCGACTTCAGCAATTTCAATACGGCACTGCCTTATCGATGCATAACGGCTATTTTCACGGCGTTCTTCACGGATAGCAGCTAAACGTTCAGGGCTAATCGTTAAGCCAAATAATTTGTGGGTATAAGGGCGAAGAGCCACGGGGAGCTTTAGATTGTCCATATCATCAGCAGTAAATGGATAATTGGCGGCTTGAATGCCAAATTGCATAGCTAAATATAAGCTGGTAGGGGTTTTGCCACAGCGAGAAACACCGATAAGAATGACTTGAGCTTGGTCTAAATTACGCAGAGAAATACCATCATCATGTGCGAGTGTATATTCAATGGCTGCAATACGAGCATCGTATTGGATCATATTTTGCATTGACAAGCCGTGCGTACGATTGAGCTTAGGTTCTGGTTCAAGGCCAACTTCTTTTTGGATTGGAGCAACTAAACTTTGGACAATATCTTGGCAAAAACCAGAACTTTGCGTGATGATTTGCCTAACTTCAGGGGAAATAATCGAATAGAACACTAATGGGCGAAGTTGTGTTTCTTCAAATATGGTATCAATTTTTTGTTTTATTTCTTGTGCGCGGGCCGGCGTGGTAACGAAAGGCAGGGTATAAGAAATAAAAGCTAGTGGAAATTGTGAAAGGACAGCATGCCCCAGAGTTTCAGCAGTGATAGCTGTACCATCTGAAATAAAGAAAACAGTTCTTTGTATTGGGTTGTTCATCGAATCTAATTTATTCATTGTTATTTATCTTTTATTGTATTTATCACTAGTTTTATAGAGATATTATCTTTGTTTAAAGTTTAAAAATTAGTTTATAAGGGAAAGTATAGCCATTATTTGAGCGATTTTTAGAACAAAACATTTTTCTTATTTGATGGAACGATTCACCAGTCCATCTTCTATTAATGTCTGTGCTAGTCTATTTCACGAGGCGAATTTTCGCCAATGAGATTTTTTACGATTTGTACTCTGTCACTAAATTGCTATAAAAGGATCACTTTCAATGTCCACAAATGGCCTTACTCCGTGTAATGTACTTTGGTATAACCAATTAGGGATGAATGATGTTGACCGGGTTGGCGGTAAAAATGCCTCCTTAGGTGAAATGATCACAAACTTATCTGATCTGGGTGTATCCGTACCTAACGGTTTCGCGACAACCGCACAGGCGTTTAATGATTTTCTGGAGCAGAGCGGTGTAAATCAACGCATTTATAACCTGCTAGATGAAACGGATATTGATGATGTGAACCAACTGGCTGTTGCAGGTGCTCAGATCCGTCAATGGGTGATTGATACGCCATTGACGAAGGAGTTGGAACAAGATATTCGTGACGCGTTCGCTCAACTTTCAGAAGGGGAAGCAGAAGCATCATTTGCTGTTCGCTCATCAGCAACCGCAGAGGATATGCCTGATGCTTCATTTGCGGGGCAACAGGAGACATTCCTTAATGTTCAAGGGATTGATGCTGTATTAGTGGCGATTAAACATGTTTTTGCTTCGTTGTTTAATGACCGCGCTATTTCGTATCGTGTTCACCAAGGTTACGATCACCGTGGAGTAGCTCTGTCGGCGGGTGTGCAAAGAATGGTACGCTCTGATTTAGCATCTTCGGGCGTGATGTTTACTATTGATACCGAATCTGGTTTTGATCAGGTAGTTTTCATTACCTCAGCTTATGGCCTAGGTGAAATGGTGGTACAAGGGGCGGTAAATCCGGATGAGTTTTATGTCCATAAACCAACCTTGAAAAATAACCGCCCTGCGATTGTACGCCGTACTCTAGGCTCTAAAAAACTACAAATGGTGTATGCCGATAGTAAAGAGCACGGTAAACAAGTTCAGATTGAAGATGTGCCAGAAACCCTACGCAATCGTTTCTCTCTGGCTGACCATGAAGTTGAAGAGCTCGCTCGTCAAGCTTTACAGATTGAAAAGCATTATGGTCGTCCAATGGATATTGAGTGGGCTAAAGATGGCCACAATGGGCGTTTATATATTGTCCAAGCAAGACCAGAAACAGTGCGTTCAAATCAACAAGTCATGGAACGCTATCAGCTCAAAGAGCAAGGACAGGTTTTAGTTGAAGGGCGTGCTATTGGTCACCGCATTGGTTCCGGTGTAGTAAAAGTGATTCATAATTTAAGTGAGATGGATCGCATTCAGGCTGGTGATGTCTTAGTTACAGACATGACAGACCCTGACTGGGAGCCAATCATGAAAAAAGCTGCTGCGATTGTCACTAATCGTGGTGGGCGTACTTGCCATGCCGCTATCATCGCTCGTGAGCTAGGGATACCTGCTGTCGTTGGTTGTGGTGATGCAACTGACCGTTTACAAGAAGGTCAAGAAGTCACTGTTTCCTGCTCGGAAGGTGATACTGGCTTTGTTTACCAAGGCAAGTTGGAATTTGAAATTCACAGTTCTGAAGTGAGTGAAATGCCAAGCCTTGGTGTCAAAATCATGATGAATGTGGGTAATCCTGACCGTGCATTTGATTTTGCTTGTTTGCCAAATGAAGGTGTTGGTTTAGCGAGACTGGAGTTTATCATCAATCGCATGATTGGTGTTCACCCAAGAGCATTGTTAGAATTTGATGAACAGTCTCCTGAATTACAAACTGAAATCCGCGAAATGATGGCCGGTTATGACGACCCAATCGAGTTCTATGTGGGCAAATTAACCGAGGGTATTTCAACGTTAGCAGCAGCCTTCTGGCCAAAACGCGTTATTGTGCGTTTATCAGACTTCAAATCAAATGAATATGCCAATTTAGTCGGTGGGGATATTTATGAGCCTGAAGAAGAAAACCCTATGCTTGGTTTCCGTGGTGCAGGGCGTTATGTTTCTGATAGCTTCCGTGCATGTTTTGCGTTGGAATGCGAAGCCGTTAAGCGCGTGCGTAATACTATGGGGCTCACGAACGTTGAGGTAATGATCCCGTTTGTGCGTACTGTCGCACAAGCTGAGGCTGTCATTGCGGAGATGGCAAAACATGACCTTAAGCGCGGAGAGAACGGCTTAAAAGTGATTATGATGTGTGAAATACCATCGAATGCTTTGCTGGCTGACCAATTCCTTGAGCACTTTGATGGGTTCTCTATTGGTTCAAACGATATGACTCAATTAACATTAGGCCTTGATAGGGATTCTGGTGTTGTTTCTGAGCTATTCGATGAGCGAAACGACGCGGTTAAGGCAATGCTATCGATGGCAATACAAGCAGCTAAACGCCAAAATAAATATGTTGGTATTTGTGGGCAAGGTCCTTCAGATCACCAAGACTTCGCTCAGTGGTTAGTTGATGAAGGTATTGATAGTTTATCTTTAAACCCAGACACTGTCGTGCAAACTTGGTTAACGATCGCTGAAAATCAGTAATCATTACTGAGCTAATAATGAAAGTCGAGAGGTGAAAACCTTTCGGCTTTTTTTATTAATTTAAATTATCTATTATTACAATAGTTAATAGCTATTATTGAGTTATTTCATACTAAATAACTCGATTGAATGATTATGCAATTCTTTTTGCGTACATAAACATAATTATTCCAAATCAATTACACGTATGATGAGTAATTAAATGTACTTTAATTATAAAGCTCATGAAAGTAATAATAGTGCGGGTTATATATAACGCTAAAGGAGTATGTTTACTTATGTTTGGTACCAGAAGTTGATTCTTATCAATACTTATAAAACAGATGATTTAATTTTGATGTGAATAATTTTCATATTGAGGAACTAGATAAAAAAAAAGCCTATCATGGGCTGACAGGCAAAGACTACACACAGCAATTTGGTTAATAAAACCGTGCTTTAAGGGGTTAGCATGGCTTTTCATGTTTGTTTGATTCAATGGCTAGATAATAAAGTATTCATATTATACAAGCATTAAGAACACTCTCAATAATAAACTTACTTGTTGTTACTTAAGAGAATTATTCCAATAGAATTATGTTAACATAAATTAGGCTAAATACTAACATTAGAATGTTAAATATTGTTTCTAAATATTAATGAGAAATGAAATCATTAATGAAACAGACATGTATATCGACAACATGCCTGTTTCAATTAATTGCAACTATTTCTTAATCATGAACACATCTTCAAGAAATTTCTCTGTTTCAGCTAAGTTCTCATTAGGCATAGCTACCTCATTCATCCATGCTTTTAATAAACTATATGAAACAGCTAATACAACGGGACCGATAAATAGGCCTATCATCCCGAATGATAAGATACCCCCGATAACCCCAACTAAGATTAGTACCATCGGCAAATCGGCACCCATTTTAATCAGCCAAGGACGAAGAACACCGTCCATTGTTGCCACAACCGCAGCCCAAATGGCGAGAATAATTCCCCAAGTGGTATCACCAGTCCAAAATAACCATATAACAGATGGCACCATAATCAACAGCGGCCCTATTTGAGCAACACAGCAGATAAACAGTAAAACAGTGAGGATTGCAGCATAACCAATGCCAGAAAGTGCAAGGCCAATCCCACCGACAATAGCTTGGATTAACGCTGTCACGACGACGCCCAATGCCACCGCTCTTATTGATTGAGCTGCTAATAAAACAGCTGCATCACCACGCATGCCTGCAAGGCGCACAGCAAAGTGACGTATACCTAACATGACAGATTCACCTTTAAGGTAAAGTAAGCCGCTAAACAGTAACATTAAGATTAAATGAAACACAAAGCGCCCTGCGCTGATCGCTTGTGTGGCGAACCACCCCGCGGCTTGACCAAAGTAAGGTTGGATTTTTGCGAGTAGGGCGTTACCACCACTCGCTACAAGGCTATGCCATGCGTAATAAATTTTTTCGCCTACCATCGGTATAGTATTTAGCCATTCTAGCTCTGGTAATGTCAGGCTTGAAGGGGACTTGGCTAAATCAATCAATGGAGTGCTATTATCAATAATACTTCCAATCAAAACCCCTAATGGGATAACAAACAACAGTAATATAAGAAGAACCATCACTAATGCAGCTAGCCAACGCTTACGCCATAAGCGCGCTTCTAGCCGTAATAATAGTGGCCATGTTGCAATAACCATCATTCCTGCCCATACAAAGCCAAGAATAAAGGGATTAAGTACCCAAAAACAGGCGGCTATCATTAAGATGATGGACAATAGGCCGAAAATAAGTTTGGGGAGATCCAAACGTTTTTGCGATTTTTCCATTAATGATTGATCCTTAATAAATGAAAATTCTGCTTATACGGCAAATTTTTAGGTGAAAATAACGAAATTATTTTTCACGATTAAAAAAAACAATATTGTGATATGGTTCATTATGACAATGTCATCAGCGGCTGTACCGTTTTTACTAGCTGTGAAGGTAATAAGTCATAAACCTGAGACGCTATTGTGCAACTTAAAGTAAAGATAGTACATAACGAGTAATGCGAACACTAAACAACAAGAGTCATCGTTAATAATGATCCCGCGTATATCAGAAGCTCCTCATCTTAGTCAATTAGTCATTGAGTTCTTGCATGAGCTACAAGAACAAGGTTTTACTGGTGATAACGGTACCAGCTACGCTGAACGGTTATCCATGGCGACAGACAACAGTATTTATCAACTATTGCCTCAAGCGGTTGTTTTCCCGCGTTCTAGTGCAGATGTACAAATTATTACACGCGTAGCCGGGCAATCCAAATATCGTGAACTTAGCTTTACGCCAAGAGGTGGTGGTACAGGGACTAACGGGCAATCCTTAACAGAAGGGATTGTCGTAGATATGTCCCGCTATATGAATCGTATTTTAGAAATAAACCCCGAGCAAGGTTGGGTCAAAGTTGAAGCTGGCGTAATCAAAGATCAGTTAAACCAATTTTTAAAACCTTATGGTTATTTCTTCTCTCCTGAGCTATCGACCAGTAACCGTGCAACCTTGGGGGGAATGATCAACACCGATGCATCAGGGCAAGGTTCATTAGTCTACGGTAAAACATCCGACCACGTTTTAGGTGTTAAAGCCATGGTATTAGGGGGGGAGTGCATTGATACTCGTGCTATGCCTATCGAACTCGCCCAATCGATTGCGTCCGAGGATTCTATTGTCGGGCGTATTTATAAAACGGTACTAGAACGCTGCTTAGAACAGCGGCCATTAATTGAAGAAAAATTCCCAAAGTTAAATCGTTTTCTGACAGGCTACGACTTACGTCATGTTTTTAATGATGAATTAACTGAATTTGACCTTACCCGCATTTTGACGGGTTCAGAGGGGTCTTTAGCGTTTATTACTGAAGCCACCCTTGATATCACGCCATTGCCAAAAGTACGCAGGCTGGTTAACGTAAAATATGACTCTTTTGAGTCAGCACTGCGTAATGCCCCTTTTATGGTTGATGCTAAAGCATTATCTGTTGAAACCGTCGATTCTAAAGTGCTGAATCTAGCCCGTGAAGATATCGTTTGGCACTCTGTAAAAGCATTAATTACTGATATTCCTAATAAAGAAATGTTAGGTCTTAATATCGTTGAATTTAGTGGCGATGATGAAAGTGAAATTAACCAGCTGACAGACAGTTTGTGCCAACGACTTGATGAGTTAATGGCAAATAATCAAGCGGGTGTGATTGGCTATCAAACTTGTCATGACCTTGATGATATAACTCGCATTTATAATATGCGTAAAAAGGCAGTTGGCTTGTTAGGTAATAGTAAAGGTGCGGCAAAACCAATTCCATTTGTAGAAGATACTTGTGTACCACCAGAGCATTTAGCTGATTATATTGTTGAGTTCCGAGCGCTACTCGATGGCCATAATCTGAATTATGGCATGTTTGGTCATGTCGATGCGGGGGTATTACATGTTCGGCCAGCTCTAGATATGTGTGATCCACAACAAGAAATATTGATGAAACAAATTTCTGATGAAATTGTTGCATTAACAGCTAAATATGGTGGGTTGCTGTGGGGAGAGCATGGTAAAGGTTTTCGCGCACAATATAGCCCTGAGTTTTTTGGGGACGTACTGTATAGCGAATTACGTAACATCAAAGCGGCATTTGACCCAGACAACCGTTTGAACCCTGGGAAGATTTGCCCTCCAGCAGGGCTTGATGCTCCAATGAAACAGGTCGATGATATCAAACGAGGCACTTATGATAGGCAAATCCCTGTTCAGGTTCGCGAGCAATTTCGGGGAGCCATGGAGTGTAATGGGAATGGGCTATGTTTTAATTTTGATGTTAAAAGCCCTATGTGCCCGTCGATGAAAGTGAGTGGTCAGCGCATTCATTCACCTAAAGGTCGTGCAACACTTGTTCGAGAATGGTTAAGGCTATTAGCAGATCAAGGAGTGACTCCGGACTACCTCGAAAAGGGCATTAAGCAAGACTCACCTTCCTTACGCGGTTTAATTGAGAAAACGCGTAATACTTGGCGGGCAAAGCAAGGAGATTACGATTTTTCTCACGAAGTAAAAGCATCAATGGCCGGGTGCCTTGCTTGCAAAGCCTGCTCAACACAGTGCCCAATCAAAATTGATGTACCTTCATTTAGAGCGAAATTTTTAGCCTTATATCACGGTCGCTACTTACGCCCTGTGCGTGATCATATTGTTGCTAACGTAGAGAGCAGTGCACCATTATTCTCTAAGGTACCAGGTGTATTTAATTTCTTTTTACGTCAGCCAATAGTGCAAAAGCTTAGCCAACACACGATAGGTATGGTTGATTTACCCTTATTTTCTCAGCCTACATTGAAACAAGAGCTTTTGGGGCATACTGCGGTGTCAGTAACACTCGAGCAACTAGAAGGTATGGGGGCTGCTCAGCGCGAAAAATACGTGTTGGTAGTACAAGACCCTTTCACCAGCTATTACGATGCGAAAGTGGTCGCAGATTTTGTGCGATTAATTGAAAAATTGGGCTATAAACCTGTTTTATTACCATTTTCACCGAATGGTAAGGCGCAGCATATTAAGGGTTTTTTGGCAAAATTTGCGAAAACAGCACGTAGAACCGCAGACTTTTTAAATCGCGTAGCAAAATTAAAGTTACCCATGGTTGGCGTCGACCCTGCATTAGTTTTATGTTATCGCGATGAATACCATGAAATTTTAGGAAAAGAACAGTGCCAGTTTACTGTAATGTTGGCTCATGAATGGTTAGTGAGTTTACCTGCACCACAAAATGCCAAAGTAAATGCAGCTGAGCCTTGGTACTTTTTTGGGCATTGTACGGAATCAACGGCTTTACCAAATAGTGCGAGCCAATGGGCAAGCTTATTTGCACGTTTTGGCCACAAACTGAATAATGTCAGTGTGGGTTGCTGTGGAATGGCGGGAACTTACGGTCATGAAGTGGCAAACCTTGAAAATTCCAAAGGAATTTATAACTTATCTTGGAAAGGAGCGATGGCCTCTTTACCAAAAGAGCGTTGCTTAAGCCCCGGTTATTCTTGCCGTAGCCAAGTGAAGCGTATGGAAAATACAGTTATAAAACACCCGATTCAAGCACTGTTGGAGATAGTTTAATGATTTGGAAACGTCAATTTAATTTGCAACAATTAGCTGAAATGTCAAAAACGTGCATGTTAGGGCATATTGGTATTGAGATCACAGCATTTGGTGATGATTATTTAGAGGGAACAATGCCTGTTGATGAGCGAACTAAACAACCGTTTGGTTTACTTCATGGTGGCGCTTCCGTGGTGCTTGCTGAGTCTTTAGGGTCAATAGCGGGTTATTTATGTACGGAAGGTGAGCAAAGAGTGGTTGGTCTAGAAATTAATGCAAACCATGTCCGTGCAGCGCGTTCGGGGGTTGTTAAAGGCATTTGCAAACCTATTCACTTAGGGCGTCGCCAGCAAGTTTGGAATATTGAAATATTCAATGAACAAGGAAAACTGTGTTGTACTTCCCGTCTAACGACTGCGGTATTATTTGAATAATCACAGCTATGCTTAGGTGGCTTGTAGGCTTTGAGTAGCTAAAAGCCACCAATAACCTTCCTATTAGTAGTGTTTTTATCTGCTGTTTTATCCGTAAATTCGTTTTTTATCGCATTAATAAAGTTGTATAATAAATACATCTTTATTAATTTGTGTCATTTAATTGTATTATTCAGTACAAAATCAAATAAAAAAATAGTTCTATTTTATTTTTCTTATTTCAATAAGTTAAGTGATAAGAAAGACATTATTGGTGATTCGATAAGCTCATAATGAATAAAAAAAGAACTAAAATAGCTATAACCTCTTAAAACAAATGGTTGAAGTAGAATAGCTAATCATTACCATAGGGTAGACAGAGTTAATCTCCTGATAACAGGCTGAAAAGCCATAAGAAATGTGGGGTCAATATGACTGACGGTGTAGAGACATTTTCATTTGATGAAAACAGTTGGCAGGGAGTTAGCCTGACACAAAGCGCTGCAAAACAAATCAAAAAATTGATGGTGCAAAACCCAAATACGAAAGGGCTTTCACTGGGCGTAAAACAGTCTGGCTGCGCAGGTTTCGGTTATGTATTTGAAATGATCGAAAACCCAACAGACCAACACCTGTTATTTGAACTCGATGGCGCACGTCTTTATGTGCCAAAAGAAGCAATGCCATTTATTGATGGTACAGTCGTTGATTTTGTCCAAGAAGGGCTGAATCAAATTTTCAAATTCAATAACCCGAAAGCACAACATGCCTGTGGGTGTGGTGAAAGCTTCGGCGTTTAACATGTGAAGTCAGATTATGTCACAGAGCAATGTAGAAGTTGGCGATGATGTTCAAAGCTGGCTTGATGACCAGCGTTATAAAGAAGGCTTCTTTACTGAAGTCGCAACGGATGAAATGGAAAAAGGGATCAACGAAGATGTGATCCGCGCCATTTCAGCAAAACGTAATGAACCAGAGTGGATGCTACAATTCCGCCTCGATGCTTTTAATCATTGGAAAGGCATGGAGGAGCCACATTGGCTTAAGGCGAATTATCCAAGCTTAGATTATCAAGATTATAGCTATTACTCTGCACCATCATGTGGTGCGTGTGATGATACGTGCGGTTCTCAATCAGGTGCAACTCAAGGTACTGGTGTTGCTGAAACCAATAGTTATTTAACGGCAGAAGTTGAAGAAGCGTTTAATCAACTAGGTGTTCCGGTTCGTGAAGGGAAAGCCGTCGCGGTTGATGCTATTTTTGACTCGGTTTCCGTTTCGACGACATATCGTGATGACCTTGCCAAACATGGCGTTATTTTTTGTTCGTTTAGTGAAGCGATCCAAGAATATCCAGAACTGGTACAAAAATACCTAGGTACTGTTGTATCAAGTCATGACAACTTTTTTGCGGCACTCAATGCTGCGGTTGCATCAGATGGTACGTTTGTTTATGTCCCGAAAGGGGTGCATTGTCCTATGGAGCTTTCAACCTATTTTAGGATTAATGCGGCGAAAACAGGCCAATTTGAACGTACTATCCTCATCGCTGATGAAGGGAGCTACGTGAGTTATATCGAAGGGTGTTCAGCGCCTGTCCGTGATAGCTACCAGCTCCATGCTGCTGTGGTTGAAGTGATTATTCACAAAGATGCAGAAGTGAAGTATTCAACGGTGCAAAATTGGTTTTCTGGTGGTGATAGCGAAACGGGTGGGATTTTAAACTTCGTGACTAAACGTGCATTATGCGAAGGTGAAAATTCTAAAATGTCATGGACACAGTCTGAGACCGGTTCTGCTATTACATGGAAATACCCAAGTGTTATTCTCAAAGGTGATAACTCAGTAGGTGAATTTTTCTCCGTTGCATTAACCAATGGTAATCAACAAGCTGATACTGGAACGAAAATGATCCATATTGGGAAAAATACGCGTTCTACAATTATTTCCAAGGGGATTTCAGCAGGTAAAAGTCAGAACAGTTATCGCGGATTAGTGAAAATTTTACCGAGTGCTCATAACGCGCGTAACTTTACCCAGTGTGACTCTATGTTAATAGGGACACAATGCGGAGCACATACTTTTCCCTATGTGGAAGTAAAAAATAATACGGCACAATTAGAACATGAAGCAACAACCTCACGTATAGGGGAAGACCAGCTGTTTTACTGTTTACAACGTGGCATTAGCGAAGATGATGCCATTTCAATGATTGTAAATGGTTTCTGTAAGGATGTGTTCTCGGAGCTTCCGTTGGAATTTGCCGTAGAAGCACAAAAATTGCTGGCGATCAGCTTAGAACACAGCGTTGGCTGATCCTAATATGAGTTTATTTGCGCTTAAGCGCTAAAGGCATGTGAATATGTTAAGTGTTAAAAACTTACACGTGAGTGTAGAAGGGAATGAGATTTTAAAAGGGTTATCTCTGGAAGTAAAACCAGGGGAAGTCCACGCCATCATGGGGCCGAATGGTTCTGGTAAAAGTACATTGTCAGCCACTCTCGCAGGCCGTGAAGAATATGAAGTTGATAGTGGTGAAGTGACATTTAAAGGTAAAGACCTGTTTGAGCTAGACCCTGAAGAGCGTGCAGGTGAGGGCGTCTTTTTAGCCTTTCAATATCCCGTTGAAATTCCTGGTGTAAGTAATCAGTTTTTCCTACAAACTGCGGTGAATGCGGTAAGAGAATATCGTCAGCAAGAAGCTTTAGATCGCTTTGATTTCCAAGACTTTATCGAAGATAAAATCAAACTATTGGAAATGCCCGAAGACTTACTGGCGCGTTCAGTGAATGTAGGCTTCTCTGGTGGTGAGAAAAAACGTAATGATATCTTGCAAATGGCAGCACTTGAGCCGCAACTGTGTATCTTAGATGAAACGGATTCAGGCTTGGATATCGATGCGTTGAAAATTGTGGCAAATGGGGTTAACTCTCTGCGTTCGCCTGATCGCTCATTCATAATTGTGACTCACTATCAGCGTATTTTGGATTATGTGAAGCCAGATTTTGTCCATGTGCTTTATCAAGGGAAAATCATCAAATCGGGTGATTTCAGTTTAGCGAAAAAACTTGAGGAGCAAGGTTATGGCTGGCTTATTGACCAACAGTGAGAAAGCAGAGAAACGTGCTCAAGTTGCTGCGCTCAATGAGCGCGCAATGTCACGTTTTGCGACATTATATGAACAGCGTCATGGGGCGAACTCACAACATGCTAAAACCCATTGGGAAATGGCAAAGCATGTCGGTTTACCTACATTTCGTCATGAAGACTGGCATTACACGCCATTAAATAGTGTATTAGAAACGGAGTATCGTTTTAGTGAAGCAGATGTTGCTGCAGCGGAATGCGAAGCCTTAGCTCTACACATTGATGCATACCGCATTGTGTTAGTTGATGGTCGTTATAGTTCTGCGTTAAGTTCTATCGATATGGGGCCATTCCAAGTCGCTTTACTCGATAACCAAGATTTGCTGCCATCTCCAGTTAATAGTGAAATTTTTTTACATTTAACAGAAAGTTTAGCGGTGCAACCGTTGGTAATTTCTTTATCGGCGAATAAAATTGCTGAAAAACCACTTTATTTATTGAATATCTCTAGTGGTAATCAGGGTACACAAGCAACAAATCTTAGCCAATATCGTTACCACTTAAGTTTAGAAGCCAATAGTAAAGCACAGGTAATTGAACATTTTGTAAGCTTAAATGGTCAAGCTCACATGACGGGAAGTCGTTTAACCGTTGAAGTGGGTGATAATGCTGATTTTAGCCATTTCAAATTGAATGTAGAAAATGAACAAGCCCAGCATTTTGCGCACAATGATATTATTGTTGGGCGCGATAGCAGAGTAAAAAGCAGTAGTTTTTTACTCGGTGCCTCATTAACCCGTAACCATACTAGCGCACGTCTTGATGGGGAAAATAGCGATTTCGAACTTAATAGTTTGCTATTACCGAAGGGCAGTGAAATTGCAGATACTCGAACCTATCTTGAGCATAACAAAGGCTACTGTAACAGCCAGCAGTGGCATAAAGTCATTGCTATGGACAATAGCAATGCCGTGTTTAATGGTATGATTAAAGTTGCGCCAAATGCGTTGAAAACAGACGGTCAAATGACTAACAATACATTATTGTTAGGGGAAAAAGCAGAAATTGATACTAAGCCACAACTTGAAATTTATGCTGATGATGTAAAATGCGGTCACGGTGCAACAGTTGGTCGAATCGATGATGAGCAATTATTTTATCTGCGTTCAAGGGGAATCGATGGCAAAGCAGCAAAACATATGATTATTATCGCATTTGCTGCTGAATTAACAGAATCTATTGAATCGGAAGAATTAAAACACGCTGTGATGGCAAACATCCGCCAGCGCTTAGCGGAGGTTTAATACCTATGCTGTTCAATGTAGCTTCAGTAAGGCAGGACTTTCCTGCCTTATCTCAACTAATCAATAATCATCCTTTGGTGTATTTAGATACTGCTGCTAGTGCACAGAAACCGCTGCAAGTTATTGAGAAAGAAAGTGAGTTCACGTTGCATCACTATGCTGCGGTACACCGTGGAATTCATACTCTCAGTGCTAATGCAACCACGATGATGGAAGAAGTGCGCCAAAAAGCGGCTAATTTTATCCATGCTGCATCAAATGAAGAAATTGTCTTTGTGAAAGGCACCACGGAAGGCATTAATCTTGTTGCAAATAGCTTTGGCCGCAAGTATTTCCATGAAGGGGATAATATAGTTATCACGGAAATGGAACATCATGCGAATATTGTTCCTTGGTATATGTTGGCTGAAGAAATCGGTTTCGAGATCCGTGTTATTCCGATTTCTGATGATGGAAGGTTGCAGCTAGATTCACTCAATGAATTTATTGATGCTCGCACTCGTTTATTGAGTTTTGCGCATATTTCCAATGTATTAGGAACGGTTAACCCTGTACAAGATATCATCAAACAAGCAAGGGCTATTGCGGCTTCGAAAGGGAGTGAGATTGCCATTCTTGTTGATGGTGCGCAGGGTGCTATGCATCAGCAAGTTGATGTACAAGCCTTAGACTGTGATTTTTACGTTTTTTCCGGCCATAAATTATATGGGCCGACAGGGATTGGGGTACTTTACGGTAAAAAAGCGGTCCTTGATAATATGCCACCATGGGAAGGCGGTGGGGCGATGATCCGCCAAGTCAGCTTGACCAAAGGTATCACATTTGCTGATGCCCCATGGCGTTTTGAAGCAGGTACCCCGAATGTTAGTGCCATTATAGGTTTAGGGGCGGCATTTGATTATTTGAATGCACTAAATTTGGCGGATGTATTTGCTCATGAAGCTCAAGTGATGGCATACGCATCGGAAAAACTGCAAGAAATACCGTCAGTCACATTATATGGTAATGATAAACGGGAAGGGGTACTGGCATTTAATTTAGGGCAACACCATGCTTATGATGTCGGGTCTTTTCTTGATAGATATGGAATAGCGATACGTACAGGGCACCATTGTGCTTTACCATTAATGGAACACTATCATGTTCCTGCTATGTGCCGAGCTTCTGTGGGGATTTACACGACCAAAGAAGAAATCGATTCTTTATTCAGTGCGTTACAGCGAATTAAAAAATTGTTAGGCTAGCACATAAAACAGATTGTTTTGGTAAAGGAAATCAGTATGCCCGCATTACCCGATGAACATAAGTTATTACGTAACTTTTCCCGTTGTCAGGATTGGGAAGAACGCTATTTATATATGATTGAACTTGGTGGACGTTTACCTGACTTAACTGAAGCACAAAGAAGTGATAATAATTTGATTGCAGGTTGCCAAAGTCAGGTTTGGATTGACATGCAAAAGCAATCGGACGGGGCTATTATGTTTGCTGGTGACAGCGATGCAGCAATAGTTAAAGGGCTAGTGGCAATTGTCATTATTCTTTTTCAAGGCAAAACCGCGCAACAAATATTAGGGCTCGATGTTAAGTCTTTTTTTGAGCAATTAGCATTGGAGCAGCATTTAACCCCTTCACGTACACAAGGCTTAAATGCCATGATCCGCTCAATTTTAGCTCGTGCAGGTCAATTAGCATAATAATATCAGGGGAGTACAGTTTGCTCCCTTTCTCCTCGCCAATCTTTTTTCTTTTCTATGCTACTCTAAACTCATGTATTTAATTAAGTTATTATTATTAGACTAATTATTATGGATTAGCTCAGTGCTAATTATTAACTAAAATATTTATTTAGTATTAAAGATATGCAAGATAGTTGCTATTATGAGCAATAATCATTGCATTATTGTAAGAACACCATTTTCCTTGGAGTAGGTATGAAAAGAGTTTTGACGGCGGCAAGTTTGTTTGTCATGAGTGCCTTGTTGGCTCCGGCTCAGGCAAAAGAGTATCCATTACCTGACAGTAATACACGCCTAATCGGGGAAAACCTGACGTATGTTGTACCAAATGATGGGCGCCCGTTAGAAGCTATCGCCAGTGATTACCAAATAGGCTTATTGGGTATGTTAGAAGCAAACCCTGGGACAGACCCTTACCTTCCTGAAGCGGGCAAGGAACTGATCATCCCCGCACAAATGCTATTACCCGCTACACCAAGAACGGGGATTGTCATTAACCTCGCTGAGCTTCGTTTATATTATTACCCTGCGAATAGTGAAAATGTTATTGTTTACCCAATAGGTATTGGTCAATTGGGGCGTGACACGCCTGAAATGGTGACATCTGTCAGCCAATCAATTAAAGACCCTACATGGACACCAACAGCAAACATTCGTAAAAATTATGCCAAAGAGGGGATAACTTTGCCTGCGGTAGTTCCTGCGGGACCAGAAAATCCGATGGGGCTATATGCGTTACGGTTATCTTATGGTCGAGGTGAATATTTAATTCATGGTACTAATGCAGACTTTGGTATTGGCATGAGAGTTAGTTCGGGATGCATTCGCTTACGGCCTGATGATATTGAAGCATTATTCAAAACAGTACCAAAAGGAACACGGGTCCAAGTTATTGACCAACCGGTGAAATATTCTAAAGAAGCGGATGGAAGCTATTATATTGAAGTACATCAACCGTTATCTCGGACAAGCAGTGATGACCCACAAACGATGCCAATCAAATTGTCTGACGATTTCAAGCGTTTTTTAGAAAATGAAGGGGTTGACAAGGGCTTAGTAGAAAAAGAACTGGCAAGGCGTTCTGGTATGCCTGTGAGGGTCAATAATGATCAAGGTAATAGTATTCCTGATACTGAAAGCCAAACACAGCAAGGTTTAGTTCCTATTGAACCCTTTAGTATCTCACAACCTGAACCTATCTATGATGGTAAAGTTGGAGCATTGCTACCGGCTAAGTACCGCTCTTCTGCAATAACGCAATAATTTCAATAAAATAAGGGCCTATTTTCATAGGCCCTCATAAATGCTACTAGCTTCAAAGAAGCGTCTTTTCGACTAAATAACGACCAAATCGAACTTATTTTTTGTAAGTGCGAACTTGGTTGTCCAAGCGCTGGTTAGCGCGAGCTGCTTCTTCTTGAGCTGTCTGTACGTCAGAACGCAGAGACTGAACGTCGTTGCTCAGTTGATCAACTTTACCATTCAGAGTTTGTACGTCTGAAGAGAGTTTTTGCACTTCAGTGCTGTTAGAACAACCCGCTAGTAATGCTGAAGCTAATACGATAGAGCCCAGTACAATTTTAGTACGAATCATTATTTTACCCTCTAGATTGATTTATCTTGAAAATATAAAAAAGCAAGTCACCAAACAATAGAGCCAAGACTGTTATCTTAAAGCTTGCTATATCCCTTTAAAACAACCTAATGAAAATTAGGGTATGGCACTTACTTAGTCTTATGCTAGTACTAAATATAAAGTTTTGCTAGAAATACTTTAATATTAGTACTAGGAAAAAGAAGAAAAATTTAAATCAAGAACAATGATGGCGGTTATTTGACCAATTTAAGGGCTTTTTTTGATTTTACACTAATAATGATAAGAGAATATTTACTTGGGGGTACAAAATAAGTAAATAGTTACTTCAGGACAGCACAAAATGTTAACTTTAAATAAGAAGGCCGATGGTTAAATTAATTACCATCGGCCTTTTTGCATACAACTTATGAGAGTTTATTTAGAGCACATGAACAGATGAAGTATTGGTCGTACCGCTTTGTACTAATGCGCCGGATACCATAACAACAGCATCACCTGAAACCGCTAAACCACTTTCTAACGCTGCACGTTTACCTTCACGATAGAAGTCGTCAGTAGAAGTAAACCCACCAACAATCATCGGGATCACGCCTTTGACTAATAATAACTGACGAGCAGTTTCTTCGTTAGTTGTTAATGCAAGAATAGGTGCGGTTGGGAAATATTTACGAACCGATTTTGCTGATTTACCGCCGTATGTTGCAACAACAATCAGAGGAACATCTAATTTTTCAGACATTTCTACTGCGCCACGGCATACCGCTTCAGTAACACGTAAACGCTGGCTTGGTTTTTGGTTATCGATGCGAGTTTGCATCACACTATCAGTGCGCTCACAAATCGTTGCCATAATAGTGACAGCTTCTACAGGATATTTACCTTTTGCACTTTCACCTGATAGCATCACTGCATCGGTACCATCTAAAATCGCGTTTGCAACATCCCCTGCTTCTGCACGAGTCGGGCGCGGGTTTTTGATCATTGAGTCTAACATTTGGGTCGCAGTAATAACCACTTTACGTGCTGCAACACATTTCTCAATCATCATTTTTTGCGCGAAAATAACTTCTTCAACAGGGATCTCTACCCCTAAATCACCACGTGCAACCATGATGCCATCAGATGCTTCTAAAATTTCATCAAAATTATTTAGACCTTCTTGATTTTCAATTTTAGAGATAATTTGAATGTTTTCGCCGCCGTGTTTTTTCAGGTGAGCACGAATTTCTTCTACATCAGAACGTTTACGGATAAAAGAGGCAGCTACAAAATCCACACCTTGTTGGCAACCAAAAACTAAGTCTTCTTTATCTTTTTCGGCTAATGCGGGTAAGCCAATTGAAACGCCGGGTAGATTAACCCCTTTTTTCTCACCGAGGTCACCGTTATTTAAGACTTCGCAAATAACTTCAGTAGCAGTGATGCTAGTGACTTTCATGCCAATTAAGCCATCATCGACTAATACAGTATTACCTACTTCTAAATCAGAAGTTAACCCTGCATAAGTGACAGCAACTTTATCTTTATTGCCGATAACGGAAGTATCTGTCGTAAAAGTAAAGGTTTGACCGGCAACAAGAGAGACGTCGTTACCACCTTCTAATTTCATGGTACGAATTTCAGGACCTTTTGTGTCCAGCAGGATAGCTGCTTGTTTACCAGTTTTTGCGCACACAGAGCGAAGATTGTTGATACGTTGACCATGTTCTTCATAGTCACCGTGAGAGAAGTTGAGGCGCATAACGTTCATGCCAGCATCAAGGAGTTGGGTCAGTTTTTCTTCTGATTCGGTTTTTGGACCGATAGTACAAACAATTTTGGTTTTTTTCATGGCAGTCTATCTAAGGTTATAAAGGAAATCGGTATTGTCGCCGATGCTTAGTGCGCATGATAAAATGTGTTGCGCAACTCATTTATAAGAATAGGCGACAGTCTGGTGGTTAATTCATTTTACGCTAAAATTTATCTCATTTTGATTCTTATTATAGTGTAGATGACAAATTCAATTAAAGCTAACACACTGATTTATTGCTGTTGAAACCTTTCAGCCAGCATGAGTATTATAGACAACAAAAAACTGTGAGACAAATCAAATTTTCTTAAATTGAAAGAAGTCGTCACTCAGATCAAATACTCAGTAAATAGTTTGCGATTTATTTTGTTGCGCAACAAAGTAAGGGAAGATCGACAGACAATCAAGGAAAATATTAGAATCAATAGGAGGAGGTTAGCAAAATGGTGCGTCCGAGTAGACTCGAACTACCGACCCCCACCATGTCAAGGTGGTGCTCTAACCAACTGAGCTACGGACGCACTGAAAGAGTATGCTTTGAGTTAACTTGAAATGGTGCGTCCGAGTAGACTCGAACTACCGACCCCCACCATGTCAAGGTGGTGCTCTAACCAACTGAGCTACGGACGCATTGAAAATTAACAAGCGTTGTTCACTAGAAATGGTGCGTCCGAGTAGACTCGAACTACCGACCCCCACCATGTCAAGGTGGTGCTCTAACCAACTGAGCTACGGACGCATTAAAAAATTATCTAGCTGACAACGGGAACGAATATTAACGTTATGATGCGCATCTGGCAAGGGGAAAATGTATTTTTGCGATAGTTTGCTCGTATTTAAAACTATCTGATGCGAAATACATCTTCCCGTACAGTTAAAAGCTTAAAAAACCGTCAATTAGCGAGTCGAACGAACTAAAATAAACTCTTCAGATTGTTTATGAAGCCACATAATCCGTGTTGCCATACCAATGGCTGCTGCGCTTAAGCCAATTATAAAACCAATCCAAAACCCTTTAGGCCCCATGGCTGGAGCAACAATATCGGTTAAGGCTAAGATATAGCCTGCAGGTAATCCTAGTAGCCAGTAAGCAGTAAAAGTAATAAAGAAAATAGAACGTGTATCTTTATAACCCCGTAGGATACCAGCACCAATAACTTGTACGGAATCTGATAATTGATAAATTGCGGCATATAGCATCAAACTAGACGCTAAAGCCACAACTTCCGGGTTTTTGTTATACATCATCGCAATTGGCTCACGGAATACGATAGTTAAAATAGCAGTAATACAAGCCACCATTAAGCCAACCGCTAAGCTAGTGTAAGATGAAACTTTAGCGGCCTCGGTAGATTTTTGCCCTAAATTATAACCAACCCGGATTGTTGCAGCGATCCCTAATGATAATGGGAACATAAACATCACTGAGCTGAAATTAAGAGCAACTTGGTGACCGGCAACGGCTATGACACCTAACGGTGCAACTAATAGTGCAACAACAGCAAATAATGTGACTTCAAAGAACAGAGCTAAACCAATAGGAGTACCCAATACAATGATGCGCTTTAAAATTAATGGATTTGGCGATGTAAAAACTAGAGTAGGGCGAATATCACGCTGAGAATGCGCTCGTTTCACATACCATCTCATCATTATGCACATAGCCCAATACACTGTAGCTGTCGCAACACCACAACCGACACCACCTAGTGCAGGTGCTCCAAAGTGCCCATAAATAAAGATATAATTGATAGGAATATTCACCATCAAACCAAGAAAACCAATAACCATCCCCGGTTTCGTTTTCGATAAACCTTCACATTGGCTACGATAGACTTGATAAAATAGGTATCCTGGCGCTCCCCACATGATTGCATGTAAGAATCGCACTGATTTATCGGCTAATTCAGCATCAATGTGCGGCATGTTATGAATGATTAACTGGCTATTATAGAGCAAACACATAATGCCCAACGCTAAGAACAATGCAAGCCATAGACCTTGCTGAACCTGATCGCCAATTAAATTTCGGCGACCTGACCCATTCATTTGAGCGACAATAGGCGTCAATGCCATCAATAGCCCTTGCCCAAAAAGAATAGCGGGCAGCCAGATTGAAACCCCAACTGCAACTGCGGACATCTCTATTTCACTAATGCTTCCAGCCATAATAGTATCCACAAACCCCATTGCAGTTTGTGAAAATTGAGCTAAAACAATAGGAATACCGAGTGCCAGCAAGCTACGCGCTTCTGTAAAATATTTCTGCACGCATACACCTTCATAATAAAACGAGTAATAGGAAAAAAACTAGAAAAATAAATGATTTACTTAAAGTATAAGCTTTAATAAAAACCGCTCATTCTATCCCTTTTCTAGAGAGAATCCAATAATGATATAATTGAATGTAATAAAAAAGCATTTTTAAACCTAGGTGCTGGTTATATCGCTAGTTTGCCAGTGAATTGGTCTGTCGCTTATCACTCAAATAAGATAGATCTCTAAGAATTCTTATGTAAACTGAAGTCATTAATTCACTACACTGAGATTTATTATGTTTACAGGCATTGTCCAAGCTACAGCTCCTATTATAGAAATCACTGAAAGAGCTAATTTTCGTACTCATGTAATGAAATTTACCCCTGAATTATTAGTCGGCTTAGAAACAGGGGCATCTGTTGCACATAACGGCTGTTGCCTTACAGTGACAAAAATTGATGGTGAAAAGGTTAGCTTTGATCTCATTAAAGAAACATTACGTTTAACCAACCTTGGCGCACTAAAAGAAGGGGATGTGGTTAATATTGAACGTGCTGCTAAATACGGTGATGAAATTGGGGGGCATGTTGTTTCTGGTCATATTATGACAACTGCAGAAATCAGTAAAATTTTCACCTCAGAAGATAACCATCAAATTTGGTTGGCGATTCACGATAAATCATTGATGAAATATATTTTACATAAAGGGTTTGTTGCCATAGATGGTATCAGCTTAACTGTAGGTGATGTCATCAATAATCGTTTTTGTGTGCATTTGATCCCAGAGACTTTGGAGCGAACTACATTAGGTCAAAAACGTTTAGGGGACAAAGTGAATATTGAAATCGATCCTCAGACTCAGGCAATCGTTGATACGGTTGAACGTGTTTTGAACCAAAAAGAACAAGAAAAGTTTTTACAACAAACTAATGAAACAATAGAAGCTAATGAGCCTTAGTAAATATTACCTTTAAGGGGTCTTAAGCTGTTAGTTAGGTTTGATTACTTTATCTAATTAGGCTATAGCAGCGGTTTATGGTGCTATAGCCAAGGTCAATTACGAAGGGGGAATTAATTTATCGGGCGTGTTTAATAATCTAATTCTACAATTCCGCTAATTACAATAAGTTAAAATTAATAAAAGAGGGTGAAATTTTTATTAATGGCTAACCTTAAACGTCAACTAGTTATTTTTCACTGAAGTTGACTGAAAAACTAGCGTTATCACGCTCAATTGCATCGACTAGACGTTTGAAATGTGGACTATTTTTATGCATCTCTAGCGCTTGAGTATTTTCCCACTCTTCGAAAACAATGTAACCATTTTCTTTAGCCATAAGATCATATTGAATGCATCCTTTCTCTCGGCGACTTAATTTTGCTAAGTCACGAACGATTTCTCGCGTCAAATACCCATCTGATTTTTCCGTCGTAATTTGGGCATACACAACAATACTCATTCCTTTCTCCTTATGTATTAAGAACTATCTTAATGGGTACTTAGTTTTTGTATTGTAAAAAAGCGAATACTCTGATTTTAAAAATGCCGACGGGGTCATAGTAAAGTATCTTTTAAAATCGCGATAAAAGTGGGACTGATCATAATAGCCTGTTTCAAACCATCGGTATGTATCTTGTTCTACTACCATACTCTTCAAAACATGCTCTAAGCGGCAATTGATCTGATAACGTTTTGGGGTAATGCCATACTCTTTTAAAAACTCTTTTTGAATAACCCGTACATGTAATCCTGTTTCTTCAGCAAGTTCTGTTATTTTTTTTGTAGGGTTGCGATACAGCAATTCTAAAATGTCATCGATAAAATGAGGCTTTTTATTGGCTTTAGTTCGATTGAAGCAATCTAAAAGTTCTTTAAATGATGAGTTGGCTAAGGACTCAAACCAGCGATCTTGCCATATTTCACTCAGAGCCATAGGCCTATCAGTGTAATTAAACGTACTAAGGGGAAGTAAAAAGCGCAGTGCATCATGGCGTATACGCAACACCATTACTTTTGAATGGTTAGGATTAGCCGTGAATGTATTGACTCTAGGAATAATTAATTGGAAAGAGTCTGTTGTTGAATGTTTTTCTGTTGACATGCAAAAAGAATCTGATGAAACCCAAATTTCAGCACCAGTTCCTGGAAAAATTTTAATTGTTCCTGAAAATTCTTTAATGATCAAAATTGAACTAACAAAGGATTTTAATTCATCTGGTGGATAATACTGTTTCAACATCATTCTTGAGCACTCATTATTTGATATGGCAATGATAACGCTTTCTAACAAGAAAATTAACTATAGAAAATCTATATCTTAGTAGATAAAAAAATAAAATCCCTCTATTTTAGTGAAATACGCTTTAAATATTAGAAATATATGAAGTAGATACAGTTTTTAGTCTTTGAGTATCTAAATAACAGATAAGATTATTTGTCATGAATAACTGAATATTCGCGGTGGGAAGTTGGGAGTATTTTTATTGGTTAATAAACGAAAACCATGCCGCTAAGCTTGCGGCATGGTTTAAAGTGAATCATATGTTGTTATCAATCGGCTTGGCAATCGGCATGTTTTAGCGCTTTTTCACTATTGCTGGAACAACGTTGCATAAAATAACCAATCGTCATTGGAATGATGGTTGCAGCCATTACCCCCGTTGTTGCCAGAAGTGGGTCGAAAGTAAGAGCAGAAACGAGCAAGCTGGCTAAAAAACATAACCCTAATTGCAAGGCATTTTGTAATGCCGCCGCTTTACCACTTGCACTCGGGAATGCATTTAATGCTTTCGAAACAGCGATTGGATAGGAGGCCCCATTCATCGCCGCCATAAAGCAAAATGGGATCAAAATCATAGTTAGTGACGGAGTACTGTAGATAGCTATAATGAATAAGATTGCCATGCTTACTGCATAACCCGTCAATAATAGAGGGAATAAAGTTTCAGCGCGAACTTTTGCTAATACAATACGACAGCCATAGCCACCAACAATGAAAGCTAAGGTTTGAGGGATATAACTTAAGCCTATATCTGCTGGGTTAAACCCCATATTCCGCAAAATAAATGGCGAGCCCGTTAACCAAGCGAAAAAGCCAGCACTACAAGAGGCATAAACAAGTACATTACCACTAAAAATAGGTGAACTTAACAAGTTAGCAAAAGAGACTTTAGTTTTGGGTTGTTTTTCATCCGTGATGTTTTTGACAGAAACATTCTTCAAAAATAACGTTGGTAATAAAAGTAATATACCTACGGCCATGAGGATCAGAAAAATGGCTTCCCAAGTTTGGTGTTCTAAAACCCAAGCACCTAATAAAGGCGCCAAAGCAGGGGATAAAGCGACTAATGGCATAATAGAAGCAAAAACTTTTTGCGTGCTTGCTTCATCATAGCGGTCAATAACGAGAGCTTGCCATAAAACGGCCGCAGAACAGACACCGACAGCTTGTAGAAAACGCAAAGTTAAGAGTTGTGTCGCAGTTTCAACCCAAAAAATAGCTAGGCTGCTTAAAATGAAAATAGCCAACCCAACGATAAGCACAGGTTTACGACCAAGTTTGTCTGATAATGGTCCCCATAGAAGCTGAGCAAAAGCAAAACCAGCTAAAAATATACTGAGAGAAGCGCTGATAGCCCCTTCTGTGGTATGCAGTGAGTTTTGCATTGCCCCAAAAGCAGGTAGATACATATCAATCGCTAAAAACCCCAGCATGCTTAACCCTGCAAGGTAAATCATAAACCCAGGGGAATTTTTTTTCACAGTATTCGTCATAATTATTACTTATTTGATATTTAAAAAAATGTTAACAGTAGTTCTATTGTATAGGCTATTTTTTTATGTTGTGAAACGGTAATATTTGGATCTTGCTATCAAAATTTTTGAAAGGAGATGTTATGTGGTCAGCTCATGCGCTCGAAGTCATTGATGCAGTGGCTCGTACGGGAAGTTTTAGTGGTGCTGCCGATGAGTTGCACCGTGTTCCATCTGCGATTAGCTATACGGTAAAACAAATTGAGGAATGGCTTGCTGTCCCTTTATTTGAACGTCGCCATCGTGATGTAGTTCTTACCGAGGCTGGGGCAATATTTATTAAACAAAGTCGTTCTGTTATCAAAAAAATGACAGATACCAGACATCAATGCCAACAAGTCGCAAATGGTTGGCGTGGTCAATTTAGTATCGCAGTTGACTGCATTGTCAAACCGCAGCGCACAGAACAACTCATTCTAGATTTCTATCGTCATTTTCCTGATATTGAACTGTATATTCACCCTGAAGTGTTTAATGGTGTTTGGGATGCTTTAGCTGATGGTCGTGTTGATGTGGCGATTGGCGCAACACGTGCTTCCCCCATTGGTGAAAGATATAGTTTTCGTGATATGGGTTTCATGTCTTGGATGTGTGTTGCGAGCCCTGAGCACCCATTAGCCAAAATAGAAGGTAAGTTGGTGGATGAACAAATGCGTGAATACCCCAGTTTATGCTTAGAAGATACCTCCCGTAATTTACCCAAAAGAGACACATGGGCCCTTGATAACCAGCGGCGTCTTGTTGTGCCTTATTGGGAAAATGGTTTGGCATGTTTAGTCAATGGGCTATGTGTGGGCATGGTGCCCGAACACCGTGCAACCCCTTTATGCGAGGAAGGGAAGTTAGTGGAATTGGCATTAGTACAACCATTTCCACCAAGCCCTTGCTGCCTAACTTGGGTTGAAAAAAACACATCTCCAGCGTTAAGTTGGTTATTAGATTACCTCGGTGATACTGAAACACTTAACGCGGAATGGCTTTCAACTTAGGTTGCTAAGTTATCGGCGGTAATCAATAAATGGCCCATCAGCAACAGAGCGGCGTTCAACCAGCCGTGGATGTACCTCGATAGTTTGCGCATCTTCGCGCTTATTCACAATTCTATCGAGTAACATTGTAAAGGCCATTTGCCCTAAACGCTCTTTTGGCTGGTGGATAGTCGTTAGAGCAGGGGTAAAATAGCGCGCATTACGCACATTATCATAGCCAATCACTGAAATATCTTGTGGTACACGCAGGCCCATCTCATCTGCGGCGCAAATCGCTCCCATTGCCATAATATCGCCACCACAGAAGACCGCGGTAGGGCGCTGTTTATGGCTAAGGATTTGCATCATTGCTTTGTAGCCTGATTCAGGCTCAAAATCCCCTTGGACGATCCACTCATCTTTTAACGTAATTTTGGCCTCTTCCATCGCTTTTTGGAAACCAGTTAAACGACCAATGCCTGTATTTCTTTCGAGTGAACCAGGAATGACACCGATATCACGGTGGCCACGGTCAATCAAATAACGCCCTGCAAGGTAGCCGCCATGGAATGAGTTGTCGATAATACTGTCAGTAAAATCACCTCGTGACGTACCCCAATCCATAACGACCATTGGAATATTACGATAATCTTCTAACATACTGATTAAAGTATCTGGGTATTCAGAGCACATAACGAGTAAACCATCCACGCGTTTTTGCGCAAGCATTTGTAGATAGGCTTTTTGTTTACCCAAATTATTATGGGAATTACAGAGGATTAGTGTATAGCCTTTTTCATAGCAGCTATTTTCAACTGATTCTATTACCTCAGCAAAATAGGGTGCTTCACTGGAGGTTGCCAGCAAACCAATCGACTTAGTGTGATTAACTTTTAGACTACGGGCAACCGCACTTGGTGAATAATTGAGCTCTTTAATTGCAGCCCAGACCGCAGCCTTAGTATCATCAGCCACAAAGCGCGTTTTATTAATAACATGGGATACGGTTGTGGTAGATACGCCAGCGCGTTTCGCCACATCTTTAATCGTTGCCATGGGGGAAAAAAACTCCTGACCAACAATAGGTCTCTATAAGCATTCTTGTTAAAAAATTACCAGCATATTGATGCATTGATCCTTTGCTGGCAATAATTTAGCGATTTGTTGTCGATTTTGTCTGATCTAGCGCAAAAACGAAAGAAATAATTGATGTTATAACATGTGATATAGGCACGAGTTTTGTTTTTTTGGATATATATACTTAATAACCTTTGTGTTAATATGGTTATTCGCTAATTCAATTACGTTTAGATGAGAGGAACTCATGGATACAGATGTTAAATATGGATTACTGGCTGCGTTGGGTTCATTAGCAATGATTATTTTTATTGCTGCACATATTTTTTGATTTTATTTTTACTCATAGCAATGTGCGTAAAAAATAAGGGCGAGATATCTCGCCCTTAGCTATTTAGAAATCAACAGATATCACTACGCTAAATTTTCTTCAACAAACTTCCAATTGACTAGCGCCCAGAAGTTTTCTAAGTATTTAGGACGCGCGTTACGATAATCGATATAGTAAGCATGCTCCCAAATATCAACTGTTAATACAGGCTTATCTTCACCAGAAATTGGCGTTGCAGCATTAGATGTATTAACGATAGCTAAGCTACCATCGGTTTTTTTCACTAGCCATGTCCAACCTGCGCCAAAGTTTTTGGTCGCAGCGTCAGTAAATTGCGCTTTAAACTCAGCGAAAGAACCGAATGCTTTATTAATCTCATCAGCAACTTTGCCTGTTGGTTCTCCACCTGCATTTGGCGCTAAACAATGCCAATAGAATGTGTGGTTCCAAACTTGAGCAGCATTGTTAAAAACCCCAGCGTCAGAAGTTTTGATGATCTCTTCTAGAGATTTACCTTCGAAGTTAGTGCCTTTGATGAGGTTGTTTAAGTTAACAACATAAGTGTTGTGGTGCTTGCCATAGTGATATTCTAAGGTTTCAGCAGAGATATATGGTTCTAAAGCATCTTTAGCATACGGTAGAGCGGGTAGTTCAAAAGACATTGCGTACTCCTTGATTGCTTTTGTATAAAATACTTCGGGTGTTTGCTCTTAAAATGAGCTAATTAAAAGATGGCAATTTGTTATCAACATTTCGCTCATTGGCGAGATGGTATTTAATATATTAATGATAACACGATAAACCTTACAAAGGGTAACGGTAATCATGTTACTTATATGTTAGCAAAAAACAAAATCATTAACTATTTATATTGTATGGGTATTTGTGAGGAAGAACGCCAGTTTTTCGAATTTAAACAATAGCGAGTTATTTGTTTGACTTAGGTGAGCAGAAGATAGAAAAGGTGCCTTTTTGGTTTTTTGGATGTTATAGTAATGCCCCTGTAAAACTGGCATATTGTATGAAACAATTAAGTTTCACATTATAATGGTCAATGCATTCTATTAAGTCGCAGTAAATCATGCTTGTCGGCTGACTGCAAAACCAGCATCTTTGTTCTAAGGAAGTAAAAATGACGACAATTGAAAGAATCGAGCGCCAAATCAAAGAAAACCCAATTTTATTATACATGAAAGGCTCTCCAAAACTTCCGAGCTGTGGTTTTTCTGCTCAAGCAGTCCAAGCTCTGTCTTCTTGTGGTGAACGCTTTGCTTATGTTGATATCCTACAAAACCCAGATATTCGTGCAGAACTGCCAAAATATGCAAATTGGCCAACTTTTCCTCAACTGTGGGTTGATGGGGAGCTGGTTGGGGGCTGTGATATTATCATGGAAATGTTCCAGCGCGGTGAACTTCAATCATTGATTAAAGAAACTGCGGATAAATATCGCCCAACAGACGAAACTAGCGCAGAATAATATTGCGATAGATAACAAAAAACCGTATTTAGCTAACGTAGTGGTATTTTAGCAAATACGGTTTTTTTATATGTAATTCAATTACTCTTCGTTCTCAACGATAGGCCAGCCACCAAGCTTTTTCCATTTGTTGACAATCTCACAAAACAATAGGGCAGTACGGTTAGTATCATACAGAGCACCGTGGGCTTGTTTCCCATCAAATGGAATACCTGCAGCGACACATGCTTTTGCTAAAATAGTTTGGCCATACACTAAACCACTTAATGCTGCAGTATCGAAGGTTGCAAATGGGTGGAATGGGTTACGTTTTAAACTCGCGCGTTCTGCGGCATTCATAACAAAGCTGTGATCAAAATTTGCATTATGAGCAACAATAATTGCGCGGTTACAATCCGTGTTCTTCATTCCTTTGCGGATCACTTTAAATATTGCGTGTAATGCTTCGTATTCACTTACGGCCCCACGTAATGGATTAGTAGGGTCAATGCCAGTAAAGGCGAGCGCAGATGGCTCAAGGTTTGCACCCTCAAATGGCTCTATATGAAAATGCAATGTTTCATCCATAGACAGCCAGCCGTCTTTATCCATTTTTAAGGTAATCGCGGCGATTTCTAACAGCCCGTCAGTTTTGGCATTAAACCCACCGGTTTCAACATCAATAACAACAGGGTAATAACCCCTGAAACGGTTAACCAGGGCATTAGGATTATTTTTTTCAGACATTAGGACTTTCGATTATAAGTTTCTGATTGGCTCGTATTATGCCAAAACCAGTAAAAATTTGTAGGTAAACATAGAAGAAAATTAAGGCAGCCAATTGGCAGCCTTAATTTTGTAATTGAAAGGTCAATTAGTGACCTAAGCCTTTACTTGCACTTTTGTTTTCAATTAATTCAATTTTATAGCCATCAGGGTCTTCAACAAATGCGATAACAGTTGTTCCCCCTTTTACAGGGCCGGCTTCACGAGTAACATTACCACCTGCATTGCGGATATCATCACAAGTTTTTGCAACGTCATCGACACCTAGTGCAATATGACCATAAGCATTCCCCATATCGTAGTGATCAACACCCCAATTATAGGTTAGCTCAATGACTGCGCCTTCGCTTTCATCACTATAACCAACAAAAGCAAGAGAATATTTATACTCAGTATTTTCACTGGTTCTTAACAGGCGCATGCCCAGTACTTTGGTGTAAAAATCGATTGAACGCTGCATATCTGTAACACGCAACATAGTATGAAGTAAGCGCATATTATAAACCTCTTAAAATTTCCAGAAAAAACCTGAATCGTTGTATTTATTAATATAACGTGTCTATATTGATAAATACAATGGTTGTAGTATATTTTTTAATCGAACGGCAGTGATGCTTATTTTCATAGTATATCATACATTTATTGTGTTTTTTCTTTTAAGGGGATACCTATATGGCTGAGCAACTCGAGTTCTTTGATATTCCAAGCCCTTGCCGTGGTATTTGCCAAGTAAATGAACAAGGTTACTGCCGAGGTTGTTATCGTACACGAGATGAGCGTTTTAACTGGTTAAAATTTTCTGATCCTGAAAAACGAAATATTATTCGATTATGCCGTCAACGGTACTTAAGGTCACTGAGTAAACAGGCGACTGCAAAAGATTTACCCGATCCCCAACAACAGCTTTTTTAAAGTGTTATACAAATGAATCTATTTTTATAATTCAATCAATTGTTTTGTTAATTAAAGTAACTAGTTCTTTTTTAATTATTTTATTTTAATTAATTTCGTTGTTTATCTTTCAATAAAATTTTATTTATTCAAAATAGCTATAGATTCTATAAAAACAACCATAAATAACATATTTTTAAGATTAACTATATACTTTTGTTTTTAAACCATTTATTTGGTATTGCTTTTTTTATTGTTAGTTGTAATTACTATAAGGGTTAAAATAGATAGATCCGAAAGGAGAGTAAGGCTATTCTTATTAATAAGATAATTGATAGGTTGCTTTATTAAGCCTACTAATTTGAAAAGGCATGAGTCGCAAGGTATTAGTTAGAGGTACATCGTCTCATGAAGAGTTTGTCATCACTATAAATAGGTATTTGTTGTCCTATGCATCAATAAAAAGTTGTAAATATAAAAGGAAATTAATATATAATTTAAAAAATAATATGAGTCTGGTATATTTTTTAGACATTATAATTATATAAAGGAGGGTAAATTGGAATCACAAATTGGAACAGAATTATCACGTGTAGTCCGTATGTGGAGAGCATTAATCGATCATCGTTTAAAACCCCTTAAACTTACGCAAACACATTGGGTTACATTACATAATATTAGCCAGTTACCACCGGAACAATCGCAAATACAACTGGCAAAGGCAATAGGAATAGAACAACCATCACTAGTGAGAACCCTTGACCAATTAGAGGAAAAAAAACTCATTTCTAGGCATATATGTGCAAATGATAGGAGGGCTAAAAGAATAAAATTGACAGAAGAGTCTGAACCATTTATTAAGACAGTAGACCAAGTAATTAATAATACACGGCTAGAAATATTGAATAATATTAGTGAAGAAGAGCTTGAGCAACTGTCTCAGTTACTTCTTAAACTTGAAAGAAACATTATACAGTTACAGAATGACTCTTGAATTTGGTATAATTTAGCATGTGAATAAATATAACACCAACTATTATTATGGTGATTATTATAAAGACAATAATTATTCAAATTGATTTTAAATAAAATGATCTTTATAGATGACAAATTATTTCTGTGAAATATATATTGTATTGCAGTTATTTTTGTAGTGTATGGTTTGAGTTAAAATAATTTCTTTAACATTATTCTGCAATCATTAGTTAGTGATGATACACGGCTTGTAGAATACTCAGCAATAAAACCTTCACTAAAAAATGATAACTTAAATAACTATTTCACATTGAATAATGAAATATCTATATGTATAACTAGAGGGATGACTAACTAGAATACTACACATGATATTAAAGATAAAAATATAGGAAAATAATTAATTAATAGAGGTTATTAATAACTAAATATTAGTTAATTAACACTAAGTATGTTCACCGACCATGAGCCGGTGAACATATTTTAATTTAGAATAGTAAAGTTAGCGAGGAGATACAGTGACTGTATTGCCGCTATTTGCAATCATAACGCGTTGACCGTTACGGAAAGTGCTTGGGTCTTGTTTTTGAACAACCACGATATTTTTGCCGCTATCTAAGCGAATTTCTAACTGAACCCCTTGGCTTTTATTCAATGCGCCTTGTGCTTGCTGACCTGCTAAGCCACCTGCTATTGCGCCTGCTGCAGTTGCTAGTGTATTACCAGTACCACCACCAATAGTGTTACCTAATAAACCACCGAGCACAGCACCACCAATTGCGCCAATAACGTTACCATCTTCACCAGCTTGAATTGTCACAGGGCGGGCATTCAAAACGGTACCATAGGTTACAGTCTGTACCTGTTTCGCATCCTTGGCTGAAATAGTATCACCAGAAAGCGTACTGGTATTGACACAGCCTGATAACGCTGCAACTGCAACAACACCTACAAAAACTTTCTTAAGCATAATAACTCCTATGAGATTTGCTGTCTGTGGCACTAACATAGCATCGTATATTTGTTTTCACCATAAACACAACAATTATCAAAATAATGGTATTAAAAAGCGAAGGTTAGATTACTTATTTTGGTTTAAATAGAGTGTAAACACTAGGTAAAATATCTCAAATTCAGGATTATTTCACTGACAAAGGCACTGTTTGTTAAAGGGATGTCAAGTTATGAGTATGATTTCGCATCTATAGCTAAATAGGACGCCTTATCATCTTAGTCAAGACCCTGTAACTAGTGCTTGGTTTATAATTTTATTATGAACCATTGTAAACAAAAAGAGAAATCGTGATATTAAAAAGTGTCTTTTTTATTTAGTTTGTCTAGTTATTTTTAACTTAAAGGTGATTATTTATTATTCCTGCGAAGCTGCCCGAGAAATTGCATCGAATTGTTGACAAAAATCTTCATCAAAGCACAATCTTTTATAGTGATATTTAGTCAAGTTAATGTGCACACTGAAGGAACAAGCATAATGATTAAGTCCGGTCGTTACATAGGTGTCATGTCGGGAACGAGTTTAGACGGTGTTGATGTGGTGCTTGCAGCAATCAGTGATAAGTTTGTTGCTGAACAATCTAGTTTGAGTGTCACATTCCCAATTGAATTAAAGAAAAAAATTTTAAATATTTGCCAAGGGCAAACAACAACATTGTCAGAGGTTGGCAAAATTGATCGGCAGTTAGGGTCATTGTATGCAGATGCTATTAATCAGCTGTTGGTACAAACCAGTTTAACGTCTGAAGATATCATCGCTATTGGCTGCCATGGTCAAACTGTTTGGCATGAACCTGATGGCGAACAGCCTTTTACCATGCAATTAGGTGATAACAACAGAGTTGCCGCTTTAACGGGGATTACCACTGTTGGGGATTTTCGTCGTAGGGACATGGCATATGGCGGGCAAGGTGCACCATTGGTGCCTGCATTTCACCTTGCTGTATTAGGGCATCCTACTGAGAAACGCATTGTATTAAATATTGGTGGAATTGCGAATGTGACAGCTTTATTACCTGGTGCTTATGTTAAAGGCTACGATACAGGTCCTGGGAATATGTTAATGGATACATGGACTTGGCGTAATAAACAGAAAGCATATGATAAAGACGGTCAATGGGCGAGTAGTGGCAAGGTCGATAACACATTATTAAAATCCATGCTAAGCGACCCATATTTTAGACGCTCATCCCCTAAAAGCACTGGGCGTGAATATTTTAATATGCAATGGTTAGAGAAACACTTAGATAAGTTTCCATTAATTTCTGCTGAGGATGTTCAAGCAACGCTTTGTGAGCTGACGGCAACATCGATTACTGACCAAGTTTTATTATGTGGCGGCTGTGAGCGCTTAATTGTTTGTGGTGGTGGCGCAAAGAATCACTTTCTAATGCAGCGTTTAGCGGCTTTGTTACCGGGGATTGAGGTCGCTCCCAGTGATAAATTTGGGTTAAGTGGTGACGATATGGAAGCGTTAGCTTTTGCGTGGTTAGCGGCTCGAACTGTAGCCGGTTTATCAGGAAATCTTGCTTCTGTAACAGGGGCAAGTGAAGAAACTGTTCTCGGTGCGATATACCCTAAAAATATCGCTAAAAAATAACCGTATTAAGGATATAAAAATGAACGAGCTAGATGAAATAGACCTCGCATCGGTACGTCGTGAATACACAAAAGGTGGTTTAAGACGTAATGATTTAACACCAAACCCATTAACACTGTTTGAATTGTGGATGAAGCAAGCGTGCGAGGCTCGTTTAAGTGACCCAACAGCAATGTCGGTTGCTACAGTTGATGAAACAGGGCAGCCCTATCAACGTATTGTATTGTTAAAGCATTTTGATGATAACGGTTTAATTTTTTATACCAATTTAGGTAGCAGAAAGGCGCAACATTTAGAAAAAAATAACAAAATAAGTTTGCACTTTCCATGGTACCCGCTAGAGCGCCAAGTCAATTTTACGGGTGTCGCTGAGCGATTAAATCCAATTGAAGTTGTTAAGTATTTTCATAGTAGGCCTAAAGACAGCCAAATTGCAGCGTGGGCCTCTGCGCAATCATCTAAAATCTCTGCTCGAGGGATTTTAGAAGGCAAGTTTTTAGAGCTAAAACAAAAATTCAAAAATGGCGAGGTTCCATTACCCAGTTTTTGGGGTGGGTTCCGAGTGGTTTTTAATAGCGTTGAGTTTTGGCAAGGGGGCGCTCACCGCCTTCATGACCGCTTTTTATATCAACGCGAAGGGGATGGCTGGAAAATTGACAGATTAGCCCCTTAATTATAGTTTTTTAACTGGCACTTAATTGATATGCGCTTTATGCTATAGACTCATTTAATAAAATTGACAAATTAAACTGACGAGCTTTTGATATGAGTCTCAAAATCGTTGGTTTTTTAACCCTAAATAGATAGACAAAATTCAACCGATGGAGTCATTGATGTCTAGCAATAACCTGATTAAACAATTGCAAGAGCGGGGCCTCGTTGCCCAGGTAACGGATGAGGATGCGTTAGCAGAGAGACTGGCGCAAGGGCCTATCTCCCTCTATTGCGGCTTCGACCCTACCGCTGACAGCTTGCACTTGGGACATCTGGTTCCTTTGCTGTGTTTAAAACGATTCCAACTAGCCGGGCACAAGCCTGTGGCGTTGGTGGGTGGCGCAACGGGCCTAATTGGCGATCCGAGCTTTAAAGCTACTGAACGTAAATTAAACACCACAGAAACCGTTCAAGAGTGGGTAGAAAAAATACGCAACCAAGTATCACCATTTTTAAGTTTTGATTGTGGTGATAACAGCGCACGCCTTGCTAACAATTATGATTGGTTTGGTAAAATGGATGTGCTGACATTCTTACGTGATATTGGTAAACATTTCTCCGTTAACCAAATGATCAACCGTGAATCTGTTAAGCAACGTTTAAACCGTGATGATGTAGGGATCTCGTTCACCGAGTTTGCTTATAACCTGCTACAGGGTTATGACTTTGCCAATATGAATAAAGAGATGGGTGTTGAACTGCAAATTGGGGGTTCAGACCAATGGGGTAACATTACCTCCGGTATCGACTTAACTCGTCGCTTACATCAAAATCAAGTGTTTGGTATGACAGTTCCTCTAATTACAAAAGCGGACGGTACTAAATTTGGTAAAACCGAGGGTGGTGCAGTATGGTTAGATTCTAAGAAAACTAGCCAATATAAATTCTATCAATTCTGGATTAACACCGCTGATGCTGACGTTTATCGTTTCTTAAAATTCTTCACTTTTATGGAATTAGAAGAAATTCAAGCATTGGAAGAAGAAGATAAAAATAGCGGTAAAGCACCTCGTGCTCAATATGTTTTAGCTGAGTTAGTGACTAAACTGGTGCATGGTGAAAGCGGGTTAGCCGCAGCAAAACGTATTACTGATAGTTTGTTCTCAGGTGCGGTATCTGATTTAACAGAAGCTGATTTTGAGCAATTAGCACAAGACGGCATGCCTTGTATTACACTAGATGCGGGAGCTGACTTACAACAAGCTCTAGTTGATTCAGAATTAACGCCATCTCGTGGGCAAGCAAGAACTGCAATCAGTTCTAATGCAGTATCCATTAACGGTCAAAAACAAACAGACCCTATGTATGTATTTAGTGATGCAGACCGTTTATTTGGTCGTTATACTTTAATCCGTCGTGGTAAGAAAAACGACTGTTTAATTAATTGGAAATAGCTCTGACTAACCTTTGTAATATTAGCCTGGGGTTCCCCAGGCTATACTCGTCATATTTCAATTTGCATAGGTGTTGATTGTGTCCAGTTAGCTGAGTATAGAGTCAAGTATACTCATAGGGCTTTCTTCTCTTGTCGCCTCCATGCAACTCGAATTATTTGGAGTATATTCATATTAGCAATGGCGAATCACTGATTTCTCTTCATTCGACATAACAATTCTTTGGGTTCTTAATGAAAAGCGTATTATCAATTCAATCCCATGTTGTTTTCGGCCATGCAGGAAACAGTGCCGCTGCATTTCCTATGTGCCGAATGGGCGTAGATGTGTGGCCACTTAATACCGTACAGTTTTCGAATCACACGCAATATCCACAGTGGACAGGGAATGTTTTTTCAGCTCAGCACTTAACCGATATCGTTGAAGGCTTAGCAAAAATCCATAAATTAGAAGTTTGTGATGCGGTTTTAAGTGGTTATATCGGTTCCGCAGAGCAAGGGGATGATATCCTTGCGATTGTACAAAAAGTTAAAGCGGCAAATCCACAAGCACTTTATTTTTGTGACCCTGTCATGGGGCATCCTGAAAAAGGCTGTATCGTTGCACCAGGTGTTGCGGAGTTTCTTTGTCACCGTGCATTAGCAGTAAGCGATGTCATCGCCCCAAATCTACTTGAGTTAGAAACTTTAGTTGGTAGAAGTATTAAAACAGTAGATGAAGCAGCACAAGCCGCTCGTGAATTATGTCACAAAGGGCCGAAAATTGTGCTGGTGAAGCATTTAAGCCGAGCAGGCTATCGGGCTGATCGTTTTGAAATGATCTTAGTGACGGCAGAGCATAGCTGGCATGTGAGTCGTCCACTTGTAGATTTTGGTGAAAAACAACCAGTAGGCGTCGGTGACTTAACGAGTGGTTTAATGTTAGTCAATTTATTGAAAGGGGAGCCTCTTGATAAAGGGCTTGAGCATGTTGCAGCCGCAGTATACGAAGTGATGATAAAAACCAAAGAAATGGGTGAATACGAATTACAACTGGTTGCAGCCCAAGACAAAATGGTCAATCCTGAACATAAATTCTGTGCGACGCAGTTAGATTAAATTTAATGAGTTAATAAAATAGATAGCGCCCGTTGGTTGAGCGCTATCTTACGGATTAAATCAGTCCCTCAGCTTTTAATGCATCTTGGACATTAGGGCGTTTGGCAATTTTAGCCATGTAATCTTGTAGGTGGGTTAGGCTAGCTAAATCCAGCCCGACATGTTTTGCCCAACCACTAACGGTAAATAAATAAGCATCGGCAACACTAAAGCTATCACCAGCAAAGAAAGCCTGTTTTGATAGTACGTTGTCGACATATTTAAACTTATTAAATAATATGCCACGAGCGGTGTCTTTATATTCTTCTGGTGTACCGGGGGTAAATAACGGCGAGAAATTTTTATGTAATTCTGTCGAAATAAAATTAAGGGCTTCGAGTTGGTGATAACGTTTCATCGACCCTGGTAGTGCGATTAGGTTACGATCAGGTTTTTGATCAGCAATATATTGAACAATAACAGCACCTTCTGTTAACTGCTCACCATTATCTAGCACTAAAGTTGGAACTTGTCCTTTAGGGTTTATTGCTAAATAATCCTCGCCTTTCTCTGTTTTTTTCTCTTTGATATTAACTCGTTCAATACTGAAGTCTAATCCAGTCTCACGCAGAATAATATGAGGGGACAGCGAGCAAGCACCGGGAGCGTAATACAATTTCATGATAAAACTCCTAAGTTATTAAGTGGGCATTCATATAGCAAATAAACACATATCACTTAAGTATATCATTACTTTCTGTTAACGAATTGCCATCAGGTGCGAGATACATACAAAAATTAAAATTTAAACAAAAATAGGGCCCAAGAGTAAAAATGAGAATGTTAAGGTAAAAGAAAAAAAGCCATAAAATTAAGATAGTTGCCTTAGGTGTATTCGCTATGCTTTGCTAAAATCTACAGCTTACTTTGTATATAAAAATACAGTCGCACAATTGAAATTAGCGAGTAAATAAATGACCAACGGGTGTCAAAAATTAAATATCTTAGGGAAGCTAGATAAAATTTTGATGGCGCACACGCCAAATAATAGCCAAGGGATTAAACGTTTTATTTTAGAGTTCTGGTTCTTTGGTATCATCAATGCACGTTCTTGTTTATTTGCTGGTTTTTTCTTTTTGGCCTTATTTTTAGTGCCAGCGAAAGGGGTAATGGGGCTTCCTCGCTATGATGCCCTATTAATTTTTGCCGTCACATTTCAAGCTTTATTGGTATGGTCAAAACTAGAAACATGGGATGAATTAAAAGCAATCTGTGTTTTTCATTTAGTCGGTTTTATGATGGAGTTATTTAAAACCTCTGCAACTATTGGTTCATGGCAATACCCCGATGAGGCTTATTCCAAGCTTTGGGGCGTTCCTTTGTTTACTGGTTTTATGTATGCGGCGGTAGGGAGCTATATCATTCAGTCTTGGCGGTTTTTTAACGTTAGAATTGAACATTACCCACCTTATTGGATGGCGACACTTGTTGCTCTTGCCATTTATGTGAATTTTTTTAGCCACCATTATATTGATGATTACCGTTGGTATTTGACAGCTTTTATTTTTGGCTTGTATGCACGTAGTGTCGTTTTTTATACCCCATTAGATAAAGAACGCAGAATGCCTTTATTACTAGCTTTTATGTTGATTGGTTTTTTTATTTGGTTAGCTGAAAACTTTGGGACATTTTTTGGTGTTTGGCAATACCCAAACCAAATTGGTGCTTGGTCAATGGTGCATGCGGGCAAATGGGGAGCATGGTCACTGTTAGTGATTGTTACCTTCACAATTGTTGTACATCTCAAACATATTAAGGCAAATGTGACAATCTCACGCTAATAGCACAAATAGCGGCATTAATTATGATAAATCTTGCCGCCATGCATCGATAGATAAAGGCTCACCAAAATGGCTTTCAATTAGGCGGCGAGTGACATCATGCAGAGGGGCGGCTAAAACTTCAGCAGTATTGCCTCGCTCGACAACTTCTCCTTTATCCATCACTAGCATTTTATCGCTAATATGTTTCATCATGCCTAAATGTTGGGTGACATAAATAAAAGCAATATCTTGCTTTGCTTGTAAATCCAACATTAGATTAATGATTTGCGAACGCATCGACATATCTAAAGAAGCCAATGCTTCATCCGCAACAATAATTTCCGGCTGTAGGATAAGTGCTCTAGCCAATGCGATGCGTTGTTTCTGCCCTGATGCTAACATATGAGGGTAATATTCTGCATGGTCAGCAAGTAAACCTACTTGGCGAAGTGTTTGAATTATACGCCTTTCACGCTCAATTCCTGTTAAATCAGTGTTTAGCTTTAAAGGAAGCTCAAGGGTCTGGCCAATACGCTGCCTTGGGTTTAATGAGGTGCTGGGGTCTTGGAATATCATGCGAACCCGTTGACAACGGTAACTGTAATCACCAAATTTGAGGTGCTGCCCACGGATAAAAATATCGCCACTAGTGGGCTCGATAACACCTGATAACATACGTGCAAGTGTCGACTTCCCTGAACCGTTGGCGCCAATAATGGCTAAGGTTTGGCCCGCTTGTAAGTTAAAACTGACAGGTTTTACGGCTTGTAACTCATGGCGATGAAATAGCCCTTCACGGAAACGGAAAGTCTTAGTGAGGTTACGTACTTCAAGTAAGGTTTCCATTATGGCTGTTCCTCGGTGTTTAACGGATAGTGACAAGCAACGAGATGGCCTTTAATACTGCGTAATTGAGGCGCAATGATACAAGTACGCTGCGCATAAGGGCAACGTGGACCAAGGCGGCAACCAATAGGCAAATGTTCCAGTGAAGGAATTGCACCGGGTAAGGTATTCAACCGCCCTTTGTGAGGAATTGGGCTTTCAAAATCAGGAATTGAACGAATTAGGGCTTGTGTATATGGGTGCCGTGGGCGCTGTAACATATCTTCAGGAGTCGCACTTTCAACGGTTTGACCACAATAAAGTACATTAATACGGTCAACTAATTTTGACATCATTTCCAAATCATGGCTAATCAGTAGAATACCCATGTTATTGTTTTGATTTAACTTATCAAGTAAACGAAATATTTGAGCTTGCGTGGTGGACTCCATTGCGTTGGTCGGCTCATCCGCAATCAATAAACGGGGTTGGTTAGCAATGGCGATAGCTATCATCACTTTTTGGCATTCACCGTCAGTGAGTTCATAGGGATAGCTACGCATAATATCTTTATGGTCTTTAATACCAACCCGGTGTAATAACTCTATCGCTCGGCGTTTTCGCCAATTAAAGCGTTGCCACCAACGGCCCTTATAGGTCCAACTGGGAATAGATTGAATTAGCTGTTTACCAATATCTGCCGCAGGGTCGAGACAAGACTGGGGCTCTTGAAATATCATTGAAATATTATGGCCAATTAACCGGCGGCGTTTACGAGGACTGAGTTTTAATAAGTCGATATCTTGAAAACGAAAGCGGTCGGCTGTTACCCTAATATTATCTTTAGTTACCCCACAAATTGCTTTGGCGATTAGGCTCTTACCTGAACCTGATTCGCCGACTAAACCGCGTATTTCACCTTCAGATAGAGTCATGGATACACGGTCAACCGCTTTAACAGGGCCATTCGCCGTCATAAATTCGATGGTTAAATTGCGGATGTCTAATAGTGGCATTATTCAACTCCCGCATTAATCGCTCGGTGTAACCCATCGCCTAAAAGGTTAACAAAGAGCACGCTTATCATGATAGCAATACCAGGAAGGATCACGGTCCAAGGTGCGACATAGATAAGTTCTAAAGTATCACCAAGCATTGCCCCCCATTCAGAGGAAGGGAGTTGTGCACCTAAATCAAGAAAGCCTAAAGCGGCAATGTCTAATATGGCAATTGATAGCGCGCGAGTCAGCTCAGTAACCAAAATTGGTGTGATGTTAGGAAGTACGGTATACCATAAAATAAAAATATTTGACGCCCCATCAAGGCGTGCGGCGACAATATATTCTTTATCTAATTCATCATGCACTGCAACATAAATAGTTCTCACCATTCGAGGAATCAATGCAAGACAAATAGCTAGCATAGCATTTTGCAAACTAGCCCCCATAAATGCCACAACAATAATGGCTAATAATAATGAGGGAATAGACAATAGGGTATCAAGTATATGGTTAAACACTGCGGATTTTAACCCACGAGTCATTCCGGCTAAACAACCTAAAACCAACCCGATAATTGTCGCAATGAAGGTCACTAAAATAGCAGAGCCAAAAGTTGATTTAGTACCGATTAATAGCCGGCTAAGAATATCGCGACCAAGATCGTCAGTCCCGAAGAAGAATGCGACCTCACCGTAGTGCGACCAAGAGGGTGGTGTTAATTGATAACCTAAAAACTGTTGATCTAATGCGTAAGGAGCAAGATAAGAACCTGTAAAGCATAGAGCCAACAAAATTAGGACGCCAATAAACCCCACCATTGAAATAACATCTGATGAAAATAAATTCCATACCACACGTGTTGGGGATGGCATTTTTTGTTCACGATAAAAATTATCTGAGGACATACCAATCCTTATGCTTTAATGGGTCCATCATAGCGCCTAAAATATCAGAAAGTACATTTACTGTAATGACTAATGCACCGATTAGCATTACCCCGGCTGAAATCGCCGAATAGTCTTCTTGACGGATCGCAGTGACTAACCAACGGCCAAGCCCCGGCCAGTTAAAGACTAGCTCGGTTACCATTGTGAGAGTTAGCATTGTTGAGAACTGTAACCCAAGTTTAGGGATGATAGGTGGAATAGCATTGTGAAAAATATGGCGCTGAATAATTTTAATTCTTGAGAGACCGCGGATAGCTGCGGCTTTTATATAGTTTTCACTAGCAATTTCTTCGGTACTGTTCCTCACCAAACGTATAACTTCTGTCGTGGGAGCGAGTGCTAGGGTTAGCACTGGCAGCATCATATGCTCAAGTACGTTAATTATCATATCCTTACGATAGGGCGAATCTGAAAGCCATGCATCAATTAAAGCAAACCCTGTCACCGGTTTAAGATTATATAAAAGGTCAATACGACCAGAGACGGGGAGCCACCCAAGATGTAATGAGAAGAATAAAGTTAAAACAAGCGCTAGTACAAAGACAGGCACAGAAAAGCCCAATAAAGCAAAAATACTGATAACAATATCGGCAGGTTTGTTACGCCAAAAAGCCGCTATAATTCCAAGCGGGATCCCTGTGGTTAATGCAAAGATAAAGGCTAAAATACACAGCTCCATTGTTGCAGGGAAGGTATCTTTTAGCTGTTCGGTTATGGGCTCACCATTGATACTAGAAACACCAAAATCAAAATGAAGTAAACCATCGAAATAGAAAATATAAGCATCAATGAGTGACGCACCACTTAACGGCGCGTTAGGTGTAAAATAACTTAAGCTAAAGCTCACTAATGATAAAAAGAATACGGTAACTAGTAGCAATAAAAAACGACGCAGAGAATAAATTATCATGGTTGCGAACTCGGCTTTTTAGGTGCAACTTTAATTTTTTGCTCCATTTCACGATACACCCCAGCAAAGGATGTGTTACCAAAGGCACTGATCATTAAGCCCTTAATATCATAACGATATGCTTGTAAACGTAAAGAATAGGCTAGGGGTAAAACGGGAAGTTCTTCCCCTAAAATTTGCTGCGCTTGATGGTAATAATCGATACGAGCAGCGAGTTGTTGTGTCAGCAATGCTTTATGCAAAATCTCATCAAATGAAGGGTTGCACCAGTGGCTCAAGTTGGTCTGTGAACCTATTGCTGCACAGCTAAGCAAAGGACGAAAGAAACTGTCAGGGTCATTACTGTCTGTTGTCCATCCTGCGAGTGTCATATCATGAGACCTATCCATTAATTGGTTTTCTTGAAAGCGGCCTTCAACAGAACGGATATTCATAATAACTCCGACTTGTGCTAAATCAGCTTGGATAAGCTCAGCCATTTTCAATGGGCTGGGGTTGTATGATTGTGAAGCAATTGGCACCCATAAGTCTAACTTGAGGTTTTCTAACCCCATTTCTTGTAGCATTTGCTTTGAGAGTTCTGGATTGTAATCTGTTATTTTGGCTTGGTTATCATATGCCCACGAAGCCCTAGGTAGGATTGATGCCGCTGTTTCAGCGGTACCATAATAAATAGACTGCATTAGCCTTTCATTATTGATCGCATAAGCAATAGCTTGGCGTACTTTTAGCTTATCTAATGGCGGTTTACTGGTATTAAATGATAAATAAGCGATATTCATACCCGAGCGCATGGAAATCCGTAAGCGTGGGTCATCACGTAACACTTTTAGTTGGCTTGCCGCGGGGTAAGCTAAAACGTCGCATTCCCCTGTGAGTAATTTTGAAATACGCCCAGTTCCACCGGCACCCATATCGACGACGACTTCTTCCATACGAGGTTGACCTTTCCAATATTGGTCATTTCTAAGTAAACGAACAAATTGCCCAGCTTGGTAGTCATCTAAATTAAATGGCCCTGTGCCAACAGGACGCCAGTCAATCAACTCTTGGCGGTTAATACTCGAAAGGTAGTCTGCATATTCAGCCGACAGGATAGGGGCATAGTGAGTCGCTAAGTGCCATAAGAAGGAGGCATCCGGTGAGTTCAAACGGAACTCAACCGTATAGTTATTAATTTTTTGTATACTTTGTACGCTACTCGCAAATTGCAAACTATCAAAATAAGGGTAACGGCCACCATTAATATAATGGTAAGGATGATTTACCTCAAACATACGGGCGAAGCTAAACACAACGTCATTTGCATTCATGTTGCGGGTCGGTGAAAACCAAGGCGTATTTTGGAATTTTACGTCTTTACGTAGGTGTAAACGGTAAGTTGCGCCGTTATCAAGAACCTCCCAACGTGATGCAAGTTCGGGAATTAAACGATAGGTAAAAGGGTCGACATCTAATAGGCGGTCATAAATTTGTGCGCCAAGAGGGTCGACAATGAGCCCACTGCTGACCAACTGAGGGTTAAATGTTGTGACGATGCCATTTACACAATAAATAAAACCTTTTTGGCGTATATCAGCTGGGACCTCGTTTGCCACGATGTCTGGATAATGCCCTTGGTTAGCAAGTGCACGGGCAGATAAAGAAATGATAAGTAAAAACCAAAAAGTTAGTTGGCGCATAACACTGATATCGTTAACCTGAATGAGCCTATTGTAGCGTAAAAATAGGGGCTCTGGGTATAAGCAAAATTTTAATCAAAAAAATAGGAATGAATAGGCGTAATTAATGGAGTAAACCTAATAATCTAACTTTAAATTATTAGGTTTATCATTGAACTATGTCTTAATGAGAAAAAATCTCATTAAAAAGCTTTACAAACGACATTGATAACGATTATCATTCGTTTTGTCGATTAAGCAAACGCTTATGTAGACAAGGCATGACATTGCTCACATTGCTTCCAGTGTTTTATTTGATAGCCAGCATGGGTGCTGGCTTTTTTTTATCCAAACATAAGCAGTCAATTGGCACAGACGGCAGTAATAAAAAGCGAATTTATTCTAAACCAACATATTTTAAATCATCTTTTGTCACTTTGCCTTGAAGGGTACACAAAAAGCGAACGACACCTCTTTGCTCATCCTTTTCAATAATCAGCATTTTTTCAGCGGCATTCTTGTCAAGGTTGTAACGTTGAGCTGCATTTTCGTTAAATACCCAGTGATCTTGTAAATTATGCCTAATCATGGGGGAATATATATAACTATTACCAATCTTGATAATGCTAATCCTTGATGTAGTATGGCGGATCACTTCTTCAAGGCTTTGTGTTGTTTCGAACCCCCAAAAATAATACTGTCCACGCATTCCCATATAAGAAAAGTCATCATATTTGTCAAAATCACTATGACTAGCAATAAAACGGTTAAAAGTGACTTTATTTGTCGGGGAAAAATTGATATTGACAGAAATTTGCTTACCATCACTAAGCTGTGATTTATTTAAAATGTCAGAGACATCTTGTAAGGCAGGGCTTTCTTTAATTTTCTCAAAAAAGGATGAGTCACAATAAGAAAAAGTTCTCATTAATGACTCAGCATTGGTGATAGGAGATAAAGCTAGAATAAAAAATGTTACAGCTAAAATGTTTATATTTTTCATAATAGTCTCCTTTTAGTAAATAAAGTTATGGTCTAGAGATATCACATAAATACATTTCGCACAGTAGATAAATATGACAATTTGTAAAATAAAGAAATAATTTAATTTATTAAAGAGTGTTCTGAGAATAGTAAAAAATTATAATGATAAGAATGCAGGGTATAACATTGGCATAATCATTATGTTAATAATTAACTTATTTTGCGAGAAAATTTACCCAATAAAATTGTATAAAATACTTAGTTAAGATAACCTTAATTTTTTATCTCATTGAAAATAATTGCAGATTAATTAATTTAAGGCAAGTTAATAAAAATTGAACCTTATCTAATTGATATGCGTGAATTTAAACTCGGGGTTTGGTTTTTTGCTTTTATTTAGAAAAAATAATATATATGTATTTAAAATTTAAATATTATTAGGTGTTATCGCGTATTAGGTAATAAAGGTTGAGGCCAATTTTTTGAAATATTTGGCAATAAAAATACAGTTAATAAGGAAGATAATAATGTCTAAATTTAAAGCCGTGTTCAAATAACCATAATGTCACTTGAACACTATTTATTATTAGGGCTCTAATTTAATCTGATGTTTTTTAATCAAACCACGTAGTTGGTCATAACTTAATGAAAGTAATTTTGCAGCTTTACGTTGGTTAAAATGGCTTGTTTCAAGTGCTTGCTCTAACAACCTTTTCTCAGATGTTTGTTGCCATTGGCGCAAGTCACAAGGTAACGAGGGCAATGTTGAGGAAGAAGGAGACACAGATTGTTGAGCAGGTAATGACTCATGTAATTCTGTGAGTCGCTCTCCAAAGGGGTTAAAAATAATATTGTTGACAGGCTCTGCACGGTCACCATGGCGGTATACGGAGCGCTCTATGACATTTTTCAATTCACGTACATTACCAGGCCAAGGGTATTGTTGTAGTGTTTGTTGGGCATCATGAGTAAAACCAGTAAAATGTGAACGTTTTAGTTCTCCACACATTAAAATGGCGAAATGCTCTGCTAGTAGTAAAATATCTGGTTGGCGTTCACGCAAAGGTGGTATGCGGATTACATCAAAAGCAAGTCTGTCTAAGAGGTCTGCTCGAAATCGACCTTGTTTCGCCAGTTCTGGCAAATTCGCATTAGTAGCACAAATTAAACGAACATCAACATGTAATGATTGGCTTCCTCCCACTCGTTCTAATTCACCATATTCAATTACTCGTAATAATTTTTCTTGTACTGACATTGGGGCTGTGGCTAATTCGTCCAGAAAAAGTGACCCTTTATCAGCGCGTTCAAAGCGGCCTTGATGGCGTTTTTGTGCGCCTGTAAAAGACCCTGCCTCATGTCCGAATAATTCAGAATCCAGTAAATTCTCATTGAGTCCACTGCAATTGAGAGAGATAAAAGCTTCTTGCCATCGAGGGGATAAGTAATGAAGCCTATCGGCGATAAGCTCTTTACCTGTACCTCGTTCACCAATAACCAGTATAGGTTTACTCAGTTGAGCGAGCTCGGAAGTTTGTTCTAGTACGTCTAAAAAATTACTTGAAATACCAAGGATCGGGTCATTAGTCTCTTTCATGGTTATTTTTACCAATAGTTGGTTTAAAATGCCTATTTTTTACTATAGGCTAAAATGAAATAAAAGGGAAAGCATATAATTATTTACTTAAAAATCATTTGGATATAAATAAATTTTAAAGTTGGCACGCTAGTTGCAATATTTTCTTCGCAAATAGTTTGGTATAACGAATTAATTGTATGACTTACGGAGCGTCAGGTATTGGTTGGAAGCCAAATCAGGTCGAGGCGCTACAGAATGATAAAATCCATCAAGAGGAAATAAATAATGGGTATTTTTTCACGTTTTGCCGATATCATTAATGCAAACATCGCTTCTTTGTTAGACAAAGCTGAAGATCCGCAAAAAATGATCCGCCTGATGATTCAGGAAATGGAAGATATGTTGGTTGAAATTCGCTCAACATCTGCACGTACTCTAGCAGAAAAAAAAGGGCTAGAACGCCGTATTGAAATGGGTGAAAAGCAAGTTGCTGATTGGCAAGAAAAAGCAGAATTAGCACTCGTTAAAGATAAAGAAGATTTAGCGCGTGCTGCATTGATTGAAAAACAAAAAGTTAGTGACATGGTAGATACATTAAAACATGAGCTAATTATTGTTGGTGAAACATTAGCCCGTTTGAAAGGCGAAATTACTGAATTGGAAAATAAACTGCAGGAAACACGTGCTAAGCAGCAGTCCATGGTAGTTCGTATGGAAGCTGCGCAATCAAGCCGTAATGTTCGCCGTCAGTTGGATAGCGGCAAGCTTGATGAAGCTATGGCGCGTTTCGAACAGTTTGAACGTCGTATCGACCATATGGAAGGCGAAGCCCAAAGTTATGGTATTGGCAAACAAAAATCACTGGACCAACAGTTTGCTGAATTGAAAGCAGACGATGAAATTAGTGCGCAATTAGCTGCACTTAAAGCTAAAATAAACAAAGAGCAATAACAGTATTTTTGATGCACTGATGCGTTGGTAACATCGTATCAGTGCTGTAGACAAGCAAACCATATGTATAAGGAAATGTGATGGGCTACGTTTTTCTGTCTCTCGGATTAATAATTTTTCTCATTTTTATTTTGCCTATTTGGCTGTGGTTACACTACAGCAAAAAGAATAATGGGCAAGGGAGTCAGCTAACCGAAAATGAAATACAGCGTTTAATGCAATTGGCTGAACAGGCATCACATATGCAGCAACGTATTAAAACGCTTGAAGACATTTTGGATGCAGAGCACCCAAATTGGAGGCAAAAATAATGACTCAATTTCGCGGCCGTAAGCTGTACCGTTTAACGGATAGACGAGTGTTCGGTGGTGTATGTTCGGGTATTGCAGAATACTTGGAACTTCCGGTTGCTTTGGTTAGGGCATTGGCTGTACTGGCTTTATTTGTCAGTTTCGGAATTACATTAATTTTGTATATTGTTATGTGCTTTGTTGTTGAAACCGCGCCAAGTGGTTATCGCTCAGAGCAAGATATTGGGCCTGAAGTGAGTAGCCTAATAAACCAAATAGATACACAGTTAAAATCAGGTGAAATGAAGCTACGCCAGATTGAAAGATATGTAACTTCAGATACTTATACTGTTAATAGTAAATTTCGTGATCTATAACATTTCGCATTGTCATCACACGATAAGGGGTTAGGTATTGATGCCGAATCCCTTTTGTTTTCAACGTGTCAGTGAGCGCAGTATGTCAAATCAAACCAATCCTCGATTAAAAAAATTCGCTAAACAACTAATATTGAAGAGAGGAGTTAAATTTATTTTATTGTTATTGATGACTTATGGCCCTGCGGGTGTCATCGGGAAAATAATTAAGCTGTTGAGCAGTAAGTGGCTAATAAATGCGTTAATTAAGCGGTTAACCTAATTCAATTTGTTGTTTTATGCTAAATTAATAAGGGTATTATCTATCTAACCACCAGTGTTGTTGGTGAAATTGATTTATATTTAAAGGATAAGTCTTCGGAGGAGCATGAAACGGCTGCAAAATGAATTAACTGATTTGATGAACCGGAGTGTTGACCGTCATGTCAGGCTAGCAGTAACCGGGCTTAGCCGTAGTGGTAAGACGGCATTTATCACCTCGTTAGTTAATCAATTATTGAATGTTAATACTGGTGCCCGGTTACCATTATTTTCCGCTGCAAGGGACAAACGATTATTGGGTGTTAAACGCGTTCCTCACCGTGATTTATCGGTACCACGTTTTGCGTACGATGAAGGGATCGCTTCACTCTATGGTCAACCTCCACAATGGCCAACGCCGACTCGAGGCGTGAGTGAAATCCGCTTAAAATTACATTATCGTTCAGAAGATTCTTTCCTTCGCCATTTTGTTGATAATTCTTCGCTATATTTGGAAATAGTTGATTACCCAGGTGAATGGCTATTGGATCTTCCTATGCTGGATTTGCATTATTTGGCTTGGTCAGAGCAAATGCATACTTTAGTCAAAGGGGAACGAGCTCATTTAGCGCAATCATGGCTGACTTTGTGTGAGAAATGTGACCCATTAGCGCCTGTCGATGAGAATTTATTGGCTGAAATTTCAGAAGCGTATACACAATATTTATTAGAATGTAAGGCCCAAGGGCAACATTTTATTCAGCCTGGTCGTTTTGTATTACCTGCGGAATTGGCTGGGGCTCCAGCGTTGCAATTTTTCCCTTGGCCAAATGTTGCAAAATATGGGGAGAAAAAGCTCGCCCAAGCAGGTAAGAATACGAATATTGGCGCGTTACAACAGCGTTATCAATATTATTGTGAGCACGTAGTAAAAGGGTTTTATCGGGAGCATTTTCAACGCTTTGATCGGCAAATTGTTTTAGTTGATTGCTTGCAACCGTTAAACAGTGGGGCTGATGCATTTAATGATATGAGAATGGCGCTGACCCAATTGATGCGCAGCTTTCAATATGGGAAACGGACATTATTAAGACGCTTATTTTCTCCTTGTATTGATAAATTACTGTTTGCTGCCAGTAAGTCCGATCATGTTACCCCTGATCAACATGCAAATTTAGTGGCGCTTTTACAACAATTGGTTCAAGAAGCTTGGCAACACGCCGCATTTGAAGGGATAAGCATGGATTGTGTTGGGTTAGCGTCGATACAGGCCACAGAAAGCGGTCTTGTGGATTATAAAGGCGAGAAACTACCCGCTTTAAAAGGCGAGCGCTTAAGTGATGGTTTGCCGTTGACTTTTTATCCAGGGGAAGTGCCAAAACGGCTGCCAAATGAGCAATTCTGGCAACGGCAAGGTTTCCAGTTTGAAAACTTTAGGCCACGATTTACACCTATTGACCAACCATTGCCCCATATCCGTATGGATAGCGCGCTAGAATTTCTGTTGGGAGATAAACTAAAATGAATGAACCTCTAAAACAACGTCTTGATTTTGCTGATAGCCTTGAAAAAGAAAATGAAGAAAAGCTGAAAAAGGCACATTTTTTTGATGAGCAAGAGCTTGAAAAATTTACGCCTATCTCTTTGGAATTAGAACAAGATAACCAAGAAGGTGAGGTAGAAAGCCTAATTAACGAAGCATTAAAACCTAAAAGAAGTTTTTGGCGTAAGTTAGTCGGAACCGCGGTGGGGGTTTTTGCTGTCAGTGTGGTCGCTCAATTAGGTATTTGGATACACCAGTCATGGGTTACTCAGGATTGGACGGCCCTAGGTACTGCGGCAGCAGGGGGCTTGATTATTATTGCCGGTGTAGGGTCAATTGCGGGAGAATGGCGGCGCTTGTACCGCTTAAGAGAGCGGGCGCAAGAACGGGATTTTGCGCGAGAACTTTTACACAGCCATGGCATGGGGCAAGGGAAGCCTTTTTGTGAAAAACTGGCCAAACAATCGGCATTATCGGCACAACACCCCGCACTGCAACGTTGGCAGGCAACTATCCATGATTCTCATAATGACCGAGAAATCGTAGAATTATACAGCAGAATGGTTCAACCTATTTTGGATGAACAAGCACGCAAAGAAATTAGTCGTTGCTCGGCAGAGTCGGCAATCATGATCGCGGTTAGCCCATTAGCGATTGTCGATATGGCTTTCATTGCATGGCGTAACATTCGTTTAATCAACCGAATTGCTGCAATTTATGGCATAGAATTGGGCTATTATAGCCGTATTAGGTTGTTTCGTATGGTGTTAATCAATATTGCATTCGCTGGAGCATCTGAATTGATCCGTGAGGTCGGTATGGATTGGCTGTCACAGGATATCACCGCGCGTTTATCGACACGTGCCGCACAAGGTATCGGTGCAGGCTTGCTAACCGCTCGCCTTGGTATCAAAGCGATGGAGCTATGCCGGCCATTGCCTTGGATTGAAGACAAACCAAGGTTAGCTGATTTTCGTCATCAACTTATTGGTCAATTAAAGAATGTTATTCCCAGTAAGAAAAATAAATCATAAATAGAGAATAATTGGCAGGGGGAGTTGACAGTTTTGACTCACCCTGCAGCATTATTTGTCAATTAATAGTTTTATTGCTATTCCAACACACAAAAAAAAGCTTAAAATAGTGATATTGTCTGAGTATTCACGTTAACATTACAGACTGTCAACAATATGTGACACAAACACTGTATTCCCCTAGTATTTAACGCTAAAATACCTTTATTCAATCGACTTTTCTGATAAAGGTTTCTATCCATGCGCCTCGAAGTAACCTGCCAAGACCGAATCGGTTTAACACGTGAATTACTTGATCTTTTAGTCCTGCAAAATATTGACTTGAAAGGGATTGAGATTTCACCACAACGTAAAATTTACCTTAACTTCACACCTGTAGATTTTCAGGTATTTAGTACATTGATGGCAGAGATTCGCCGTATTAATGGTGTCATTGATGTACGTCGAATTTACTTTATGCCTTCAGAACGAGAGCATAAAGCTGTTTGGGCGTTATTAAATTCATTTCCAGAGCCCGTTTTGTCTATTGATAATAAATTAAATATCGAATTGGTTAACCCAATGACATTACAGTTATTTGGCTACGATGAAACCAAGATTCGTGAGAAAACATTTTCTCAACTCGTTGGTAGCCAAGGTTTATTGCGTTGGTTTGAACGTGAATCACCAGAGCCTTATACAGAAAAAGTCGTTATTAAAGGCCGAGACTATTTAATGCAAGTCACGCCAATTATCTTGGCTGATGAAAATGGTAAATCCCATTGTACAGGTGCAGTGTTATTGCTGAAATCGGCTGAAATTTTAGACCAACAGCGTAAACAAGTGGTTGAAATTGATAAAAGCGGCTTTGAACAAATTATTGCTGTTAGCCCTGTGATGGTAAATGTGGTTGAACGGGCAAAACGTATAGCTATGCTTGATGAACCCTTGTTACTTGAGGGTGAAACAGGAACAGGGAAAGATATTTTAGCGAAAGCTTGCCATTTACATAGCGCGAGGGGGAAAGAACCTTTCTTAGGGTTAAATTGTGCTTCGATGCCTGATGATGTGGTGGAAAGTGAATTATTTGGTTATGCCGCAGGGGCGTATCCAAATGCAGTTGAAGGTAAAAAAGGTTTTTTTGAACAAGCAAATGGTGGCACTGTTTTACTTGATGAAATTGCAGAAATGTCGCCTCAAATGCAAATTAAATTATTACGTTTTCTAAATGATGGGACATTCAGGCGTGTTGGCGAAGAGCGGGAAGTGAAAGTGAATGTTCGCGTGATTTGCGCTACGCAGAAAAATTTACCTCAGCTAGTCGCAGAGAAGAAATTTAGGGAAGACCTTTACTACCGTTTAAATGTGTTAACACTAGCTATACCGCCATTACGTGAACGCAAAGAAGATATTTTACCGTTGACTAAAGCATTTGTTGCGAGTTTCTCGAAAGAATTACATATGGCTGAACCTAAATTAACGCCTTCATTAATTGAGTATTTGGGAAGTTATGACTGGCCGGGCAATGTAAGGCAGTTAAGAAATGCACTTTATCAAAGTTTAACGCAATTAGATGGCCATATTTTAGATGCAGATAACGTCCAACTGCCAACTGTTGCGAACACACCTGCTCTGGCGTTAGATTCACTTAATGGTTCTCTAGATGAAATAACGAAGCGTTATGAAGCTTCTGTGTTGTCACGTTTATACCGTGATTATCCAAGTACGCGCAAATTAGCAAAACGTTTGGATATTTCTCATACAGCAATTGCCAATAAGCTGAGAGAATATGGCCTCAATACCAAAAAAGAGCAAGATTAAATACAATGAGTAAAAGATTAACATTCATATTAGCTGCAATATTGGTTGGAGTGAGTACACCAATGATGGCGGAAACATCGATACCAAATAATGAGCTAAACCAATATTGCCAAGATACTGTGCAAACTATGGATGAAATCTATGAAAATGGTGCGTTGACTAAATGCTATTTTACGGGTGATTCAATCCTAGAAGCCTATCAACACTACCGAGTAGGGTTGGTTGATGGGCAACAATTCTTAACTAAAAAGCTAATGATAAAAACAGATATGGATATGCCATGTCCATCTGAAGGGTGTGTTGCTATTCGCTACCGTTGGAATGGTGGTCAGAACTTAAAAATTGAACAGGAATTCGAAGGTGGGGAAACTCACTTACAATTTAGGCAAAATAGTGATGGGACATCGCTAGAAATTACTAAACACCTTGATTAATTCATTTCTTTATTAACCATTCGGCGGGGAGGCGATAAAACGCGCTTGTCTTGCTGAATGCTTATTTTTCTGTTTAACCACTCATATTTAGATTTCAAACGGGCAAAACCCGACTAATACTATTGCTAATTGGTGATTTTTCCTGCTATATAATAAATATAGCAGCTGTTTATGGGTACCTAATCTCATTCAATAGGTTAAAGCCTACAAGGAGTCGCCATGGATCAATTCACCATTAATTTTGTTGTAAACCTTAAGTTGCGTGAATACATGAGTCAGTCTCATTATAAAAATGATATGTTTGAGTCTGCGGCATCGGCTGCTGAATTGTATTTAATGAATAAAGCGGCTGTGAAATATTTAACCAAAAAAAACCGTTTTACGTGGGAAGCCTTAGTAAAAAATGGTTATAAACCCCGCGATTTAATTATCGATATTTTGACATCGTGTTGCCCTGTGACACAGGAGCAAGCATTAAAAGTATTAAGCACGTTATCGCACACATTGATTTCACTCATGAGCGGTAATAAATTGTTTGCGAATGTCGTTAATGCGAAGAACCATCACCCACTCTATTGGGCACATGTTGATTGACTTGATATTTTGTTGCAGCAAGGTGAAAGCGGGAAATAAACCTTCCCGCTTGGTGGTGACCTAAATAATATTAAATCACTTATTTTAAACTGTTTAAAGCATCGTCATAGTCAGGTTCTTCAGTGATTTCTGGTACTAGTTGACTATAAATAACATTGTCATTTTCATCTAAAACGACAACAGAGCGAGCGGTGAGGCCTTTTAAAGGGCCACTTGCGAGAGCAACACCATAATCATCAGCGAAAGAATCACTACGAAAAGCGGATAGCATAACAACATTGTCTATACCTTCTGCACCACAAAAACGAGCTTGTGCAAATGGTAAATCGGCTGAAATGCATAGAACCACTGTGTTATCTAAAGCACTAGCCAGTTGATTGAACTTGCGAACTGATGCCGCACAAACACCGGTATCAACACTTGGAAAAATATTTAAGATTTTACGTTTGCCTGCATACGTTTCTAAAGTTGCTTCACTGAGATCTTTCGTAACAAGGGTAAAAGGCTTTGCTTTTGTTCCTGCTTGTAAAAATACGCCATTAACTGCAACATCATTGCCTTTTAGTTTAACTGTTTGCGACATGAATATTCTCCCGTTTATAAATTGAGTCACTGGTTACTTAATCTGTTTTTTAAAGAAAAGTCTTCGCGATTAAAGGCTTTCATAGATAAAGTGACACAGTGTTGAGTTTTATACTCTATTAATGACCAAAATTTATACTGCTGCCTACATTGACTTACTGTATACCTTAAGTTGTGTGTGGGGCAAGTGACTCATTAACACGGCGACATAACGATAAATTAAGTTTCTTATTAAGGTATCACGTCGGATGATTATATAACTGTTAAGCCTTGTTAATGCCCACATTTTTTATCATACCTTTTTCAAAGTACTCTGTTGAGTGTAACAAAAGCTCGTTAGCCTGTATCCATTTCTTTAGCAACCTATAATTTATAGGATAAAATATCATGATCTTTAATGTTATTTTATTGGACGCAGCGACTCATAAAATTTTGGGATAGCGACGCGCTCCAAGGCTCAGATCTATTTAAGCTTACAATACGCTAAAGAAAACCTAGGATATGGATTTTTTAAAGCTCAAAGCATATGCTGCATAAAGGAAAAATTGTGAATAAAGAGGGGGCTCAACAGATTAATATTGTTCATACTCTGTCTCTATTCAAATCACTTAGCTAAATCTGATTTTTAGTTAAATTTACATATTAACCAGATAGAAAATAAAATGCATAAACGTCCATTCACACCTTTAACTATTTTATTTGCTTCAGTTTTTTTTACTACACCTGCTATTAGTGCAGTTATTCCTGCGGGGACTGTTTTAGCTGAAAATCAGGAAGTGACTCGCCACCTTAAAGATGAACCAGCTTCTTTGGACCCAGTGAAATCCGTAGGGTTAACAGAAGCACAAGTCATGCGAGATCTTTTTGAAGGTCTAGTTAACCAAGATAAGCATGGCAAACCTATTCCTGGAACTGCGCTTAATTGGAGTACATCGGATAACCGAGTTTGGATATTTAATCTTCGTCCTGATGCACGCTGGTCTAATGGTGAACCGGTGACAGCACAAGATTTTGTTTATAGCTGGCAACGGCTTGTTTCGCCTAATACGACGTCCCCTTTTGCTTGGTTTGCTGCATTAGCTGGTATCAACAATGCACAAGATATTATTGATGGGAAATTGCCTGTCGAGCAACTTGGTGTGGAGGCAGTTGATCAACACACGTTAAAAATTGTGTTAAATAAACCAGTCCCGTATTTTCCATCTCTTACTGCTAATTTTAGTTTATTTCCAGTACATCGCGAAACCGTTGAGAAATTTGGTGCTAATTGGATAAAAGTAGGAAATCTCGTTGGTAATGGTGCATTTGTATTATCTGACCGTGTTGTAAATGAAAAAATTGTTTTAACGCCAAATACAAATTATTGGGATCATAAAAATACGGTGGTTACTAAGGTGACTTTTGTACCTATTAATCAAGAATCTCATGCAACAAACCGTTATCTAGCTGGGGATTTAGACATTACAGAATCATTCCCCAAGCAACGCTATCAAAAATTGTTAAGGGATATTCCTAATGAGGTTTTTACACCAGATCAATTAGGGACTTATTATTACGCTTTTAATACACAACGTGCGCCAACGAGTGATGTTAGGGTCAGAAAAGCGTTGTCTATGGCGATTGACCGCCAATTAATTGCGAGCAAGGTATTAGGGACAGGAGAAAAGCCGGCTTATTATTTTACTCCAGATGTTACTGACGGGTTTAAACCAGAGAAAGGCTTATATAACAGCTACTCGCAAAAAGAATTAGACCAGCAAGCGAAAGTTTTGTTGCAAGAAGCTGGGTTTGGTACAAATCGCCCGTTGAAATTAACATTATTGTATAATAGTTCAGAAAACCATCAAAAAATAGCCATTGCTATTGCTTCTATGTGGAAGAAAAAATTAGGTGCTGAAGTTAAGTTAGTTAATCAGGAGTGGAAAACATATATTGATAGCCGTAATACTGGGAACTTTGATGTTATCAGGGCATCATGGATTGGGGATTTTAATGAGCCGTCGACATTTTTGTCTTTATTAACATCACAACATAGTGGCAATATTCCAAAGTTTAATAGCCAGCAATATGATGACGTTATGGGGTCCGCCAGTATTGAGACCAATGAGCGATTACGTAACCAATATTATAATAACGCGGAAAAAATTATTGCTAAAGAGGCACCTATTGCTCCTATCTATCAATATACTAATGCACGTTTAATTAAGCCTTGGTTAAAGGGGTATCCGATTGAAAACCCAGAGGATGTGGCCTATAGCCATAGTTTTTATATCATAAAACACTAACGTAACATATTAAATATTTACTTAGCCTGTACTAGGTATAGGATAATTTTTTAAGTTAGTATCTAAAAAAACTCCTTCCTCTGGAGAAAGGGAAGGAGGACCAAAAAGGAATAAACACTACCTTTTTATAATAAAAAATTTATAAGTTATTTTATTGCTCGTTTGTGTCAACGATGTGTCTTTTTTTAGCAAAAATGGCGATATTTTACTATTTATCATGGTCTATTTGTCTTCTATGGGTTTTTATTGTTCTGCGCTTTTGATTTCAAACATCGCCTTGAAATAATTGCAATACTTCATTTATTCGATTAAAAATAACATATTGTTAATAAAAGGGAGAAATTGCATGGGGCTGATTTATGGTTCATTATTTCAAAACTCAAATCCTGTACATGCGTTTCAGTTAAATGGGGACGGTGGGTTGCTGCCACTTGATGTTAATGCGAGTGCCAGTCAGCAATCGCCATTTTGGCTTCATTACGATTATAAAGACCCACAAAGTTTTAATTGGATCCAACAATCGGGTTTATTTAATGACCAAGTAAAATCAGCGCTATCAGGTCATTCTGGTCGTTGGCGGTTGATCCGGGTTGGTGATGGTATTTTATTAACACTGCAAACCTTAAATACTAATGTCGGTCAGCGCCCTGAGCAGTTAATTGCTTTTCGTGTATTCATTAACAACCGGATGATAATTTCAAGCCGCCACCGAAAAGTTAATTCACTTGACCCTGTTATCGATGATTTAAAACAAAGCGTGGGCGCACAAAGTACGGGGGATTGGTTAGTTGAGGTTGCTGATTCGATTACGGATGAAATAAGTGATTTTACTGACTCTCTGCATGAACGCCTAATTGATATGGAAGATTTTATATTAAATGGCCAAATTCCGGAAAGAGGGGAGCTTGCTTTACTTCGCAAGCAGATCATTGTAGTTCGCCGTTACATGGCTCCTCAGCGGGATATGTTTTCACGTTTAACGACTGAAAAATTACTGTGGTTAGATGATACCGACCGTCGTCGAATTCAAGAAATATCAGATAGATTAGGGCGCTGTATTGAAGATCTCGATGGTTTTATCGCTCGTACCGCGATTATTTCTGATGAGATAACTAATATGATGACAGAGATGATGAATCGTCGTATCTATACAATGTCATTAATGGCGATGATATTTTTACCTACTACTTTTTTGACAGGGTTGTTTGGTGTTAATTTAGGCGGGATACCAGGAAATGAGTTCCGTTTTGCTTTTAGCGCCTTTTGTGTTTTATTGGCGATCTTAATTGGAACGGTCTTATGGTGGTTGAGAAAAAGCCGTTGGCTCTAAAATTGATGACTTATTATTTATAACCCAACCTAGTTTGAGATAAATCAATAAAACCAATGGGGTTTTAGGGCAGTATAAGTCTTGCAGGTGAATGCAACGTTGAGCGATGAACGTTGTGCTCCATAATTGTAGTTTTTCTCATATTGAGTTCTTATACAGAATAATTGACCACTGTAATGCCGATGTTGATTACATCGGCTTTTTTTTGCTTAAAATCCGACAAAAAATAACCTCCGTTATGGAGGCTATAGGTTAATTATTTCACTTCTACGATATCAAGACGTTGTGTAATAAAATCTGGGGTATCATCTTCATCAGTAAAAGCTTGCAGTGGGATTTCTTCTCGATCAAATGCTAAATCTCCACCATCGATGATGTCATCGCCGTGAGAAATATTTTTGAAATCAAAAAGCTCGGTATCACATAAATGAGATGGAACAACATTTTGGGTGGCACGGAACATGGTTTCAATTCTACCAGGGTAGCGTTTATCCCAATCACGTAACATTTCTTTGATCACTTGCCGTTGCAGGTTTGGCTGTGAACCGCAAAGGTTACAAGGAATGATGGGAAATTGTTTAGCTTGTGCGAAACGTTCAATGTCTTTTTCACGGCAATAAGCCAGAGGGCGAATAACGATATGTTTTCCGTCATCGCTCATTAGTTTAGGTGGCATACCCTTTAATTTACCACCGTAAAACATATTTAAGAACATGGTTTGCAAAATATCATCACGATGATGACCAAGCGCTATTTTTGTCGCGCCTAATTCTGTGGCTGTGCGGTATAAGATCCCACGACGTAAACGGGAGCATAGGGAGCAGGTTGTTTTGCCTTCCGGAATTTTTTCTTTAACAATGCCATAGGTATTTTCTTCAACAATTTTGTATTCAACGCCAAGGTTGTCAAGATAGGCGGGTAAAATATGTTCAGGAAAACCCGGTTGCTTTTGGTCTAAGTTTACAGCCACCAATGAAAATTGGATTGGTGCACTTTTTTGCAAGCTTTGTAGAATGGAAAGTAAGGTATAACTGTCCTTGCCACCGGATAAACAAACCATTATCCGGTCACCATCTTCAATCATATTGAAATCAGCGATCGCTTGGCCGACATCACGGCGGATCCTTTTTTGCAGCTTGTTTAAGTTGTATTGTTCTTTATTGTTTGTCATTCTAAATTGTTCTTCATTGTTGCTGGTTGTTACGCAATTAGCTGTAAATTAATTGTTTTTTAGCTTTGTGATGTTCATGGTTGGGTGTCACTTTTCGGTTATTTTTGCCTGAAAAAATCAAAAAAACCAAGTCCCAAGATTAGAAATAAATAGCTAACAGACACAAAACTAAAAAACATTCCTAGCATAGAAATTTCTTAGCCTGTAATGATAGCAGATGGTTGGGGGCTTTCGATACTAATTAGTAAAAAAGCTTTATTATGTGTCTTGCTTCTTGACTAGTGTGATAGTTTGGCAAGCAACTTGAGAAGGTACATTAACTTGAAAAATAATGGGTAAGCTCTAATTGATGAGTCGAAGTCCAATCTAAAATGGTAGAGCTAAAAATGTAGGGTTAATACTATCGTACAGCTAGTTAACTTTGTTTAATTTTTTGAGTTCATTATATTAAATGAGCGATTTTTTCTAAAAATATTTGAGTTATGTAAACAGAGTCCAAATTAGCTTATATTAGATTTGAGTTATTAAATATACCGCTATTAATATTTCTATTTTTATAGAGAGGTGACAAAAAATGCCCTGTAGTTTTAATTAATAACGCGTGATTAATATTATGATTTTAATTTGGTGATTAATTTTGTTTTTTATAAAGTTACCGTTATATTTGTAAATATAATGAGTGATAGTGTAAGTTTATGATTGTTTTTGATTTTGTTTTTTTTGTTACTTATCAATTGGTTGTGGTATTTTTCTGGTAAATAAAAAGTTGATAAACCTAATTTTAATATTGATACTTTAATCTATTTACTTGAAAGTTTCGACTTATATATTATATTTAATATATGTAGGCGTTGTTATTAACTGAATTAGGAGATAGATATGAAAATTAAAAAGTTATTTGCCATTTTTATATTCGCCTCTATATCAGTGATGGGTATCGCAGGGTGTTCATCAAATCAAAAAATAGAGACTGTTGACGGCCGAGCTATTATTTCAGATGGAAAACCTGAAGTGGATAGCGAAACAGGACTGGTTTCCTATAAAAATGCTGAAACGGGTGAGATTGAGCAGATAAACAGAGACCAAATAAAAAATATGAATGAGTTACAAAATTAATTAAGTTCATATATTGTTTTGGTGTTAATTTAATCGCATTCATCGATGTACTTTAGCTAGGTCATTGATGTGATAAAAAACCTCTTTATGTAGAGGTTTTTTATTTGTTCGGATAGGTAATTGAAACCTCCAAAGTACAATAATGTCGCTAGAAGGGATATGATGGTACAACTAAGATAGAAGTTGGTGTGGTTAAGTAAAAATGGAATAGAAAAATTTATAGTTTTTATCTGATTGAATACTAATAAACAAGTGATTAACCTAGATAAAAATGGAGGAAACATGCCTACAATAAACCCGATGGAGTTGATTTCATATACTATAGCAAATACCATAAAAATGGTGGTCACCCCAGTAGAATATATCGTTCAAAGTGGGGCTATAGGTGATGTGGTATTTATCAGTTGGCTATTTATAGGGTAAAAATTCTGCACTATATTAATAGTTATCGCCTGTGTTTATCTGGAAAGAAGGAAGGTTTAACTTCCTTCTGACTGGTTAAATAGAACTAAATAGTGAATTCATCACACAGTTTTTGTAATCTCATGAGAAACCTACCAACATGAAAACCATCACAGACAGCATGATGTACTTGTACTGCTAGTGGAAGTAATAATGTATCGTTCTCACTGTAAAATTTCCCTATAGTAAAAATTGGGGCGAAATTTTTTGTTATATCAGAGATATTCAAATTAAAGCTATCAAATTCTACCCATGGCAAAGATGATATATAAAAGAGATTGTCAGCTTGTATTGGCTGAGGAGATAATTTGGGGTTATCTTTGTACAATATCAACTGTTGATGATAATTCTCCATAAATTGGCAAATATCATCAGAATACTCGCACCATAAAGCAGAAAATGTTTCAGTTTCTTGGTGGAAAATTGTAAAGCTTGGGTTAATTTTATCCCATAAAATAAGCTCACCATTTTTTTTGGCTAATTTAAACTCATCATAGGTATTTGCCACTTGTGATAGCAAATAAATAATAACTGGGTAAAAACTATAATTTGTTGAATCTATTTGCTTTTTTAAATTGGTGATATTTATCTTCGTTGTTAAACTAAAACCACAGTTTATAAGTTGGTCGTATACATGGAAGTGCTCTTTACGTTGCCATGTATCAACGTTAAATTTTATGTAATTCACTTTTAAACCCTTCTAATAATAAATGGAAATTTTTTATTAGAAGGGGAGTTTTTCTGCTTTTGGTAACATTATGATAGCCCCCTGTATAATGGTTATAATAGATTAATATTTTACTGAATAGTTACATCTTGTCGAGTTAAATGTGACATAATCTAAATAAGAGCGTCCTTAGTGTACAGTCATAAAGGTAATACTATAATTTAGAAGATGGTTCTGCATCAATATAAATATCAAACAGCACCTTAAGATCAACCTTGAATATCTTAGAAAGTAATACAAGGTGGTCTATAAATATAGATAGGGAACCATCCTCATATTTTATATAGACGCGTTCAGAAACAGAAATCAGTTCTGCTACTTGCTTTGTCGTTAATTGACTTTCTAGACGTTTTTCCTTAATAAAATTACCTAATACGATGTTACCAACTTTGTTTTTCTTCATAATAGCCATTTTTTCAGTGAGTTTTTTAGTGATTATCGTAGATGAAAATTAATATTCAATGGGTAATAATCTGTAAAATGAAAGATTAAAGTTATTAATAAGCAATGTTAATTTAAACTAATTTAATTTGAATAGTTTAGCTATCAAAATTTAATGATATTTTATATGTGCTATATGTTTGAAATTAGTAGGATGTATCATGATGAATGATAAATTATGCTTATTACACTAATAAGCATGCTGAATAGATTAGATTTAATTAGTAGATACTACCTTCTAATGGTATTGAAGGCAGTATCTATTGTTACCCTGATAATCAAATAGATAATGCGATTTCCACCGCTTTTTGAGCATGGATAGCTGTCGTATCAAATACTTTGGCTGTGGTATCTTTTTCATTAACTAATAATGTAATTTCAGTACATCCGAAAATAATCCCTTCGGCTCCTTGTTGTACTAATGATGACATAACCCGTTGGTATTCTTTTTTTGATGCTTGGTTTATTTTCCCTAAACAAAGCTCATTATAAATAATCTCATGAATAATTTTTCTATCATCAAGATTAGGCGTTAATACGTCTAAATTAAATTTATTTGTTAGCCTATCTTTATAGAAAGGTTGCTCCATAGTAAACGAAGTTCCCAGTAACCCTATTTTTTTTAAACCATATTGTACTATCCGCTCACCTGTTGCATCAGCAATATGTAGTAGAGGGAGGTTAGTTTCCATTTCAATTGCCGTGGCAACTTTATGCATTGTATTCGTACATAGAACAAGGAAATCAGCGCCTGCAAGCTTTAAACGATTCCCTGCCTCAGCTAAGCATTGAGCTGCCAAATCCCATTGACCATTGGCTTGGTAGTGTTCTATCTCGGCGAAATCTACACTATATAAAATAATTTTTGCAGAATGTAAGCCACCTAAATGTTGTTTAATGCCTTCATTAAGTTGTTGATAATAAAGCAGAGTAGATTCCCAGCTCATACCACCAATAAGTCCAATTGTTTTCATCGTGGGGCTCCGTATAACTGACAGTTTTAGTTTTAACTATACTAATATTTTATCAATAATCACAATACGATAGCATTATAAAGATGACTGTTTTTTACTTATATAAAAATATGCATGGTCTTAAACCTAAGTTTAATCTGTTTTTATATTTGGCTTATGTATGGTATTAATTTCATTTAAACATTACTTATTGCATGGTCTTTGGCTGTTGATGTAATAAAAATCAAATAAAATGAGCTAAGTTAACAATATTTACGTTTTAAAGATGGATTTTAAATGATATACAGTTATTATCATAAATGAAATCACATGCATAATATTGGTAAGGTAATGGCGACCATCAAATGAATTTTTTTAAAATAATCATTGCGATACTTATTTTTGGTGCTGCTTTTCTATTAGGGGCACTATATATGAAGCCAACCCAATTAAGTTTAGTTGAGCAAGTCAAAAAGAATGTTAATGATGTTTTGGCATACCCGCAAGCCGCTGAGTTTAGAAATATAGAATATCACTTCGCTCGTTATACTGCCGATAAAGGTAAGGTTGGTTATGTATGTGGGGAAGTTTATCGGTATAAAAATGATAAGCCTGACGGATTTAAACGTTTTATCGTTAAAGCGTATACGAATGATGAAGGTCGAATGGATATTTCCATTCCATTTGTTGATGGCGGTCATGAAATACTGTTGCCAGAACAGGTCAACCAAATTTGGCATGACAAATGTTCTAGCCCAGCATCTCCGTTAGAGTCGTTACCGTAGCTATTTGTATTTATTGCTGTCAGTAGCTTGTTATAAGGCAATGCTAGGCGGTGCTTGGGTCGATACATTTTAATGCTGCTGGGCGGTTTATCATTCTATGATAATAATCGATTAAAAATGGAGTGTTCGGCCGATTTAAAGGTGTTAGTAGCCAACGCTGAATAGACAGTGTTACAACAATATCTGCTAGGGTAAAATACTCCCCGCATAGGTAGTCGTAGTGGTTTTTTGTGGTCTTATTTTGTGCTAAAACAGAATCCAGTATTAGCATCTTTTCGTTCCATAAAACAATACTGGATTCTACTAGCTCATAGTGTTGTAAATAGAAGGGGTCTCTTCTAATTAGGGCCATGAAAGCGGCTCGCCAAGCAGGGTTTAGTTCAGCGCTTTGCCAATCCATCCATTTTTCAACTTCGGCTCTAGCAAGAGGGTCTGTTGGTAATATATTTTCATGTTGGGTTGTTGCTGCTAAATAGCGACATATTGTATTGCTTTCCCATAATGCTCCTTGGTCATGAATTAATACTGGAATGAGTGCATTAGGGTTTAGTTTTAAGTAGTTTAGTTGTTTTAGAGATTCTGTATTTCCCCATTGGTCTTCATGAATAAATTCAAGGTTCAGTTCGTGTGCTGTCCATAACACTTTACGAACATTAATTGAGGATGTTCGACCTAATATCTTTAACATTTTATCTAGCCCCTTAAAAATAATAATATTCAAATAACATAGATAGTTATGTTATGCAATTGTATTTTTATAGTTATTGCGATAACCCCGCCTACGGTGATTGAAATAAAACTCAGCTGTAGTTTCGGGTGTAAACTAATAAGAATAACTGGATTATATATATTTATATTAATGGTATACTAATTGAGTTGTAGTTGGTTTTGTTATTGATACAAAACAAAAAAAACCTTTGTGGTCAACGATGACTATATTTGTTGATATTCATTTTTTTAATGAATTTTAATTTAGTAGTTTAAGGAGTCGATAATGGTTAGTAATAATAGCGCACGTCGTTTATTAGGTATGCCTTACAAATTGAGCCGTTCTAAGAAGAATATTCGAGTGTCTATTGGTTCTAAAGATAATATTGCTGTAGCAGTCCAAAAAAACAAAGCAACAGAAAAGAAAACATATCATTCAATTACCGTTTTTTACCCTGAATATGTAGTCGGTTAATTATTATTTTTAACCCTCTAGTACCCTCTAGGGGGTTAAAATAACACTCTTCACTTAGTTTTTAATAAAAAACTCATTTCTTATCCTATTTTTAATACGAAATAAATTAATCATATTTAGCTGAATATGATTTTTTATAACAATAATTGTAGTCAGAAATATAATTAAACGTTAAGATTCCATCCATTGTATAAAATGAAAAATAATGATTACGATTAGGCGCTTTTGGATGAAATCTTACTGTTGGTTGTTGTTTTTGTGTTATATGTTTTTAACAGGGTGTTCTACTCAATTTAAATCAGATGAAAAAACAAATCGTTTAAAATTCAGTATCCAACATGCCAATACTATTCCTATTAAAGATTCCGTTGAACCACTTGCTGTTTCCGACATGTTGCCTGGCGATATTCTTTTGTCTTCAGCGACAGGGTTAAACTCGTGGGGAATTAGGCTATTTAGTATTAGTGGTGTAAGTCATGCATCTATTTATTTGGGACTTGGTGAGGTTGCTGAATCTGTTGGCAGTGGTGTGAGAGTTATTTCATTGAACCAAGCCGTAAGGGATTCGAATAATATGGTGGTATTGCGACAGTCGGGTCTTACATCACTACACGCAGATAAATTACGTGAATTTTCGATGCGTAATGATGGGCGTAAATATAATTATAAAGGTATTGTGATGATAGCCCCTTGGATGGTGACAAAAAGAATATGTGAACTACCATTAATTGGTGAAACAATACGCAATTTTTGTCTACAGACGTTAGCTAAAGTCCAGTTAGGTGATGACGTAGACCAAGCAAATGGTTTCTTTTGTTCTCAGTTCGTTATTGATGCATACAAATATGCAGGTATTCCTTTATTTGAAGGAAATTCATCATGGATAACCCCAGCAGATATATTACATATGCGTACAGGGGATGTGCCAACGTTTATGCCAACTCAGCGCTTAGTTTATGTTGGCCATTTGAAATCGTGGAGCTTCAGTAACGCTATCTTTAAAAAATAGCGCATTGTTTTACAAACAAAAAAAAGGCCAACGTATTAAGTTGGCCTGCTAAACTGGAAGCAATGTGAGCAATGTCGTTTGTGATAAACTTGAGTAATTTACTCAAGTATTCACGAGGTAAAAGATAACCATTCTCATTTAATAAATCAACCCCTTTTTTTGTATTGCTACTCATTCTTTATTTCTACTGATTTATTTTATTTATGCATGAAAAACAACTAGTTAATGCTAATTAAGCTGTTTTTTTGTATTTTTGCTAATAATTTTATTTAAAAAAAATCGTTTAATGCGATTATTTCAGCCTAGATAATCGACTAAAGAGTGTATTCAGTATGAGAAAACTAAAAATTGGTGTCGTAGGTTTAGGCTCAATTGCGCAAAAGGCGTACTTACCCATCTTAACCAAGGAAGATAATTGGGAATTAATAGGCGCATTTTCGCCGAATCAATCGAAAGCCAGATTAGTTTGTGACAGATATCGAATAGAGCTATTTAGTCGTCTTGATTCTCTCGCTCAGCAGTGTGATGCGGTTTTTGTACATAGTGCTACTGCAAGCCACTATGAGGTCATAAAAAGGTTATTAGATTTAAATGTGCATGTTTATGTTGATAAACCATTAACTGAGCAGATTGAACAGTCTGAGCAATTAATTGAATTAGCAGACCTTCGACAGAAAGGGTTAATGGTTGGTTTTAATCGCCGGTTTTCACCTTTCTACATGGCTTTAAAATATGACTTACAAAATATTTCTTCACTTCGTATGGAAAAACATCGTACGAACAGTGTTGGACCAAAAGATGTTAGGTTCACATTATTAGATGATTACTTGCATGTGGTCGACACCGTAATTTGGATGGCGGGGGCTGACTCAGAGGCGAAATTAATCAGTGGAAATATTCAAGCAACATCACAAGGTGAACTTTTTTACGCGGAACACCATATACAAGCAGGGCTATGTTGGCTAACGACATCTATGCATCGAAAAGCTGGGAGCCAACAAGAGAAACTGATTGCTGTGGCAGAAGATAGCATACACCAAATAACCAATATGAATCATTGGCGAAGTGAAGACGGCACTGGTATTCATGAGGCAAATCCCGGAAGTTGGGATTCAACCTTACTACAACGTGGTTTCGATGGGGCAATTCGTCACTTTATTGACTCGGTTTCAAACCAGTCTCAACCATTGATCAGTGGTGAGCAGGCGATTATGGCTCAAAGGCTGGTTGAAAAAATGATTTTAGAATCAAAGCAAATGGCGAATACTTAATTAAATAGTTAGAGTTAAATATAAAGTCGATTATCATTTTTTATTTCAGCAGCCATGATAGTGAGATCCCCATATGCTAAACTTAACAAATAGTTCAGAGGTGTTATTTATTGCGGGTTTTGGCCCCATTGTTGTTGATCACCCAATGAGTCAGCATTTTTATTTGGATGTACTAAAACTGCCCTTAAAACCAATAGAAGAGGGGAGTCAGTATTTGACTTGTGAGCAAGATGCTCTCAATGGAACTAAACATTTTGCACTTTGGCCGATTGAGCAAGCAGCATTGTCTTGTTTTAAAGAACGACAATGGCCAGTTGAAATTCCTATCCCCCAAAGTTGGATGGAATTTGAAGTTTCAGATATTGATAAAATCACTCAAACTTGCCTCGAACATGGCTATAAATTATTAGTCTCTAATCAAATTGAGCCTTGGGGACAAACGGTAACTCGTTTGTTAAGTCCTGAAGGTATTCTTATTGGATTAACAGTTACACCTTGGTTAAGAGAATAGCTTTAAATTATCGCTAGAGATCTCATTTATCTTTGTGAATGAGAGACATTCTTAGCTAATTGTTTATAATTTTATGGTAAATCTTAATTTTAACTATTTTGTGGAGGGGTTATGTATAAAACGATTCTGGTCCCTATTGATTTAACTGAAGATGAATTAACCAGTAAAGCGGTTCGTCATGCTGTCAATCTTGCAAAACAATCGGGTGCTAACATTCATCTTATTCACGTTTTGCCTATATCATCTGCAATTATTAATGCCTATGCTTTGGGTTACATGGAAATAAAAGACCGTGCAACAGTTAAAGCAGAAGAGGATATGAAAATGCTAATGGATTCTATAGATCTACCTCATGATCATGTTAGCTACACCATTACATTTGGTTCCCCTCGTGATGAAGTGATTAATACTGCAAAGGATATCAATGCTGATATTATTGTCATTGGTTCACGCCGCCCGAATATCACGACTCATCTTTTAGGCTCTACAGCTGCGGGTATTGTTCGTTACGCAGAAACTTCAGTGCTTGTTGTTCGTTAATTTACAGATAAGAACCTACCTATAAATGTAGGTTCTTTCTAAATAGGATTTCTTTAGTTATAAATTTAGTGGGTAAAGTTTAGAATCTATTTTATTTATAGTAAGGAATTTTTGAATCCCTATGGAAAAATTTTCAAAAGAATTATTACGTATTGAGTATTTCTTGCTTCGAGTTTTGCGTTTTTATTTGTTATCGCTTTTGGTGTTTTTCCTCGGGTTATTGCCCGGTATTATCGGTTTCTATTGTATAGAAGGTCACTCACTGATTGAGTCAATGCTAAATGCATTATCAATGCTAAGTGGGCAACCAATAGAGCCTGCACCGATTACGCGTGCTGGTCGCTTTTTTATTGCTATTTATGGTTTATTTCTACAAAGTGTTTTTATTATCAGTATTGGCTTGATTGTAACACCCTTTATTCATCGTATTTTGCATAAATGGCATTTAGAGGAATAGGTCTATTTTTTGTCGTAATGTTAGGGAAGTTCACAGCTTTTTTACAATAGAAATACTATACTTTTATCGATGAAATAGTAAATATTCACCCGCACTTCCTAACGATTAAATCGTAAAAATTAACTAAAATACGGTTTAAAAGAGGATAAACACAATTAAAGAGGGCATCATATGTATAAGACAATTTTGGTTCCCGTGGATATATCTGAAGATGTACTAACAGATAACGCATTAAAACATGCTGTTTACTTGGCTAAAATGACTAATGCGACAATTCACTTATTTCACTCAGTACCTGATGTTTCAAGGTTCTCTATGAGCTATAGCTATCATTATGATTTACTGTCTTCTTTCGCTAAAAAAGCAGTAGAACGTTCTGAAGAGCAATTAAAAGAAATTATTGAAAAAATTGATTACCCTTCAGACAAAATCACTTATAAGGTTGAATTTGGTTCACCAAGAGATAAAGTGTTATCAGAAGCTGAAAGTATTAATGCTGATTTAATTGTAATCGGTTCTCGTAATCCGAGTATTTCAACCCATTTATTAGGTTCTAATGCTTCAGGTATTGTTTCTTACGCTAAAATATCAGTACTTGTTGTTCGCTAGAAAGAATTGCAAGTAAGAATAAAAATACAGCCTAATTTTAGGCTGTATTTTTTTAGGTGATATACATGAACGAAACTACTTCGTTTTGACCGCTTCTTTCGCTTGTTCAATAGCTTTAAGGGCTTGGCTACAGGCTTGCTCTTGGGCATCATCGGGGTAGCTTGCTAATGCCTTTTTCGCCTCTTCTAATTGGGATTTCATTAAGGCAATTTGCTCTCCCGCATTAGCTTCGTCTTTGTATTGTTCTTCTGCTTGTTTAACCAGATCATTCATTTCTTTAAAATAGGTATCACATGTTGGCCCTGCACTTGCATTAAAAGCGGTTAGAGCCACAAATAGACTACAGATTAACGGAAGAGTTCTTTTCATCATAATTTCGCTTTTAAAAGTCATAATATAATCAGGATAACATTCCATATAAAAAAACGCACCACTCAAAGGTTGCTAATGTTTTTAAGATATAAAAATTACATACATATTAAGACTATTCCTTTCCATAACTTGGCGTTATAGCATATTTTGCAAAATAGAAATGATAATCATTCTTGACTTAGTGCAGTGAAAAAGTGTACATTCAAGTACACTTTATTGGTATGAGAGAATAACTATGGCAAATAAAATTATAGTCAGCACAGAGAACTGGCCTGTCTGTGTAATGAATACCTTTCCTACATCAATGGATGAAACACGCTTATGGGTAGAGGAAATGGATTTACTATTAGCGAGAAGAGAGCAATTTGTGTTGGTTTATCCGCCAATTGCCGTGCAAGAAAAACCATCGAGGGAAGATATGGAAGGGATGAAATATGTACGCCGTTGGCTAAAATATGCAAAAGAACCTATGGAACAACATTGCCGTGCCATGGTTGTGACGTTGCAACCAGATGGCAGCGATAAAGAAGAAAAAGAACGTATGGCACCTATGTTATCAGAATTGTATGGTCCTGAAGTTTTGTTAGCCGTTGATGTTAAAACAGCCAAAGAGCAAGCTGAGTTAGCTTTAATTTAGTTATATTGCAGTGGAACTTATTTTGCGTATATAGCTGGCAATGATATCAACAGAAAGGGTGATTTGTTGTTCAATAAATTCATCGCTAGGTTTGAAATCAGCGACACAAAAAGTTGTAATGAATACATCCGCTTTTAACATTTCTAGGAAACGGGAAGAAATACTTAGGAGTGTTGTTTCATCCACTTTAACATCAGGTAATTGACTGAGTTTTTGTGTGAGTGAACGGTAGCTTTTTACAGGGCCTTGTTCAAAAAAGGCCTGACTGATTTCGGGGAATCGGTTATATTCGCCAAGAATTAGCCGATATAAACCAATGGATTGTGGCTTAAGGACATTCAAGAGAAAGCGGGAACCGTAAAATGATAAAACCATTTCAATGGTATCGAGTTTTGGAGCTTTTTCATTTGGCTCAATAAAGATGTCATCTATCATAGCGGCAACCACGGCTGCAAATAACCCTTCTTTATCACCAAAGTTTTTGTACAGGGTAGAACGAGAACCACCCGCCCGCTCAATAATCATATCCAAAGTCGCCCCTTCAAAACCATACTGAAGAAAAATATCAGCAGCGGCAGTGATTAATGCTTGATTACGGCGTTTCCCTTTTGGGGTTTTAGCCACTAATGGGTTATTCATAAATGATTAATCTTCCCCTTTTTACTCAACAACAAAATAATGTTATCAATTTTACCAAAATAGTTTGAATCAAGTCACCTTATTCGCGCTTTTACCTGAAAGAGATCATAAATTCAACGTATGTTTAGCTCTATGATATTTTAGAGGTTAACATGTTTAAGTCGATATCTGAATGGATGTCATTAGGGGGGACGAGATGGTAGGGTGTGCAACAGAGCAAAACGTCAGCGAGAATGAATCAATTAATAAGCAGAGAGAAATAACCAGGCTGTGTATCGAGTGTGGTTTACTTCTCTTACAGCATGGTGCCGAAAGTATGTTAGTTGAACAACTTACGACACGTGTTGGTATTGCTCTTGGGGCAAGTCAAGTTGATAGTGCAATTTCATCGAATTCACTGGTATTGACCACAATTATTGATGGGCGTTGTTTAACATCCACTCGTCGTATTATTGATCGTGGGATTAACATGCATGTTGTTACTGAGGTTCAACATGCGGTGATCCTTGTAGAGCATCATTTATTAGACAGTAAACAATTGCAGAAAAAACTGTCGTTAATTAAACCGTTACGTTACCCCCGATGGTTAATGGTATTCATGGTGGCATTATCTTGTGCTTGTTTTAGTACCTTAAATGGCGGGGGCTGGGAAAGTGCATTGATTACATTTATAGCCAGTGGATGTGCGATGTATATTCGCCAAGTCTTAACGTCTCACCAAATGAACCCGTTGATTAATTTCTGTATGACTGCGTTTGTTGCCACCTCCGTTTCAGGCCTATTGTTGAAGATCCCATATTTGGCGGTTACAGAAACCATCTCGATGGCAGCAAGCGTATTGCTGTTAGTGCCTGGTTTTCCGTTGATCAATGCGGTTGCTGATATGTTCAAAGGGCATGTCAATACAGGGGTTGCACGTTGGACCATGGCAAGTTTGCTGACATTAGCGACATGTATTGGTGTGGTAGTTGCTATGACAATATGGGATTTAAGAGAATGGGCATAAGTTTTCTACTTGAATTAGCTGAAAAGATGGCGTTAGCTGCAATCCCTGCGGTAGGTTTTGCTATGGTATTTAATGTTCCTGCTAGAGCATTAAAATATTGTGCATTATTAGGCGCGATTGGTTATGGCTCTAGAATTGTATTAATTGAATTTGGTTTACAAATAGAATGGGCCAGTTTTGTATCCGCTATACTCGTTGGGGTGATTGGTATTCAGTGGTCTCGCTGGTGGTTAGCACACCCTAAGGTTTTTACTGTCGCTGCGGTGATACCGATGTTTCCGGGAATTAGTGCTTATATTGCGATGATTTCGGTCGTGAAAATCTCTCAATTTGGTTATAACCCTGAGTTAATTGAGGTTTTAGTCACTAATTTTCTCAAAGCATCTTTTATCGTTGGGGCATTATCTATTGGTATCTCGTTACCTGGCTTATGGCTTTACCGCAAAAGGCCGAGTGTTTAATGATAAATTAAAAGTAACAGTTTCTACTAACTTTGCATAAATTCTCATCATGGTTTTAATAGATAAAATTGAGTGACTCCTGATACCATTTGTGTTTTTATTTGATTAGAATAGATGTATATTTTCTTATATACTTTAAGGTGTTAGCGTTAATCCTATCACCTTATTCTTATTTTTTGCTGCTATTCTAGTCATCGGTGCTATTTTGAAACAATCCAGTGTATTTAAATACGTTAAACGTTTTATTCCTTTTATAATTATTCTTTTTTCCATTCCTGCATTTTCATCACCAAATTCGTTTACAGAAGCTAAAGTTCTCAGTAAAAATCAGGTGTATAAAGACCAAAATAAACAGGGCGAAGGGACCCTATATTGTGGTTGTCAGTGGGAATGGTCTGGCAAAAGCGGTGGACAAGTTGATTTAGCCTCCTGCGGCTACCAAGTGCGTAAACAGCAAACACGTGCTCAACGAATTGAATGGGAGCATATTGTTCCGGCGTGGGTCTTTGGGCATCAACGACAATGTTGGCAAAAAGGCGGCAGAAAAAATTGTGTTTCAACTGACCCAGTATTTGGGATGATGGAGGCTGATTTGCATAATTTGGCTCCATCCATAGGGGAAGTTAATGGTGACCGAAGCAATTACCGTTTTGGGCAATTGGGCAATGATGTAGCTTATCCGTATGGAATGTGCCAGAGCCGTGTAGACTTTGCACAGAGGGTATTTGAGCCCCGTAATGAAGTCAAAGGCCAAGTTGCTCGTGTCTATTTTTATATGCATGACCGTTATAATTTATCGATGTCACGCCAACAGCAACAATTATTAATGGCTTGGGATGAAAAATATCCGCCTAGTCAGTGGGAAATGCAACGAGATGAGCGAATAGCAAAAGTCATGGGGCATCATAATCCATTTGTGACAGGGGAAAAAAAATGGCGTTTAAATCATAAAAATACAGGGGAGGGGTTGCGTGTTTCACAACCGTCATCATCCACTTATAGTCACAATCAGCAACGAGTGACAAATAGACCTGAATCCTATGAAATCAAAGGCAACATTAACTCAAAAAAATACCATTTTTCACACTGTTCAGGTTTTAAAACCACCGCAGATAAAAATGCTAAAATGTTTGCAACAGAGGCCGAGGCTAAAGCAGCTGGTTTTATATTAGCGGGAAATTGTAAACCACGTTGACGATATGTTTATTTCACCTAACTAGGTAATTATTTGATTAGCTTATTTTATTTTTTAGCTATGACACCAAATGTTTTTTTATCACAAAACCATTAAAAAATGTTAAAAAAATGTTGCTTTTCGAAAAAAAATAACGCTATATTTAATGTAAATAAAAAACTGTAGCAAAAACATGAGCTCATCGGGTTTCAAAAAATGTTGCAGTTTGTCATATTAATGTCATACAGATTCATTAGTTTAAAGGTATCGCTGTCACAGGAGAAACTAATGGGAAATAATTGTTTATTTAGGTGTATGCAAAACCGGTTACCACTCCATCATGGAACTGTCATGGTGAGATTGGTAACCGGTTTTTTTATTGGTGACTTTTCTGAAATGAAATTATATCGCCAAGCACAAGTTCCACCATTAACTATGAGCTTGAAGGGAGCTCCTCTCTGTTTTGAATAGTCCGTCATTTGAATTGACATCACTGATACCTGGAAGGGTTAATACTATGAGTAGACAGAAAGCTGCAACAAAGGCACGTCGTGAAATGAAACGTTCATCACGTAAAGACCGTTCTGGTCGGTTTGATATGAATAATGTTGCGTCTTTTGCTGAATTTACAGGCATTGAGCCTATTGGTATGGCAAAAGAACGTCGTGATGAATCTCCTATCTTGCCAAGAAATGACGCTCAAAAGCTCTATATTAATTCCATTAAGCATAAGCAATTAGTTTTTGCTAATGGTGAAGCGGGGTGTGGGAAAACCTACATAAGTACTGCACTTGCTGCGGACGCGTTAATTCATAAAGATATCAATAAGATTATTGTGACAAGACCTGTTCTTCAAGCGGAGGAAGATCTCGGTTTCTTACCGGGGGATATGTCGGAAAAATTTGCACCTTACTTTCGTCCTGTCTATGACGTTTTGCTGAAAAGGTTAGGAGCCTCTTTTTTACAATATTGTTTACGTCCTGAAATTGCTAAGGTGGAAATAGCGCCATTTGCCTATATGCGTGGTAGAACCTTTGAAAATGCGATTGTAATTTTAGACGAAGCGCAGAATGTCACAGTCACACAAATGAAGATGTTCTTAACCCGATTAGGTGAGAATGTGACGGTAATTGTTAATGGTGACGTCACACAATGTGATTTACCTGAGAATGTGCCATCAGGGTTGGCAGATGCATTACAACGTTTTAGTAGTGATGAAATGGTCTCAATGGTGAATTTCACGATTGAAGATTGTGTTCGGTCACAATTGTGTCATAAGGCATTGTTGGCTTATAACCATTAATATCGTCATTATTGCTGATGCCCCGTGGTTAGTTACGGGGCATCTTGTTTAATCTGAAAGCGGTTGATTAGTGATATAACATTTCGTGCACAATTTGTTCATCGGTTAAAGTATAAGGGTAGTAGGTTGGCCAATTTTCTAGTTGCCCTAATAATTTTTCTTGCGAATCATTACCCATATATAAATGGAAGTGGCCCGAGGTTTGCGGCTCAATGATATGGTCGCTAAATTGAATATATTTTGGTGCTTTCGAGTTTGCGTCTTGGCACTCAAATAAATAGCGAACACCTTTTTTCCCCGAAACGTAATTCAGTATTTTATAACCAGAATATGTGTAGTGGCAGCTATTTACGACACCATTTTGGGTAAATTCGATAATGTCATTTTCAATACCGATGCTATCAACATCCGTTGCATAGCCTTTTTTATAATACTCTCGGTACTCTTCAACGGTTTTATCTTTATTTTTTTTCGCTTTATTTTCGAGCACTTCATCAAGTTTTCCATTTAATAATAATGGGTTGACGGATACCCAAATACCTTGCCAATCACTCAGTGACCTATTTTTGACATCAGCATCATCAAAAACCCCTTTGGAAGCTTGAAGTGCTTTTTCTGATTGGGGATGAGCGTGACTGTGTGAGCCATGAGAAATTGCAGTAAAGCTGGTTACAGCAAGAACAGTGCATAAGCTCGCTTTTAGAATTGCCATTTTGTACACAATAATTTTCCCTATTTTATCGAGTGGATAAGAAAATAATAGATATGTTATAACATAACATCAATGGCAATGAAAAGTGTTTTAACGTCATTTTTAAGCGATGCAATAAAATGGTGGCGTTTGTAAATGACAGTTTGGTGGGGTAGATAAACTCGCTTATTAGCCCTAATAAGCGAGTAGAGGGGGTTTTAATCGTCTGGGTTATCCATTACGGCGTGGCGTTCATGATGGTAACCTTCTTCATCATAGCCATGACGCCAGTATGGGATAGCATAAATATCTTCACGGCCAAAACCTTTTTCACGACGAATAAAACGGCGTAAATCACGAATTATTTGGTCTTCTCCGGCAATCCAAAAAGCAGTATCACTGGTTGGAATGTCCCATGATTTAAAAGTAGAGATTAACGCATCCGTTTTAGTGATATCACCACAAATCCAAATAATTTCAACATGTTGTGGTTTTTCTAATTCACGAATATCTTCTTGGCTATCTAACCGTAAAACAACTTTACCTTGTGCATCTTTAGGCATTTTTTCTAGTAATGCGGCAATGGCTGGTAATGAGCTAGAATCCCCAGCCATAAAATAGTGTTTTCTAATAGGTAAGAGTGGGTCTGGACCACCAGGATTGGTGATCCCCATCCAATTACCCGGCTTTGCATCCCGAGCGAAAAGATAAGCGGGGCCTGTCACGCCATCATGCATTGCAAATTCAATATCAATTTCTTTTATTTCAGGTCGAATAGCACGCACACTATAGGTTCTCACAAATGGGCGGGGCTCATTTTCTGGCCAACTACGACCTTTTTCTGTTAATACAGGTAATGCTGGCTGGCTTTTTAAATCAGGAGCGAGAAAAATTTTCAGATGCCCACCTTCACAACCTGTAGGATAAGCACTGAGTTTTTCTCCGGTGAAGGTAATGCAACGGATAGAAGGGCTGACATCCCTAATCGATTTAACTTGGATAAGCTGTGGTGGAGCCGGGCGGTAGATATTTTTTTCAACGGGTTGTTCGGTAGCCACGGACAATCTCCTATGTTAATGATAATTTTATTATATGGTAATTATTATCATTATCATGAATATGCCGAAAAGTTGCAATACATAGTCTATGATTGTGGGGAGGATTTTTGTGTTTTATTAACCGGTAGTCAATTGAGTGATTGATCTGTACTGATAGCCGTCACTTAAGGAATAGCGATGGGATGACTATTCAGCAGGGGTTAATCGATAAATCAGTAAAATAAAGCGGTATAGTATGGTCGTAAGAATACATTTGAAGGCATGAAAAATTGACTGAATATGTAAAAAGGTACTTTGTTACGTTGTAACGTTTAGGCAATGAACTCTTTTGACTCACTGAATGCACTCAGCGTATTTATAAAATATGCCGTATATAAACTATACGGCATTCAATAGGTTAACTACTTCACTTTCATTCCGGCGGCGGTCATCATTAACTTAAATAGATAAGAGAATGCGAATAACGCGAATACACTCCCTAGCCAAATGACCGCCATCCAACCAAGTTTTTTCCACCAAGGTGAGGCTATCACGTTATCAGTGGTAGCCTTGGTCTGGGGTAATTTTTCCTCTGAAGACATAGTAACTCCAATAGGTATAAGCCAAAATAACGGGAATAATGAATAATGCACCAACGAGCATAAAGCCTAAGCTTTCCGGTGGACCAGCGGCTTCACGGAAGCTAATTACTGGCGGAATGAGCGTTGGCCAAATACTGATCCCTAGGCCAGTAAAACCAAGGAAAATCAGTAAAAGTGCCGCCAAGAATGGCACGCTATCATGTTGCTGGCGTTTAGCACTCTTTAAGATCAACCAAGTGCAGCCTAATACTAGTAATGGAACAGGTAAAAAGAAGAATAGGTTAGGGAGTGAGAACCAACGGTCAAACACAGCTTCATTTAACATTGGCGTCCATAAGCTAATGATTGCAATAACAGCTAACATCAGTAAGGTTAATGGGCGCAGGATACGATACATGGTACGGCGTAGGTGGCCTTCAGTTTTCATGATTAACCAGCCACAAGCGAGCAACGCATATGCCACGACTAAGCCAAAACCACAAAATAGTGGGAACGGCGCAAACCAATCAAAATAGCCCCCCATGTAAACGCGGTTTTCAACATGGAAGCCTTGAATAAATGCCCCGACAACCACACCCTGCACAAATGTGGCGAAAATAGACCCCCAAATAAAGGCATGATCCCAATGTCGACGATGCGATTCGTCTGCTCTAAAGCGGAACTCAAAAGCAACACCTCGGAAAATCAACGCTAATAACATGAAGGTTAAAGGGATAGAAAGAGCATCTAATACAATTGCATAGGCGAGTGGGAATGCACCAAATAAGGCGGCACCACCTAAAACCAGCCAAGTTTCATTGCCATCCCATACGGGGGCAACGCTATTCATCATCAAATCGCGGTCTTGGCTATCTTTCAGGGCTGGATACAAGATCCCTATACCTAAATCGAAGCCATCCATTACGATATACATCAACATACTAAATACAATGATGACAAACCAAATGAGAGGTAAATCAATGCCCATGAGTTGCGTCCTCCGCGATACCTTTACGAATTAATTTCATCATGTACATGTAACCGATACCGAATACACTGCCATAGACGACAAAGAAAGCGATTAGGCTAATACTCATGTGCATTTCACCGTGTGCACTAACAGCATCAGCGGTTCGCTGTAACCCATAGACAACCCATGGTTGGCGGCCTATTTCTGTGGTAAACCACCCTGCAAGAATAGCGATTAAACCAGAAGGTGCCATGAAGAAAATAAAACGTAAAAATGCTTTTGACTCGTAAAGGTTTTTACGATAACGCAGCCAAAGCCCCCACACGCCAGCAACTATCATTAACAAGCCTAGCCCGACCATGACGCGGAATGACCAAAACACCATAAACACATTTGGCCTATCTTCTGGTGCATATTCTTTTAACGCTGGCACTTGTTTATCAATGCTGTGTGTTAAAATTAAACTTGCCAGATAAGGGATTTCGATAGCGTATTCCGTTTTTTCTTTTTCTTGGTTGGGGATACCAAATAAAATAAGTGGCGTCGCTTCACCGGGTTTGTTTTCCCAATGGCCCTCCATTGCAGCAACTTTAACTGGTTGATGTTTCAATGTATTTAAGCCGTGTGCATCACCAATCAAAGCTTGAACGGGGGCTAATACCAAAATTAGCCACAGTGACATGGAAAACATCTTTTTCATGGCACTGGACTTGTTACCTTTTAGTAGGTGCCATGCAGCAGAAGCACCGACAAAGAAAGCTGCCGCAAGGAATGCTGCGGTTGTCATGTGCAGTAGGCGATAAGGGAAGGATGGATTGAAAATAACGGCCAACCAGTCAACGGGTACAATACGACCATCAATGATTTCAAAGCCTTGTGGCGTTTGCATGAAGCTGTTAGATGCTAAGATCCAGAATGTTGAGATAATGGTTCCGAGTGCGACCATGCAAGTCGCAAAAAAGTGAAGTTTTTCACCCACACGGTTCATACCAAACAGCATTACACCAAGGAAACCCGCTTCTAAGAAAAATGCAGTGAGGACTTCATAAGTTAGTAATGGCCCAGTAATACCGCCTGCAAAATCAGAGAAGAAGCTCCAGTTAGTCCCAAATTGATAAGCCATTACCAACCCAGAAACGACACCCATTCCGAAATTAACCGCAAAAACTTTTGACCAAAAATGGAACAGCTTTATATAGTCTTCATCACGAGTTTTAAGCCATAAACCTTGAAGCACAGCGAGGTAACTCGCTAGCCCAATCGTAATGGCGGGAAAAATAATATGGAACGAGACCGTAAACGCAAATTGAATACGGGCGAGTTCCAACGCACTTAGTCCAAACATATTGACCCCTGAATGGAAATGTTAATGGCACGCCCATTTAAAGCTTTGGTGATAACAATCGAAGCGCTTATCCCTAGCAAAAAATCGTTAACGCCGGAATACAGCTAAAAATGTTTTGTGCTTATAGTTAAAAAAAGTCAGGTGAATGTGTGGATAAGTAGAACATGAGACGATAAACTATAATAGTAACAATTATTGAGAAATTAACTATAACAGTTGAGGCGGCTATGACGAGATATGAACAGTTAGCAGCGCAAATTCGTCAACAAATTGAAGACCATATCTGGCAAGTTGGTGACAGATTACCTTCACTTAGGGAAAGCGTTAAGCAATCAGGTCTGAGTTTAATGACCGTGGTACAAGCCTACCAATTACTCGAAAGCCAAGGTTGGGTCGTTGCTCGCCCGCAATCGGGCTACTATGTGGCTAACCGTAATAATTCATTTGCTGCGGCAAAGGGAGGAAAAGGGCTACATTTAAATGAAAATGTAGAGATTAACGCCTCTATTTTTGGTGTGCTACAAGCTTGTAAGGACCCTGATATTATCCCATTTGGCTCCGCATTTCCAGAACCCGCCCTGTTAGATGAACCAAAGCTTGCTAAATCGCTAGCTTCAGTGGCAAGGCGCTTATCAAAATTTAATACACCAGCGAACCTTCCTCCGGGGAATGAGCAATTACGGCGTAATATTGCCCAACGTTATGCCACTCAAGGGATCCACGTTGCACCCGATGAAATTGTCATTACAGCTGGGGCGATGGAGTCCTTAGTTCTTAGCTTACAATCAGTTACGCAACCAGGGGACTGGGTTGTTATCGAGTCTCCAGCATTTTATGGTTCTTTACAGGCGATAGAACGTTTAAAACTCAAAGCAATAGCTATCAAAACTGACCCTATCTTTGGTATCGACCTAGATGCACTTGAAGAGATAGCGAATAAATACCCAATTAAAGCCTGTTGGTTAATGACTCACTATCAAAACCCCCTTGGCGGCACGATGCCACAGGCTAACAAAAAGCGCTTAGTTGATATTCTCAATAAACACCAAATTGCGTTAATTGAAGATGATGTTTACGGTGAACTCTATTTTGGCAATAAACAACCCATCCCTGCTAAGGCTTTAGATACCAAAGGTAATTTCTTCCATTGCTCTTCATTTTCCAAATGTTTAGCGCCGGGTTATCGGGTTGGCTGGGTTGCGGCTGGTCACCACGCGACAAAAATTCAACATTTACAAATGATGAGCACAGTTTCTGCCAGTGTACCGACTCAATTGGCGATTGCTGAGTATCTTTCTCTGGGCGGTTATGACAATCATTTGCGTAAACTGCGGCAAACTATGGAGCAACGTCAACATCAGATGCTCGGGGCCATAGCAAAATATATGCCGGCTTCAGTAAAAGTTAATATGCCTAAAGGCGGGTATTTTTTGTGGTTAGAATTTGAAGCACCTTTTAATGCTATTCGTCTTTATCAATTGGCTCTTAAAGAAGGGATCAGTATTGCGCCTGGTAGTATGTTTTCAACGAGCGAGCAGTTCAACCATGCATTTCGTCTGAATGCTTCATTTACATGGAACGAGCAAGTAGAAGAGGCCATGAAAACTTTAGGTCGTTTATGTCACTATTTAATTAATGAGAGGCGCGAATAGTCACATTATTGTTGTTAATTCATTGCCTTGAGAGACTAACTTTGCCAATCTAAGCTAAAACCACAAGTACCAATGGCAGCATAGGGGGTAATGTGAAAATAAAATGTTTTGATATGACGGAGTTACCTATCCTTGATTGGAATGATGGCGGGGGGTTTAGCCAAGAGGTTTTTTGCTGGCCTGTCGCATCGGATTACTCTTTACGTGCAAGTATTGCAACGATTAATAAAGATAGCTACTTAAAACGCTATGCCGAAGGCGAAAGGCTAGCTATCTTGCTTAATAAACAGCCGCTTTCATTAACCGATAACAAGGGTGTTGAATATCCACTAGGGCAAGTGGGTGACAGTATTCAGTTTTCTGCTCAGCAGTATTGTGCAGTTAATATAAAGCAACCCTCAACTCAATTATTGAATTTTATTTTTCGACAAGATAGGTGGAGCGTTAAAAATTATTTAGTGACTGAAAAACGTAGGTTACCGGCAAACCAAGCAGGCCTTGTTTATGTACTTGAGGGCCAGTGGGAGGTTTTTGGTGGAAATTGTAACATAATGGCAAAAGGGCAAGGGGGCTGGTGGCTTCCTGATATCGGTGAAGGGGAGGTTAAGCCACTTAGCACCGATAGCAAATTAATTTGGATTGAGTTGTTGCCTCACTAGCTGGTTGCTAAGCCAATTGCAGCAAAAGTCAGCATTCCCCCTGCAACACCTTCGGTTATGCGGCGTTTTTTATCATTATAAGTTTGCTTGTTATGCATGGACGCAAATAATGCTCCGATCACACCGTAAATAACAATACAAGAAAAAATAAAAGTGGCAGACAAGATCAACGATTGAATAGCAACACTTTCATTTAATTGGATAAAATTAGGTAAGATGGCGAAGTAAACTAAGAGACCTTTAGGGTTGAGAAAGCTGGTCAAAAAGGCTTTGCCGATGATTGATTTTGTCGAGGCTGTTTTAATGCATATTTCACGTGTTCTGATGGCTGATAGCAGCATACAAACCGCGAGATAAGCCACATACGCGACACCTACCCATTTAATTGTATGGAAAATGGCTGGTGAGGCAGCAACAATCGCTGATAACCCTAATGCGGCAAGTATAGCATGGGTCATATAGCCCATAATAATTCCTAAATTAGCTTTCCAAGCAGCAATGGCCCCGCCGGAAAGACCTTGAGCAGAAATAAACAGCAGATCAGGTCCTGGTGTACATACCAGAGGGATCACAGTTGCGCTAAATAACAGCAAAGTTTGTAACTCCATTTGAATACCTCATGTTGATTATTTTTATTTAACACAACTGGCCAGTCGCAATAAAATTATAACTATGTATCGATAGTGTTGGGTTTTTTTATTGCTTGTAAAGCGTTAATTTTTGATATTAAATATCAAAAATTAACTTAAAAATAGCACTCAGATTCAATAGGTGAAAATATGGTAAAACTTGATGCCATAGATAAACATATTTTACGGGTTTTACAACGAGACGGTAAAATTCAAAATATTGAATTAGCTAAAGAAGTTGGGCTTTCCCCTTCTCCTTGTTTACGCAGAGTTAAATTATTGGAAGAAGCTGGGGTGATAAAACGTTACGTTGCGGTGCTTGATGGCGCTAAGATTGGGGCGGGGTTATCTTTATTTGCGCGTATTTGGTTTAAAACGCAGGATGCTCACACCATCAATCAATTTATCCAAGAGATAAAGCAAATGCCAGAGGTTGTTGAATGCCACTTAATGGCAGGGGAATGTGATGCGCTAATCCGTATTGTGACACATGATCTTGCATCATATCGCCGTTTCCATGCCGACCATCTGACACAAATTAATAGTATTCAAAGTATTAAGACTGAAGTGCCAATGGAAACAGTTAAAGTGACTTATGCATTACCATTATGACAGTATCGCTAATCGTTTATTGTTGTTTTATCAATTTTGTTGGGGCACATTCAGTTAGCTCTACAGTGTTATCAGGTAAGTAAAAATAGCCTGATTTCCCCATTTTTTTGATTTAACAATTAAAATAGTGGGCATAATATGCCTTGTATCAGGCATTATGGCGGTTGTGACGAATCAATAATAGTAACCGATATATTATTTAGTATTTTAAGAAAAGACAATAAGTAAAATATAAAATAAAATTTTTATTTATTAAATATTGTTTAACTATGGGTAGGTGATATTTAATTATATTTTGAAAATTAATTTTACAAATTGAAATATAATTATTGATTTTAATATATAGAGAGAAAAGTTATGGTGAAATAGTAGCGTTGTTGTTTAGTGTGAGAATGTGAAATGTACTTATTTATATATCGGTTCGTTTTTTGATTAGGTATTTGGCTCAATAATAGTAACTGTTGGGTTTATAAATCAATACTACTGATAGCGTAATCTAATTGCTTGATATGTCAGTAATGAAATGGTTTTTTTTTGATCCTGCGCAACATCATTTTATATCCCTTCCTTATACTAGTATTAATCAAAAAAATATAATGCGAATATTTCTTATTTAATGAAGTTAGTAACTCTCAGTTTATTTCAATAACACGAATGTAATTATTGGCACGGCTTTGTTCTGTTATCAGTTTGCCAGTGAATTAGATGGTTATTATATTTCTTTATTCGAATTATGAAGCTCAAATTTTAAAGAAACTATTCGTCAGTAAATTGAAGGAAAACTATGATTTATCCGATTACTGATAGGCTGTTGCCTACCATCAATAACGCTGAGTTTAAGCGTTATGCTATGCGTTATTTGGATATTGAGAGACAAACACAGCAAGCTATTACTCAATATGGGCTTAGTTTTGAACCTGCTTTTTCACAGCAAAGTGAGATAAACCAGCTTAAACAGGATATTAAAGCGCTAGGTGCATGTTTTGCGAATAATGGAAAGAGTATACATAGTCATTGGCTATCGAGTGCTTGTGTGCAGTGCCGCACAGGGGAAGGGAGTTACACCACATTTTTGTCATTAAAATGCCACCGCGACTGCTATTTTTGTTTCAATCCTAACCAAGAGAACTACCAAGGTTTTCAACATGAGATGAGGGACGCTGTTGGCGAAGTTGCTGCAATTGCAGAGCAAGAATACCCGCTAACACATATTGCTTTAACGGGAGGTGAACCATTACTTTTCCGCCAAGAGAGCATTGCGTTTTTCGCAGCAGTTCAACAGAAATTACCTCAGGTTCATAGCCGCTTATATACAGCTGGTGACCCATTAGACCGTAGCACAGCGGTAGCCTTAGCAAACGCAGGCCTTAAAGAAATTCGCTTTAGCATCAAAATTGATGATGCAGAAGAACGGATTGAGAAAGTTTTACACCGCATTGAATTAGCAAGAGAAATTTTCCCGACGGTGATGGTGGAGATGCCGGTTATCCCAGGCACTGAGCCGCAAATGTACAAGTTACTCATGCGGTTAGATGATATTGGTATAGATGGGATTAACTTATTGGAATTTTGTTTTCCTTTAACAAATAGTGACGCTTACCAATCACGGGGCTTTCAACTTAAAAACCCCCCTTATGAAGTGTATTACAATTATTGGTATGCAGGTGGGCTTGCTGTCTCCCAAAGTGAATTAGCTTGTTTGCGTGTGGTTAAATTTGCATTAGAACAACAGCTATCACTTGGTGTGCATTATTGTTCCTTGGAGAATAAACACACAGGTCAAGTATACCAAAGTAACGCATTTTTTCGGCAACATGCTCAGCTTATTGGGCAACATTATCTATTTTCATCTCGCGATTATTTTTATAAAAGCGCCAAAGTATTTGGTGATGACCGCCCACAAGTAGCAAGACTATTAAAACAAGCGGGAATTTCTTATCACGAAGAGTTGTTGCACGGCTTTTTGCAGTTTAATCCCGAATCTATTTTGTATTTAACTTCCCTCGTTGATTTACCCATCGCACTCACCTCACACATCATTGAGCCTGATGAGCAGGGCAACCCTTTAATTAAAGAAGTGAAGGTTGAATTAACGACACCAACTCAATTTTTATTGGCCGATTTGCATGAAGGTTCCTGTAATGAATAACATCCCAACATTTGATTATCTCTATGCGCGTCAATTTGCTTATGACGTATTAAGACGCTTATTAATAGAAGAACCTACCCCTGAGTTATTAAATTATTTGGATAATACGGGGTTGGCATTATTCCCTTGTGATGAAGCATTACCCGCGATGAAAAATGCAATTGAGGAAATGGGAAAAGATTTACAGTCACGGACGTTACAAGCAAACGCGGATAGTTTTGAAGATTTACATTGGGATTTTACCCGCTTATTTATTGGCCCAGAAGCGCCTCCGGCGGCACCATGGGAGTCTACTTATGTCTCCCGTGACAAATTGTTGTTTCAAGAAAACACATTAGCTGTAAAAACCTTTTATCAAAAATATGGGTTCCAATTACCTGAGGGTGACATGGAGGCAGCAGATCATATTGGGTTTGAGTTAGATTTTATGTGGAATTTAAGTCAACGCATTGTTGCGATTGCCGATGTTGGAAATGAGCTAGGCGAAGACGCAAAAAAATTATTGCTAGGGTCATCTGCATTCTTAGATACGCATCTTTTAGCATTTATTACCCCGTTTTGCCGTGCAATGCATAACCATGCAGAAACCTTATTTTATCGCCAATTAAGCTCACTTTTAGAGCTTTTTTTGCGCAACGACCTTAAAAGAATCAATGAATTAGTTAATTAATAATAATAAAGCAAAGTGAAGAGGTAAGAGCAATGTCAGAAAGACAGAAAGTAGCCTTAAGTCGTCGTTCATTTTTAGCATGGACATCGGCGGCATCAGTGATGGCTACGTTGCCGCTAAGTAAACGACTTTATGCTGCAACACCAGAAGAGGAAAAAGCCGTTGCCCAAGCAACCGACGCTGTCACTCAAGGGACATGGAAGCCCGTGGCATGTTGGCATAACTGCGGTGGTCGTTGTGTCAATAAAGCCCTCGTCGTTGAAGGTGTCGTTGTTAGGCAAAAAACAGATGATGTGGTAGCGGACTCACCTGACTTTCCACAACAACGAGGCTGTTTACGTGGGCGTTCTCAACGTAAACAGGTATTCGGCGCCGATCGATTAAAATACCCAATGAAACGTAAAGGTTGGGCTCCCGGAGGGGGAGATAAAAGCTTGCGTGGGCGTGACCAGTGGGTACGTATTAGCTGGGATGAAGCACTTGATATTGTTGCGTCAGAAAGCAAACGCATCAAAGAAAAATATGGTAATGAATCCATTTGGATCACAGGCGGCAATGGTGTTGATATCCAAAATGTTTATGCGAAAGCGGGTGGATTTGTTGGCGACTGGGGAACAACATCATGGGGAGCATGGTTTGAAACACCAGCCCATTTAGGGTTGTTAGAAGGTTTTTATACCTTTGGTACCAATGATCGCTTTGATATGCGTAATTCACAATTGATTGTTATGTGGGGGGCAAACCCTGCGTGGAGTAGCCCTGGTAGCCCAACCTATAACTACTATCAAGCAAAAAAAGCAGGAGCTCGGTTTATTTGTATCGACCCAAGCTATACTGCGACAGCGGAATTAATGGATGCTGATTGGTACCCTATTAACCCGGGTACTGACCACGCTTTAGCGTTGGGCATCATGTATGCTCTATTGGAAATGGACAGCCAAGATAACCCATTAATTGATTGGGATTTCTTGCGCCGTTGTACGGTTGGTTTTGATGAAACTAATATGCCAGCAGGGGCTGATCCAAAAGGTAATTTTAAAGATTATTTATTAGGTACGTATACAGGGGAGCCGAAAACACCTGAATGGGCATCTAACATTTGTGGGTTATCCGCTACAGATATCCGTAAATTGGCCCGTGAAATTGGTGGGACAAACCGAGTGGCACTACTTACTGGCTGGGCTCCAGCTCGTGTTCATAATGGAGAAGGTTGGGTACAAGCATTCTCAACCTTAGGTTTTATGACAGGGCATATGGGTAAACCGGGGCGTATGACAGGGGTAAGCTGCCATTTTGCGGCAGGGAATAACGGTACTCGCTTAGTGATGGCTGGCGACAGTGGTTTACCGGCGGTGCCAAACCCAATTAGCCTGAAAATTAACCATAATGAACTCAACCGTGCATTATTAGAGAAAAAATTCCGTCAACGCGGTGTGGGTGATGTAAACGCTAACATTCAAATGATTATCCACCCATTTAATGCCACACTGCAAACACGCGCCAATATTTCGCAGAGTATTGAAGCCTACCGTAAAGATGTGGAATTAGTGGTAACAGCAGCTTATGTTCCACACACTTGCGCTAAATACTCCGATATTGTACTGCCAGTAACTACCGAATGGGAGCGTGAAGGGACCATATTAAATCCAAGCAACCGCGAAGTTATTATTGCCGCGGTTAATGTGACCCCACCTCTTTATGAAGCGAAAAGTGACCAATGGATTGCCAAAGAAATCGGAAAACGCCTTGGCATTAATGTCGATGAAGTATTCCCTGTTTCTGAGAAACAGCAGTTCTTCAATAAGCTTAATGGCGCAACAATTATTGGTGAAGATGGTAAAACAACTGAGCCATTGCTGACAATTACCCAAGCAGACATTGATGAATGGCAAGTGACAGGCAAACCTCAGCAAGGTCGCATTACATTGAATGAGTTTCTTACCGTTGGGAAATATCAAGTTAAACGAACTAAAGGTGATAACTATGGTTATATCGCCTATGAAGACTTTATTCGAGACCCTGAAGGGAATCCGCGCCCAACGCCAAGTGGTAAATTTGAAATTTATTGCCAAACATTGGTAGAAAAAGCGGATGAATGTGGTTGGACAAAATTACCTCCGATCCCTGAGTACATTCCTTCAGCAAATGGCTATGAAGCTAGCTTTAAGGATTTCTCTAAAAAAGAAAAAGGGGATTATCCATTCCAAATCTATAACCCTCATTATTTACGCCGTTCACACAGTACCCTTGATAATGTGCCTTGGTTACGCGAGCAGTGGCCTAGCCCAATTTACATCAATGCGTCGGATGCAAAGCGCCTAGGAATTAAGCATGGTGAAACGGTGTTAGTTACAAGCCCACAAGGGAAAATTGTACGTCCAGCATTGGTTACCCAAACGATGAAACCAGGAGTGGTTGCATTACCTCATGGTAGTTGGACGAATGTGGATGAAAAAACAGGGATAGATATGGCAGGGGCTGATAATACGCTAACGATCCAAGTACCAACGGGTCTTGGCACATCAGGTTGGAACACCATGCTGTGTAATATCGAGAAATGGCATGGTGATCAATTAGTTCCAGATGCTGCTATTCCACAGCGTATTATTTTTTAGGGGGCAATAAGAAATGGATAAACAAGTCGGATTTTATATAAACGTTGCTGCCTGTATTGGGTGTAAAACCTGTGTAGTAGCTTGTAAAGACAAGAACGACCTTGAGGTTGGGCGTAATTTTCGCCGAGTATATGACGTTGAAGTTGGGGAATACCCGCGGCCTCGTCTCTGGCATTTGTCAATAGCTTGTAATCACTGTGATGACCCTCAGTGCGTCAGTCATTGCCCAACAACGGCAATGCATAAACGTGAAGAAGATGGGGTTGTGTTGGTCGATCACAATAAATGTGTTGGATGCCGCTATTGTACTTGGGCTTGCCCATATGAAGCACCACAATTTGATGCGAGTATTGGTATGATGACCAAATGTGATACCTGCATCGACCTGCGTGAGAAAGGGGGAAACCCTATGTGTGTGGATTCTTGCCCAATGCGTGCCATTGAATTTGGCTTAATCAGTGAATTGCGCAAAAAATATGGCACAAATGCGGATATTGATGGGTTACCAAGCTCATCAATCACGAAGCCGAACCTTGTTGTCGGCACGAAAGGATAAGGAAAACTATCATGCATGAATTTCCATTGGTGATTTTCACCTTATTTATGCAGGCCTCAGTGGGCTGCTTGGTTGTTGCATTAATCTGTTATTTCCGGGTACTTGGCGGGGGAAATGATATTCAGAATGTTCAGTTTATCAAACGACCTGTTTTAGCCAGTTTTGTTTTAGGCTGCGTTGGGTTACTCGGTTCGTTATTTCACATGGGGAACCCTCTGCACATGTTTTACACTATGCTGCACGTGTCGACCTCATGGATGAGCCGTGAAGTTTGGGCGACTGCAATTTACATGGGGTTACTATTTTTTAGTGTCGCTTTACTTTTACTGAAACAAAAAGCGAATGCTGCATTACTGGTACTGAGTGCGATTGCTGGCTTGATGTATATGTATGCGATGTCAGCGTTATATGCCAATACATTATTTAACTTATGGAATGGTTTATTTACTTACGCGAGTTTCTTCGGCGCGGTATTACTGGTAGGCGGTGTTGTTGCTGCACTTTTGCTGGTGGGGTCTTTGCGCCGAAGTGCGAAAGAAGAGCAGGTACAACGAGTGGTTAAAATTACCTTAGGGCTAGGTATTATGGGGATACTACTTATGTTATTAGGGGCTTTATCGCTGCTTGGTAATATAGGTGAGCCGATTTACCTCGGTATGACCCAGCGTGAAATGCCAGAAGGGCTACTGAGTTTAAGCCTTGTTCGTGTAGTGCTAATCGCATTAGGCATACTATTTGTTGGCCGCTTGCTGTGCCAAAAGACGGGGCAAAATACCAACGCTACGGTTGTGATGTCTTTGGCCACGCTGTGTATTTTTGCCGGTGAGGGTGTTGGACGAGTGGTATTTTTCTCACTTGGTGGTTAATTTATCATCATATTAATCTAAAATCCGAAGGTGAGCTCCTTCGGATTTTTTTTATATGCTTATGTGCATTTTAGTACAGCAAAAACTAAATTATGATTGTAAAAGTGGGTTATTGACAAATTAATTACCAAAAGTGAGTAAATTATGTTGATTGTTATTAATGATTATAATTATCATTATCGCTCTTAATTCTCTTTTAGCTCATCGGTTATGAAATTAAAAACTCGCAAATTACTTACCCCCCTCGCAATTTCTACTGCTCTGATATCTCATTACGCTGTTGCGGCTGATAATACAAAGAGTGACCAAATCACAGTTACGGGCAATTGGCTCGAAAATACACAAGACAGTGAAGTGGTATTTAATCATCCCGGCGCTAGAACGGTAAAAACACAACAACAAATAAAAGAAACTGGCAGTGAAACAATCGCAGATGCATTAAAAGGGATCCCAGGTGTACAAGTTCGTGAAAGTAATGGAACCGGTGGCAGTGATGTTTCTTTGAATGTGGGAGTCCGTGGGTTAACTTCGCGTCTTTCACCGCGCTCAACTATTTTGCTTGATGGGATGCCATTAGCCGCAGCACCTTATGGCCAGCCGCAGCTTTCTATGTCCCCATTATCTTTGGGAAGTATTGAATCTATTGATGTCATACGCGGAGGGGCTTCGGTACGTTATGGGCCACAAAATGTAGGGGGAGTGATTAATTTTGTAACTAAGCCTATCCCTAAAGATTTTGGTGGCGGTGTATCAGTACAGACGCAGGGTGCCAAAACAGGCGGGTTAAAAACATTAGTGGATGCCTCGCTAGGGGGCTCTAAAGCGGATGATTCTGCTGGGGCAATTTTGCTTTATTCGGGTTTACACGGGCAAGGTTACCGTAAAAGCAATAATAACACGGATATTGATGACCTCATGCTGAAAACGCGTTATGCCTTAACAGATAACGATGAATTATTAGCTAATTTTCATTATTACCGTGCAATGTCGGGTATGCCCGGAGGCTTGACCCAAGCTGAATATAATGCTGACCCATTCCAATCAACACGGCCTTATGACCGTTTTGAAGGTAATCGGCAGGATCTGTCATTGAAATACAAGCACGAAGTAGATGACAAACAATTTGAATTGATGACTTGGTTTAGCAAAAGTTACCGGGGGAGTTATATAGAAAGTGACCATAAAGAAAAAGCGAATGAAAGGCGCTTAGTGTCTTACCCTCGTCATTATACTGCTTATGCGATTGAACCAAGTTACTCGCAATTATTCCGTTTTAATGATATTTCCCATGAGGTTACCATTGGTTATCGTTATTTAAATGAAACGGCAGATGAAAAAGCGTACCGCTCAAATTGGTACCAAGCGGGGAGCCAAAGCACTCGCCCTGATACCAATAATTATTATCAGCACACGTCTGGGGGAACAGAAGCCCATGCGATTTATTTGGATGACACTATCGATGTTGGTAATTGGACGCTTATTCCCGGAATTAGATACGAAAATATTAACATTCATTTAGACGATAGCTTTAAAGAACAACATCGTAGTAAACGTTATAGTGAACCACTTCCTGCACTAGCTGTGATCTACCATATTGATGATGAATGGAAGTTATTTGCCAATGCCAGCACATCATTTGGGAGTTTGCAATATTTCCAATTGAATACTAAAGGGGTCGGTAACTCGCCTGCGAATGGGTTAAGTGCAGAAAAAGCGCATAATTATGAAGTAGGTACTAAATACGACAATACCGCCTTGTCCCTTGAAGCAACATTATTTTATATCGATTTTGATGACCAATTATTATACGTTGAAAATACAACGGGTTGGACGAACCTAGGTGCAACAACACACCAAGGTGTCGAGTTAGCCGCGAGGTACAACTTATCTGACCTTACTGATGTACTTGAAGGCGCGAGTGTTTACAGTACCTATACCTACACTAAGGCGGTGAGTAAGAAAGGGAACTTTGCTCATAAAGATTTACCTTTTTATTCACGCCAAGTATTCACCGCAGGTGGCCGTTACGAAACGGGGAATTGGGTTTGGAACTTGAATACTTATGCGCAATCAACCCAAGAGTCACCAGGCACAACAGACCAATATGTTACTAAACCAAGCGTGGATGGCCGTTATGGGACTATCCCAGGTTATATGGTATGGGACGCTCGCGGTGAATACCATTTTGGGAGAAGTTTGTCTGATTTAACGCTATCCGCTGGTATTAAAAATTTATTTGATCAAACCTATTTCACACGCTCTACGGATAACAATTATGGCATTTATGTTGGGCAGCCGAGAACTTACTACGTTCAAGCGTCTGTGAAATTTTAATGAATATAAGGCAAAACAATGACTGGTAGACAAACTATCAAAAAATTGGGTGTAATTCTTAGCGTCGTTAGCCTATTTTTTGCGGCTACAAGCATGGCTACACCTACTGTGGTCACGGATATTGCAGGTCGGGAAGTCACGGTGAATGTGCCAGTATCCCGTGTAATGTTAGCGGATAGCCGTGTCTTGGTAGCACTGAATATACTACATCCCAAAACGCCATTAAAAGGGGTTATTGCTTGGGATGACGCGTTAATAAAAAAAGCACCTGACCTAAGTGTTGCATATAGCAAAAAATTCCCAGAACTCAAAAAGATCCCTGTGTTTCCTAACCCATACACTACTGATTTCAGCGTAGAAAAAGCGCTAGTTGCTCAACCCGATTTATTGATTTTTGATATTGGCTTGAAAAGCAAGCTAACAGAAAGCGGGACGTTATCATTATTGGAAAAAAGCGGTTTACCTGTCATTTTTATCGATTTTAGACAATACCCACTTAAAAATACTATGCCGAGTATGACGATACTCGGGCAAGTATTTGGTGAGGAGCAGCAGGCGAAGGAATTTAACCAGTTTTATCAACAAAAATTGGGGTTAATTCGTTCAAGGGTCTCCTCGATTGATAAAGATAAACGTCCAAGTGTGTTTATTGAAAGGGCCGCTGGTATTTCAGGGGTTGATTACTGTTGTAAAACCTTTGGTAATGGTAATTTTGGTGAGTTTGTTGAAACAGCAGGGGGAAACAACCTCGGTTCACAATGGTTTAGCATTGGCATGGGTGGGGAAATTAGTGAGGAGCAATTAATCCACAGCAACCCAGATTACTATTTGATGACAGCCGCTGATTGGGATAGTACCCGTAAAGGCAGCGCTTCAGTACCATTGGGTTATACAGGGGATAAACAAAAGTCTCTAGCGCGACTGAACAAGCTGATGGAACGCCCTAAGTTTCGTTCGTTAGCGGCATTTCAAAACAAACAAGTATTAGCACTATATCAACAATATTATGATACTCCATTTAATATTATTGCAGTGGAGGCGATTGCGAAGTTTATCCATCCGGAGCTATTTGCGGATCTTGATCCCCAAGCCGATAGCGACTATTTACACCAAACTTTTACCGCGCTAGATGGTGACGGTGTATTTTGGGTACAAGCACAATAGGCGATGACCATGTTTTACCTGCTTTAGTGTTATCAAATAACTAAAGCAGGTAACGGAATACATTAACTATTATTGAAAACGATTAACGTGGTTTAATAACAGGTAATACAATTTTTGATGGGTGTTCGCTCGAAATATGTATGTTATTGCGGGCTACTTGTAATTTCCTATCACCTGCAATCATTTCCCCCGTATTGGTATTGAAATCATATTTGGGGAAATTACTGCTTGAGATATCTAACCGGATACGGTGGCCCTTGGTAAAGCGGTTAGCACAAGCAAATGGTTTTATCTTCACTTCAACAATTTGCTCCGGTATGAGTAACTGTTTTTGTTCATAGCCATTACGAAAGCGGCAACGTATGATGCCATCGGTGATATTCATTGCATACCCTTGTGGGTAATCATCACTTGGTGGGTAAACATCGATCAGCTTTGCTGTAAAGTCGGTATCCAGGGCATCACTACTGATCCATAATGAGACTTCAATATCCCCAGCTAAGCATACCTCTTCTTGTAATTCTTCCGTTTCAAATACCAGTACATCAGAACGAGATGCAAGGGGGAGGTTATTTCCTTTGCTACCAAAAAACTGCGGTAATTCACGCTGATCAAATGCACCGCCCCAAAATATGGGTTGCCCAGATGTTAAAGCCCCTCCAATTGTCGGGACGGGGTGTTTAGGGTCATAACAATAGGATAAAGTCACTGTTTCAGAGTATTTTTCATGGCGTAATGAATTGTCGGGCCATAAATAAAAAGCTGTAGGCTTAATATTGGGCAGCGGCCATTGGTGATGGGTTAGCCACTGGCCACCATGCTCTAAACGCCCGTTAGTATTACGTTTACCCGAACCTCCCCCCATCATAAAAATAGTTACATCCTCATGGGGGCAGTCAGTTGTATTACCTTGTAAGTGTTCTTGGAACCAAGATAAACGGCAAGATAACCAATCTTCGCTTACATTGCGGTCAAATGTTGCGATATCACCAAACTCGACATCACCACTGTGGGTGATATTACGATCCCCATGTAACCAAGGCCCCATGATTAATTTTTGCGGGGATTGTTTCTTGGTGACAAATGCACGGTAATTATCTAATGTGGAACTGACATAGGCATCATACCAGCTGGACATGAATAGTACTGGGATATCAGGTATCTGGTCATAATATCCTTCCGCATAAATGCCTATTTTCTGCCAATAATCTGTAAAACACTCTTCTTCCCACTGCTCAAACAAGTAGGATTCATATTCAGGGACATGTTTTAGTAAGGTATGTCCTTGATGCCATGGCATTGCAGCAAACCAATCATGAATATTTTCTTGCTCAAGTGCTGCTGCTATTTTAGCCGATTGTTGCGCTAATGGACTTAATTTTGCTTGCTTAAATGCCCAAGTAGCTTGTTTAAGTTCAAATGCGCCTCCTTGGCGGATCCCACACTGAAAGGCATTGGCAAAACCGCCGGAATCTAACACCATAGTTAGCAAACCTGGAGGGTTCAAACAAGCCATTGCCAATTGCGTGTGTGCGGCATATGAGAGGCCCATTGAACCTATTTTCTTATTGCTCCAAGGTTGTTCCATGATCCATTGTAATGTGTCGAAACCATCCTCGGCTTCATTAATGTATTTAGTGAATACTCCTTCAGAGTCATAGCGCCCACGGCAATCTTGAAATATCACAATAAACCCGTGGTTAACGAAATACTGGGCCATCTCTTGGCGTGTAATTTGATGTCCAGAAGCCGTTTTTTCTGAGCGTGAAGGTGCAGTTTTATCGTAAGGTGTACGCTCAATAATAACTGGGTAAGCTGCTGATAATTTTCCCTGAGGAAAATAAACATCAGTAGAAAGCGTGATCCCATCGCGCATTGTTACGCGGTAATTCTTCATATCCATCCTGCTAATACCCTATGGTTACTGCTATGGTTAATAAGCCAATTCCGACTGCCATAAAAATTAAAAATAGAGGAAAAATGTATTTTGCCCATGTCGTCCAACTTACCCCTGCGGTAGCTAAGAAGATGAGTAGCCCACTGGATGTTGGTGTGATCATATTGGTTAATCCATTGCCCATTAAAAACGCAAAGACGGTTGTTTGTGGCGAAACGCCTGAAATTTCCCCAACTGGACCTAAAATTGGCATAGTAACGGCGGCTTGACCTGATGTGGAAGGGATGGCGACATCCAGTAATAACTGCGAAAGGAACATGCTATATGACGAGATATAAGCACCATGGTCGCCAACTAAACCAACTAGTTGATGAATAATGGTATCGAGAATTTTCCCTTGTGAAAGAATAATTTCAACGGCGGTAGCTAGGCCAATTAAGACACCAGCAATCAGCACTTTTTTCATCCCGCTGACAAAGGCATCCGCCGCTGCACTGGCGGTTAAGCCGCTACAAAAAGTGAGAATGACACTTAAAAATAAATAATAAGCAGATAAATCATTATTTTTCCAATGCCAGCGATTAGACGCATAAACTAAAAATGCCACGCCAATCGCTAAAACAATGAGCATGAGTTTATGGCGGCGGGTTAACTGACTTGATTGGACATGTTCTTCGACAACATAAGAAGTTAATGTTGTCTTACGAATGCTATAGAAAACAAATAAGATCCCTAAAGTAATAAACACAAAGTAGGCTGCAACCCGCATACTGAGGCCGCTAAACACAGGTAAGCCAACGAGCGGTTGTGCAATAGATAAGGCATATGGGTTAGTAATTGATGCCAAATAACCCACTTTGACAGCGATAGCGACAATAGCAAGACCGATGAGCTCATTAAGCCCGACACGCTTCATTAAGGCAATAACCATCGGGATCACTAAAAGATACTCTTTAGCTAACCCCATAAAGGTACTACCCATAGAAAAAACAATCATTAAAAAAGGGATTAAGAGGTAAATATTGCCACGAGTGACATGCAGCAACCTTTCTAAACCTGACTCAATCGCGCCTGTTTTATTGAGAATACCAAACATGCCACCAATAAATAGCACCATATAAATAAGTGGGGATTGTTTAATAATTCCTTCAGGAATGGCTTTGAATAGCTGAAGTAGGCTGACAGGAGCCGCTTCATTTTCAGCCGGTTTTTCTATTCCCAATACTTGGTCAACAGTTACTTGTTTTGTGATGGTTTGGTAGGAACCTGGAATGACCTTTTTACCCTCGCGTTCATACTGCCCTGAATTAACAAAGTAAGTCATTAAAAAAGCAATAACAACAATGGTTAACATCACTAAAACGGGGTTCATTTGCCAGCCAGGAGATGGTGATGGGCTGTGTATTGTGGTTTGTGTTGGTTGCATGGGTGTTATCTCTTTTATTGTATTAATTATAAGTGGTAACCGAGTTGCCTCGAAATACGTTGAGTCGCTTGGAGTAATTGCTCCGTCATATTGTGTTCTTTTTCATCAGAAAAGCGGCTAAGAGGAAGGCTGATACTGAGTGCTGCAATGCATTCGCCCTGTTGAGAAAAAATAGGGGCGGCAATAGCACCTATTCCCGCCGTTAATTCCCCGCGTGTAATGGCGAAACCCCGTGCCCGTATTTCGTCAAGGGATTTGGTCAGGGAGGCATTTTTTTCAACAAAGGGCGCCTGCACAGTGGTAGGAGCATAGGCGAGTAATACTCTTCCTGAGGCACCTGAACCGAGTGGGCGGCGGTTACCAGCTTCACTGCGAACTTGTAGTGACTGCCCTGAAGCTTTATGAAGAACTTGCAAAATTTCATGGTGATCACGTATACGCAGTTGAATGTTTTCATCAAAAAGTTGGCGTAGATGTTCAGCTTCAATATCAGCTACTTGGATATAGTTGATTTGCTGGCGAGCACAATTTCCTAAGCTTAATAATTGATGACCCAAATGATAGGTAACAGGGTTATCATTTTTTTGTACAAAATCACGATGCTCCAATGTGCATAATAGCCTGTATACTTTAGATTTATTCATTCCAGATAAGCGAGCTAGCTCACTTAATCCAAGGTTATTTTTCTCACCTAATAACATCATCAGTAATAAAGCATCATCAACAGCCGTCACAATATTGTCTTTCATGATTGCCTCACTTGGTTTGCACAGTAAACCACTGGTTTATATAATAAAATTAGCATGGGGAATAACTAAAAATGATTCAAGAGAGTTGTTAATAAATTGTGAGGTGGATTAGGTTTTTGAAAATGAATTTAGCGTGTTAGAAAGTGTATTTAACAATTGATTTTTTATATAAAACAATTGGTTAATTTCTATTTGGCAAATAAAGAAAGCGGATGGCTATTCAAGTAAAAAACAAAATAAACAGAGATAAAAAACCTTAAAAAGTAATTTAATTGGTTCGCCTGATAAAATGAATGGATACACCACCAATAATTAATACAACGCCTATTAATTGTAAGTAGACATTTTGACTATGTGCGCCATTTACAAGGTCAATCACTAAGCTTGAAATCATTTGGCCGCAAATAGCCAGTATTGAGGTGAGCATGACACCAAGCAATGGTAGAACATAGCTATTAATGATAACAAAAAATGCACCAATGATACCGCCAATGAATGCAACTAACGGGATCTCATTGAAATTAAACAGGTATATTTTAAAAATGAGCACCATGATAGTGAGAAACAAAAAACCAACAAAGTGGTTGATTAGTGAACTGTAGAACGCATTATGTTGTTGAGCTAATTTGCCATTTAATGTGCGGCTAATGACAATACAAATACCATTTAGTAATGCGATAAAAATATATATACTCATTTTATTATTTTCCTATAATTAACAAGCTGCAGCCTGTTATTAATAATGTACACATCAGAAAGTCACTAACTGTAATTTTACGTTTTATCACACCAAACCAGCCCATAGCGTCTACTAATAAACCGAATATAATTTGGCCGGTGATCATTAAAATAATGCTTCCCGCAAGTGATAGTGGGCTATTAACGGTTATTGCTGCCAATAAAACGGTAAAGCCTCCAAGAATACCACCTAAATACCAAATCATTTTCCCTTTTTTTATGACTTGTGGCTGAACTTGTTGTTTTCTTACTTGTTGTTTCCTTTTTTGTAAGTAAAAAAAATAAATAACGAGTGAAAATAATGTTCCGATGCCATGAGTAAGCCATGATGCTGTCAATGGTGTTGTAAAGCGGGCTAGGTAACTATTTGCCATGATCATCATTGACAGTAAAACCCCAGAGGCTAAGGCAAGAAAAGATAGAATATATTTATTTTTCATAATGATATGTCTTATCGCGTAAACATTGTATTTCTGTAGCGATAAGGTATGCTGTTTTTTCTTTGGTATCAAGAAAACACACTGTTTCCTTTTGGTTGACAATGGGGTATCTATGGATATGAATGCATTTCCAGTTTTGATTGCAGTGGCTGATAGTTTAAGTCTGACTAAAGCGGCAAATTCATTAAATATGACTAAATCGGCGGTAAGTAAAACAATTCAAATCGTCGAAGACAAACTGGGAATAAAACTTTTCCATCGTACTACTCGAACGGTAAGTTTGACGGAAGCGGGGGCTGTATATATTCGTTATATTCGACAATCTTATCAATTCGCGGTTATGGCAGATGATATTGCCGCTAAATTTAGTGATAAAATAACAGGAACTCTGAGGGTTTCAGCTCCAATGTCTTTTGGTACTTTACACTTAGCTAAAGTTCTCCCCCAGTTTATGCAAAGATACCCTGAGCTTAATGTTGAGTTATCTTTTAATGATAAAGTAGTAGATTTAATTAGTGAGGGATATGACCTAGCTATTCGTATTGGTGCGTTGCCTGATTCGTCCTTAATTGCGCGTAAATTATCCCCTTGCCATAGTCGGCTGTATGCATCGAAATCTTATCTGGCGAAATATGGTTCTCCCCAAAAAATCGCCGATCTTAAAGGGTATAATTGTTTGTGCTATTCATTTTACCAAGTAGGGCAAGAGTGGGTATTTTACCAAAAAGGGAAAAAATATAGCCATATACCAAAAGGGTCTTTTCGTGCCAATAATAGTCAGGCACTAATCCAAGCCGTATTAGCGGATATAGGTATCGCATTGTTACCTTATTTCATTACGGCTATAGGTGACAGTAACCATCAATTAGTTCCTTTATTGGGGAATTATCAATTACCTGAGCACAATATCTATGCGGTATATCCTGCAAAAGAATACTTACCACGAAAAGTCTCAGCATTTACCGAGTTTTTAATTGAACAGTTTGGAACGGGGAGTCAGTATCAAAAATTAATCGAAGGGATTTCTTAATTGTGATGCTCTGTGGCAGAATAAAATTTACTCTTCTTATATAGGTAACGTAGATGAAAATAGCGCTGATTGGTTCAGGTAAAATAATCATGATGGCTCTTGATGCGCTAACGCAGGTGCAAGGGGTAGAATTGGCCGCATTATGTGTTAGGGCTGAAAGTATTGAAAAGGGGGAGTCAATCTGTCAACAATTTGATATAGCTAGCTTGTATACGGATTACGAAAAACTCTTACAACAGCCGGATATTGATGTTGTATATATTGGGCTTCCAAATCATCTGCATTACAAATATACCTATGATGCGTTGGTGGCAAATAAGCATGTTATTTGTGAGAAACCTTTCACGCCAGATTGGGAACAGTTGCAGGAGTTAATTTCTTTATCACGTCAAAAAGGTTTATATCTATTCGAAGCTATTACATCAATACACACACCTGAATTTCATTTTATTAAGCAATATATTGATAAAATAGGCGAAATAAAAATAATTCAAGGTAATTATTCACAATATTCAAGCCGATATAATGATTATTTACAAGGCCATATTCATGCTGCATTTGACCCCAAACAAGCAGGTGGAGCACTGTATGATATCAACCTTTATAATATTTATCTGTTATCCGCATTATTGGGGGCTCCAGAGAAAAGCCAATATATTTGCAACAAAGGGTATAATGGGATTGATACTTCAGGTGTATTAACGGCCTATTTTTCTACTGCGGTAGCTACTTGTGTTGGCGCTAAAGATTCAGCAAGTCCAGGTTATTTTATTATTCAAGGGACGAAAGGCTATATTCGTGTTATTGGCGCACCGAGTCTTTGTGAATCAGTTGAGGTGTGTATTGATGGGGACATCACAACGGTTTCTCGGGATAGGGCAATTAATCATATGGTTTACGAATTTGCGTTCTTTCGTGATCAGATTGCCTCCAATAAATTAACGACTTGCCAAGAACTGCTAGAATTGGCATTAACCGTCTCGAAGATACTGAGTCAATCAAAACATGATGTAGGCTTAGTATTTGAGTAACCTACTTTTAGGTTGCTTTTTATACCTCGGTGTATGAAAACACCGAGGGTACCGAACACTCTGGTTTAAAACGAATATAATGAAGCAATAGAATCACCGAGTTTTTGTGCGAGTTCAGATGCGGCATACCTATCCATAACGATCTCTATATAAGCAGCATTATCTGATAACTCTGCTGCTTTTATTGCGGCATCTAGCTCGTTACAATCAGTGACTCTCTGGCAATACCAATTTGTACACCCCAGTGCTGCGGGTAATTGTGCATAATTCCATTGAGCTATATCATTGTAATAAGCTTCAGGGTTTTTACAGAGTAAGCGCTCAATTAGGTAACCATCATTATTGAGTACAAGAATAATGGGTTTTAAACCAAAACGGGCAAACTGACTAATTTCTTGTACTGTCAATTGGTGTGAACCTTCCCCTGTGACTAGAATAACGCGTCGCTGTGGTGCAGCGATGGCCGCGCCAAAGGCAGCGGGGGTCGCCCAGCCAATCGAACCCCATAGAGTCTGGTTATAGACCTGAGCATTTTCAGGTAATAAGGCGAAACCTAAGCCCATGGAAGCGGTGCCTGTTTCCGTAATAATAATATCATCCTTTTTAAACATTTTTTCTAGGCGTGGATAGAGGTAGGCGGCGGTAATTTTCCCTTGTTGATTTTGAATTGGTTCTCCGAGCCCTTGTGCTGTGATGCCTCGATGGTTTAATGATGGGGCTAGCCTTTTCAGTTCGCTAAGCACGTCTTTCATATAAACTTGTGGATAAACGGCAGAGCCTATTTTGACATGGTCTGCTAGAATATTAATCCAGTTTTCCACTTTAACAGTTGCGGTAAAACTCCCTGAATTAAAATCAGTTAATACAGCCCCTATACCTAAAATACAGTCACAATTTTCAACAAATTCAGCGACAGCATGGTTCATTAATTGGCCATTATAAATCCCCATATAGCTCGGATTAGACTCACTTAAAATAGCTTTATCCATAAACATGGTTGCATAAGGAAGCCCTGTTTTATTGATAATAGTTTGAACATCGTCAGCTAAGCCGAGTCGAGCCGTTAAAATACCGGGAATAACGCAGGCTTGTGAGCTTGAATTGAGTTTTTCTATGATAGCGGTTACTGCAGCTGATAGTGACTCATCATTACTTTTATGTATAGTGATTGTTTCAGTGTTTTCATCTGCGATGACAGGCATGACTGCGTAGTCAGAGGGAAAACCTAGGTAAACAGGGCGCCGCTCATGTAAGGCTGTCGTGATTAAACGTTCGGTTTCTGCTATGCAGTTTTCAGGTGTTAAAATGGCATGAGCACAGCTTAAATGTTGGCTCATTTGATAAAAAACATCAAAATCACCATTACCAAGAGAATGGTGAACTAAGCGATGCTTTTTCTGCACGCCGCTTGCTGGCATCCCTACAAGGTGGAAAATAGCAAGGTTTTCAGCATAAGAACCGGCAATACCATTTAATGCGCTCAGTTCGCCCACACCAAAGGTTGTAGACAGTGCGGCGGCACCCTTTGTCCGCGCATAGCCGTCTGCTGCATATGAGGCGTTTAATTCGTTGCAATTGCCTATCCAACGCATATTTTTACTTTCACAAACTGCATCTTCAATTGGGAAGGCGTAGTCACCAGCAACACCAAAAATGTCACAAATTCCAATTTCGTTTAAGCGGCTCAGAACATGTTCAATGACTGTCTTACTCATTATATTGCTCCTAGTAATTATATTAGACAAATCTTCTGCTTTATATTATTTCTAGTGCATAATTCTCTTATTTGGAAATCACATATAATCATCGTAGCTATAACTAAAAGTAATAGGTGAAGAAATGGACGTACGCGCAATACGATATTTTGTAGAGGTTGTACAACTTAATGGGTTCAGCCGAGCGGCGAAAAGCTTATTTATTACACAACCGGCAATCAGTCGAAGTATTCAAAAGTTGGAGCAGGAGCTTGGTTATATTTTATTAGTGAGGGCACCTGATGGGGTTAAGCTGACCGATGAAGGCGAAATTCTGTATCGTTACGGGGTGCAATTACTTGAACTTTTTAACAATATGAAAAAATCACTGAAGGAGAGGTCAGGACCATTAGCAGGTATCTTACATGTGGGTTTACCCCCAGTTATTGCTTCTACATATTTTGCTGACATAATCATGAAATTTAGCCAGAGTTACCCTGATATTGAGTTGAAAATTCATGAGTTAGGCACACGTAAAATGATGGATGCACTATTAAATGGAGAAGTGGAAACTGCTGCCGTTATGCTGCCATTTGACAATGAGGACTATGATTTACATATTTTTGCAACTGACCGCTTGGTACTCTTAGTGAATGAACAGCATGCATTGTTTGAGAAAGAAACGGTCAAGTTTAGTGAATTAGTGAATGAGCCTTTCATTTTCTTTTCAGATGATTTTTTAATTAATGAATTAGTTATTAGTGCATGTGGTATTTATGGTAAGCAACCAATAATTGCAGGACGTAGTCACCACCTAGATTTGGTTACTGCAATGGTTAAAGCTGGGGTTGGGGTGACATTGCTTCCTGATAGCATGTGGAATAAAAGCAATTCGAAAGGGTTATCAGCCATTTCGGTGATTGAGCCTGTACTGTCTTATGACTTAGCCTTAGCAACATTAAAAAGCAGTCACCAAAACCGCCGTGTAAAACTATGGCATGATTTGGCGGTAGAGATGCTTAAAGACCAAAGTCACTAGATTCCTGGTGTTTATTACTAAAAAATACGATGCAGGACGAAGCAAGTAGGGGCGGGTTTAAATGCATTGAGGCATTTGGTTTTATAGAAATATTGATGTTCAAGTGAAATAAAAAGTGTAAAGCCCATAGGTTTTATGCGCTTTACACTATTAGATAATAAAATGCATTAGTGTGAGAACTTAAGTGGTAGTTTACACATTAAACCCTAATTCGGGGTGTATTTATTTGATTTTTATTGATTTAATTTTGTGTTATTGATTTTGTACTCAGCGGTGTACTCATTTAGAACAAGGTGTCTGATAAAATAGCGTATTATTGTTAAAATTAAACAATTCCATACAATAAATTTACTTCGCAATGACTATTATAAAGTGGCATAAAGTTATATTTTCCTTTTTAGATAATATGCTAAAGAGCATTATAGGTAAAGTTAACTTGATTAGCTTGCTATCTATTGATACGGATATTACCAGTCCGTCTGACGCTTTGGACAGGCTGCCGAACTGGTGAAGTGTGCGCAATGGCTTGGGATGATGTGGATCTTGAAAAAGGAACTATTCATTTGAAAGAAACCAAGACAGGAATTGAACGATACGTGCAATTACCCGAGCAAGCAGTCACCTACTTGAAATCAATGCGCATGAACTCCGATAAATATCTTTTCCCATCTCAAGTAACCAAGTTGCCGATTCAACAAAAATATCTAACAGAATGTGCGTGGCGTTTACGCAAAGAAGGCAAGATGCTAGATATCCCTGATTGGTCACCTCATGATTTACGTCGAACAGTACGTACTGGGCTAGCTAAATTAGGTTGCCCCAATGAAGTGGGGGAGGCGATACTTGGGCATTCACGTAGTGGTATCGAAGGAACGTATGATTTATATGGTTATGAGAGTGAATGTAAGGTGTGGTTGCAGAAATGGGCAGATCATATGGATAACTTCTCTTGAGACGTTGAAGTGATTATATAAATAAATTTATCCTCGATCTACAAAATAGATATTACAGCTAGTTCTTAAATATTAAGAGTGTTTTACTTGGTGAATAATATTTGTATGGTTATGCTGATATTTTAATTATATGATATTTAAAAAATATGAAAGACATGATGTTGCGATCGTGTCTTTCATTGGTTATATAAGATTATAAGAAGTTTGAGATGATTAAATCATTACCTGTAAGCATATTCTCATGATCGATAGGATAATATCTTTCATCATATTTTAACTTATTGATAAATAGCTTTGTTTGTGGTGGATTTTCCATGTAGGTTAATAGTTCACTTGAAGTAGGTGATTCTCCTAACCAAAATTTATCGCTTTTATATATATTGTATTCCTTTCCATCTTTCAATATATCCATGCTTATGTATGGTTTTTTGAAGAATCGAAGAAATATAGAGCTATCTGTAATATATACATTATCCTCTGTTTTTGGATGTGTAAATGTATGATTAAATAGAACTACAGGGATTATTTCATAATTATCAAGATCTTCATCGAATTTTTCTTTGAATTTCTGTGGGTTGTTAATTAATCCATCTCTTAAGCGTTTAACTTGTTCTATATAATCATATAAATCTGATTTTTTATTAACAATGCTATTTATATAATTTTTAGTTGGGGTTCTATTTTTATATTCTAGAATAAAAACTCTAGAATCTAAAACCAAAATACAGTCATATTCGTATTCTTCATCATTGATTTTAAACTTTAAAGGTGAATGATTTAAGTTTAACCTTTCTAGGTTTTCATTCATAAACTCTTCAAATTTATAACCTTTTTTATCTGTAGCTATATTAAAGGTTGCAAATGTAGATAAAATAGCTTCATCGATTGATATAGTAACTAGTGATGGTTTACATAAGTAGTATAAACCACCTTTTACTTTGACTAATGGGGAATCAAATAGGTCTTTGCTTTTTTTATTAAAAGTCAGATAGTCTATTAGTAAATATGTTTTTTCTGAAGAGTTTAATCTATTATTTATCAGATTGAAAATTTCTTTTTTTGATAAAATTAAAGTTTGTGTTTTTATGTTTTCTTTTGCATACTTACTAAGCTCGCTATACCCAATAATCCATTCAATTAAAGTTAATTTACCATATTTTTTTGTGATAACATCATTTTTCAAGAATAACGTACTTTGAATAAACATTAGGGCACTAAATTCGGTAGAATCTTGTAGCCCAATACTTTTTATCATATCGAGAGGTATGTTTTCTTTAAAGTTTATTTCAATATTATTTTGGTATTTTTTGAAGAAATATCTTGCATTAGATATGATGTCAGATGCTAAATAATTATCTGTTTCTATATTGAATTTATGTACGTATCTATCTTTAACATTGCTATCTAAATTAATATCATTTTTTTCTATTTCATCTAATATTACTTTACTTTTAGTGTAACTTCCTCCAAAGCAAAGAGATTTATTAGAGAACTCTTCTAATTTAGCCCACGATATTGATGATGCCAATATTGATCCAGCTTCAAAAATAGATTCTTCACTGATAGTGATTTCAGGAGGTAATATAAGTGTTCCATTTATATCGTATAATTTATTTTCATATGCAGACATTTTCAAATACATGCAAAGATAAAAATTATAGGTTTCTATAGCAACATCTATATGAGCTACTGAACCATCCACACCTGTAATATAAGTACCAGTTAAACCATCACTCATACTTATTGTATGCAAAAGATTTTTGTTTCCTTCATTATAAGCATATTCAAATTCCGATTCTGCTCTATTTATGTGGGCCCAAATTTGTTTTTCTATATCATGTTTTGAGATGTAAGAGTTTTTTATGAAATTCTTTATTTTATCATATATTTCTTCAGTGCCTTTTAATATATCAAGGGTTTTGATTATATCTTTCTTATAAATATCATTAGGTATTTCAGCAATAAGATTTTCAAAAAAATTATCTCTTACCTGCCTTTTCTTTATGTCATGAATAATAATACTTTTATTGTTTAATACTGATAATTTTAATATCTTACCAAGTTGTGAATCATCAATTTCATTTAGTTTTTTGATCCCTTTCTCATCGAACTTTTCGAGTTTCTTAATTATTTTTTCATGTTCTTCTTTCATATACTATTCCTTTTTATAAGGTAATAAATGGGGTTATGATATTATCATAGATATAGTGACACTTATTTTTTATTAAGATTAGTCTGTAGCCTATATTTGATGCTCATTTTCCAATAAATTAAGTACCGCAAATAATCTCCTCCATCTTCTTGCAGCCCATGCACCAAGGGTTTCATGCTTTTATGGGGTAAATCAGGCCACTCACCAATTCCTCTTTGCTGATGAATATTTTCCTCAGATAGGCTTTCCCAGCCAGCCTCATTCGGCACCCATAAACCTTGCCACTCTTCCTGTGCTATACGGGGTAGCTTCCAGCAGGGCTGATAGCTAATGCGTCCATGTTGTCGTAGCACATCCAATGGGGTTTCAGGGCGCAGTGTGGCAAGGAAACGGTAAGAGCCAGCGTTGTTGCGGAGTGCATCTTGATAAATTTCATCATTGTGGGGTTCAATTAAGTACTCAAACGGCGAAGCGGATTTCAATATATTAGCCGTTCCACCTTCAATTTCGATTTCCTCGACCCAAACCACGATCCGTTGCCAGACGATAGCTTGTATTAGGCAGCGGTATTCGAGTGATTGCGTATCTAGTGGTGAATCAGTGAATAACGGTGTTTGTGATGTCTCAATAGGTGCTGTAAAGGCCGATGCATCAAAAGAGCCGCAGTGAGTTGGGTATCCGAGTACTTCACGATAATCATACTGGTTCAAGGGCGTAATCACACCCAAATACTCCAGTTGATGAATAATACGCTCAGCACGGTGAAATCCTATCCGAAAATAGCGCTGTAAACGCCTCGGTGATGCTCTGTTAATGAGAATGACATAATCAATAGCTTTAGCCGTTAATGGGTCATAGCTGCTGTCTAGCATGTTGTGGTGAGATAACTGCATAGTGCCTCTGAGTCAGTGACGAAAATACAGTTATTAAAATAACAAAAGATATCAAAAGATACTAATCTAATTCTTCCTGTTTCATTGTGAGTGCATTTTTTAATAACGCTTTTCTTTTCTCAACTGACAGTGATTTGTAGATTTCAAGTAAAAGGTTAAGATCTGCACTTTCAGAAGATAGTGTGTTTTGCTTGATGAGCTCTTTTTCATCCGTGTTTAGGATCACCTTAAATGCATCAATATGATAGAGGTCGCCGCGCTTATTAGGGTTCTTCTTGCGAAAGTGGGGATGAAGGGCTGTGATTGACTCTAGACGGACTCTAACGCCTTTCGCGGTGGTAGGGATATCCATATCTTTATATTCAGGGTAACGTGTTGGATCGTCTGCTTTTTCTTTTCCTATAGCAGCTAGCTCCCCACTGGTAAACCAGAGCTTGGGCGCATTATCCATTTCAGTTAGTTGTTTTTTATCAGTCATGATTTTTATAAATCCCATACATATCAAAAGGATAAAATAACCGCACTAGAAAGATGTTAAAATCATAAGGATATCTATTGATAATTCCCTTTAATTGGTTTTTAATAGACGAGGAATTAAACAGTGGAGTTATTACTATGTCTAACCCTGTAGCATCTCAAAAAAAGCCCCGAAAAGGAAGCGCTGCGGATTGGCACCGTGCGGATATTGTGGCGGCTTTGCATAAAAAAGGGGTCACACTAGCGCAATTATCTCGTGAGCATGGTCTTTCTTCTCGGACGTTAAATAATGCGCTAGAGCGAGCGTACCCAAGAGCTGAACAGATCATTGCGGATGTGATTGGCACGGCTCCCGAAACAATATGGCCGAGTCGTTACATCAACAAGCCACCCTCTAATAATCATGGACGGTAATTGAAATAGTCTAAATATTTACCCTTGCCTATCGGTAAGGCATTGCACCCATTCTGGCGTCAACATCATGGAAAAAAACCTTAATTCATTTAATTGAAGGAACAGTCATGTCTATCAAAAATAAATTGCAAAAAATTCGAGAAGAAAACGAAGCGAAAGGATTAAATGATCCGGCTTTATTTAAACAGCGTTTGCTCAACGGTGGCTTTGGATTAGCTAAAACCTTTTGGCTATTTTGGTTTTTACCGATTTTATTCTTAAATATCGTTGAATTTTTTATTACTAAAAAGGTGACATTGAATAAAGTAGAAGCATTGATTCTTATTTGGGATGTTTGCTGTTTTTACTTTATCGTGAAAATACCGAATCGTCGTGCTTGGTATTACGCGGCGTTGGTTGTGATTGCACTCGATATATTAGCAGGAATAACCGTAAATTTTCTGCTGTAAGGTGACAATGTAAAAATGAAACTTAACCAGTGGATGAAATTAAGCGTATTAACGGCGATGGTTGGTTTAACGGGATGTAATGAGAGCACCGTTAATTGTAACAGTGATGGTGCAAAAGCATTAGCGTTACAAGTGGTCAATCAACATGTCGGTTGGGCGATGTATGAGCAGCTTGAGAATGTGCGAACGCAACGTCAAAATACGCAACGAGGCGTTTATCTCTGTGCTGCCGAAGCAACGGGGAAAGCAGGCTCTGTCACGGTAATTTATTCCGTGCAGCTCGCGGATGATAAAAAAAGTTTTGTTGTTACGTTACTCAACGGTTAATTGCTATGCCAGCCTATTATTAGGTTGGCATTTTACCATTTGATGTTTCTATTCTTTCATTCACTTTCCACATCAATATTCTCCGCCATAAAAAAATCATCAACGTTGTTTAATCACGCCAAAGGGAGCAATTGAGATAAAAAGTCATCTAAAGACTGATTTTTAATATCGCATGGTGGAAGTGGTTTAAATAAGCCCTCAAACTGATAGTCGAGGGCTAAGTGAAAAGGTTAGAAACTGTATCTTATCCCCACAGTGCCACTGTACGGTGTTTCAAGCTTGTTGCCTTTGGCATAATTAAATTCACCATACATGTCCAGATCTTTAACAATGTTTGTATTCATACCAATACCATATTTCCCCGTTAAGCCAGACATATCATTGGTAAAGCGTTCGGTATTATTGATAGTGACATCATTATTTTTGATAAACTCTTGGCTTGCCGCCAGACGAATATAAGGTTTTGCATTACCGCCATTAGGTAGTGTAAATTCTTTACCCAATGTTGTACCTATCTCAGCTTTTAAAGAGCGGGTTGCATTCGCATTAACATGAAGATCATTATCAAACGTGTAGTGTGTTTTTTGTCCTTGGAATCCAGCGAGTTGAACATAAGGTTCAATTTGGTACGTATTGATATTAATATGTTTCCCTCCTTCAAGAGAGAATCCAATTCCATTGGTCGCATCATTGGCTTTCGATGTACCTTGATTGAAGCGTGCATTATTCTCACTAAAGAATCGATTTCCTTTGAGTACGCCATCGACGTAGTAGCCGCTATTGTGTAACCATGTCGCATAGAGGCCTAAACTGTAACTTTTGACTTGTCCGTCGCTGCTTGCTGCATCAAGAGATGAGTAGGAATAACCGAACTGACTGCCGAGGAACAGTTTTCCATTAGTTACATCAAGCTGTCGATCGCCGCCGAGGACAAACCCGTTCATGTCCTGTTTGTAGCTTGTCTGGTTATTATTAACGCGGTTACGGGCAGTTATGTATTTCAGCCACACACCATTTTGTTCAGAATCTGCGTGGAGTTCGCCTAGGCGGTTGCGTAAGACGGATAATTCGCTCGCCCAAATTGTTGGTGTGACGTTTGCGAGCATCATGGCATTGCTCGAAGATGCCGATAAATTGCCGCTGCGTTGGAGCCGCCAGTCATCGCCATCTTGGTAAAGCGAATAGTTGTAAGCGCCAATATCAGTATCACCAGAGAACGTATGAGCATCACTGCCTTTTGCTTCAATGAAACTTGAATCTAACGCCGATGTGTTTATTTCTTTACCTTGACTGTTAATATTGACATTAAAATGCCCGTCAATAGCGTCAGTCACTTGTAATGTGTCATGCTCTCCCGATGTGGCATCTATACGCAGAGTAATGTTGTTATTGTCACCTTCACCTTTCAGTTCTTTCACGGTAAGATGCCCCGCATTGAACTCTGGTGTGTTACGGCGATAAGAGGCTTGTGAAACAGACGCCCCCTCAAATTGAATATTGGCATCATACAACTCAATGATTTCCGCAGATACATCCCCTGAGACGGTCAATGTTCCTTGCTGATTAAAGACGTTGCTACCAGTGAGTGTGGCATTTTGAACTTTAGTTTCTCCTCCAACGGTCGTTATATTTTCAAGAATAGCGCCATTTTCAGCCCATAGGGTGCCGCCTTCATTGACGGCCACATCGGTTGCTTTTGTATCCTTATCAAGCGCCAGTATGCCATCTTTATTAATTGTTACACCATTAGCTGTAGTTATGCCTGCATTCGTCCTAAACTCGTTGTTATCGAGGTCATTATCCACTGAAAGTTCTAGACGCCCTCCGGCATTGATGGTTGTATCCGTGACGATAGCTCCTTCTGACGCACTCAGAACGCCACCATTGTTAATATGGGTGTTCTTAGCTGAACTACCATTACCGATAACAGAAATATAGGCTTCATCGGTTTTTAACCCATCAACGGCATCATTAGAGCCTACTGTTGAATTAGTGATTGTGCCCCCGTTGTTAACTTCTAATACACCGTGATAATTGACTTTTGATTGGTCGGCTGTACCACCGTCGACCTTTTGGATCCCACCTGCATTGATGATGGTGCCCGTCGCCGTGCCATAAACCCATTCTGTCGCTGAATCATACCGACTTCCATCATCAAATGACGACCCTGAACCGGTTGGATTTTTCTGTCCTGTTAAAACGGTATTATTTGATTCACCGTTTACTCGTAAATTGCCATTTTCCTTAACGGTCATATTTGACACTGTTTCCCCAGCCTCAACGGTGCAATTATCGGTCACTGTTGTGCCATTGACACAACGGCTATCATTGGCAAAGGCAGGTATTGAAGCCAGTGATGATAATGCTGAAAGTGCGATGATACCCGCTGTTTTCTTACCTTTTGCATGGGTTAGTTCAGAGACGGCAATCAACGCGTTTTGGACAGCGCTCCAGACAAGACGATAGTTTGTATTTAATTGTTTTTTCATAATGACATCTTTATTAATTGATGAAAAAAATGGATAAGCGCCTGTTAAAATAGGCGGTTACATCGATTATTAGGTTCACTTGATAACCTTTTGTAGAACAAAATAACAAAAATTTTAATTAAAAAGGGCTACAACGTGTGAACCTATCAAACACAAGTTTACAAAATATGATCTGTTTTATCTATCAATATGATCAAAACGATTGTTAAAATCAATTACGCCTATCAATAATGATTTATCGATCGTTAAAAACGATCGGTCATGGATTATTGAGATTCTTATGTGAGTTGAAAATTTGAGGAGGATTGTCATAAACGTCCGGATATAACGCGAGGATAAAGGGGGATAGGAGATTCTTTGGGTAGTGGGTAGTTTCAAATAAATCTGATGTACGGATATTTTACGTTTTGGGCTAACGCGAACGTTGATAGTGTCTTCATTTCAATAAAAATCACTGTACGTATATCAAAATAGCAATGATGGCTAAATTCAGTAACTATCTGATTATAAACAATAAAATACTTTACTTTGCTAGTGATTATGGTAAAATATTAGCATGGCACTATTGTCCAAAATATGATTGGGTTGTGCTTATACAGTTTATTTCCACTTTTTTATTTAAAGGCAACTTTATATGACTATTCATCAGTCAGGGCTACACTTGCCTGTCGCACAAGTATTTAGCCAATTGTTATTACATGAACTGGACAATTCAGTTGTTAACTCAGCGATTGATTTAACCACTGTTCGGGCGGTTACAATGAATTTTCGAGACCCATTGTATAGTGCTGAAACAGGCGGCTTCCATCCTGTTGAAATACGCTTGTTTCGGCTGCATGAGCAATGGCAGTTTGATTATGTGACAGATTTTTCATTCATGGGGAGCTATTATCCTGAGCTTGAAAAGGAACTCGATATTTGTTGGTCGCAGGGTTATATCTATCATTTTATGATGGGGGATATTGATGAAGAAGAGGGTGGAGCACTGTTTGAACTGTGGCAACGCAATTTTATTCAATACCACAAAATGAAATGTTACGAAGTCAGTATTCAGTGGGAAACTCACTAATTAAGTAAAAATAATACCAGCGCTGGTGATCTCATTAAGTACAGTACAATCAATAGAAGGTTTGAGTTGATGTTGATACCGTCCAAGCAAGGGGATTTAGATTGCCTCTGTGGGATTTACAGTCTGGTCAATATGGGTACATGGTTCTATGGAGACCGCATTAAGTCCCGCCCATTATTTAACTATCTTCTGCGTGAATACAGTCAATACTGGTCACTGTACAAGTGTTTAACCCAAGGTATTGATGTTCCTGAGATGGATTACTTGATTAAGCGCCTAACCTCAAAATACCCATCACAAGCCCCTCTACGCGTCACCACGCCATTTCGTTACAAAGATGGACTTACAACACAAAAAATATTGTCTGCATGCGAGGCTTTCCTAAGCGCTCATACAACGTCACGTCGGCTTATTCTTCTGGGTGATCAGTGGCATTGGTCGCTGGTGGAGCATATGGACAGTGAATATCTCTATTTCTTTGATAGCCACCAGCAAGAGAAAGTGAGCCGCACCAGCTATGGATTAAGAGGTAACAAAGTACGGCGGTTGTATAGTGAATCTGTTTATTTTGTTGAAATATCACCTTTATAAATAGGTTATTTTTTCAATGTATTTAACTTTTTAAGTTTATTAATGACCGATTGAGTATCTAGCAAATATAAAATATCTAACGGTGTCCATGTTGTAATATTTCTTTCATCAAAATTATTATTGAATATATAGGGAGGAATGAAACACTTTGTTTTAGTCATGGATTTGGCAATTGATTTTAGTTCTCCTTCGATTATTTTCTTTTCTTTATTATCAGGAAGTGTTTCAAATTCGTTTTTAAGAATGAAAATGTTTTTGTTTAAAACACATTCTTTCCAAATGGTTTTAAACGTATTTATTAATAATTTTGCATTGTCATTTTTAGACTCAATAACTGCGGTAATATAATAATAATCGATAACATTCATAATTGTTTGGCTGAAAATTCGTCCTGTGGCTTTTTCTCTTTCCATCATGTCATCATGACCAAAATGAACACAGATTTCTCTCAATCTTGTTTTATTTTTATCATGCATGTTAATGGTGAATGGTGCGCCTAATTTTTTCAGTCTATTCTCTCTGCTTGTTTTTGCCCTTTTGCAATTATCTTCCTTTTTATTTTCTTGTTCTATCTTCTTTCTCTGACCTATTTTTCCAGACATTAGATGCTCCATTTTGTGACAGTCATGTAGTTCTCATGAGTTTAGTAAAAACACCCAATAATTGTGACGGTCATACATCACGGTGATTTTTATGTGTGACCGTCACTAATATTTTAAAGAATTTTAGCAGGTTTAGTCAAGAAAATCACTGTGACCGTCACTTAATCTGCTTTTTTGTTGTTGTGACTATCACAAAATAGCCGTTCTGAGTGATTGTAAAGAGTAACTCCATAAACTGACAGGAGTTATGTCTCATGCAACACGAACACTTTTTAACAATGAAACAGGTTTTAGAAATCACCCAGGTCTCACGCGCGACAATTTACCGCTGGATCCGTGCAGGGGGGTTCCCTGCGCAATATTCTTTGACTGTATCAGGGCGTACTGCTCGTTGGAAAGCTAGTGAAGTGCAGAAGTGGATCGACGAGTGTGTGAAAAAAGGGGGCAATAACTATGTGGATCTATAAGCCTGTTATAACCCCTTTATATGATTATATAGAGAATAATAATATTCAAGTAAGTGATGGGGGTAGCTATGTCTACCCTTAAACCTAATATTGATAATTTGAAGAAATCAATTGCTATTCCTCATGAATTAGGTCATTACGAAATGATGCATAGAATAGATAAACTTAGTATTGTAGGTGATCTTGAAATTGATGATACCGATGAATTGTTCGATAGATTAAATAAGATGAAAGGCAGTCGTTTTTATTCAATTAGAAGAAGAAAAACGAAAAGTAAATATATTAAGAAACTTTATCGCTATCAAGTTAAGGTGAAAAACAAATATAATCCGAAGCAAGCATTTATGATCTATTATAAGCCGACGGAAATGGATTTTAAGAAAACAGATAAATATCAAGGAAGAGGTGCTGTTAGGTTTGAATTTAGTCCTCAACATTTTACTGTTGATGATATTAATAAATTAGTTCTTTATTTAGGAAAGAAGAAGCGCCTAGGTAAGTATCTGTATAAAATATTGAAAAGCGCATGGGTGACTCGCATTGATTATGCTTTAGACATATATGATATGCGTCTCTCAGACTATCATATTGGTTTTAAGGGGGCATGTTGTGGCGAACGTTACTCAAGTGAAGGAGAGTTTCAAGGGCAACGGCTTGGTAGCAATAAATCAGAGTATCACGCCTCTTGCTATGAGAAGCTGGATGTTGGTGATGACTTAGACACTTTACATGATAAAGATCTACAACTGATAATCACTAATTGGCGCGAAATACAGGATTACCGCCGCTTCCTGCGCTTAGAAGTTCGTTATAAACCGAGATGTAAAGCGCTATTATTACGAGATATTCGCAATCTTCACAATTTGCTGGAACGTATTGGGTTCTATAAAAAGCCACTGTGTACCAAAGAAGGGGATTTAGATTGGGAGTTGTTACTGTCGGGCATGATATTACCTGAGCTACGCGATTATGTGAATAAAACCAACCCAAAGGAGGCTAAAAAGATCTTAAAACGTCTAGATAATAGATTGAAAAACAATCAAGTTGATCTTTTCGATAAAGATGAAATTTGGTACGACTTTCATTTATTGGTTGAGAAGCTCGGCATTCTTGGCAATGATGCTCTTTGGCAGAAGAGTTTGCGTGAAAAGTGGGCTCGCAAACACGGTTATTAGTAGCCTGTATCACGGGTAATGGTGTTGGGTCGCTGCGGCGGTATTGTGTGGCGACTCAACATAATAATATATGTATATATCAATGCTGGTTACCAGCATAACAGCAAGTTTTAGCAAGCATCATAAGCATAATGGCTATGAATAATAACGTTATCTATATATGGCTATAGCGTGGGATATTGGGGGGTAGCTATTTTCGCCTAGACCGCGAGTTGTTCGTCTTAACGGATCGTTTTGAGTAGCTGGCACGGGTATTTGACGCTTTCTCGGTTTTTCTAATCACCTACTAAAAAATGGGGTTAGCGGTAACCCCCATTAAAAATGCATTTGCGTAATTCAATTTACTATTAACAACATGGTAAATTGAAATGACAGCATATATCACCGAAGATAACATTCTTGTCACAGAAGCTACAGTTGAAGCCTATAAAGCGATTGTTTTGAGTGTTCCCTTTGATAAGACCGTCGATCAACGTCAAAAATCTAAATATCACCGTGCAATTGCTTTGTTCTTACAGCATATTATCTGCAGTGCGACAGTTAGCAAAAATACGAAGAAAAAAGCGAGGTTTAAAGGAAATAAAAAATGGACGTACTCTGTGCCATTTCCTGCTGAACTAGGGAAAGAGAAATTCCCTATGATTTTTAAGCAAAGTCGTGATTTAGGCTTAGAACGCGGTTTAGAGTGCTTAGAACAAGCTAAAATTATTAAAATTATCCAACATAGCTATGGAACCCATAAGTGCCGAGAATTTGCTTTATCTAAAAGTGTCCTTAAAGCCTTATTTCCCGGTAAACGAAAGGATTATCTTAAACGTACAGATCGCTATACCTATTTGACGAATATTTTTGATAAACGTAAGAAACCCGAAACACTGTATAAACTGATGTTAAAAAGCTCTTACAACGTAAAGCCGCCTAAGCATAAACTAGCGATTGAAAATGACAATTTTAGACAGCGTATTATCAGTGCGTATCAACAACTCGAAGCATTACCTATCAACCTTGATAAACTACAAGCATATTGTAATGACCATCCTACCGCAAAGAATAAGAGCTTTTATTTTAATTTTATCTCTCATTTGATGGAGGTGGGCGTCAAGATAATTAGCAAAACGCCATTGATTATTGAATATCGACAAGCGTATAAAACCGCCAAAGTGGGAAGCCGTTCTTTTGAGATAGGTACAGGCTTTCAATATTTACCCAGCAAGATGAAATGGGCATGTTTAGCCAACGGGTACAATTATGATATTAAAGGGTGTCAGTTAGCTATCTTAGAGCAAGAATTCAAGAAATATGGCATTAGCACCGATTCACTATCTGTATTAGAAACCGACTTTATCAAAGATACGCTAGGGGTAGATGATGCGCTCGTTAAAACTATCCGCTACGGCACTATATTTAATGCTGGAATAGTTAATTTTTCGCCTAAGGGGAATATGGTGAAAAAGCTAAAAAAGCTTTATTCCGACGATTATGTATCAGAAATGCTGAAACATTGGGAATTAGAAACAAAAGAACTTTGTAACAGTTTAAACCTGCTTCTTGACGAGTATCTAAATACAGGAAAGAAAAACGGATATGGGTTATGTGTTACAAATGCGGTAGGACATCCATTTAACACAACGTGGAGGAAGTTACATAGCGGTGAGTGGAAAAAATGGACTAAAGATAGTAAAAAGATGAAGCGAAAGTTGCTTGCCCATATGATTCAAGGACTAGAAAGCCGTGCAGTCTATGATTATGTGAGTTCACACAGCGGTGTTTGTGCATTAGAACATGATGGATTTGTGAGCTTGCATAAGCTGTCTGATGGTGATTGGCAGCACGAGTATTTGGAGATAGTGTTGAAGCATAGCGGTTAGTCGTGAATCGAAGCTAAAATTAATTTGGGGGAAATAGCTTGTATAATCTTAACTGCACAGGATCATACTTAATTAAATGGGCGTTCTGTACCAGAATTGGTAGTAAAGTTACTCATAGCTATTGCGAGTACTTTTTTGTGTGCATATTTTTATTATCACTTGATGAAAACTTGGATTTTTCAGTATTGTATAAACTTGATAAAATTCGAGTGAAGTTGGTTTATGCGGGAATGTGATTTGTAAACGTTAGGAGTATATATGACTAAGCTAGTTGAGCCTGAAGCTCTTCAGATGCTAAGGCATCGTTTTTCTCGAACGATCGAGATGAGGGTGGCATATAATACTTTCCTTAATAGGGAAGTACTTGCAGGAAATGATAAAACATGTCTCAATGACATTATTGTGTTCCAGACTACTCATACATTACTTATTGCTTACTACTCATTTATCTTTAGTCTCTTTGATCCTAGTGCTGTCAACTTCAGAAAAATAACTGAGGAAATTTTACCTCACCTTCCACCAGATGCGCATGGGGCTAGGGATTTGGTTTTGGAGCAATGGGAAAAAATCGAAAAGCCACTTACAATAATCAGAAATACTATTGGTTTCCATCATTCGGCAAAGCAAAAAGGTGCAAGCACGGGTTATCAAAATTATGAAAACATTCATCCGTTATCGACGAAATTGATAATGCAAGCGTTAAGAGTGTTCTTCCGCCGAGTAGATGGTGTGTTCGAATCAAGCGAGCCTTATGGTATTACGCCTGACGAGGATGACACTGTGGCTCTAATGGCACAAGTAAGGAAGTTAAAGGAATATATTGTTGAAAATCCTCATGAAGAAGTTTTCAAGAGCCTGCGTACCTTATTGAGTGACTTCTAACCTTTCGGTCAAAGCAATGTCAACTGTAACACTGTTGAATACGCAAACTCCCGCTTCTCTCTCAAAGCAGACTGTCAGATTTGATTGTATGCTGCCAGTGAAAGCCATCAGATCAAGTCTGAGAAAATACAGTTGAATTGCACTACTCTGGACTCAACTCGCCAAATTCAAATCACGATGCAGCCGATCCGAAATGTTACTCTGGCTCTCTTCTGCCCCAAAATCGTTTAGTTTGAGACTCCTAACCACTTTCTCATGTCATATTCTTGACCAACTTTCTCTGATAGTAGACTATGAGCTTAGTTGAGCACTTATGACTATACAGATATGTTCTGAAATTTGTGAGTGCAAGGAAATATAAGACCAATAGAACAGTATGTCGCTGCATGGTGTCTGTATTTTATGAAAATATTATATAGACAATGTCTGCTGAAAAGACACTGTTATTCTTCCCGATGGGCAATATCCCAGATTTTGAAATCGAGGATTGTTATGAAAACATTTAAAGACGTATTTATCAGAGTTGGGGATGTGGGGATTATTGACTATATAAGAGATGTAACGAATGAGCTGAAAAAGCCTTGGAAGCGAGCTTACGAAAACGAAGAGAACTCTAAGTATCTTGGTGAAGTTGCTTTTTGTTTTCAGCGAGAAGGCGATTCAGCATTACCTGCTGCGGGTCTGAGCATTTTTCAAAAAGATGGCAATTCATGGTATATCCCTAACGTTGTGCCGATAGAGACAGGACAGCTAAGTTATGAAGAATATAATGAAATAATTACAGACTTCTACGAAAGCTGTTTGATGCCTTTATCCGCTCAGCACGATATTACTGTTGAAATAAGCACTGGTGAGCTGAAGGATGAAGATATTGTTGGAGAAATTCCCGCTAAATTATTAAAGACATTTTCTAATTGTGCCAATAAATCAACTGGGAGTGCGCATCCATCGGACAGGAATAGATGGCTTGAATTTATTGTCGCAGCATGTAATTCAAAAATTGATATTGACACAGGTAACCTAAAGCGTTTGTTACAGCAACAAGGTTGGAGCGAAGAAATTGCATTGGGTCTTATAATTGAATTTGAGTTTGGCAGAGATCTTATTAAACACATGGAGGGATAAGCCATGTGTAGAAGTGTTAGTGATATTTGTAATGACATTATGCAAAAAGAGAGTCCTGTACTCTTCATTGATACCTGCTCCATTCTTAATATCATCAATTCATTACACATGAACAGTTTATCTGAGAGGTACGCTATTTCAGCACTCGAACTTAGCAAGCTGCATGGGAATGATATTTGGCTAACTACAAGCCAAAATGTAAGGGAAGAATGGAACGATAATATAGATTCTGTAATTGCAACTATGGAGAGAGAAGTCTTAAAAATAGATCGTAATATTTCATCTATGCTCACGGTTAGTAATACTCTACTTAATGCTTCTTACTCTTTGCCACAGAAAATATCATCTTTAAATATCTCTGCGCATATACGATCACTTTCTAAAACAGTCTTAGATACATGCCTTTCGTTAGAGAGAAAAGATGCTCACACATTGCGAGCAATGCAGAGAGTTAGAAAAAATGAGGCACCAGCCAGAAAGGGAAAACCTGAACCAAAAGATTGTGAGATTGTTGAGTGTTTTCTGGAGCTTGGCCAAAAATTAAGGGCTTCTGGATTTTCTAAGAAGCTCATATTCTTTACTGCGAATAAAGATGATTTCGGCACTAATAAAGAACTAAAGCAGCCGCTAGATAGCCAATTTTCTGCTATAAACGCAGAGCTAATTGACAATATTGACCATGTTTTGGCTATTGCAAAAGGCCAAGCATAACAAGCGGCGGCTGTTGGACGTTAAGTGCCTGTGTTACTCGGAAATAATGAGTGCTGCTTTAGAGTCAATAAGTAAATAGGCATATATCAGTTCAATATTTTTCTAGAAATATAATGTAATCAGATTCCAGAGGACGTATGCACATCACAAAGCTCTCTCTAGTAAATTACAGAAATTTTAAAAACGTAAAGTTTCTATTTAATAAGGGAATAAATACAATTATTGGCGAGAATGGTTCTGGTAAGACTAACTTATTCCGAGCGATGAGATTGCTGCTTGATAATTCAATGCCTCGCTCGGCAACTAAGCTTGCTGAAGGCGACTTTTGTAGGACATTAGGTGATTGGCGTGGTCACTGGATCGTTATTAGTATTGAGTTTAATGACATTGCTAGTGATGAAGCTAGTCAGTCTTTATTTCTTCATGGTGCAGGGAATGCGGAGGATGAAGTTGTTACTAGAGCAACATACAATCTGATTTTCAGACCTAAAGCAAACATCCGTCAAGCACTGGCACAACTTACAATAGGGGATATAGTTGCTCTAGAAAGGTATTTGGATTGTATAACTATTGATGATTATGAAACCGTCCTTACTGGCAAAAGTATCGCTGATTTCAATGACCCAGTTGTATACAAAAGTATAGTTGGAGACTTCGAGAGAGTCGATTTTCCTAGGGTATTAAATAACCCTGACATTGGTATACGGTTGCCGAACATTCTCAATATGCCGAATGAAGTTTCATTTACCTTTATTAAAGCACTAAGGGATGTAGTATCGGATTTCCATAGCAATAGAACCAATCCTTTGCTCACACTATTAAAGGGTAAATCCGGAAATATTAATCAAACTGATTTCCAGCCTATTGCAGATTTAATTGAGACATTAAATAATGAGATTGAAGCTCTATCAGACATTTGTGACGTTCGTGATGATATTGTAACTACTATTAGTGATACAGTAGGAGATACATATTCACCTAATTCAATCTCTATTCGCTCTAGTTTGAGTAACGAGTCTGATCAGTTATTTCAATCATTAAAACTCTTTGTCGCAGAGTCAAATGATGGTTACGAGGGGACCATACATGAAATGAGTTTAGGCGGTGCTAACCTACTTTTTCTCACACTAAAGCTACTAGAATTCAAATACCAAAAAGCAAATCAATCTATTGCTAACTTTTTACTAATTGAAGAACCAGAAGCACACATCCACACCCACATTCAAAAATCACTTTTCGACAACATTAACTATGAAAACACTCAGATAATATATTCAACTCACTCATCTCACATATCAGAAGTGAGTAATATTAAGAGTATGAATATTATAGGTTTTGTTGATAGTATTTGCGAAGTATTTCAACCTTCCGTAGGGCTTAGTGACGAGAAAGTGGGATTCGTTCAACGTTACCTTGATGCCATCCGTAGTAACTTACTATTTGCCCGAAGTGTTGTTTTAGTCGAAGGAGATGCCGAAGAGATCCTTATTCCTATTTTAATGAAAAAAGTTTTAGGATTGAGCTTAGATGAAGTTGGTATCACTCTAGTCAACATCAGAAGTACTGGTTTCGAGAATATTGCAATGTTATTTGATAATGAAAGAATCAAAAAGCGTTGCAGCATTATCACTGACCTAGATGAAGCCTTCTTTGATACAACGATTTATTCTACAGATAGTGACTCAGATAAAAAGAAGAAAGAGAAAGCCCTTGGCTCTCAAGAAGCTGGCCTTGCTCGTAAAAGTAGGCTTGATTACTTCTGTCAAAATAACCCTTGGATTTCGGTTTTTTATGCAGATCATACGTTTGAGGTTGATTTTATACAGTCATCCAACAGCAATTACCTCAAGAGCATTGTTGGAGATGTGTACACTCAACAAGCTACGATAAATACTGCTATAACTGAACTATCTTCAACTGATATTGCTATCTCAGGTTCAAGAGCATTAACTATGGCAAACTATCAAGGTAAAGGTTGGTTTGCTCTTACGCTAGGTAAAGTGGTTGACTTTAAAGTAGCTATTCCAGAGTACATTTTTGATGCCATCAAGTTTGCGCATGGAGACTTCAATGCAGGACTTACTTTCAAAATACTTAAACACCGTTACGACTCAGTCATTGAACATGTCAAATTTGGTAGAAAAATTATCGAAAGTCTGAATGCAAATGGTGATACGGCTCTAAGGCAGCAATGGGAAACATACTTGACCCCATATGAGACTGGTTTATTAATATTCACTCCTAAGTGGGAAGCCTTTAATCCAGTCGATGGCGACATAGCTACACTCAAAATCGACCTAATGAACGATTTACCTTCTGAGCAAAACGACATATTAGCAAGGATATAATCATGTTTATGTGGGATGAAGGTGATCTAAACGATGAACAAATTGCAGCGATTAACGAGCCGAATAATGTGTTTTTGGTTGCATGTCCAGGAAGTGGCAAAACTAGGACTCTTACCTATAAAATAGCTTCTGAGCTTTCAGGTTTAGAGGATCCTAAAAAATGGGTTGTGGCCATTACCTACACGCATAGAGCAGCTGATGAGATTCGCGAGCGAATTGAAATTCTTGGTGTAGATACATCTCAGTTGTGGATCGGTACTATTCATGCATTTTGTTTAGAATGGATATTGAAGCCATATGGCCTATATCATGACAAGCTGAAAAACGGATTTAAAATAGTTAACTCTTATGATTCTGAAGAAATAATATCTCAAATATGCTCTAGTATTCGTACTGAACGTATTAGATATGGAGAGTGTAGCCATTTCTACACTCCTCGAGGATTAACTTTAACTTGCGCTGGAAGTAAAATTTCACTAGCAAGACGAGTATTAGATGATTATCACAGGCATCTTGCAGAAAATGACCTAATCGACTTTGAGCAAATGCTATATTTTGCTCATGAAATTCTATCTAGTAATTCATCTATTGCTAAGATACTGGCAAATTTGTTCTCTTACATTCTTGTTGATGAATATCAAGATACCAAGGAGGTACAATATTCAATTGTTGCGAGTATTATAAAAGCTAGCCAAGGTCGGGTGAGAACCTTCATTGTTGGTGATCCAAACCAAGCTATCTACGGTTCGCTCGGTGGTTACGCAATAACACAGTTGGAACTTGAGCAGTTAGCAGAAGTGTCATTTACTCCAATGGCATTAGATAAGAACTATAGAAGCTCTAGAAAGATCATAGATTATTATCGTAATTTTAATGTCACCCCTAGTGCCACTGTTGCTGAAGGTGAACATCGCGATTATCCCAGTATTATTACCTATGATCAGATTACTCATAAGGATAACTTGGTGGAGCAAGTCAGCCGACACATTGAGTATAGTGTTCAAAATCTGGGCATCTTAGAGAAGGAAATATGCGTCATTGCACCTTGGTGGATGCACTTGGCAGCACTAACTCGTAACTTGGTAAACAGGTTGCCTCAGTATAGTTTCGATGGACCTGGTCTTGTTCCTTTTTCAAGAGATATAGATAACTTTTGGTTCAAGTTGACTCAAGTTATCCTAACAGAGCCATCGCCTAATATGTATGTTAAGCGTCTTCGATGGGCATCTGATATTTTATATGATATGGAACTTGCACTTGTCGATGTTCATTCGATCCCACCAAAACAGTTTCTAAAGACTGTCAACTCTATTTCGATAGATGAAGACGACGGCATCGCTTATCTTCGAGCATTCTTTGAAGCACTATTTGGAGAATTGGGAATAGATTTCATGCTATATCCTATGCTAAAGGAGCATCACGAATCATTCTTCAATAGTACACAGGATAGGATTTGTAGGCTAAGGAACGAGAATGCATTATTTGCAACAGACATTGAGGCGTTTCGCAAAGCATTTAAACCCAGAACTGGTATCAAAGTGTCAACAATACACGGAGTAAAGGGCGGTGAATATGATGTTGTGATATCCTTCGGCCTTCTTCAAGATTTGGTTCCGAATTTTAATGACCCTTCGATTGAAAGTGCTAAAAAGTTGCTGTATGTAATTGGCTCTAGAGCTAGAAAGAACCTACATCTTATTTCAGAAACAGGACGGATGACTGGTTATGGTCAATATAGAAGAGCGCGTCAGCCTACAGAAGTCCTACACCAGTTGAATTTTACATATGACTCAAATTTAATATGATAAATGTGGATTGATAGCTTGGATATTCAGTTATCCAATTGATATGTTTTCAACACAAAAGCCATTTTGTAATAGCCATGAGTTAATGAAAATATCAGATGTCATTAATAAGAGTGGGCAGGATAAAGTTTGGTTTGCAAGTAAGGGGGATAGCGGATACAAAATGAAAAGAGAAATGTTATCGCCTGCTTGCACACAAATTTTGCTGAATTGCCAGTAGTTAAAAGCTAAGAAATGGGCTGGACGTTTTAAACGTATAGCTGGATAAGTAAAAAAATAGGGAGCAGAACTACAAAACCTAAAAATATGGACTTTTCTTTATTGTTTAGGTTTGACCCGACGGCGGTATGGAGCAAATTGAATTTAATAGATGGTTCTGTGCCAACAGCGGTCATTGCATGAAGGCTCTACCAGCTTATTATCCCATTCCGTGTTTTGACTCGTTAGCTCAATTAAAAGATCCCACTCCTGTTTCCATATAAATTCTCATCTATTCGTCTATGCTTGGCCCTACCGTAAAGAGACTAATAATGTATGGGTATACAGTCGTATTTAAATTTAGAAATTTTGGGGTAATTTTAAGGTAATACCAGTGAGAATTAACCACACTGAAAAAATGACAATAAAATCATATTGTTATGATATCTAATTTTTAGTTAATAGATTTTAAAAACATGCATGCTCGTTTTTCCATATGGTGTATTTGATAGAAAGCTGATAAGTTCATTGCATACATATAGTTAACTGCGCGTATTTTTACTGATCTAACATGAAAACACGCACACGTATGAATTAAATGTTAGAAACTACAGGGAGAAAAATATGCAAATAACCACTGAACTTACTCTTACAGCTGCAGAGGAAGCCGAAATATCTGCGATATTAGGTTGTGACGTTGTCGATCTAAATACTCGTCTTAATTCGTGCCTTTCTGCCTCTATCCAAGAGTACTTAGCAATGTTTCGTGGGCAGAAGGTATTTAAACGAGGGAGCGATTTGCTTGAGTATCGGCTGTTGCTCCTCATCGAAACGGCATTCAATGGCACAATCCCCGACGAGCGTACAGTCAGCAGTCTGTTTCAAACAACATTGACAGAAAGTCGATCTCTTATTCGATCTGTGATTTCAAAATATCAATATCAATTGAAGGCGCACATCGAAAGAACTCTCAGCTCATCACTAATGGCAGCTGACCGACAGAATAACACTCAAGATTATACTGTAGTTATTAATAGCCAAAACGTAGTCGATGAATTGAATAAGGCTCTTTCTGATATTGATGGAAGTCTTGCGCCTGTTGGAAAGAAGAGGGGAAGCATATCTACATATGAAATATCACCTTCTTCCTATAATCGCCTTTGTGCCAAGTTTAACGTCCAGCCGAAACCTTGATTCCTATGAGTGATTTACTTTCAGCATCAAGCTTGCTCATGGCCATTTCGGCAATTTTATTTAGTCTTTGGTATGGAGATATTTCGAAATCCCTAGAAATATCTCCTAAGAGCCATAGTGAGGATAATGTAGCGGCCAAACAATTAGTAACTACCACGATTTTCAGTAAAGCCTTACCGGTGGCAATAATGGCACTTTCAGTGGCGCTTATCTTTCTGCCGGACGCTATTAAAATCACCAAAGAATCATTCTTGATTTATGCTTCGAGTAATTATGATCTCTATAGGTATGATGCGGTCCGAACAGCGTATTGCTTCGTAACAATATTATCTATAGTGCTTGCCAGCTACATGTGGGTGTTGGTTTGGAAATTGTGGTTATTGAGAAAACTGCTAAGCTAATGGTTTTTAGCAAGTTTCTACTCACGGATAAATTATTCGCTGCGTTCGCAATTTAGCGGTGATCAAAGCGTTTTGAGTCCCATTAGCCAGATGAACATTTTTGATTTTGTATCGTTTTGAAAATGGGGCTTTTTTTAGGAGCTTTTACTGTGTGCATTAATTTGGGCGGCATTTAAAGCTGGTATTTTTCTAAAATCGAGCGGAAAGCTAGAAATCTCGTAATAAGGGGCTGCTATCGATAGAGCACGGTGTTAAGTCCGCAATTCGCTGTGAGTTCAACCGGTGGATACAACACACTGGTTAAATTGTTCTGCTGTAAAATTTTTGATTAGAAAAGTGTTCTATGTTGTCATATAAACTAACGGTGATAAAATGCACTATCGTCAGTTTGAAGTGAGACTACCATGAAAAAGAATGAATTAATTCAAGCAACAAGACCAACTCGTACTCAACTTATTCGTTCGGTAGCAACCTCTACAGCTATTGAAACAGGGCAGGAGTCTCGTCGCCTTGAAGAAGAAATGAAAGCAAAGCGTGAGAAGTTTGGTCATTTGAAACTGGCGATTTAGCTTTCTTTTAAGGCTTCGCTAACCCAATATTTCATGGGTTCATAGTTAAGGTTTAACCCTGCGTGGATTGCTGCAATATACTGCTCGGGGTGTTGAGTCCAACTTTCATAATCCAACGGCTGGAAACCAGTTTGTACTGCCATTACATCGGCAAGTAAGCGCGATAAGCGCCCATTACCTTCTCTAAATGGATGTATCAGAATCAACTCCACATGTACCGTGGCAATAGCCTCTATGACTTGTTCTCGGCTCATATTGATGCAAGGCGTGTACATCGCTAGATACTCTTTTTCAAATTGAGCAAGTAACTTTGCAACACGACCCGCAGGGGCAAACATAAAGCCACCCTTGCTAATATTCACCGTGCGTAATTGACCTGCCCACTCGTAAACATTCCCTAACCATTGGCGGTGCCAACGCTGAATAAGTGATACGGTAATTTGCTCAGTGGGAAATTGTTCTTCAAAAATGACTTGATACAGTTTTTCTAACAGGACAAGCTCTGCATCATTGATATCATCAACGTTTGAAAGCCCTAGCTTATTAGCTAGCACTTCTTCATCAGAACCATCAGCAAATTTTCCTTCGCTGTTAAACACGTCGTATTTATTCATATAAGCGTGTACTTGTGGTGTGGGGATGAATTTTGTACGTTATAATGCTAAAAACATCAAATAAATAATAACTACCTATAAATCAAAGGATTAATTAAGTATAGGTTAAATTGTAGGTTTTGCTAAAAAATTCATAAATATCGTTATATATCAAAGATAACACACCCATGCATCATGAATTTGATTCAAGGTTGGCCCGTTTTACCCAAATATCGAGTTTATCAGCCCAATCTTGCATCATGATTTTTCGCTCTTCAAGATAAGTTGCATGGTTATATGAACGTCTAACGCTATTTGAGTCCATATGGGCTAATTGTGCTTCTATAGCATCAGGTCTATATCCAAGCTCATTTAATCGTGTGCTGCCTGTTGTGCGTGTCGCATGAGGGCTATATATACCACTCCAACCTCTCGTTTTAAGAAATTGCCTTAGTGAGTTAGTGGACATTGGTTTATGGCAAGAATCACGACCGGGAAATAAATGTTTGCGGTTACCAGTAAAACCATAAAGAGATTTTAGAATCGTAATAGCTTGTGTAGGCAGAGGAACAATATGTTCTCTTCGTGCTTTCATACGCTCAGCTGGGATAGTCCAAAGTGCATTATCAAGATCGAATTCAGACCATTCAGCCTCAGCGACTTCAGATGGACGAGAAAGCGTCCACCACATTAACCACATACAATAGTTCAGTTGAAAGGTGCCACGGCTATTATCAAAGTTATTGAGTAGTTGACCTATTTGATCCGTAGTGAGGGCTTTTTTATGTTGTGTTTTGTTTGCTGGGAGAGCTTTTCTTATTGCCCATACTGGATCACTATCAGCTCTTAATGTGGCAACCGCAAATTCAAAAATCGAGGATATCGTCCGTTTAGCTTCAGCAGCAACCGTTGGAGCGCCTCTTTGAACTTCACGCTGCAATATTTTGAGAATGTGGTGAGATGTAATTTCTCTTATTGGTAATGCACCGATAGAAGGAAATACAATGCGCTCCAACATATCAAGGCGACGATATTTTGTCACATCAGCCCAATCTTTCATTTGTAACCATTCTTTTGCGATGATTTGAAATGTATTCGCAGATTCGTTCGCTTTTCTGATCTTGTCTAGTTGCTTAGCTTGTGTTGGATTAATTCCTTCTGATACGAGTTTTCTGGCCTCATCGCATTTAGATCTGGCTTCAGCTAGTGTTACTAATGGGTAGTTACCCAATGCGAACATGCTTGATTTTCCATTTATTTGAAAACGGAATCGCCATGCTTTCTTACCATTAGGTTTCACTTCAAGGTACAAACCGTTGAAATCATTGATACGATAAAGTTTTTCTTTAGGTTTTGCAGTTCGGCATTTTGTATCAGTAAGCATAATAAGTTCAACTAGTTATGTAAGTTGATATTATTATACTCACTTAAAAAGGGAAGATAAATAAGTTGTACTCAGTTATGTACTCATTTAATCGCGAGCTTTTATGAAACTTAATGAGACATAAAAAAGCATAAAACCCAGTTAATATCATGAATTTTATGCTATTTTCTTATTAAGTGATACTTTGTGAAACAGTGTGAGACTTAAGTGTAGGCTTACACATTAAACAGGAAATTAAGTACATCGCCGTCTTTAACGATATAATCTTTACCTTCAGCGCGCATTTTACCTGCTTCTTTAGCACCTTGTTCGCCGCGATATTGAATAAAATCATCAAAAGCGATAGTTTGTGCGCGGATAAAGCCTTTTTCGAAGTCAGTATGAATTTTACCTGCTGCTTGTGGGGCTGTTGCTCCGACAGGAATAGTCCATGCACGTACTTCTTTGACACCCGCCGTGAAATAAGTTTGCAAGTTTAACAATTCATATCCTGCGCGAATAACGCGGTTAAGACCGGGTTCTTCGATGCCTAAATCTGCCATAAACTCATCACGTTCTTCATCTTCCAGTTCGGCAATATCAGACTCAATCGCCGCACAAACTGGAACAACGACAGAACCTTCTGCTTCAGCAATTTTATAAACGACATCTAAGAAAGGGTTATTCTCAAAGCCATCTTCATTGACGTTAGCAATGTACATGGTTGGTTTTAATGTTAAAAAACTTAAATAACGGATTGCGGCTTTATCTTCCGCTGATAAGTCTAAAGTGCGTAACATGCCGGCTTGCTCAAGATGTGGCAAGCATTTTTCTAAAGCTTCTAATTCTGCTTTTGCGTCTTTATCGCCACCTTTAGCCCGTTTTTGTACACGGTGAATAGCACGCTCGCAGGTATCGAGATCGGCTAATGCTAGCTCTGTATTAATGACTTCAATATCTTCTGCTGGGTTAACTTGACCTGCAACGTGAATAATATTGTCATTTTCAAAACAACGGACGACATGACCGATAGCTTCAGTTTCACGAATATTAGTTAAAAACTGGTTACCTAGGCCTTCACCTTTGGATGCGCCTTTCACTAAGCCCGCAATATCCACAAATTCCATAGTGGTTGGTAAAATACGTTGTGGCTTTACAATCTCAGCTAATTGCTCAAGACGTGGGTCTGGCATTGGTACAACACCCGTATTGGGTTCAATTGTACAGAAAGGAAAGTTGGCTGCTTCGATGCCGGCTTTGGTCAATGCATTGAATAGGGTGGATTTACCCACGTTAGGTAGACCAACGATACCGCATTTAAAACCCATATGTTTCTCACCTTAATAGCAAGGGGCAGACGTATGCTGCACCTAATGTTTAGAAATTGGCGCTGATTATACACAAAAAGTTGATTTTGATGAAATGAACTCTTATGCGGAGGCTTTAAAGCTATGGAGCCTATTTATTGCTTTATCCATTCCATCTGTAAGTAGAATATCAGTGCATCTTGTTGCTTCATCAATAGCGTCATCAATGAGCTTTTGTTCAGAAAGCGGGGGCTTACCGAGCACAAAGCCAACAACTTTGTTTTTATCACCGGGGTGCCCAATACCAATACGTAAACGGTAAAAGTTAGGGTTATTGGCAAATTTACTTTGAATATCCTTTAAACCGTTATGGCCGCCATTACTGCCGCCTAATTTCATTTTCGCTACGCCGGGTGGCAAGTCGAGTTCATCATGGGCGACTAAAATTTCATCAAGGTTAATACGATAAAAATTAGCGATGGCCGCAACGGATTTACCGCTAAGATTCATAAATGTGGTTGGAACTAATAAGCGAATATCATTGCCAGCCATGTTTATACGTGCGGTATAACCGAAAAACTTAGCTTCTTCTTTTAACGGTTGATTATGGCGCTCGGCCAGTAAATCGACATACCATGCCCCTGCGTTGTGACGTGTTTGTGCATATTCCGCACCTGGATTTGCAAGTCCAACAATTAATTTAATTTTGCTCACGGCGACTATTTCACTGTCAGTTTATGGAAGTAATACGCTAGTTTACCTTGAGAAATGGGAGATGTACAAAATTGTCATGGGTAAAATTACCCTAAGTATAGTTACGCTATAAATTATTCGGATTTTCTATTTTTTTGATAAAGAGCATTTTTTGTGTAGAAATCCTAGCTAACTTCCTTCCTTGTGATGCTCATCGCAAAAAATTTTACTTAATGCACTATAATCATTACATAAATATAAAGTATTACCGAATTTTTTTACACATGCTTACTTATCAGTTTACTGGTACTGGAGGTATATATGAAACGGAAAAGCGCTCATCTTCTTGGTAATGTTCTTATGGGAATAGGGATGGTTTTAATGATAGGGAGCATAGGCATCAACTTATTCTCTCATATTGTTAATCTCAATCTTTCTGAGCTTGTTACTAATGGTTCCCTGTTTGGTATTTTCATCGGTGCTATTGTTTGGCTTACGGGGGCGAGAGTCGGTGGCCGAGAAAAAGTTGCAGACCGTTATTGGTTGTTAAAACGCCATTATCATTCACGTAGGGATAATCACCGTTATCCATAAATAGTGACTAGTTTATAGGGCGTGTTGATGTTATTAACGGCTAGGTGAGAGTGGAAGTCAGGTGAGTTTCACTCTTGCAAGTGTAATGTCACAAAAACTTTTTGTTTTTTGAGTAAGTTGGTTATTTTTATGGCTTAAGGCGTCATAGAAATAGGTATCTATAGTTTATTTTCTTTCTAAAATCATAAAGCCCCTACAGTTATTTCTGTAGGGGCTTGTATTTTTGTGGTGACATTTAATCGTTGTCAGAACGCTAAAAACCAGCTAACGGGAATTAGTGCTCAAACATCGCTGAAATTGATTCTTCGTTGCTAATACGACGAATTGCTTCAGCCAACATACCTGAAAGTGTTAAAGTACGAACATTGCTCAGCGCTTTAATTTCAGGTGAAAGAGGGATAGTGTCACAAACAATGACTTCATCAATGACTGAATTTTTGATGTTGTCTACAGCATTACCTGAGAAAATTGGGTGAGTAGCGTATGCGAACACACGTTTTGCACCACGTTCTTTCAGTGCTTCAGCTGCTTTACACAGAGTTCCACCGGTATCAATCATATCGTCAACTAAGATGCAGTCACGACCTGAAACATCACCAATGATATGCATAACTTGAGAAACGTTTGCACGAGGACGACGTTTGTCAATAATTGCCATATCAGTGTCATTCAGGAGTTTTGCGATAGCCCTAGCACGTACCACGCCGCCGATGTCTGGGGATACAACGATTGGGTTTTCCAAATCTTTCTGTAGCATATCTTCCAGAAGAATAGGACTACCAAATACGTTATCAACAGGAACATCAAAGAAGCCCTGGATCTGCTCTGCGTGTAAATCGACAGTGAGAACACGGTCTACACCTACACTTGACAGAAAATCGGCAACAACTTTAGCGGTGATTGGTACACGGGCAGAACGTACGCGACGATCCTGTCTTGCATAACCGAAGTAAGGGATAACAGCGGTAATACGACCAGCAGAAGCACGGCGTAGGGCATCGACCATAACAACCAGTTCCATCAGGTTATCATTGGTTGGTGCACAAGTTGACTGGATGATAAAAATATCACCACCGCGAACATTTTCATTAATTTGAACACTGACTTCGCCGTCGCTAAAACGACCAACAGCCGCGTCTCCAAGATTAGTGTAAAGGCGGTTAGCAACACGTTGTGCTAGTTCCGGTGTAGCGTTACCAGCAAAAAGCTTCATATCGGGCACGAGAAAAACCTCAGGCTTGCGTCCAGAGAGATATTGTTGACCAATAGCGACAGTGCTTATTGGTGCAATACACGGGTTATCCCAGCGCGGAATTTGTGCAGAGGGGAAACATTAACTCCTTGAGCTACGAACCCTTGCACCCACGATGGGGCTTGATTTAACACCTGTAGGGCATCCGCTTGTGTTTCAAATTCAGAAAAAACACATGCGCCTGTTCCTGTCAGGCGAGACGGAGCATATTCTAACAGCCAAGAAACAAGCTGTTCAACCTCACGAAAACGTTTTCTTGCGATTGGTTCGCAGTCATTAGCGTACGGAGCCAGTAATAATGCGGCTAGGGAGCGTTTTGGAGAATTTCGATTTAATTGCGGATCTGTGAAGATCATCGGGGTTGATATTTCAATTCCGGGGTGGGCGACTAAATACCATTTCTCTTTGGGGGAAGCTTTGGTTAAAATTTCACCTATGCCTTCAGCGAAAGCAGCATGACCACGAACAAATACAGGGACATCTGCACCCAATGTTGCCCCAAGTTCAGCCAGAGTTTCATCAGTAACTTGAGTCCCCCAGTGCTCATTAAGTGCAATTAAGGTGGTAGCAGCGTTAGATGAGCCGCCACCAATACCACCGCCCATTGGTAATATTTTATGGATAGAAAGGTCTGCGCCTAACGGGCCAGAATACTGTAATACTTGTCGACAGTATGTTTGTAGCAGTTTTGCAGCACGTAAAATTAAATTTTTATCGGCAGGGACGCCCGCCATTTCTGTCAATAAATTTAGCTGGTCATCTTGACGAGTTGTGACGGTGATTTCATCGCCGTAATCCACAAATTGAAATAAAGTTTGCAACTCATGGTAGCCATCAGAGCGCTGGCCAGTAATATATAAAAAAAGATTCAATTTTGCAGGAGAGGGCCATGTTAATGTCATTTTTTCAGTGTCCAGCTATCCATTTTCAATTTAATTAACCTATCACCTTGGCGTAGTTCAAGGTAATTTGGCAGCATCGGGGATGTTTTGCTGTCATAAGAGATATAATTAAGTTGCCATTTTTCACCATTATTTTCAAAAATGACACTTTTTAAGAGGTGGTTTTCATCTAAGGTAAAATCTGTGGCACGGCCTGGAGAGCCAGTCAGCCAAGCTGTTAAGTCATTGATGGGGATTTCCATCCCAGTCAACTGATAAATTAACTCGTTAGGGACATCACTCATATGTGTTTGCCCGTCTTTGGTCGTTAAACGTGCTAAATCAGGTTCAACAGTTAGCTCAAGTTCACGACTCCCCAATGGGTTAGTGAGTAAAAGACGGTACTTTTCAGGGGTATATTGTTGCCAGAAAAACTTAGCGTAAGTTTTGGTTTCGCCACCATTATAAGCGAATGACCCGCGTGTTTGGTAATCACGTAATTGGCTTAATTCTTGTTGATGGGCTTTCCACTGGCTATCTGTAGCAGAGCTAGTCCCTTTAGTGGTGTTTTGTGACGTTGTCACGCAAGCAGTAAGGAGCAGGCAAGACAGCGGGAGCAAGCGTAGCAAACGGACATTGGGACGAATAAAGGGTAACATTTGGGTTAATTGCATATCAAATCTCAAAGTTGTATTCGGTGCCGATAGCAGCATCCATTGAGTTACTGGCATTGAGCTAGTTTAGCGGTTTTGTGTTGTCGGAGTCACTTAATGGTCTAGATGATAAATAGGATAGCGAGCTAATATCAATAGAACATTCCCCATTACATGCAGATAACATAGTGTAATAATAAGAAAAATAGTGCGCTAAAATTGCTAACCAATCAATCAGATTCCTATTATTTAATTTACTATGTAGGAAAAGTAACGGCAAACAGCCAGCGTTTGCTTTCTGTGCGAAATAATTGCATTCTTTATGCATCTTATTGTAGTTAATAATGATGTGGCTGATAATTGGTAACGATATATAAATAAATTATAAAACCGATATCAGCTTTAACCTGTAAAAACAGCCATTGAAAGCCATTTTTTTGGTTTATTTTTTGGTGTTGGTCATCTTTCTGAGGGTTAGCGCTTTGCAAACCGTAGAAAGAGGGGCGCGGATCATTTACAATAGAAAAATATAAATAACAGTACTGCCAATGGTTAACTTAATTGATAGGCGCTACTGAAAATAATTAGCAATGTAAGCAATGTGAGTAAGTCGTAAAGCACAATGACCTTATTAGCCTTAGGCATCAACCATAAAACAGCACCTGTTGCCCTGCGTGAGCGGGTAACGTTTGGTCCTGAAAAAATAGACTACGCACTTGAGGACCTACTTAAGCAGCCCCAAGTGAGTGGTGGCGTTGTGCTGTCTACCTGTAATAGAACAGAGCTATACCTGAGCCTTGAATCGCAAGATCGGGCTCAAGAACAGCTAGTGAAATGGTTGTGTGATTTTCACGGTATTACCCCAAAAGATTTACAACCCAGTTTGTATTGGCATCAAGATGATAGAGCAGTTAGTCACCTAATGCGTGTAGCAAGTGGTTTGGATTCCTTGGTACTAGGGGAACCACAAATCTTAGGTCAAGTGAAAAAAGCGTTTGCACTTTCACAAGGCAACCATTCGTTATCAAGTGAGCTGGAGCGTCTTTTTCAAAAATCTTTTTCGGTTGCTAAGCGTGTACGTACAGAAACCGAAATTGGGGCGAATGCCGTTTCAGTCGCATTTGCAGCTTGTACACTTGCTCGGCAAATTTTTGAATCACTCAAGCACTTAAATATTTTGTTAGTCGGCGCAGGTGAAACTATCGAGCTTGTTGCTCGCCATTTACGTGAACATGGTGTGCAAAAAATGATGATAGCGAACCGAACTCGTGAACGGGCAGAACTATTAGCTAATGAAGTGAATGCTCAGGTGATTTCGTTATCAGATATTGATAACCGCTTAGCGGAAGCAGATATTGTCATTAGTTCTACAGCAAGCCCACTACCTATTATCGGTAAAGGGATGGTTGAACGCGCAATGAAAGTGCGCCGCAGTAAACCAATGTTGTTGATTGACATTGCAGTTCCCCGTGATATAGAACAAGATGTTGAAAAATTAAGGGATGTGTATCTCTATACTGTGGATGATCTTGAATCTATCATTGCACAGAACCTTGCTCAGAGAAAAGCAGCCGCCGTTGAAGCTGAATTTATTGTTGAGCAAGAAAGTAGTCACTTTATGGATTGGTTACGCTCACAAGCGGCAGTGTCTACAATTCGCGATTATAGAGCACAAGCTGAGGTCATTCGGGCTAATATGGCTGAAAAAGCGTTAATGGCAATTCGCCAAGGCGCAGACCCTGAGCAAGTGATCACGCAATTATCGCAACAATTAACCAATCGTCTTATTCACGCCCCAACCAAATCCTTGCAACAAGCAGCAGGAAATGGTGATATTGAGCGTCTAAATCTACTTAGGGACAGCTTAGGGCTGGACCATCAATAACCACTTTTTAATCATAGGTCTGATATAACGAATGAAGCCTTCTATTGTCGCAAAACTAGAAGCATTACAAGAACGCTACGAAGAAATTGAAGCGCACCTTGCCGATGCGGGTGTGATTGCCGATCAAGACCGTTTTCGTGCTTTATCTAAAGAATATTCTCAATTATCTGATGTGGCTAAATGCTTCACCGCATGGCGTACAGTACAGGATGATATTGAAACAGCAGAATTACTGCTGGATGATCCTGAAATGAAAGAGATGGCTCAAGAAGAGCTAAAAGAAGCGAAAGCGCGCAATGAAGAGCTAGAACAGCAGTTACAATTATTGTTACTTCCAAAAGATCCTGATGATGAATATAACTGTTTTGTTGAAATCCGTGCTGGAGCTGGGGGCGATGAAGCCGCTATTTTCGCAGGTGACTTATTCCGTATGTATAGTCGTTATGCAGAAAATAATCGTTGGCGAGTGGAATTAATGAGTACCAGTGATGGTGAGCATGGTGGTTTTAAAGAAGTCATTGCCAAAATTTCAGGGGACAGCGTATACGGGCGTTTGAAGTTCGAATCAGGAGGTCACCGAGTTCAGCGTGTCCCTGAAACTGAATCACAAGGCCGTATTCACACATCAGCGTGTACCGTCGCTATTTTGCCAGAACTCCCTGAAGCGGAATTGCCTGAAATCAGCCCAGCAGACCTGCGTATCGATACATTCCGTTCATCGGGAGCGGGTGGTCAGCACGTAAACACAACTGACTCAGCGATTCGTATTACGCACATCCCAACAGGGATCGTGGTTGAATGCCAAGATGAGCGTTCTCAGCATAAAAATAAAGCGAAAGCAATGTCTGTGCTAGGTGCTCGTATTCGCCAAGCTGAAATGGATAAACGCCATGCAGCAGAGGCTTCTGAGCGCCGAAATCTATTAGGAACAGGTGACCGTTCTGACCGCATTCGCACATATAACTTCCCTCAAGGGCGTGTGACAGATCACCGCATCAACCTAACTTTGTATCGTTTAGATGAAGTAATGGAAGGGAAATTAGATTCGTTAATCCAACCAATTATTAACGAATACCAAGCAGACCAACTTTCAGCGTTGTCTGAGCAGGAATAATGCAGTACACAGAATGGCTAAAGCAGGCAGCTAACCGGCTGTCTGCAAGTGACAGTGCAAAGCGTGACGCAGAGATTTTGCTGGAACATGTGACAGGCCGTAGTCGTACCTATCTATTTGCTTTTGGTGAAACAACATTAAAAGCAGAAGAGTTTCAACATGCAGAATCACTTTTGCAACGAAGAGAAAAAGGTGAGCCGATTGCCTATATCGTTGGCGAACGTGAGTTCTGGTCACTTCCGCTGTATGTTTCTCCCGCCACATTAATCCCTAGGCCTGATACAGAATGTATCGTCGAGCAGGCTTTATCTCGTTTAACAGAACAATCCAGCCAATTATTGGATTTAGGTACTGGAACTGGGGCAATTGCACTAGCTTTGGCATCTGAGATGCCTAAAAGCAAGGTTATCGGTGTAGATTTTAACCCTGATGCGGTTAAACTTGCTCAACGAAATCAACAGCGATTAAATATTTCAAATGTGCAATTTATACAAAGTGATTGGTTCGCTTCACTATCTCTTCAACAATTTGATATGATTATTAGTAATCCGCCTTACATTGACGAAAATGATAATCACCTAAGTGAAGGGGATGTGCGTTTTGAACCTTTAACGGCTTTAGTCGCTGAAAATGAAGGGTTAGCCGATTTAGCACATATTATTCAAGAGTCTAAAAAATATATTAAGAATCAAGGGTGGTTACTACTTGAACACGGTTGGACACAAGGTCCCGCGGTGCGTGGTTTATTTAAAGAACATGGGTACACCAAAATTGAGACATGCCTTGATTATGGTGGACGAGAAAGAATTTCACTTGGTCAATGGAATGGTTAAGTGGGCACAGCAGTGGAAATGTAATGAAAACCATAGCGAATATAGAATTTAACCAACTCCCCTTAAGTGAAGGGATCATGGCCGTTTCACAATGTATCCGCCATGATTTTCCACTAATGAAAGTGCAAGCTCAGTTAGATAGTTTAGTTTCAGTGGCACAAACAGCTATTGATTTACAAGCTGATAATGAGTCAAAAATTGAACAACTTATTACTTTGTTCTATCGGGATTGGTCATTTGGCCCGGCAGAAGGGATTTATTCACTGTCTGATATGTTGTGGCTTGATAAAGTATTATCTTCCAAGCAAGGGACGCCCGTATCCCTCGGTTCGCTTTTTTTATATATTGCAGAGCGTTTAGGTATAGAGATAGCGCCAGCGATTTTCCCGACACAATTATTGTTCATTGCAGAAAAAAATGATGGTTCACAGTGGGTTATTAACCCTGTAAATGGCGATTCATTATCATTGCATACTCTTAATATGTGGTTAAAGGGCACCGTTGACCCTTTTTCTGAGTTTTTTTATGACCAACTTGAGACCGCAGAAAATAGTGTTGTTATTCGTAAAATCTTTGACACATTAAAAGCAGCGCTAATGGAAGAGAAAAAGATGGAGTTAGCGCTTAAAGTTTGCGAAACGCTACTGACACTCGATCCAGAAGACCCTTATGAAATTCGTGATCGTGGGCTAATACTTGCACATTTAGATTGCAACCATGTGGCATTAAGTGATCTCAATTACTTTATTGAACATTGCCCAGAAGACCCCGTATCTGAAATGATTAAAATACAAATTTACTCATTGGATAACCATCCAGTCATATTACATTAATTAACGTACAGACAGATAGCCTGTCTAAATATTAAAGGTAAGAGTATGCAACAGAAAGTAGTCAATATTGGTGATATCAATGTCGCGAACGACTTGCCGTTTGTGTTATTTGGCGGAATGAATGTGCTTGAATCTCGTGATATGGCGATGAAAGTGTGTGAGCATTATGTCACTGTGACGCAAAAACTGGGGGTCCCTTACGTATTTAAAGCCTCATTTGACAAGGCTAATCGTTCATCAATACATTCATATCGTGGACCAGGTCTTGAAGAAGGGATGAAAATCTTCCAAGAACTGAAACAAACCTTTGGCGTTAAAATCATTACGGATGTCCATGAACCGGCACAGGCTGCACCTGTAGCTGAAGTGGTCGATGTTATCCAATTACCTGCTTTTTTGGCGCGTCAGACCGACCTTGTCGCTGCTATGGCAAAAACGGATGCAGTCATTAATATTAAGAAACCACAATTTATTAGCCCAGGGCAAATGGGTAATATCGTTGAGAAATTTATTGAAGGCGGTAACGATAAAATTATTCTTTGCGATCGTGGTGCAAACTTTGGTTATGATAACTTAGTCGTTGATATGCTAGGTTTTAACGTGATGGTTCAATCTTCTAAAGGTTGCCCTGTCATTTTCGATGTGACGCATGCCTTACAGTGTCGTGACCCATTTGGAGCGGCATCGGGTGGTCGTCGTGGGCAAGTTGCAGAGTTAGCTAGAGCGGGTATGGCGGTGGGGATCGCCGGGTTATTCCTTGAAGCGCATCCAGACCCAGACAATGCACGTTGTGATGGCCCATCAGCACTGCCTTTAGATAAATTAGAACCATTCCTGAAGCAAATGAAAGCAATTGATGAAGTTGTTAAAAGCTTCCCTGAGTTAGATACAAGTCGCTAAATCAGACGTGACATGCAACTAACTGAAGTTGTTTCCATGTTCGGCGCTGATTTACAGCGTCGATATGGTGAAAAAATTTATAAAATCACGTTACATGGTGGTTTTAGTTGCCCAAACCGTGATGGTACTCTCGGTCGAGGCGGTTGTACGTTTTGTAATGTCGCTTCCTTTTCAGATGAAAGCCAATCTTCGCAAACAATTAGCGAGCAAATTAATCATCAAGTCTCCCGCATTTCTCGAGCAAAGCGCTATCTTGCTTATTTTCAAGCTTATACAAGTACTTATGCAGAAGTGAGCCTACTCAAGAAGTTATATGAAGAGGCATTACAGCAAGCGGATATTATTGGCCTGTGTGTTGGTACTCGTCCAGACTGCGTTCCCGACTCTGTATTATCTTTATTGAGCGAATATAAAGAACAAGGCTATGAAATTTGGCTCGAACTAGGACTACAAAGCGGCCATGATAAAACATTGCATCGCATTAACCGTGGTCATGGGTTTGCTGCTTATCAGCAGACTACACAAAAAGCCCGCCGATTAGGGCTAAAAGTCTGCACCCATTTAATTTGTGGTTTACCGGGTGAGAATATGCAAATGAACATGCAGACACTCGAAAAAGTACTCAATTGTGGTACTGATGGCATTAAACTTCATCCATTACATATCGTCGAAGGCAGTGTGATGGCTAAAAGCTGGAGAGCAGGGCGCTTAGCAACACTTTCTCTTGATGAATATACTCAAATTGCAGGGGAAATGATCCGTTATACACCACCTGAAATTGTTTATCACCGCATTAGTGCTAGCGCAAGGAAACCTACCTTATTGGCACCTTTGTGGTGTGAAAATCATTGGGTTGGAATGAATAATTTATATCAGTATTTTTTAAAAAATGGCGGGCAAGGTTCTGCACTTTAATTTATTTTAATGAGAGTATTTTATGTTACGGATAAATCACACAGCTATTATAGTATCCTCTGTTTTTTTTATTTCTTTTCATTCTGTTGCTCAACTAGATATTACACCCGAAGATAAGCAGGTTTTTACCCAGACACAGCAAAAAGCAATTAATAATGATGCATTAGCACAATATCAATTAGCCGAGATGTATTTTTCTGGTTTAGGTGTTTTACAAAACCTCAATAGTGCTCGCTTGTGGGCCAATGAAGCAGCTAAGAATGGTAATGCGGATGGATATGCATTATTGGCTGATATTAGCTTATTAAATGATAGTTATTTTAAAGATGAGTTTATTGAAGCAAGGAAAAATGCAAAAAAAGCGGTTGAGTTGGGCAGTATTAGAGGGAAAATTAGCCTAGCAGAGTCTTTAATTAACCCAACTGCTGGTAAAACAGACTACGCGCAGTCAGTGAATTTACTTAATGAAGTGGTTGCTCTTAATAATCCTGATTATTTTACTGCTCCAATTTGGTTAGGGGTTATCTATTTAGATGGTCAAGGTGTCCCTAAAGATGAAAAACAAGCGCAGCAATGGTTTGATAAGGCTGATGATATGACGTATCCCGGCTATGCGGAATGGATGGCTGCATTTAAATTTTCTGAAGATAATACAGGCACGGTAAGAATTGATCCGAAAAAAGCTAAAAAACTTAGGGAACTTGCTTGTGAGAAAGGTAAAAAAGCAGGAAACGAAATGTTTTGTTTAGAATATTAATGTGAAAACCGCCACGTGATTTAACGTGGCGGTTTCGAGAGTAAAGAATTAAATTGTTACAGGGTCACTTTTGGGTGGGCGCCTTACTCTGCTCTATTTCTTTAACTGCTTCCAATGCATTATCCATTGAGTTATGGAAACTCAATACACCTTCAATAGGTATAACTTTAGCGCGAGCTAATGTTTTTAATGGTTGGAACGGGATATCACAGACTAAAATATGTGTATCTTTTTGTACCGCTTCTATGAATTTTTCAAAGGCTTCTAAACCACCCGCATCAAGAACTGGTACAGCATCCCACTGCATGATAATGCTTTCATAGCCTTCACTTTTTACCCGTAGCTCATCGAAAATGCGTTCGGCTGCGGCAAAGAACAATGGGCCATTAATACGAACGACTAAGCGGCTTTTTTCTTCATCGGTTTCAGCAAGTTGTGTTGAGCGAGTCATGTTGGCGATACGACGCATAAACAGCAATGAAGCAAGAACGATACCAACGGTAATAGCAATAACCATATCAAATAGCACGGTTAAAGACATACAAAGAACTAATACAATAATGTCATCTTTTGGAGCGCGCTTAATTAGGTACATCACTTTACCAGCCGCACTCATGTTCCATGCAACGATTAATAGTAAAGCCGACATTGCTGCGAGTGGTAGGTAAGAAAGCATTGGAGCCAATACGAGCAAGGTGAGTATGACTAATATTGAGTGGATCACGGCAGATATTGGCGATGTCGCTCCAGCACGTACGTTAGCCGCAGAGCGTGCAATGGCTGCTGTTGCTGTGATACCGCCAAAAAATGGCGCTGCAATATTCCCGATACCTTGGCCAATGAGTTCACTATTTGAATGGTGCTTTTTACCTGTCATATTGTCTAATACAACAGCACAAAGTAGGGACTCAATTGCACCTAAAATAGCCATAGAAAAGGCGGCTGGCATTAATGCGGTGATCATCCCCCAGCTAATTGGTGAGCTTCCTGGGAGTTCCCACGGTAAAATAAATTGTGGAAGAATAGGCGGAATACCATTACCTTCGGTGCCATCCGGAAGTAAATAGCTAAATTCAGAACCTATAGTCGCCACTTCTTGACCAAATAATGAAAGTACCCACATCACGATAGTACCAACAACCAGAGCGGGTAAATGCCCCGGAAAGGCTAATTTTAATTTTGGCCAAAAAATAAGAACTAATAAGGTTGATAAACCAATGAGTGTGTCACTGTATTGGAGCGTTGGAAATGTGTTCCCAATCGCAATTAGCTTATCAACATAGTTTTCAGGCACATGTTCCATTTGCAAGCCAAAGAAATCTTTTATTTGCATGGTTGCTATGGTAATTGCGATACCTGAGGTAAACCCTAAAGTAACGGAAACAGGGATATACTCAATAAATTTACCAAAACGAGCAAAGCCCATGGCAAGGAGTATGATACCTGACATCAGTGTTGCCACGAGTAGCCCACTTAGCCCAAACTGTTGCGATACTGGGTATAAAATTACAACAAAAGCAGCCGTTGGCCCTGAAACGCTGTAGCGCGACCCACCAGTTATGGCAATAATAACCCCAGCAATTGCTGCAGTATATAACCCATACTGCGGTGGAACGCCACTTGCAATCGCTAGTGCCATAGCTAAAGGGATTGCGATAATCCCAACGGTAATCCCCGCGATTAAGTCTTTAACTAAGCGGGCAACGGTATATTTTTCTTTCCAACAAGAATCTATCAGCGCACTAAAAGGGCGCAAACTATTAATTTTTTTTGTACTCATTATACCCTACCAAATAACAGGGTGAAAAATAAACGAAAATGTATCTATAATGATACGCTTAGCAACCTGAAAAAAACTGTTATGTATCAATGAATCTGCAATTATCATAACGTTTTCAGTGGTGAAAGTAAAAAAAGCCATTATATTATAATGTTAAATAGCCAGTTTTATTTTATTCGCCTATTTAATTTTGCCGGTTTAAATTATATTTAATTAGTGTTTTTTAGTGGGGATTAATAGTAAATAATATATTAATCGCCACTAATTAATTTACTTATAATGTAACTACAGTAATTAATAACCATAACCAAAGTAATAGTACTGACAGTAATGCCCGGGTAAATAGCTGTTTGGTGCCGTACCAGCGTTGCTCCATACTTCTGTCTTTGGTTTTCCTAGGAAATAGAAAAGTTAAAGTATTATCAAAGGCTTTGGTGTTTTCTTGGTGATAGATAATTTTAAAGAAATGGTTATCTAACCAAAGTCGATAAATATAATAATGACTAATAATAAATATAATTATGGCAATAAATAAATAGTATTTATTATAATTTAAACAGAGGAATAGGCTAAACTGACAAATAAAGGATAAAAAGGAGCCCGTTGCTAAATAGCGCCAGCTATTAGTGAAAGCAATAATTATATCGCCATGATTTTTATCCATCAAAGTATTCATTATGCCACTCTATTTAAATGATATTGTGTATACCAATAGTTTAGTTGTTCTTTCGTTGCCGCATTCAAAATAACTTGTGGCCGTGCTTGTTCAACTAACGCGATTGCTTCTTCTATGTTTGTTGCATCACCATGGTGGACTAACCATGCAACAGCAACCGTAGCACTACGTGAATAGCCTAGCTTACAGTGAATGTAAACAGTACCAAATTTTGCTAGCTGGTCCATGCTATGTACTGATTTTTCGATATCTTCTGCGCTTAGTGGTAACAAATCAATTTGTGGTTGGCTACAGTAAGCTTGCCCTTCGCTATAAGTATTGCGAGGCCATTCGCAAGTCATATCTAAAACGGCTTGTGTTTGCAAAGGATAAAGCGGGCGCCCTCCCAAAACAATATACGCATTGATAATACTCGGTTGTGCACAATGTTTAGCAAAGTAATGATAGGTTCCCCAAGCAATGAGCCGATAAGGCAGTAAGAGGATAGCGGCTGAAAGGGAAATTTTGCCGTCGGGGGTTTTTTGGAAGACACTAGCGCCGGCTCCCAAATAGCCTACAGTGATAAAAAATAATGCTATTGCAGGCCAGAGTAATAACCATGCTGTACCTTGAATAAAAAAAGCTAAAGCAAAACAAAATATTGACCCTAGGCCATAATTTTTACTCATTTTGAAGCTACGAGGAGAACCCGTGTAATGCCATTGCCAGCGGGTATGCATAGGTAACAAATAACTAATTATGATGCCAACAGCAAAGCCAGTTATTACATCAATAAAATGGTGCTGCCAAGTAGTGAGAACTGAAATTAAAATTAATACAGACCAACTATGGAGCAACCAACGCCATTTGTTAGGTGTATGAGCACGAAATCGTAACCATAAGATCCATAATAAAATAATATGCAATGATGGGGCTTGGTTAAAGGGTAGGTCAAATAACTCTAAGCTATCAAACATCCAGCCAAAAAGGCCATCTGTCGTTGGGCGAGAGAAACTAAATTTAAGGGGAAATAATAAAAAACCAATACAAGCGACAACCGAAGCAATGGCGAGTCGTAACCCGTGTATCGTTTGTTCCTTACGAGTTGTGCAAATAAATAGCGATAGCCCATATAGAAGGTCGATGCTCCAATAAGGAATGATCGTCCAAGGGATAAAAGGGATCTCTGGCTCCCAAGAAAAAACAACGGAAGGGACATGGTTTAATGTTGCGGTATAAGCATTAACTTGGCCATAAGTTAGAAAGAAAAAAGGGGCTAAGAACGCGAGCCATAACAAGCCATATAATATAATTTGACGTCGTGATGGTGCTTGTTTAGGAATAGAAATTACAGTCATAGTCCTTTGCTATCTTCCTTAAAGTACGAATAGGTTAATGATAAACAATAGCCATATAAATAGGTATATATGTTGTATAAGGTCGGTTCAAATCAGCTTTCATGACATAACAGCGTTGATGTTAACCAATAATGACGGCCGCTAAAGGTAAGTGATTGATGGCGAAATTAATCATACTATCAATCACTTACTATGAAAGTAAATTAGCGGCGTCTAGCTATAGATACACTGAATATACCCCAGTTATCGATAGATTGGTTTAATTTTTCAAAACCTGCCTCTTCAACTAATGTATCCATTTCGCCTTGGCTTCGGCAACGCATTACCCATGCTTGGCCGCCTTGGTGGCTTGGTAGTACGCGCGCGATCATTTCGACTTGGGGGTGCCAAGGCTGGCAAGTATAAATAAGTAAACCGCCTGAAGGTATGGCACGAGAAAGCCCATTTAATGATTGCTTAATTAACTCATTACTGGGGAAAAGCTCATATAAACCACTGACTACACCTATCGTTGGTGATGGTGTTACCGCAGCTAAGGAGTCAGCATCAAATGCATTACCTTCTATAAACTGGATCTTATCCTCAAGGTAACGTTGCTTAATATGTAAACGGCCTTGTTCAACATTGACTGAGCTATAATCGCGTAACAAAACAGATTCGACTTTGCCATAATCATTAATAGCGTCAAAGATATAACGGCCTTGGCCAGCAGCAATATCCATGATCCGAACAGGTATGCCATTTTCGCTTAGCTCACGAATAGCTTGGCGTAAAATGTTTTCAATGTTTACTTTTCGTTGGCGTATTCCTTGCCAGCCAATGCTATTGAGATATTGTCTATCAATAATACGACCAAATAAGCCTTTTCCTTGGGCTTTATCACGATATACATAATCCAGTGTTGAACCAGAATCAAAGCCTTTGTCATAACCAATACGTATCCTTTCAGAGGCTTTTCCAAGCGTACTCATGGATTTGCTCATGGTTTTATACATAAGGTTTTTAGGGCACCATTTAGGGAGCGGGGTCATTAGAGTGCGGTATTTTTCTGCGCTAACACTCCAGGTGTCTTCATATTGGTAATTATGTTGATAAAGGGGAAAACTAAACAGTTTTTCGACAAAATCCCGAATTTTTTCAATAGGAATATGGCGCTCTTTTTCGCCTAACGTATCGTGATAAAAACCGGGTAACACATGTTTTTCTTTAATTGGTGTATTCAGTTTTTCAAAGAATTGGTGTTGAGGGCGATGGTGAACCACGTGATCACTACCTGAAATAAATAATTGGGTTGGTAATGTAATCGCACCTGCATCTGCGACGATTCTATCGGCCGTTTTGTACAGTTCGAGTAAAATATTAACAGCGATAGGGCGAGTGATTAAAGGGTCACGATTAAACGAATCAATTCTTTGTTGGTCATGGGTGAGAAATTTTGCCTTTACATACGAATTAACATAAAACAAACCACGAGCTTTTTGCATTAAAGCTAAGCCAGTACGTGCAAATGGGACATATAATTTAACTTTAAATGCGGGGGAAGCTAATACCATTGCGCGGATTTTGGGGGCGTAATCATGTACCCAAGAGGAGACGAGCACTGCGCCAACGCTTTGGCCGATAACAATGATATTTTCTAATGGTATCTGATACTGCCTAGATATATAGCGAATAAATTCATCTACATCACTAATAGATGTACTTAATGAGGGGCTATAACCTCTCGGGCCGTCATTTCGACCATGCCCACGAGCATCCCATGCGAACATTGCAAAGTCAGGTAAATTTAATTCATCAACTAAATGAGCCACTCTCCCTGAATGCTCGTGACCGCGATGGAATAAGACAATAGCTTTCTGAGTGGGGGTTTCAGTTGGCCAATAGCGATAAAAAATAGAGGTATGGTCGCTAGTTGTAAAGTGTGATTCGGTAACGGAGCGTTGCGTCAGATAATCTGTCTGAACGTTCATAATTATTCCTTAATTATTTATTATCCAGTGGTGTATTTAACTGAGCAAGTGCTCGCTGGATACGGTTATAGCAGGTATAAAACAGCAACAATGACATAATAACCAACAGGTAAATAACCCAGTTTGATAAGGCTATTTGTGGGAATATGCTCACCAATAACCCTAGAGCCCCAAAAATAAACGCACGGTCACTTTTACCAATAGGGCCGTCATAGCGTCGTGATGCACCAATGGCTTGGGCAATGACACCGATGAACTCGGTTAATACTGACAGTACTAAAATCAATAATATCAACCAGAAGGACGAGTGAAAAATAACAATAAATGGTAGGTATAAAGCGATATCAGAAATGACATCACAGAGCTCATTTAAAAATGCACCAAGGTTGCTTTTTTGCTGATGTTCTCTGGCTAGCATGCCATCAATCGCATTCAATGCCATCCGAATAAACAAAATAAAAGGTAATAAAGCAAACAAGTGAGGGTTGGGGAAGAAAAATAAAACAGCACCGACCATTACGGATAAAAGTAACGCGGCTATAGTCACTTGGTTTGCTGTCACACCGGCTTTAAATAAGTAACGTACTAGCGGGCGGAGTAGATCTTGAAATTTAGGTTTCAGATCATAAATTGTCATTGGTTTATCCTTTCCTATCACTGCGAATAGTATGCAGGTTTGTGACATATCAATACGCGATCCATCTTAAGCCACAATAAGAGCTATCTTAAGTTAATATTATAGAAAAGGGAGAATAGAGTAGAAATTGAGATTGGACGTTAACTAACTCATTGAATTAAAATATAAAATAAACATTATCAATGAATGTTAAATAACTTTCATTATCTAATCTTTACTGAGTAGTTCAGTATTAATTAGGCAATTATTTTTTGTCTGTCTATGGCTGCTCGCATCCGTTTAAATTGGCTAGGCGTCATGGTTGTCATTTCTTTGAATTTACGGCAAAACGCACTGTGATCAGCATAGGCACATTTACTGGAAATCTCAGTGATTGAATAATTATCCTCCAATAATTCAATAGCATGTTCAAGACGCTTTTTTTGAATATATTGCTGAGGAGTGATCAAGAAAATAGCTTTAAATTGGCGATTCAATTGGGATAGAGATAAGCCGGAAATTTCCGCAAGCGTTGTCATTTTAATCGCAGTATCAAAGTTATCGCTAATGTAGCGTTCAACTCGACTAAGTTGGTTGTTTAGTTTTGGACTCACTGATTTCGCGTCTTGAAGGTCAACTGAAATACCAGCAACCCCAATGACTTGGTTATTCGTATTAAAAATAGGAACTTTAGTGGTTAAACACCAACCCAGTAAACCTGCTTTATAGAGATGAAGTTCAAGTTTATTGATGACACTAATTTTCTTTTCCATCACTAAATAATCTTGTGAACTATAACTTTGGCCTAACTCAGAATGGAAAATATCTTCAGCGCTTTTACCTACTACGTGGTTAACATGCTCAATTTTACAGCGAGTGGCTAAATTATCATTCGCAAGTAAATACTTTGCATTATGGTCTTTCACAAAGAAAGTCACATTAGGCAATGTATTTATAAGAGGCATCACTAAACCTAGGTGGTTTAGCAAAGTATCAATATTATCAACGGGAAAAAGCATATTTTCCTGACTAATCAATAATAATTTATTTAAATTGATCATGCTGTTCTCCGGTTCTTAAATTAATTTAACTAATTTTCTTAAATATTTTGAGATTGTGCAGAAAAACGCATAAGTTGATTGGAAAGATATCAAGAGTTGTTAACAAAAATCAAGCATTCTATTAACAATTAAAGTGGATAGGGTGCTAACAAATGCAATCTCATTATAAAAAAATTGAAGTTATAGATTCTCATACCGCCGGAGAACCAACGCGTTTAGTGATCGGCGGTTTCCCTGAGTTGGGAAATGAAAGTATAGCTGCACGATTAGAGTTACTGCGTGAGCATCATGATGATTGGCGTCGTACAACCATTTTAGAGCCTCGAGGTAACGATATTCTTGTCGGCGCACTCCTATGTAAGCCGCAAAACCCAGCTGCCGCAGCTGGTGTTATTTTCTTCAACAATGAAGGTTACTTAGGCATGTGCGGTCACGGCACAATTGGCTTAGTCGCGTCATTGCATTTTTTAGGGCAGATTTCATATGGAAAACACTTAATTGAAACCCCCGTAGGCGAAGTCACCGCCGAGTTACATCAGGATGGCAGTGTGAGTATTCAAAATGTTTATTCATATCGTTATCGTAAAGGTGTACAGATTGATGTCCCTGAAGTTGGCACCATCACTGGAGATATCGCTTGGGGAGGGAATTGGTTTTTCTTAGTTGAAAATTCGCCTGTTGCAGTCAATTTTCAACAAGTAAACCTACTGACAGAAATCTGTTTAAAAATAAAACAAGCCTTATTAGACCAAAAAGTTTTTGGTAAAGATAACCAAGAAATTGACCATATTGAGTTATTTAGTTCACACCCAACAGCGAACAGTCAAAGTTTTGTTCTTTGCCCTGGGGGCGCTTATGACCGTTCACCTTGTGGTACGGGAACAAGTGCAAAACTAGCTTGCCTTGCTGCGGATAAAAAATTAGTGGCTGGTGAAGTGTGGCATCAAGCCAGTGTTATCGGAAGCCAATTTCAAGCTAGTTTTCAGCATGCTGATGCGAATGGGATTATCCCTACGATTAGAGGCAACGCTTACATTAGTGGTCAAAATACCTTGCTTATTGATGAGCAAGACCCATTCCGTTTTGGCATTTCGGTTTCGTAGGGGAATGGTATGGCTTATCAATATCCTGTAGTCGTGATCGGTGGTGGTATTATTGGCTTAAGTATTGCACTAAGTGTGCAAGCTAATGGTACGGATGTGTTGCTCATTGATAAACATGAAATTGGCTCTGGAGCTTCGTTTGGTAATGCAGGGCATATTGCAACTGAACAGGTATTTCCTATTGCCGACCCTGCAGTGTTAAAATCCATTCCGAAAATGCTTCTCGACCCGCTTGGGCCCTTACGTTTAGATTGGCGCTACTTATTACCGTTAACACCATGGTTATGTAAGCTGGTGGGTAATATGCGTCACAAGCCTTTTACACACATCCACCGTACATTGACCACGTTGAATCGTGCTGCTTTTGATTCGTGGCAAACTTTTATTCAAAAATGGCAACTTAGTGACCTTGTTAAAATGGAAGGGTCGTTATTGGTTGCAGAAAAAAATGAAACCCTTGATAAGCTGGGTGAACATAGTGAATACCTTACAAAAATTGGTGTTAAAAACCAATTAATTCAACAAGCTGAACTATTGCAGCGTGAGCCAGCTCTATCAACAAGCCAGTTGGGAGGGATTTTCTACCCTGATACTGGGCATGTTATTGATTTAGCAGAATTGCACTCAAGGCTCACTCAGTCGTTTATCAATTTGGGTGGCCGAGTGTTAACCCACTGTGAAGTAACGCAAATTACTTCAACTTCAAATTTGGAAGCGACAGTAACAACAACGCAAGGCGTATTTTCAGGACGAAAAGTCGTGATCGCAGGCGGCGCATTTTCTAAATCATTAGTCAGAATGGTCAGTCGCATTAATGTTCCGCTAGAAACTGAGCGGGGTTATCATTTAATGTTGCCGCAGGAGGGGCGGCGGCTGAATATTCCTGTTTCAAGTATGGATAGGCGTTTTATTATGACCCCAATGGCTGGGGGATTACGCCTTGCGGGTACTGTTGAATATGCAGGGTTAAAACGACCGCCGAATATGCAACGTGCTCATCATTTTCTTCCCTTAGCAGAGCCGATGCTAACCACCCCGCTTAATAGCCAAGAATCAACGCCGTGGATGGGGTTTCGCCCTTCCACATCAGATTCTTTACCCGTAATTGACCACAAAGGCCCGTATATCTTTGCCTTTGGGCACCAACACCTAGGGTTAACCCAAGCGGCTATCACCGCAGATATAGTTAATTGTTTTATTCATGAACAGCCGACAGCCGTCGATTGTAGTCCGTTTTCTATTGAGCGTTTTCTTTAAATTTTGAGGATAATTCAAATGAACTTTCATGGCATTCTTGTACCATTAGTCACTCCATTTCACGATGATTTATCATTAAATATTAGTGGATTAGCAGAACTAACGGAGCAGTTAATTGCAAAGGGCGTCACTGGTTTAGTCGTGTGCGGAACAACGGGTGAATATTACGCATTAAATGAAGATGAACGCCAAACCGTATTATCAACGGTCAGCAAAATCGCCAAAGGGCGTGTGACACTAATTGCTGGCATTAACGATTTGTCAACCGAGGGAGCAATCGCACGTGCTGAACAAGCGAAAAACCTCGGTTATGAAGGTTTAATGTTATCACCGCCTCCGTATAGTCTACCCGATCAACAAGGGGTATATGCCCACTATGAAAAAGTAGCAAAATCAACCTCATTACCCATTATTATGTACAATTTCCCTGCTCGTATTGGTATAGAAATTGAAATTGATACGGTGATGAAGTTGGCAGAAATTGACAACATTGTCGCTATCAAAGAGAGCAGCGGTAGTTTTAGCCGCGCACTTCATTTACTCCAAACGTCATTTAAAAACTTTGAAGTGATCTGCGGTTGTGATGACCAGCCTGTGGACTTTTTCTTCTGGGGCTCTAAAAGTTGGATTGCTGGAGCAGGTAATGTATTCCCATCTGAACAGGTGGCAATTTATGAGGCTGCTCAATTAGGGGATTGGGATAAAGCCAAGCAAATTATGAAGACCATATACCCAGCAATTTATTCTATGGAATCAGGTGATTATAACCAAAAAGCTAAAGCTGGCTGCTTAAATGGCTCATTTACTGCGGGACCTGTTCGCTTGCCATTATCAAATTTAGCAACTGCAGCACGTAATGAATTTATCAAATTAGTCAAATCGTAGCTGGGGGATCACAGAATGAAAATCACTCAAGAACAGGTATTCGAACGCGCTAATCAAGGGAAATTATGGGCGGGCAATTTGATTGAAGGGTATGCAAATCATAATAATAAGTTAGAAAACCGTACGCCGATTGATAATAGCCTCATTGGGTATATCGCAGATGGGGATGCCCAAGATATTGAAGCTGCGGTAAGAGTGGCTCGCAACACGTTTGAAAAGGGAATTTGGCGTGACCTATCCCCTCAAGAACGTAAAGCTGTAATGCTTAAATGGGCTGATCTTATTAGCCTGCACAGCGAGGAGTTAGCTGCGTTGGATTGTGTTGATGCAGGTAAACCAATAACTGAATGTTTAAATACGGATTTACCCGCCACCATTGAAACTTTCTATTGGTATGCTGAAACTCTCGACAAGCTGTTTGGTAAAATTGCACCAACTAGTCAGCAAGAGCTAGGGCTGATTGTTAATGAGCCTATTGGCGTGGTTGGGGCAGTACTTCCGTGGAATTTCCCAGCACAAATGTTTGCATGGAAGGTTGCGCCAGCTCTTGCTGTGGGTAATTCTGTGGTGGTCAAACCGGCGGAGCTAACATCGTTAAGTGCTTATCGTTTGGTCGAGCTTGCCTATGAAGCGGGTGTTCCTAAAGGGGCACTAAGCCTTGTATGCGGCTTAGGGGAAAAAGTCGGTGAGGCACTTGGGCGGCACAATGATGTTGATGTTGTTTCCTTTACTGGTTCAACTGAGGTAGGGCGCCTGTTTCTAAAGTATTCGGCTGAAAGTAACTTAAAAGAAATTATTCTTGAGTGTGGTGGTAAAAGCCCGCAACTTGTGTTCGAAGATGCAGATATAGAGGCTGCAATTCCGCATATCTTGGCCGCTGCATTTTGGAATATGAGTGAAAACTGTAGCTGTGGTTCTCGTCTGATAGTACATGAAAGTATTAAACAGCCACTATTAGCAAAGCTAACGATGGCACTGAAAGAATGGAAATTGGGTGATCCACGACAGGCTGAGGTGTCAATAGGGCCTATGATTGAACAAGCGCATTTTGAGAAGGTTCAATCGTTTTTAGACATAACAATAAAAGAAGGAGGTCAACTCGTTACAGGTGGAAAAGTCCATCATGAGATAGGTTCAGGCTGGTATCTTGAGCCGACAATTTTTGATGAAGTTACTCCCCAAATGTCACTGTTTAAACATGAGGTGTTCGGGCCCATTTTAGCAGTCACTTCATTTAAAAATGATGATGAAGCAATTGCTTTAGCGAATGATACGCACTACGGCTTAGCGGCCTCGTTTTATAGTCAGAATATTCATCGAGTTATGCATGTTGCCCGTCGTATTAATGCAGGAACGGTTTCGGTAAACGGATTCAGTGAGGGTAGTATCGCTACGCCGTTTGGAGGTTTCCGGCAATCAGGCTTTGGCGGTAAAGATAATGGGTTAGAGGCTTTCGAACAATATACACAAAAGAAAGTTATCTGGTTTATTCACCAATAAATAACGTTGACCTGAGCTCTAAGGGCTCAGGTTTTTTTTCCCCTGCAAACACACAATAAACAATTACAATAACGAAGGAGTACAAAATGGAAGCCATCGTTAATACAATCGTTGGTTACATCTGGGGTAATGCATTAGTCATATTATCGCTAGGTGTGGGGCTTTACTTTACTTTAGCGACACGTGGAGTACAGTTTCGCTATATCATCAAAATGGTTTGTTTATTAAAGGAAAATAAAGCATCAAAGGATGGGATTTCTTCATTCCAAGCATTTTGCTTAGCTTTATCTGGTCGCGTTGGTGTTGGTAATATTGCTGGGGTCGCAACCGCCGTTGCCGCGGGTGGTCCCGGTGCTATTTTTTGGATGGTAGTCATGGGGCTATTAGGAGGGGCTAGTGCTTTTATTGAGTCAACATTAGCTCAGATTTATAAGCAACGTTCTGATGGCCAATATCGAGGCGGCTCCCCTTACTACATTGAAAAAGGTTTAAAGTTAAAACCGTTTGCAATCGTGGTGGCTGCTGTCATTTGTTTATCTTATGGGATATTAGTTCCTGGTATTCAAGCCAATACCATCGCAGATGCTTTCCAAACATCTTTCAATCTCCCTCCGATTGTGACAGGTGTAATCGTCACTGTGCTAATGGCGTGGTTAATCTTTGGTGGCGTCAAGCGTATTGCGAGTGCTGCGGATAAAATTGTGCCGATTATGGCTCTTGCTTATATCGTGATGATGGTGATTATTTTAGGTAGCCATTATGAGAAAGTCCCAGCAATGTTTAGCTTGATATTCCGTAGTGCAATGGGGATGGATGCTGTTTTTGGTGGAATTATCGGTACTGCGGTTTCATGGGGGGTACGCCGAGCTGTTTTTTCTAATGTTGCTGGTGCAGGTGAGGCAACATTCAGTTCTGCGGCGGCTGAAGTGAGCCATCCGGTTAAACAAGGTTTGATCCAAGCCTTTTCAATCTATATTGATACAGTTGTGGTATGCACGGCTTCAGGGTTGATGATCCTCGTGACCAATATGTACAATGTGTTCCCTGACGGTTCTGCAACAGCATTAGTTGAATATGTCCCAGGAGTGGCCGCAGGAACGGCGTGGACACAAATGGCGGTATCCACAGTATTTACTTCAGCCGGGTCAGGGTTTGTTTCAATTGCCGTATTCCTTTTCGCTTTCACAACACTGATGGCTTACTATTATATTGCAGAAACAACCATCGTTTACCTTGATAGGAAGCTGTCTTATCCAGTACTCAAATTGATCCTTAAGTTTGTATTTTTAATTATCGTCTTTATGGGAAGTGTGGAGTCAGTTAGCCTAATGTGGAGTTTAGGCGATATTGGCTTTGGTAGTATGAGTTATCTCAATTTAATCGCGATAGTCTTTCTTTCGAAACCTGCATTGCGTGCTTTACGGGATTATGAACGACAAGAAAAACTGGGAATTGACCCTGTTTTCGACCCAAAAGTAGCAGGGGTGGAAAATGCTGAACTTTGGGAAGACATTAGCCGCGAGTACCATGAAAGAGGTATCGGTATTGGCCCTAAAAATGGGCAAGAAAAGGAAGTTTTGTATAAAGAAGAAAGGGAAAACTAGAAGAAAAATGGCGGTGAGGGAGGGATTCGAACCCTCGATACGTTGCCGTATACACACTTTCCAGGCGTGCTCCTTCAGCCTCTCGGACACCTCACCGTTTTTCTAAATCTGTACTGCTATATCCGTTGTGGAGTAGGTAATAAAAACCTGCTCTGCAACGGGGCGCTACTATAGGGAAAATAGCGTCTTGCGTCAACTATCTATTTATTCTTTTTCCCACATTTATGGTTGTTTAGCTAAATAAAAATCAATTTGATTATTATCTAATCTTAATTGTTATATTTTAGGGTGACTGATATTTGTTATGTTAATTTTGAACTGCAAGAAGGGAGAGTGAAAACCGTTAGCTAGTTAACAAAATTCTTATAGAGTGAGCTGTATAAGGTTGATTAACTTGAAAAGAAAAGCCATTCGGCACACTCTGTTAGAAACCGAAGAGGAGTCGCCATGAATATTTTATTTTACCATCCATTTTTTGATTCAAAACAGTGGATTGAAGGCATGCGTGCTAGATTACCACAAGCTAATATTCGTCAATGGGAAAAAGGGGATAATCAAGCAGCTGATTATGCCATGGTTTGGTTACCCCCTTATGAGTGTTTAGCTGGGCGTAGTGATTTAAAAGGGATTTTTGCATTAGGTGCAGGTGTCGACGCTATTTTAAAACAGGAGCACGATAACCCTGGGACATTACCGGCTGGGGTGCCTGTTATGCGGTTAGAAGATACGGGGATGGCGATTCAAATGGAAGAATATGCCTGTGCGAAAGTCTTATCTTACTTCCGTCGTATGGATGAATACCGGCAGTTACAATCACAGCGCCAATGGAAACAATTGCCAGCGTATCAACATGACGAATTTGTTATTGGTGTGATGGGGGCTGGTGCTCTAGGGCAAGCGGTGGCTAAGCGCCTAGTTAGCTTTGGTTTCCACGTCAAAACATGGAGCCGCTCTGAAAAACACCTTGATAAAGTGAAGAGTTATTATGGCCATGAGCAGCTTGCAAGCTTCCTTGCAGGAACTCGTGTGGTGATCAACCTATTACCAAGTACTCCTGAAACGGTTGGTATTCTCAACCAGCAATTATTTAGCCAGCTACAAAAAGGCGCATATGTGATTAACTTAGCACGTGGCGCACATTTAATTGAACAAGATTTACTCTCAGCGCTTGATTCAGGGCAAATTGCTGGTGCGGCGCTAGATGTGTTTGCTAGCGAGCCATTATCGCAAATGCACCCATTTTGGACACATCCACGCATTGCCATTACGCCACATGTCGCGGCGTTTACGCTACCTAATGAAGCGATGGATATGATTACCAGTAATATTCAGCGTATCGAAGCGGGTGAAGCCCCAGTTGGTGTTGTTGATATGCAGCGCGGTTATTAATTACTGTTCTGTTATTGCGAGTGGGGCGGTGTATACCAAGAGCCACTCGCTATTATCTTGTTTCTATTTATTCACCTGTCGAGGTTATTCCTCTTTTTCTTACCTAATATATTTCCTATTTTTTCGATATACTAAAAGATCATTGCGTTGGTCACGACGATGTGGCTATTGATTTGTAAAATAGGAAAATGTATATGAACGAATTTTCAATCGTTTGCCGTATTTTAGGCACACTATTTCAACGTAGCCCTGATGACAGCCTAGTTAAACCGCTGATTGACCTGATCGCACAAGATAAACTGAAAGCATCATGGCCATTAGAGCAAGATGAACTTTGGTCTCGTATGTCAACAGGGTTAGATGTCAAAGCCATTAGTGCGGATTATCATGCGTTATTTACGGGTGAAGTGCCGGCAGTATCAATGCTAGCGAATGATTACGACTCTGAAATCACTGAGGCAGAGGTCCGTGAGTTTTTAACGGTGAGAGGCATGTCTTTAACCGATGCACCAACAGACGCATTTGGGGCTTTATTACTGGCAGCATCGTGGTTGGAAGACCAAGCAGCGGAAGATGAAATAGCCGCTCAAGAAGAGTTATTCGATAGTTATATCCTAAGTTGGTATGGTACTTTTTTAGGTAAAGTTGAAGCTCACGCCAAAACGGCATTTTATCGTACGCTGGCACAAATTACTCGTGACGCTGTTATTGCTTTACGTGATGAGTTGGATTCAGAAATAGAGTGATTGTGACAGGGTCACATCAGGAGAGGCCGGTTTTAGCCTATTATTCTCATGCATTGATTAATATTTTTGATTGAACTAGAAAGGCAACAGATTTCTCTGTTGCCTTAAATGCGTTTCTCAATCGAAATAATTTATGGTGATAACTAATCAACTAATGGAATGACCAGTTTACCGGGTTTTATTTCTAAGCCTTTCGCTAATTTTTTAGCGGTTGCCTCAGCTGCACCGTTATCTGGGTTTAATACATAAACAGGCTGAGTTTCGAAAAATGTTTCAAGGGAGCTATTCAAATAAGGGATAACGGCTGACATTGCGGTGTCCATTTTTTCTGGCATCACCGTATATTGGCTAATATTTAATTCTTTTAGGTAAATAGAGCCTGTTTGTGCGTCAAAGTATGGGCGGGCGGTCAGCGTGAGGTTAATTTGCGCTTCCGCTTTACCAATCAGGGAGTCTAATTTAACGGTTGCATCCCCAGTTAGTGCTATCTTCCCCGGTTCACTGCGGCCAATTTCTGATTTTAAATTCGCCAGTTGAATATCCGCATCTGCAAAGCCGGTTACCCCAACCTTGTGGTCGTATTTTACTTTGTTCGCCAGATAGTTATTAATTTGTGATTCACTAATACTGAATTCAGATAATTGACTACAGCCAGTCAACAAAGTGAGAAAGCCAATCATTGTCGCCAATAAAAATTTTTTCATAATGACTCCTTTTACAATAATACTGCTAGTTTAGCGTATTACTGCCCACTCAACATGACTGTTTCTATTTTTTTACGATTAAATTGCTTGTGGAGTGCCCATAAAGTAATAAAGCCGATAATGCCTAATAAAAACCACGGTAGTTGCGGCATATTCCATTGATGGCCAATATCATACATCCAGCCGCCTCCGGTATAACCGACGGCTCCTCCTAATGCTAAGCCTAAGCGGCTAAACCCCATATAGCTGCCACGAGCACGAGGATCTGCGAGAGAAGCACTGAGAGTTTCTCTAGCGGGGTCAGCGGTAACGGTTCCAAGATAAAACAGGCAAATAAGTGCAAATAATGTATTGAGCGAAGTTGTCATTCCAATTGGGAACATGCTGATGCTCATCAAAAATAAGCCGGCCATCAGGCGTTGTTCAAGGCGGAAATGTTTTTCACTCCAGCGCGCAATCGGGTAGAGCAATGTTAAAGATATCGCGGCTTCGATAGCGTACATCCATTTGACCGCAGTTGGTGTCCCTGCCAATTCATTAACAACAATAGGAAACATTAACATAACTTGCACAGATAACATGAAGTAACCCGCTAGAGTTACAACATAAGTGACAAAACGTTTATCTTTTAATACCCGAGCCATACCTTCTTTTATTGGGGTTCTAACGGTTGAAATGCGGTAAGCAGGTAATAACCAAGCGTTACAAATAGCCGCAATAACAAAGACAGCGGCTCCTACCCAGCAAACATAGTGGAAGTCGTATTGTAAAAGCCAGCTCCCAATTAAGGCACCAATTACTGCCCCAGCGCTGTCTTGCATTAACAGCAAAGAATAGAAGCGCCCACGTTCGTAAGGACGAGTTAATTTGATCACAAGCGCAGTTCTGGGTGGGTCAAACAGGGTGCCGCCAAGAGCTGAAAGTACACAGGATAGCCATAAAACCCACGGGTCATGGGCAACTGCCATGACGGCGAACCCGCTAGCACGCAACAGCATTCCAATTACAATCATGGGCTTGGCGCCAAAACGGTCAGCGATAGCTCCCCCAAAAATACCTAAACCTTGCTGTACAAATTGCCTAAGGCCTAAGGCAAAACCAACGATTACGGCTGCCCAACCTAGCTGGTCAACAAATCGAATTGAAATAAGGGGAAAAACGACAAAAAACCCGAGAACAACTAACATGTTGTCGAATAAAAGGAAATACTTACCAAGGCTTCTTGCCCGTGACACCTGCGCCATGACACACCATTAGAAAAATAGCCAAGAGGGATGGAACCTTAATGTTACTTGTCAATAATATCAGTATAATATGAGGCAATAGATGATATTTTTTTATCGTGGGTAAAGGTGGTTATTGATGATTTATTTTTATCGATAAATAGCCGCCATATTTTGCATCGCAGTGTTATTGGTTGCGTTAAACAAGTCTAGTCACATATTTATGTATGCTCCTAGGTCTTTAAATTACAATCTAGAACAGTTGTCAGGGTTTATTATTAATTAAGGGTTAACGATGTTTGGTTATCGTTCAAATGTACCTAAAGTACGTCTTATTACTGATAGAATGATTATTCGTTTGACTTATGAACGTGATAATTATCGACTTGCTGATTATTATAGTTTGAATAAAGATTTTTTGATGCCGTGGGAACCAACGCGGGATAATTCACATTATCAACCCGCAGGTTGGCAAAACCGGTTACAAGTGATGAATGAAATGCACCGTGAAGGAAGTGCTTATCATTTTCTTTTACTAGATAAAGAAGAAAATGAAGTGATGGGGGTTGCTAACTTTAGTAATGTCCTACGAGGTTCATTTCATGCATGTTATTTAGGGTATTCCTTAGGTGAGAAATGGCAAGGTCATGGCTTGATGTATGAGGCATTAACGCAAGTGACGCGTTATATGCAAAAGCATCAAAAAATGCACCGTATTATGGCTAATTATATGCCTCATAATATGCGTAGTGGTAACCTTCTGGCGAGGTTGGGCTTTGAACGTGAAGGTTATGCAAGGCAGTACTTACAAATCAATGGTGAATGGCGAGATCATGTCTTGACGGCATTAACCGATGATGCGTGGGGACGCCATAAAGCTTAAATACCTAAACTCCTAATTTACTTTTCAATCGTAGTCAGTAGCAGCGGGCGCTGTTAAACTGATACGATTGTATTCTTTTAGTTTATCAATCATGAATTTATTAAAATCGCTAGCAGCTGTAAGCTCAATGACCATGATGTCCCGTGTGCTTGGGTTTATTCGTGATGCTATCATTGCTCGGGTTTTTGGCGCTGGGGCTGCAGCTGATGCCTTTTTTGTCGCGTTTAAATTACCAAATTTATTGCGTCGGATTTTTGCAGAAGGCGCGTTTTCTCAAGCTTTCGTTCCTATATTAGCTGAATATAAAAATCAGCAAGGTGAAGAGGCAACTCGTACATTTGTTGCTTATATTGCGGGGATGCTAACACTGGCACTGGCAATTGTGACGGTGGCTGGTATGGTGGCGGCACCTTGGATTATTTATGTAACTGCCCCAGGGTTTACCGATGATGCGGGTAAATTTGCCCTAACAACGGATTTACTTCGTGTCACTTTTCCGTATATCTTTTTGATTTCACTCGCCTCATTAGCGGGAGCAATCCTGAATACTTGGAACCGTTTTTCTGTTCCAGCCTTTGCCCCAACCTTGCTCAATGTCAGCATGATCATTTTTGCTGCTTTTGCTGCCCCTTATTTTGATCCACCGATTATGTCACTTGCATGGGCAGTACTTGTGGGTGGGGTTTTACAGTTAGTCTATCAGCTACCTTATTTAAAAAAGGTTGGTATGTTAGTTCTGCCACGTCTTTCATTTCGAGATAGCGGCGTTTGGCGTGTAATGAAAATGATGGGACCCGCTATTATTGGGGTATCTGTCGCGCAAATCTCATTAATTATTAATACTATTTTTGCTTCATTTTTGCAGTCAGGCTCGGTTTCTTGGATGTACTATGCAGACCGCCTGATGGAGTTACCGTCTGGTGTACTCGGGGTCGCCTTAGGGACTATTCTGCTGCCGTCGTTGGCGAAAAGTTTCACAAGCGGTAACCAGAATGAATATCGTCAGTTAATGGATTGGGGGTTGCGTCTTTGTCTACTATTGGCGCTACCTTGTGCTCTTGGGTTAGCAATATTATCTGAAGCGTTAACGGTTTCTCTTTTCCAATATGGCAATTTTACAGCTCATGATTCTTTGATGACACAATATGCTTTAGTGGCTTACTGTGTGGGTTTGACAGGGATGATTTTAGTGAAAATTTTAGCGCCGGGGTTTTATTCACGCCAAGATATTCGCACACCAGTTAAAATTGCTATCGTGACTTTAATATTAACTCAATTGATGAACTTGGCTTTTATTGGGCCGCTCCAGCATGCTGGCTTAGCCTTGTCTATTGGCTTAGCAGCGTGCTTCAATGCCGGTGTTCTGTATTGGCAATTACGTAAACAAGATATTTTCCAACCTCTAGCTGGCTGGAAAGGTTTTCTATTTAAATTATTAGTTGCTTTAGTGGTAATGGGGCTTGTGTTATTTGGTGTATTGCACTTTATGCCATCATGGCAAGAAGGGAATATGCTAATGCGCATGCTACGTTTAATTATGGTGGTGGTTATTGGTGCGGCTAGTTATTTTATTGCCTTGTTCGCCCTCGGTTTTCGGCCACGTGATTTTATGAAACGCAGTATCGCTTAAGCTGTATATCGGACTAATGTTGAGAGGCCCAATCAATGTATTGGGCTTTTTTGTTGCTTTTTTCGCGAGCCTTATCATTTGTTTTTATGATGAGGTTGGTAATTCCATCAATGAAATCTAGAAAAGTGACAAAGAGTTTAGTCTCTAAGCATAAAAAAACAGCCCACATAGTGGGCTGTTTTTTGGGCTTGATAGCCACAATTACATTCTTTCAACGGTTTCTATACCAAGTGTATCTAAACCAGTTTTCAGTGTTTTTTGTGTTAATGCTGCAAGTTTCAGGCGGCTTTGACGTTGATTTTCGTTTTCCGCTGACAGAATAGGGCAATGCTCGTAGAAACTTGAGAATAACCCAGCCAATTCGTATAAATAGGCACACATAACATGAGGAGTTCCTTCCCTTGCTACTGTCAGGATGGTTTCTTCAAACTGTAATAACCGTGTTGCTAGTGCAATTTCACGTGGATCTTGTAATGAAATCGGTAAAGTGAGGTCAGTGTGGCTTAAGTTAGCCTTTTTGAAGATAGAGGCCACACGCGTATAAGCATATTGCATGTAAGGAGCTGTATTTCCTTCGAAGGCTAGCATGTTATCCCAATCAAAAATGTAATCTGTGGTTCTATTTTTTGACAGGTCAGCATACTTAACCGCACCAATGCCCACAACATTTGCAACATTGACCAGCTCGTCCTCTGGCATTTCAGGGTTTTTCTCGCGGATCAGGTTTTGTGCGCGTTCAATAGCCTCATCAAGTAAGTCAGATAAACGTACCGTTCCGCCTGTGCGAGTCTTAAATGGTTTACCATCTTTACCCAACATCATACCAAACATATGGTGTTCCAAAGACATGGATTCAGGGATGTAACCGGCTTTGCGCACGATAGTCCATGCTTGCATTAAATGTTGATGTTGGCGTGAGTCAATATAATACAGCGAACGGTCAGCATGTAGGGTTTCATAGCGGTATTTGGCACAAGCAATATCTGTGGTGGTGTATAAGAAGCCGCCGTCTTTCTTCTGAACTATTACCCCCATAGGCTCGCCTTCCTTGTTTTTAAACTCGTCAAGAAAGACAACCGTCGCACCTTCGCTTTCAACCGCAAGGCCTTTTGCTTTTAAGTCCGCGACAATATTAGGTAACATGCTGTTATATAAGCTTTCACCCATCACGTCATCTTCAGTTAATGTGACGTTTAAACGGCGGTAAGTTTGTTGATTTTGTTGCATGGTGATATCAACCAATTTACGCCACATTTGGCGGCAGTATTCATCACCTGACTGAAGTTTTACTACGTAGCCACGGGCACGCACGGCAAACTCTTCATCTTCGTCGTAATGCTTTTTCGCTTCACGGTAAAACGCTTCGAGGTCAGCAAGGGCCATATCACTTGCATCTTCGTTTTGTACTTTTTCAAGGTAGGCAATTAACATACCAAATTGCGTACCCCAATCACCTACGTGGTTGGCACGGATCACTTTATGACCAAGATATTCTTGAGTACGCGCGGCAGCGTCACCAATGATAGTTGAACGTAAATGACCAACGTGCATTTGTTTTGCAACATTTGGTGCGGAGTAGTCAATAACAATCGTTTCAGGTTTAACGGGTGCGATGCCTAACCGTTGTGAAGTTAAAGCGTCTTCGATATGTTTCTCTATCCAAGTCGGTTCAAGGAAAATATTAATAAACCCAGGACCTGCAATTTCGATTTTGCTTGCAACCCCGTCCAAATCAAGGTGATTAACAACCTGCTCAGCAAGTTGTCTCGGAGCCATCCCCATTTTTTTAGCAGCGCCCATTACCCCGTTGGCTTGATAATCGCCAAACTGAGCCTTCGCGGACTGACGTACCAGCGCGTCACTGCCTTCTGGAGCACCTGCTGCTAGCATTGCAGCACCAATTTTATCTGAAAGAATCGCCTGAATATTCACCGAAATACCTTAAATTACGAACATAGTTACCGCATTGTGCCATCACATGCGCAGAACTAAAAGGTGGAAGAGAAAAATCGGCAGGTTTTATACCACATTTTAGGGCTCTCATGCTACAGTCTGCGCCATTGTTTAGGGGATTAGTTTTATTGAAAGGGGCTTTTGGCGTCATGAAATTGAGTGAAGTTTCACAATTACAAGATTTATGGGACGATTTACCTGTATTTAGGGATAAATTACAGCAGATGGCTGAGGAATTAAATTTATCCTTGTCATCATATCTTATTGACCATATCTCAGTACGTTGCCATCAGATTAACACCGCAGAACGTTGGCACCAAGGTTTAATGCAGTGCGCGCAACTGGTGTCAGATAACCTTATCAATGGCCGCCCAATACGTTTATATGAGCTAGCAGAGCCGATTAGTATTGCACAGCAGGATGTTTATATTATTGAGCTTCCATTCCCTAAAGATAAAATCTACCCAAAAGAAAGTTGGGAACATATTGAGATGGTCATTGATGTTGAGCCTTCACAATTAGAAATGGCAGCACGTGCTCTACTGCCAGACCCTCTACCTTATGGCTACAGGATCAAAGTAAGTCAACCCAAAGGCCAGCAAGAAAGGTTGCCTAATCCAACATTAGCAGTGTCAAATGGTGAGGTAACGGTTAAATACCATCCATTTTCGCTAAAAAAGATAATTGAAAGTGAAAAATAAGTGATACAAGTAACGTTATTGATCAATAGTCCCCGTTAACTTTTCGGGGTGTGATATCCATCCGATAACATTCACTGATTAATGGCATTATTAATTCAAGTGTTAACGTTTAACATTATAACCCTACTGTTATTGTAGGGTATTTAAAGCATTAGCTTTATTGCCACTTTTTGGAGGTCATCATGGCAAAACTGGAAATTTGCTGTTTCGGGATCGAATGTGCCCAAGTGGCGCAAGAATATGGTGCGGATCGTATCGAATTGTGCTCTGGCGCCGCAGATGGTGGGCTGACACCAAGTTATGGTTATCTGAAATTAGCAAGGGAAAAACTTTATATTCCAGTTCATCCTATTATTCGTCCTCGGGGTGGTGATTTTTGTTATAACGTTAGTGAGTTTGATGTTATTTGTGAAGATTTAGTCATGATTAAAGAAATGGGGTTTCCTGGGGCAGTCGTGGGAGTCCTTGATACAGAGGGACGTATTGACATTAACCGAATGCAGGTACTAATGGAAATAGCACAGGGAATGAATATCACATTCCACCGTGCATTTGATATGTGTATCAACCCAATGCTTGGACTAGAACAGTTAAAAGAGCTAGGTGTTGCACGGATATTAACTTCTGGCCAACAACAAGGTGCAGAATTGGGCTTACCTCTCCTGAAAGAACTGCATGAAAAAAGCCGCCAGATGGATGGGCCGAAAATCATGGCCGGGGCTGGCGTTCGTTTAGCTAATTTAAGTAAGTTTATCGAAATAGGTTTGACCGAAGTCCATAGCTCAGCGGGTAAAACCGTCCCTTCAACGATGAATTATCGTAAAGTCGGTGTCACAATGGCATCAAATAGTGAAAGTGATGAATTTACTCATTATTGTGTCGATGGGCCAACGGTAGAAGCGATGAAAGACTTTATTTCTATTACAGAAAAAGCCTCTGCGTAGCTGATAATTTAAGGCATTCAACAATACGGTATTTAGGTGGTGTTTATAAGATAAGGAAAATCAATGAATTGGTTTTCCTTATTGCTTTTGCGCTTTTTAGTAGTTAATTCATTAATAAATACCGCTTAATACCGTAAATAATATGATTTATTTGCTATTAATGGTGTGATTATCGGTTGTGTTGATGCATATCAATTAACCATGTTTTTTATATGGCTACTATTTAATTACTATAAAAATACGATGTAATTCAATTTATAATAATAAAAGGTAGCAATGTAATGATTAACAATATCAGAAAAAAAGCGCTGAGTAGGCGGCAATTTATTCAAGCCTCTGCATCAGTCGCGACCACAACGGCCATTGTCAGTTCCATCACTTTACCTTTCTCTGCCCAAGCAACACCACCAGTTACCATTCAACCTGATGAAATCAATGAAACGATTAAATACAGCGCATGTTTAGTGAATTGTGGGAGCAGGTGCCCGTTAAAAGTGCATGTGAAGGATGATGTAATTACCCGAATCTCCAATGAGACTATGTATGATGACTCGCAATTTGGTTTACATCAAATACGCCCATGCTTAAGAGGGCGCTCTGTTCGTTGGAAAACCTACAACCCAGATAGACTGAAGTACCCGCTATTACGTACAGGAAAGCGCGGAGAAGGGAAATTTAAACGTATCACTTGGGATGAAGCAACAACAATAGTGGCACAAAAACTACGTTCTACTATTGATACTTATGGTAATGAAGCTATTTATTACCAATATGGTTCAGGCTCGACAGGAGCAAATTTACAAGGGCGTAATGCTTGTAAGCGCCTATTAAGCCAACTGGGTGGGTTCCTTGACCAACATGGTACCTATTCAACCGCGCAAATAAACGGTGTTATTCCCTATGTTTATGGGAAATTAGACGACTCACTGTTGTCTGAAATTGCGAATAGCGATTTAGTGGTGATGTTCGGTCATAATATTGCAGAAACACGTATGTCAGGTGGTGGGCAATTTTATGAAACCCTCCATGCATTAGAAAAAAGCAAAGCTAAAGTGATTATTATTGACCCACGCCGGACAGATAGTGTGACAACACTTGGCGCTGAGTGGATACCTATTTACCCCGGGACAGATGGGGCTTTGGTTGCTGCAATCATCCATACTTTAATTAAAGAACAGCTAACTGATGAGGCATTCTTAGCCCAATACTGTGTTGGTTGGGATAGCCAAACATTGCCTGAGTCTGCGCCAAAAAATGGCTCTTATAAAGATTATATTTTAGGCAAAGGTGATGATGGCATAGAAAAGACACCTGAATGGGCGAGCCGAATTACTGGCGTTTCAGCTACCCGTATTGTTCAACTAGCTCGTGAATTAGGGAATGCTAAAGCAGCGTGGATCTCTCAAGGTTGGGGGCTGCAAAGAACAGCGTCAGGCGAGCAGGCTTCTCGCGCAGTGATGATGCTGCCCATTGTTACGGGCCATATTGGCCGTCCTGGTACCAACGCCGGAGGATGGGGCGGTAATGTTGCTTATTCAGTGCCAGGGTTTGCTATTCCTAACCCAGTCAAGACTAAAATCCCTTGTTTTATGTGGACGGATGCCATTGCCCGTGGAACGGAGATGACAGCAACAAATTCGACGCTTATCGGTAAAGAGCGCCTCGAAACAAATGTAAAATTCTTATGGCATTACGCAAGCAATGTTACTGGCAATCAACACTCTGATTTAAATAAAACTCACAACATTTTGACGGATGAGTCTTTGTGTGAATTTATCCTTGTTTGGGACACACATATGACGCCATCGACAAAATATGCAGATTTGATCTTACCTGATGTCACGAGCGTAGAGTCTAATGACCTGATCAATAATTCCTATGCAAGTGGTGCATATCATTATGCAATTCGCCTGCAAAACGCGATTACGCCATTATGGGAGTGCCGCCAATCTTATGATGTACTGGCTGATATTGCGCAAAAACTAGGTATTAAAGAACAATTTACCGAAGGGCGTACCCATGAGCAGTGGATTGAGTACTGCTACAATCAAATGCGCGAGAAAAACCCGCATTTACCGACATTTGAAGAAACAAATGATATGGGGATTGTCGATAGAAAACTGGCGAATAGTGCGGACTATATTGCATTAAAATCATTCCGTGACTCACCAGAAATGGCTCCTCTACCGACACCATCAGGGAAAATTGAGATCTATTCAGAACGGTTAGCGAAGATAGCGAAAGAGTGGGAATACCCGTCAGACCAACGCATTCCAGCAGTACCTGAATATTGCGTAAATACAGAAGGTGTTGAAAACAAACAAGCTAAACAAAAATATCCGCTACAAATGACCGGCTACCATGATAAGGGCCATGCGCATTCGTCTTATTTTAATATTGCAATATTGCGAGAAGCGGTACCCCATCAATATTGGATTAACCCAATCGATGCTTCTGCTAGAGGGATCAAGGATGGTGATAATACCGAAATATTTAATGACCGCGGGCGAATGTATATCAAAGCTAAAGTCACTGAGCGTGTTTTACCGGGGGTTATTGCTGTTCCACAAGGTGCTTGGCGTGAAGTGAATGATGAGGGTGTTGATATTGGTGGATGTATTAATACATTAACCACCCAACAGCCATCGGCCTTAGTGAAGGGTAACCCTCAACATACTAACTTAGTTGACGTAAAACGTGCATAAGGAGTGATTGATGAAACAGTATGGTTTTTATTTTGACTCAACGAAATGCACGGGATGTAAAACTTGTCAGGTCAGTTGTAAAGATGAAAAAGATCTCGATTTAGGGCCTAAATTTCGTCGAGTCTATGAGTTCGGTGGTGGAAGTTGGCAGCAGCAAGATGGTATTTGGCAACAAAATGTCTATAGCTATTACTTATCCATTTCGTGTAACCATTGTTCTAACCCGACTTGTGTTGAAGGGTGCCCAACGGGAGCCATGCATAAGCGAGAACAGGATGGCTTAGTAGTCGTCGACCAAAGTGTTTGTGTTGGCTGTCGCTACTGCGAATTACGTTGTCCTTATGGTGCGCCACAGTACGATGAAAAGAAACATCTGATGAGCAAATGCGATGGTTGCTACGAACGAGTTGAAAAGGGGATGAAACCTGTGTGTGTGGAGTCTTGTCCTCAACGAGCATTAGATTTTGACGATATCAATATACTTCGTGAACGTCACGGTAATATAAGTGGTATTGCACCTATGCCAAATCCTAATCTAACCAACCCTAATATTGTGATTAAACCGCATAAAGACGCGAAGCCTTATGGTGATACGAGCGGTAAATTACAAAACCCGGCGGAGGTATAACATGCACGAACTTCCTCTTGTATTTTTTACCGTATTGGGTCAGTCAGCAGCGGGTCTATATTTACTTGCTTATTTGAGTAAAAAGATAGGGATGGTTGATGAGTACCAATTGCGTAACGCCAATATAGTGGCTTTTATTACGATGATAATTGCGTTAGCTTTGGGGGCACTGCATGTGGGGCAACCTTTGCGCTTCTTTAATATGCTATTAGGTGTTGGCCGCTCACCAATGAGTAATGAAGCTTTATTGAGTGGTATTTTTGTCGCTTTTGGGGCTGCAACTTTACTGTTTACTTTATTTATTAAAAATAAAGTATTAAGTGAACTATGTAACATCGGCACGGTGATTTTTGGTTTGGCATTTGTATGGTCAATTCCACAAGTTTATAACATTGCCACAGTTGCTAATTGGTTTACTGTCTTCACAACCTTACAAATGTGGATGACGTTGCTAGTCGGTGGAGGGGCATTAGCCATTCTATTGGGTGCTCAGCGGTTAGGGGCTTTGGCCTTCCTTATTGGGGCAGTTATTATTTTTGCTACAAGAGCCGCTTATGTGTCATTTTTGGGTGAAACAGGGCCTGAAATTAGTGCGGAACAAGCGGGTTTTTGGAGCTTCCAACTGGTTGTTCTCGCATTGATGCTGTTTGTTTTCCCAGCACTTTTATACCGGGGACGGAATTCGACGGCGCTACTGGGTATTTGTGCAATAGCCGTGATCTTAGCAGAGTTGTCGGGTCGAATTGCTTTTTATAATTTATGGCAAATAACAATGTAACTTTCTGATAAATAATCATTAAAATAAACGCCTATGGGAAACTTCTCCTAGGCGTTTTAGTTTTAAGGTTTGCGAGCAACTAAGATAGCGCGTAACGGTGCAGGATAACCTTCAATGGTTTTAGTTTGGTCATTAGGGTCTAAAAACTCCGCTAATGAATCTGTTCTCATCCATTGTGTGCGGCGCTGTTCTTCCAAAGATGTCACCGCTTGGTCAACAATACGTACATCCACAAAACCACATTTCTCTAACCAAACTTTGAGCATTTTAGCTGAAGGAATAAAGTACACATTGCGCATTTGAGCATAGCGATCACCCGGGATTAGACATTGGAACTCATCACCTTCAATGACAAGGCTTTCAAGGACCAATTCACCTTCGTTAACTAACTGATTTTTCAGTTGCCATAAGTGATCAAGTGGTGAACGACGGTGATATAGTACACCCATTGAAAATACGGTATCAAACGCGTTAAGTGCAGGGAGTTGCTCTATCCCTAGAGGTAATAAATGGGCACGTTGGTCATCCCCTAATAGTTTTCTGACTGCTTCGAACTGGCATAAAAACAGCTCTGTTGGGTCAATGCCGACGACAAATTTAGCTTGTTGTCCTAACATGCGCCACATGTGATAACCGCTTCCACAACCGACATCTAACACATAGCGGTCTTTTAACGACGAAATATGAGGCAAAACGCGATCCCATTTCCAATCAGAACGCCATTCGGTATCAATATTGACGCCATACAGTGAAAATGGCCCCTTTCGCCAAGGCATTAATTGCTCAAGGATATTATTTAAACGTCGAGTCTCACCGGATGTCAGTTCGGGCTCACGTGTGGCAGTGACACTGTTGAGTAAATCTAAATGTGTTGGTGTCATGACAGGTAAGTTATCTAACATTTTTTCCCATGAGGAAAAACCGCCATGTAAACCTTGCTTTTTCCATTCAGTAATTTGCGCTGGAAGGGTTTCAAGCCAATGACTTAAAGGGCCAACAGCGATCTGTTGGTAAAAACGACCAAAATCAATCATACTCAAGCCTCTTTAAGTGCTAGAAGTGAACCGAAATTAAAGCACTGGAACCAAACCTCACAGTGAGTAAAACCTGCATTTTTTAGGCGTTCTTTATGAGCTTCAACAGAATCTGTCAGCATCACATTTTCTAGCATGCTGCGTTTTTGGCTAATTTCTAGCTCACTGTAGCCATTTGCACGTTTAAAATCGTGGTGCATATTGAACAATAATTCACCTATTTTTTGATCCTCAAAATTAAATTTTTCAGAAAGTACTAAGATACCACCTGGTTGTAACCCCTGATAAATTTTATTCAGTAATAACTGGCGGTCATTCGGATTGAGGAATTGTAAGGTAAAATTGAGCACAACCATTGAGGCATTTTCGATATTGATATCTCGAATATCGCCTTCAATAACCTCAACCGGTGTATCTGCACGGTAAGCATCAATATGACGACGGCATCGCTCGACCATTGCAGGTGAATTATCGACTGCGATGATTTGGCTATTTTCGACGGTAATGTTGCGTCTTATAGATAAAGTGGCAGCACCTAGCGAACACCCTAAGTCATAGACTCGGCTGTGTGGCTTAACAAAACGACCAGCAAGCATGCCAATCATGGTAATAATATTTGAATACCCCGGTACTGAACGCTGGATCATATCGGGAAAAACTTCGGCAACTTTTTCATCGAATTGCCAATCACCAAGGTTAGCAATAGGTGCAGAAAAAAGGCTGTCTTTTTGGGTTGGGTCCTGACTTGACATAAGTTCTGTATTAATCAAAAACAAAAGTAGTGGGGGATTGTATCAGAAAGGCTGCTTTCTGAAAATCTATCCATATACCATGGAATAATGCGGCGGCACGTGAGTAAGTGCCGTATAGACGATAAAAATTAAAGATTAAACGAAACGATTTGTATCCATGGCAAATAATAAGTGTTTGCCATGACCATCAATGCCATAGCAAGGTAGGTTGCTACCATACCTGAACGGCGATATGTATAGTCATGGTTTTTTAAGCCATAGGAATGAAGTAAGCGACCCGCAATTAAGATAAGACCACAAACGTGGATCATCCAAACTTGTGCGCCGTTCATCTCCATAAAAAGTAACAAAATAAGGGAGATAGGGATATATTCGATGGCATTGCCATGAACACGGATTGCAGTTTGTAATTCATAAAAACCGCCATCACCATAAGCTATACGATATTGATTACGCAGCTTCACAACATTTAAAGATAATCTAAGCAGCAGTAAGGCACCTAGTACAGCGTACAAAGAGCTGACCATTTTTTACTCCACCATAAAACGAATCAAACTATGAAAACACCTAAAAATATAAGTTATAGTAATGTGTATTAACGATATTTTGTAAATTGTAATTCTTAAAAAGCCATAGGACAAATAAAATCACAACTTTTTTGGGTAATCATTCAATCTTATTTGATTAAACCATCTTGTTTTAATCGTTGTAAAATATGTACTGCTGTTGTGGAACAGCGTGATAAATCATGGCTATCAAACCAAGCGAGTTCAGCAATTTCAGCTGCAGGCTGCGGTTTGCCGTTATATTCGGCAAAATAACAACGAATACGGACTTGAGTGCCATCTTGCTTGCCATCCGCTAACCCAATGAATTCACCGTAAAAACGAATAGAGCTAGTGTCCAGTTTTAGTGTGAGTTCTTCATCAATTTCACGGCATAATGCTTGTTCATCCGTTTCACCAAGCTCTCTTTTGCCGCCAGGGATATAAAACAGCTGTTTGTTATGGGAGCGAACCATGGCAATTTTGCTTTGTGATAAGGCGATTAACCCCAGCTTATCAATAATTTTATCAGTCACAATGTCGTCACTCTTTTATTTTTTGATAATAAAAATTTGAAGTTTACACTGAGTAAAATCATTAAGCAGGGTAGAAACCCTAGCTTAATGATTAAACATTATTTTTTTTCAATGATTTTGACAAGTTCATAGCGAATGCTTGGGGCATCTGCTGGTGGGTTTGGCACATCAAACTGTTTCACTTGTAGGGTATAAGTGAAACCGGGTTGGTATTCAAACCCTTGAATTGAATTATAAAATAATTGCCAGTCATCATTAGGGTTTTCTTTTACTTTCATACATTTCATTGGGGCAACGCCGACACAGTCAGCGAGTGAAGAATCGACATAAAATGTTTTGGTATTATCAGTATCTGCGGGTTTCGCAGTTTGGCATCCTACAAGTAGCATAATTATGGATGAGGCAAGTAACATTTTTTTCATATGCAATCCTTAAACAGCAGATGATGATTAATTGAGCATTTATACAGTTTTCGATTATAGCAAACTGAAAAAGGTAACGATTCCTAAATAGAAAATTTTGTCACTAAAAATGGTGTTGCTGAATAACGATAGGTAATGAAATCAACAAAAGGTTGTTTTTTATTCAATATTCCCTTGAACAGATAAAATAAACCTTTGTAGTAATATGTACATGGTGCTCATAGTCACTTAAAATCGAACAGATCATCGTGTGCTGTCTGCATGCCTAGTGATTTAATTTTAATGTTATTTATTGGTGGCATTAAAATTGATGAAAATATGATTAAAAACAAAATGGTTTACGCGATAAGTTAGATCCGTAACTATTTGTCTGACAGAATTTCCTGTATAATGTCTGCCTTTTTGACATTCTGAATTTTCAGCTCAATGTTCAGCAAAATGCCAAATTCCCGCAGCAAGCAAATGCACAACAAGCTGAGTAAAAGGATATTGTATGCGTACTAATTATTGTGGGCAGTTAAACATTGCTCATGAAGGCCAAAAGGTCACCCTTTGTGGATGGGTAAACCGCCGTCGTGACTTAGGTGGTTTGATTTTTATCGATATGCGTGACCGTGAAGGTATCGTACAAGTTTTTTTCGATCCGGATCGCAAAGACATATTTGAAAAAGCGTCAGAGCTGCGTAATGAGTTCTGTATCCAAATCACAGGGACAGTACGCGCGCGCCCAGATAGCCAAAAAAATAAAGATATGGCAACTGGGGAAATTGAAATCTTTGCTGAAGAGCTTGATGTTTTTAACCGCTCTGAGCCGCTACCATTAGATAGCAATCAAACGAATACAGAAGAGCGTCGTTTAAAATACCGTTATTTGGATTTACGCCGCCCTGAAATGTCTGAGCGTTTGCGTACCCGTGCAAAAATTACCAGTTTTGTGCGTAATTTTATGGATAAAGAAGGGTTTTTAGATGTAGAAACCCCAATGTTAACCAAAGCGACCCCTGAAGGCGCTCGTGACTATTTAGTCCCAAGCCGTGTACATAAAGGTAAATTCTACGCGCTGCCACAATCACCTCAACTGTTCAAACAGTTACTGATGATGTCTGGCTTTGACCGTTATTATCAAATCGTAAAATGTTTCCGTGATGAAGACCTACGTGCAGATCGTCAACCTGAATTTACCCAAATCGACGTCGAAACCTCATTTATGACCGCTGAGCAAGTGCGTGAAATCATGGAACGCATGATCCGTAACTTATGGTTAGAGGTAAAAGGGGTTGATTTAGGCAACTTCCCAATCATGACTTTTGCGGAAGCAATGCGCCGTTATGGTTCTGATAAGCCAGACCTGCGAAACCCAATGGAGCTGGTGGATGTTGCTGACATCGTTAAAGATGTTGAGTTTGCGGTATTTTCAGGTCCAGCAAACGACCCTAAAGGCCGAGTGGCTGCATTAAAAGTCCCTGGTGGTGCCGCAATGACACGTAAACAGATTGACGAATATGGTCAATTTGTAGGTATCTACGGCGCGAAAGGTTTGGCGTGGATGAAAGTCAATGAGCGTGCAAAAGGCCTTGAAGGTATTCAAAGCCCAGTGGCTAAATTCCTGAGCGAAGAGGTTATTAACCAATTGCTTGAGCGCACAGGTGCTGCTGATGGTGATATCATTCTATTTGGTGCTGGCGCGAAAAATATTGTCACAGATTCAATGGGCGCGTTGCGTTTGAAAGTTGGTCGCGACTTTGAAATCACCAACTTAAATAGCTGGCAACCGCTGTGGGTGATTGACTTCCCAATGTTTGAAGAAGATGGTGAAGGTGGTTTAACTGCTATGCACCACCCATTCACGTCACCGAAAGACTTCACTCCAGAAGATCTCGCTAACAAGCCAGAAGAAGCAGTTGCCAATGCTTATGATATGGTAATTAATGGTTATGAAGTGGGTGGCGGTTCTGTTCGTATTCACCGTAATGAGATGCAACAAACTGTATTTAGTATTTTAGGTATTAATGAAGAAGATCAGCGAGAGAAGTTTGGTTTCTTATTAGATGCATTAAAATATGGTACACCACCACATGCAGGTCTTGCATTTGGTCTTGACCGTTTAGTGATGTTGCTAACTGGGACTGATAACATCCGTGATGTTATTGCGTTTCCAAAAACAACGGCGGCAGCATGTTTAATGACAAATGCACCAAGCTATGCGAACCCAGAGGCTTTAACTGAGTTAGCCATTGCCGTCGTTGCAAAAGACCTAGAAGTAAAAAATGAAGAGTGATAACGCCGAATGAAAATCTATAAGCGCCCAGAATCGGTATTAGTCATTATCGTGGCTAAAAATAGTGGTCGGGTGCTTATGTTAAGGCGTAACGATGATCCAGACTTTTGGCAGTCAGTAACGGGAAGTCTGGAATCTAACGAAACGCCGTTTGAAACGGCGTGTCGTGAAATTAAAGAAGAAACAGGTTTTGACGTCGAACAAAATCCGCCACAAGACTTATTTCATAGTATCATTTTTGAAATTTTCGCGCATTTCAGGCATCGTTATGCACCAGATGTATCACATTGCAAAGAGCACTGGTTTAAACTAGTTCTCGATGAAGAACAAATGCCATTACTGACTGAACATACTGATTTTCGTTGGTTGACGCCGCAAGAAGCCGCCAAATTAACCAAATCATGGAGTAACAGTCAGGCTATTTTAGAATTTGCTATTTAATTTATTGTATTGACGTTTTTGGAGATATTTCATGGCAGGTCATAGTAAATGGGCCAATACCAAGCACCGTAAAGCAGCCCAGGATGCGAAACGCGGTAAGATTTTTACAAAAATTATCCGTGAATTAGTTACAGCAGCCCGTTTAGGTGGGGGTGATCCCGCAACTAACCCACGTTTACGTGCAGCTGTAGATAAAGCGTTATCAAATAACATGACTCGTGACACCTTAAACCGTGCAATTGCACGTGGTGTGGGTAATGATGATAACGATAATATGGAAACAATCATTTATGAAGGTTATGGCCCTGGTGGAACAGCGGTTATGGTTGAATGTTTAAGCGATAACCGTAATCGTACCGTTTCTGAAGTGCGTCATGCTTTCACTAAAACCGGTGGTAACTTAGGGACGGATGGCTCTGTAGCCTATCTGTTTACTAAACGTGGTGTGATCACTTATGCACCAGGTGTTGATGAAGACGCCTTGATGGAAGCGGCATTAGAAGCGGGTGCTGATGACGTAGAAACTTACGATGATGGTGCGATGGATGTGTATACGACGCCAGAAACTTTCGGTGAAGTAAAAGACGCACTTGATGCCGCGGGTTTTACTAGCGAAGCCGCTGAAGTTTCAATGATCCCATCAACAAAAGCGGAGTTGGATGCAGAAACAGCGCCAAAACTGTTACGACTCATTGATATGTTAGAAGATTCTGACGATGTTCAGGAAGTTTATCACAACGGTGATATTTCTGACGAAGTTGCAGCGACACTGTAAAAAGTGAGGTGTTTTATTACACTCGCTACAATTTAAGACATATCCGCGTAGAGAAAGCGGGCTGTTGCAGCCTGTTTTCTCTAACGCCTTCCATGATATCCCTTCTTTTATTCGCTATACTTTTCAATACTGATAACTTAATTTATTTTTACATATATGCTTGGCTAATATTATGATGTTCAAATAGCTATTTAATTGAAATTGATAGTATTATGCAGCTAACCAGAACAATAAATTATGATGTAATTAATATAAAGAGGCATAAATAGATTTTATATGGCGATTATATTAGGGATTGATCCCGGTTCAAGAGTCACCGGTTACGGTGTTATTCGCCAACAAGGCAGGCAACTGCTGTATTTGGGTAGTGGTTGTATTCGGACTCAAGTTGATGATTTACCAAGTCGTCTGCAACGAATTTACGCGGGTGTCTCGGAAATTATCACCCAATACCAACCTGATATATTATCAATTGAACAAGTTTTTATGGCAAAAAATGCGGATTCAGCTTTAAAACTTGGTCAGGCGAGGGGAGTTGCTATTGTTGCTGCAGCCAATGCAAATATCCCTGTGTTCGAATATGCGGCACGGCAAGTAAAGCAGACCGTTGTCGGTACAGGTGCTGCTGAAAAAAGCCAAGTACAGCATATGGTTAAGTCTATACTCAAGTTGTCAGCGAACCCTCAGTCTGATGCGGCTGATGCTTTGGCAATTGCGATCACCCATTGCCATTTTAATCAAAATTTACTGAAAGTTGGAGACCCACGACTGGTGTTAACGCGCGGGCGATTGAGGTAGTTTACTGCTCTTCAAGTAACTTTTTAATAATAAATAGCTTCTCAGCTGGATATGCATCCAGCATTTTTTATGGTATAAACAGCAGTATTAATAATAGCAGGCTAAATTGGTCGAATTTTAGACGATAACAGAGGGGCTCAATGTGATTGGTCGTTTACGTGGCATTGTATTAGAAAAACAACCACCAATAGTATTATTAGAGTTGCAAGGGGTTGGCTATGAAGTCCATATGCCAATGACGTGCTTCTATGAACTACCAGATATTGGCCAAGAAGCTATTGTTTTTACTCACTTTGTAGTTCGTGAAGATGCCCAATTATTGTACGGTTTTAATGATAAGCAAGAAAGAGCGCTATTTAAGGAATTAATTAAAGTCAATGGTGTTGGTCCAAAATTGGCTCTGGCGATTTTATCGGGTATGTCCGCCCAACAATTTGTTTCAGCAATAGAACAAGAAGCAATTGCATCACTAGTGAAACTTCCCGGTATTGGTAAAAAAACCGCAGAACGCTTAGTGGTTGAAATGAAAGACCGCTTTAAAGGCCTTAATGGGGATCTGTTTAATAAAACAAGTGATATCAATCTTCCTAATGTTAACAGTAAACAGCCAAGCACTGTGGATATTGAAGCTGAGGCAGCGGCAGCCTTGATTGCTTTAGGTTATAAACCGCAAGAGGCCAGCCGGATGGTCAGCAAAGTAGCTAAACCTGGTAGTGATTCAGAAACATTGATCCGTGATGCCTTACGTGCAGCACTCTGATTGAGAGACTATTAATATGATTGAAGCTGATCGCCTAATTACCGCTGAAGTGTTGCAGTCAGATGAAGAAGCTATTGACCGTGCGATCAGGCCTAAGCTGTTGAATGAATACATTGGTCAGCCACAAGTTAAAAACCAAATGGAAATTTTTATTCAAGCAGCCAAAATGCGGGGGGACGCACTCGATCATTTATTAATATTTGGGCCACCAGGGCTGGGTAAAACAACGCTTGCAGGGATTGTCGCAAATGAATTAGGCGTGAATTTACGTACCACATCAGGGCCGGTCTTAGAAAAAGCAGGCGATCTTGCTGCTATGTTGACTAATCTTGAACCCCATGATGTGTTATTTATTGATGAAATTCATCGGCTTTCGCCTGTTGTTGAGGAAATTCTCTATCCTGCCATGGAAGATTACCAATTAGATATCATGATTGGTGAAGGCCCAGCTGCACGTTCAATCAAAATTGATTTACCACCTTTCACTCTAATTGGGGCAACTACACGTGCTGGGTCATTAACTTCTCCGTTAAGGGATCGCTTCGGTATTGTGCAACGCTTAGAGTTTTATCAAGTGGACGACTTACAGCATATTGTTAAAAGAAGTGCACAATACATGGGGTTAGATATCACCGAAGGTGGTGCTCATCAGGTAGCCATGCGCTCAAGGGGGACTCCACGCATAACAAACCGTTTGTTACGTCGTGTACGGGATTTCGCACAGGTTAAAGGTGATGGGTCTATTGATGAACAGATTGCTAACCAAGCACTAGACATGCTAAATGTTGATGCCGCAGGGTTTGATTATTTGGACCGTAAATTATTAGTCGCAATTATTGATAAATTTATGGGGGGGCCGGTTGGCGTGGATAACCTTGCCGCAGCTATTGGTGAAGAACGCGAAACAATAGAAGATGTACTGGAACCTTATTTGATCCAACAAGGCTTTATCCAGCGTACACCTCGAGGTCGCATGGCAACAACACACGCCTACAATCACTTTGGTTTGTCTCCGAAAGAGGTTTAATTACTTTTTTCACGGTTGGGGAAAGCTAAATAACAGGTAGTTTGCAAGCTTGATATACGGTTGTAAATAACGACAAAGGCATAAACGGACATGTTCACAGAGTATCAATATTCTGTTTAAACTTAAATTATTCGTTATATTATTAATAATTTATGCCTTATTCAATTCTACGACCTTGGCAAGTAGCAAGGTCTTAGTAGTCACTTTTTTATTACTATAATATTGTATCGTATTATATAACCTTGCTGTCTTATATCTGAAGTTAATATAGGCTAAACTTAATTATTATTTTAAATAATAATTGCCCTATAAAAATACGACTCTTTATTCTTTTTGATGAATGCTGAAAGTAAGCCCACTAGGGTAGAGGTAGCTTTTATTTAATCTTACTCAAATTAGTTAGCCACTCTATACAAAAAAATAAAAGAAAAGTAATAAATAAAGGAAAGGTAATAAATAAGAGGGTAAGCTCATAACAAAGTGCCCTAGTTAAAAAAGACTAGGGCATATGCATATTTTGATAATGAATTAATTCTTTGCTTTAACTAATAAGCTAAATATAAATAAGACCGCTGAAATTAACACCACAGACGGGCCTGCTGGCGTGTCGTAAAAAGCGGAAAAGGTGAGCCCCCCAGTAACTGAAAGCATACCAATGATAATTGCTATAAATGCCATTTGCTCAGGGGTGTGAGCAAATCGACGGGCTGTAGCTGCGGGTATAATTAATAAGGAGGTAATAATTAGCGCACCAACAAATTTCATTGCGATACCAATAGTTAATGCAGTAACTAACATAAGCAATAAACGTAAGCGTTGGATATTAATACCATCCACAAATGCTAATTCAGGGCTGACAGTAATAGATAAAAGTGCCCGCCAACGATAAAAAAGCAACCCACAAACGACAATAACACCAACCAGTATTATGGTAATATCTTCGTAACTTACAGAGAGTAGGTCGCCGAATAAATAGGCCATTAGGTCTACACGGACATTTGCCATTAAACTAACAACGACTAAACCTAATGACAGTGAGCTATGAGCCATAATACCAAGCAAGGTATCAACAGCAAGTTGAGGGCGCTTTTCTAACCATACCAGTATTAAAGCTAATAACAAAGTTACGGCAATAATCGCATAAAATGGGTTTATGTTTAAAAGCAACCCAAAGGCGACACCTAATAAAGAGGCATGGGCCAACGTATCGCCAAAATAAGACATTCGGCGCCATACAACAAAAGAACCAAGAGGGCCAGCCGCAATAGCAAGTAGCATGCCTGCAATCCAACCAGGTAATAACAATTCAATCATGTTTACAGTCCTTGTTATGCTGATGCCCTGAAATAATATTACCTTCTAAATCGTGTTGGTGATTATGTTGATGACGGTATACCCCTAATTGTTGTGCACCTCGGTAGCCGAACATGGCAACAAATTCAGGGTGATTTGAAACTACATCCGGAGCGCCTGAACAACAAATATGCCCATTGATACATAGCACTTTATCCGTTTTAGCCATAACCAAATGCAAATCATGGGAAACCATTAATACCGCGCAACCGAGCTCAGTTCTTAATTGGTTAATTAAGTCATATAGCGCAACTTGCCCTGTAATATCGACACCTTGCGCAGGTTCATCAAGAACCAGTAGGTCAGGTTTATTCAGTAATGCGCGAGCGAGCAAAACTCGTTGGGTTTCACCACCTGATAATTTTTGCATTGGTTGGTCAAGTAAATGTGCTGCTTTAACCCGTTCCAGTGCAGGCAGTAAATGTTCTTTGCGTGCACCGAGTTTTAATAACATAAAGCGCTTAACAGTAAGAGGAAGGGTTGTGTCCAAATGAAGTTTTTGTGGAACATAGCCAATGGCAAGGGAAGAGTCGCGTGTTACGGTACCCGATGTCGGGGCCAGTAACCCTAACACGACACGTACAATTGTCGATTTCCCCGCCCCATTAGGGCCTAAAAGCGTGACGATATCCCCTTTATTTAGCTCAAAGGAGACGTTTTCGAGAACTTGTCTTTCGCCAAATGAAACAGAAATCTTATTTAAAGTGAGTAATGGTTGCATATGAAAAACATCTTGCAGAATTCATGTTGTGTTATATTATAACATTTCAAAATTAAAATCACGGAAAAAGACTGCTATGATACATAAATCGAAACATATTGCCCGTAAATTTCTTTTCGGGGCGGTGGCAACATCCGTATTGAGTGCAACTATGGTGTCTGCATCCTATGCGGATGTTGTCACTTCAATTCGTCCATTAGCTTTTATCGCAGCGGGAATTGCTGACGGTGTAACCGGTACCCAAGTTCTCCTTCCCGATGGCGCATCCCCCCATGATTATGCGCTTAAACCTTCTGATTTGAAAAAAATTAAACAGGCTGACTTATTCGTTTGGGTTGGACCGGATATGGAAATGTTTTTACAAAAGCCAATCAATACGTTACCACAGAATAAAAGACTAGCATTGGCCGAGCAGGAAAATATCAAATCATTACTTTTAGCAGAGCCTCACGAAGATGAGCACACCCATGAACATGGTGATGAGGCTAACTATGACAAGGATCACGAACATCATCACCATGGTGAGTATAATATGCACATCTGGTTATCCCCAGACATTGCAAATTCTGCTGCACAGGACATTTATGAACATTTAGTAGAGCTTTATCCGGAACAAAAAAATAAGCTAGACGTAAACCTTCGTAAATTCAAAGAAAATATGGCGCAAAATGATGAAAAAATTGCTAAGATTTTGCAGCCAGCTAGAAACAAGGGTTATTTCGTTTTTCACGACGCTTATGGCTACTTTGAAAAACACTATCAATTAGCTCCATTGGGGCATTTTACGATAAATCCGGAAATACAGCCTGGTGCGCAGAAATTACATCAAATACGAACTCAATTGGTTGAGCATAAAGCGCAATGTGTTTTTGCTGAGCCACAATTCAGGCCTGCTGTGATTGAAAGTGTAGCACGTAATACGGGAGTAAAAATGGGAACTCTCGACCCACTTGGAATTGGGCTGGCTATAGGGCCAGATAGCTACATGCAGTTTTTGACACAATTGTCGGAACAATACGCCAGCTGCCTGAATTAAAAAATAGAAGGAATTGTTTAAGTGCAGCAAATGGCCAAAAGTCTGGCTCAGGTATATGGTAGCCTGTCTAGAACTCACAAAATTGTATTAAGTACGCTCACAGTAGCTACCATGGCCGTCGCAATTTGGCGGCCAGTTCATATACCAGCCACTTCTGAAAATGATGGTACGCCTGATACTATTATTCCACTCTCTTTACTTTCTCCTCGTGACGCCACTGACGATATAATTCAAGATAGTAGCGATCAACTTCCTGATGAAGGGTTAGCTGACACTGAGGCTGAAGCTGCTGAGACCGGTGGAGAGGTTGCGCCATTACCCCATGAGTATGTTGTGGCAAGTGGTGATAATTTAACAACCATTTTAACCCAATTCGGTATAGAAGCAGGTGATGTTGCGACGCTATCAAATCAACATAAATCACTAAGAAATCTTAAAATAGGTCAATCGTTAAATTGGTCTTTGACAGATCAAGGCGAGTTAGAGTCTTTAACATGGGAGGTTTCTCGCCGTGAAACTCGTGTGTTTACCCGTGTTGGAGCAACGAATAAATTTGAAGAAGCTAAACAAATTCGCACTGGCGAATGGACAAATAGCGTCTTAAAAGGGACAGTCGACGGTACATTTGCACAAAGCACGAGTAAAGCAGGTTTAACGCGTAGTGAAGGTCGTGACGTGATTAAAGCTTTACAATGGCAAGTTGATTTTCGTAAATTGAAAAAAGGCGACAAATTTAGTGTTCTAATGAGCCGCGAAATGCTTAATGGTCGTAGTGAGCAAAGCCAGTTAATAGGTGTTCGGTTGCAAACTAATGGGAAAAGCTATTATGCATTCCGTGCGGAAGATGGCCGTTATTATGACAGTGAAGGGAATGGTTTAGAACGTGGTTTTTTACGTTTCCCAACGGCAAAACAATTTAGAGTTTCTTCCCAATTTAACCCACGTCGTGTAAACCCGGTTACAGGGCGTGTAGCACCTCATAAAGGTGTCGACTTTGCTATGCCAGTAGGGACACCTGTCCTTGCAGTAGGGGATGGCGAAGTGATTGTATCGAAATACAGTGGTGCGGCAGGGAATTTTATCGCGATCCGCCATGGTCGCCAGTATACCACTCGCTATATGCACTTACGTCAATTATTAGTGAAGCCAGGCCAAAAAGTTAAACGTGGTGATCGTATTGCATTATCTGGTAATACAGGGCGTTCAACGGGGCCTCATTTGCATTTTGAAATGTGGGTTAACCAACAAGCAGTGAATCCACTAACAGCAAAATTACCAAGTTCTGGTGGTTTAACGGGGAAAGAAAGGAAAGAATACTTAGCGTTAGTTAAAGAAACAAAACCCCAACTTAAACTGCAATAATTAATGATCTTATTTTTCATAGCTGGCAGGTACTTGTATCTGCCAGTTTTCTTTGTAATGCTTTCGAAAATTATTATTATAGGCTATAAAAGATAGCCGTTATTCACTTGAGTGCAGCATGAATAAAGACCAAGACACTGATAGTAAAAAAGGGTATGTGCCAACCTTTCATCGTTCCTATCTACTACCTAAATATTGGGGAGTTTGGATGGGCGCAGCTGTATTAGCAGGCTTAGCTTACATCCCTGTTAAAGTTCGGGACCCATTACTAGCAAAGGCAGGGAAATGGGTAGGACGGGTAGCTAAAAGTGCGCGTCGTCGCGCTAAAATCAATTTACTTTATTGTTTCCCACAATTAACGGAATCACAAAGAGAACAATTGGTTGACCGCATGTTTGAAACTGCGCCGCAGTCTTTTGTTATGTTAGCTGAATTATGTCTTCGCGGAGCAAATAAAACACTCGCAAGAACACATTGGCATAATGAAGAAATCATTGAACGCTTAAAACAACAACAAAGTAATGTGATTTTTATGGTGCCTCATGGTTGGGCAGTTGATGTCCCAGCTATGTTATTAGCGGCAAGAGGTCAGACTATGGCCGCTATGTTTCATCACCAGAACAACCCTGTAGCGGATTATTTATGGAATAAAGCCCGCTATCATTTTGGTGGGCGTTTACACTCAAGGGAGGCGGGTATCAAACCGTTTATCGCCTCTGTCAGGCAAGGATACTGGGGGTTTTATCTTCCAGACCAAGACCATGGTGAAGAGCACAGTGAGTTTGTCGATTTTTTTGGTACTTATAAAGCGACGTTACCTGCAATTGGTCGGTTGATGAAAGTGTGTAAAGCAAAAGTTGTTCCGCTATTTCCTGTATATGACCATAAAACACATCAATTACATATTTATATTCGTGAACCGATGGATGATATTGATGGTAAGGATGATGAATATATAGCACGAAGAATGAATGAGGAATTGGAATACCTTGTTTCACCGAACCCTGAGCAATATACGTGGATATTGAAATTACTAAAAACCCGCAAAGAAGGGGAAATTGAGCCTTATCAGCGTAAAGATTTATATCGCTAACTATCGGATACTATACGTTAACAATGAAATGAGCCCCCGCCTGAATAGGCGAGGGCAAAAGGTTATTCGACTTCTAAAATACGGCAAGTATTGGTACTACCGATAGTCCCCATCAAGTCACCTTGAGTAACTAGGACAATATCACCACTCATTAAATAGCCGTTGTCGCGTAGGCGAGTTACCGCTTCATTGGCGGCAGCAATTCCATCAGTATGGGTGCTACAGAAAACCGGAGTAACGCCACGGTATAGTGAACACTGGTTGAGTGTTTTCTCATGGCGTGACATTGCAAAAATAGGCAAGCCAGAACTAATACGTGACATCATACGAGCGGTACGGCCTGATTCTGTCATCGCAATAATGGCTTTAACCCCTTTAAGGTGGTTAGCTGCGTACATTGTTGACATCGCAATAGCTTCTTCTGGGCTATTAAATTCTGCATCTAAACGGTGTTTAGAGACATTCAAGCCAGGCATTTTTTCTGCGCCAAAACACACTTGCGCCATCGCAGCAACAGTTTCTGCTGGGTATTGACCTGCTGCCGTTTCAGCTGAAAGCATAACCGCATCTGTACCATCAAGCACCGCGTTTGCTACGTCCATAACTTCTGCACGAGTTGGCATTGGGTTGGTGATCATCGATTCCATCATTTGTGTCGCGGTGATCACGACGCGGTTTAATTGACGTGAGCGGCGGATCAATTTTTTCTGAACCGCGACCAGTTCAGGATCGCCAATTTCAACACCGAGGTCACCACGAGCAACCATAACGACATCAGATGCAAGGATCACTTCATCCATGACTTCATCATTAGCAACGGCTTCGGCACGTTCAACTTTCGCTACAATTTGGCATTCACAGCCTGCATCTCGTGCTAAACGACGTGCATAATCTAAGTCTTCACCTGAACGAGGGAAAGAAATAGCTAAATAGTCTACGTTAATTTTTGCTGCGGTTTTAATGTCTTCTTTGTCTTTATCAGTTAATGCTTCAGCAGAAAGGCCACCGCCTAATTTATTAATGCCTTTATTATTTGAGAGCTGACCACCAACCGTAACTTCAGTGAATACTTGCAGGCCTTGGACTTCACGTACTTTTAATTGAACACGTCCATCATCAAGGAGCAGGATATCGCCAGGTACTACATCAGCAGGCAAACCTTTATAGTCAATACCTACTTTTTGCTGATCGCCTTCCCCTTTACCTAGGTTAGCGTCAAGAATAAATTTGTCCCCAACATTTAAGAAAACTTTGCCATCTTTAAAGGTAGAAACGCGAATTTTTGGACCTTGTAAATCACCGAGGATCGCAACATGACGACCTAAACGAGCGGCAATTTCACGTACTTTATTAGCACGTATTTGATGGTCTTCTGGAGTTCCGTGGGAGAAGTTAAGGCGAACAACGTTGGCACCAGCGTTAATAATTTTTTCAAGGTTATTATCACGATCAGTAGCTGGACCAAGAGTTGTAACAATTTTAGTTCTTCTAAGCCGTCTAGACATGTATTACTCCGTTGACCTGTATGGTGTTGATAAAAGAGTGAAACCATTTCACTCCATTTCGAAACCTGTTTACTGCAAATAGGGATGCTGACACGAGCACAGCTATTATATACTGCGAATATTTTTATGCTATCAGGTCTGCAAAACTATTAAAGTCTGATAAGCAAAGAAAATCATTCACACTGTCAATTTATTGTATTCAGGCATTATCAAACCGCGAATCACGTAATGCTTCTTTGACGCGCTTCAAGTTATCTCTAAATTTTTCACCTCTTCTTAACGTAAAGCCAGTGGTTAACACATCAATAACAGCGAGCTGTGCCATTCTGGAAACCATTGGCATGTACATATCCGTATCTTCTGGGACATCGATAATAATGGCAAGGGAGGCGGCTTGTGCTAAAGGGGTATTTTCTGAGGTGATAGCAATTACGGTGGCATCATTTTCACGGGCTAAATAAGCCATATCAACGAGTGCTTTGGTTCTTCCTGTATGGGAAATTAACACGATGACATCTCCTTCAATACTATTGATGCAGCTCATGCGTTGCATAACAATATCATCAAAGTACATGACAGGAATATTAAAGCGGAAAAATTTATTCATCGCATCATGAGCGACAGCCGCAGAAGCACCAAAACCAAAAAAGCTTATTTTTCGTGCTTGCGTTAATAAATCGACTGCTCGATTGATGGCACTGATATCTAAGGTATGTTTTACGTTATCAAGGCCTGCCATAGCTGATTCAAAAATTTTGTGTGTATAAGTGTTTACGGTATCCGTTTCTTCCACATGGCGGTTTATATAGGGGGTGCCATTCGCTAAATTTTGTGCGAGCCGTAATTTAAAATCAGGGAACCCTTTAGTGTCCATTTTTCGGCAAAAACGATTCACTGTTGGTTCGCTAACGTCTGCTAATTGTGCTAAGGCTGCGATACTAAGATGAATAGCGTTTTGCGGCATGCCTAGAATGACTTCAGCCACTTTTTTTTCTGATTTACTTAAAAAATCGAGACTCATTTTCATTTGTTCTAAAATATTCATATAGCAAAAGCGCCTATTTCATCGAAAGGAGAAATTTTTGAGCCATCACGTTATCCTAGTGTTGATTTTAAGTTTCTTATTCATGAGGCTGTTATGGTGTGTGAAAATATACTATGTATGATGTGTAAACTATCTGAATGCAGAGGCTAAATGGTAGCTTTTTTGTGAAACTTTGACCCGTATCTAATTTTCAGATTAGTAAACATCCTACAGATTTGGTTATTTTGTTTCACGGGCTGGCTCCATTCAGTTTTGATGCGCACTTTTCGTACAATAAAGAATATTCCCGTTATAACATGAGATTAGGACAAAATTATGTTGTTTTTTTCAGCATAAAAACTGTGATCGGCATCATGAACATTTACTGGACACTTGCAACAGGGTACATTAGCGGAATTAGGGCTAATTTTAACAAAATTACAATAAGGCCTATCCTAGTTAGGTCTTAGATTCCGCAAATTGAGGAGAACCAATATGGCGGTACATAATGCTGCTCAAGCTTGTGACTTAATTATCTTTGGCACCAAGGGTGACCTTGCACGTCGCAAACTGCTGCCGTCGCTTTATCAATTAGAAAAGGCAGGCTACATTCACCCAGACACGCGTATCATAGGTGTTGGCCGTGCAGAGTGGAGCCAAGATGATTATGTTAACTTCGTCGAAGAAGCGTTACATAAGTTCTTAAAAGAGGAACTCGATTCAGCATTGTGGGAAAAGCTCAGCGCACGCTTAGATTTCTGTAACTTGGACGTTAATGAAACAGAAAGTTTTGTTCGTCTCGCTGAAATGTTAAAACAAGATTCCCAGCCAGCTATCCATTATTTCGCTATGCCGCCAAGCACATTCGGGGCTATGTGCCAAGGGCTGGGTCATGCAAAATTAAATAAAAAACCTAATCGTGTCGTAATGGAGAAACCATTAGGAACGAATTTGGCATCCTCACAAGAAATTAATAATGAAGTAGCGAAGTATTTCGATGAAAGCCAAGTTTATCGTATTGACCACTACCTTGGTAAAGAAACGGTTTTAAACTTATTAGCTCTGCGTTTTGCTAACTCGTTATTTATTAATAACTGGGATAATCGCACTATTGACCATGTGCAAATTACCGTAGCAGAAGAGGTTGGTATTGAAGGTCGCTGGGGTTACTTTGACCAAGCAGGGCAAATGCGTGATATGGTACAGAACCACTTGCTGCAAATTTTAACGATGATAGCAATGTCACCCCCAGCAGATTTAACGACCGACCGTATTCGTGATGAAAAAGTGAAAGTATTACGTTCACTGCGCCGAATTGACCACAGCAATGTGCGTGAAAAAGCTGTTCGTGGGCAATACACTGCAGGTTTTGTGCAAGGCAAAAAAGTCCCTGGTTATTTAGAAGAAGATGGGGCGAATAAACAAAGCATGACTGAGTCATTTGTTGCCCTGCGCGTAGATATTGATGATTGGCGTTGGGCTGGCGTTCCTTTCTACTTACGTACCGGTAAACGTTTACCTGCAAAATGTTCTGAGGTGGTTGTTTACTTTAAAAAACCGGCATTGAATATTTTCTCTGAAAGCTACCAAGACCTGCCGCAAAATAAATTAACCATTCGTCTACAGCCAGATGAAGGGATTGATATTGAAATTATGAACAAGGCACCGGGTCTTGATCATAAACATCGGTTACAAACTACAAAACTGGATTTAAGCTTTTCAGAAACTTTCAATCAAACACACTTAGCCGATGCCTACGAACGCTTACTACTCGAAGCGATGAGAGGGATCCAAGCATTGTTTGTACGACGTGATGAAGTAGAAGAAGCGTGGAAGTTTGTTGATTCCATTATTGATGCATGGGCAATGGATAATGACGCACCAAAACCATACCAAGCAGGTACATGGGGGCCGATTGCTTCTGTTGCCATGATTGCTCGCGATGGGCGTTCTTGGAATGAATTTGAGTAACAGCTGATGTTATTTAGTTAACTCATCCCGCAAAAGCCAAACAATTGTTTGGCTTTTTTTGTCGTGAGGGGGAGATAAACACTTAGAGAATTAACTCACTGCGGCCCGTGGCAACCATATGAATAATGCCTTGTTCGATACGTAAACAGGCCATTTTGGCTGCGTCAGGTACTGAAAGCCCCGCAAGAAGTTGGGCGGTTAACTCTGCACCAAATAAGTCACCAGTCCCTTTGGGGGTCACGGGGTAACGTTTGTGACGGATCACCGCAACCTCATGTTGTGTCACGCAAACTACCTCGATATGGTCTTCATCAGGCTGAAATGCGCTGGTGATAATCACCCATTGAGTATTACCTTTTAATAGCGTGCGTGCCGCGTTAACAGCGTCATCTAAATTATTGACCTGTTTACCACTCAATGTCATTAATTCGAATTTATTTGGAATGATACCCGTTGCTAAAGGGATGACCTTGTCACGGTAAACTTCGGCGATTTCTGGCGGAATATAAAAGCCGCTATCTTCATCCCCCATAACTGGGTCAACAATAACTGGCAATGTTGGGCGTTGCTCCCGAATGCGTATTAGCCAGTTAGCTAAGTCTTGTGCTTTCTCAGGGGAACCTAAGTAACCTGTAAGGATAGCTCTTACTGAGTCTAAACTACCTCGCTCTATAAAGCCGTTTAAGTAGCCACAAAACCATTCACCAGGCAATTCACCACCATAGCAAGTAGAATAATGTGGGGTATTGCTGAGTACCACAGTGGGAACGGCAGCAACACGCAGGCCTTGCTTGGTGAGTGCAGGTACCGCAATACTATTACCGACGCTACCATAAATAACTTGAGATTGGATTGATACAACATCATAGGGTAGTGGAGTCGCATCGGCGGCATTTTGAAAACTATTGGAGGTAAGGCTGAAGGTGTTCATGACTCTCTCTTAGGTATATTTCAATCATATAGCTACTATAAGAAGCTTGTTCAACTGGCTTGTCAATGTTAAAGATCAAATAGCATATTAGTGCTGCCTGTAAAGTGAAAAAAAGGGTAAAAATCTATTTTTTTATTAAAAAATATTTGTGTAAAACGTATTATCTTCGACTGTTTATTCGTTTTTAGAATGCCAAAGTTACGTTTATCGTGTTTATCGATGCATAATTATGCGATTTTTTATTCAAACTAAAAGGTGTTTATATTCATTGACTTAATAAAAATGACATGCTAAAAATAAGCAGTAATTAACTATCAACATGAGGGTTCGGAGTAAATTGGGTAGATGTCTACCTGATGAAAAGAATGAGATATCATGCTTAGCTCAACTAGCGGCAAGATCAGTAAGTCCCAAAAAAGAACGACACATCGGCTTTTCCTTTCAGCTATCCTTTCCAGTGAACACTACTGGTGTGGTGCATTATAGCGTCTCTCTCGATTATTCATTCTGCTGAATAAACTCAGCAACACGTTGTTATTTATTTGAATTTTCAACAACCGCGTATGGGTATTTTGACCCCTTGGTCTGTATAAAAAATAGTCTATTACGCGGCTGCATATAGAGAGATATTATAATGATTTATTGGATATTTTTAGTATTAGCTATTATAACCGAGGTTATCGGTACCTTATCAATGAAACATGCCAGTGTCAGTGGCGATTTCACCGGTATGGTGGTGATGTATGTCATGATAGCAACATCATATATTTTATTGGCCGTTGCAGTAAAAAAAGTGGCTTTAGGTGTGGCATACGCACTGTGGGAAGGTATCGGGATCTTATTTATTACGACATTTAGCGTAATGTGGTTTGGAGAAACGTTATCACCCATGAAAATCGGTGGGTTAGTATTACTGATCACCGGTATTGGCTTGATTAAATCAGGGACCAAAAAAGCCACTGTTCGCCAATCTGCACAAAAGGTAAAACAAGTAACGCAAAATGCGGTCAATGCAGCCAAAACTAATGCTCTAGTTGGACGCGAAGCTAAGTCGGAGGCATAAGATGGCCAGTCATTTTGAATGGTGGCATGCAGCCTTTTTGATCCTAGCGGTAGTACTCGAAATTATCGCCAATATTTTACTAAAGATGTCGAATGGTTTTAAACGATATTGGTTAGGTATTTTATCGTTGGTGGCGGTATTAGGGGCTTTTAGTTCCTTAGCCCAAGCAGTAAAAGGCATTGAATTATCAATTGCTTATGCTCTATGGGGCGCGTTTGGTATTATTGCCACAGTAGCTGCAGGCTGGATACTCTTCAACCAGCGGCTAAATTATAAAGGTTGGGGTGGGATAGTGCTGCTATTGCTAGGAATGGTGCTGATTAAAATGTCTTAACCTATTTGGTATATTGAAAAGTAATATAAGCCCAAGTCGGACTGAGGAGTTCGGCTTGGGCTTATTGTTATCTATCAATACGTTAAAAGTATATTCTTTTAATTTTTGCCTTTTGTCGTAGTTGCATCTCGCACTGATTTGACATCACTAACCGTCACTTTCTCTGCATTATTCCCCCAACTACTACGGATGAACGTCAATAAATTAGCCATTTGTAGGTCATCTAAACGCCACGCAAAATTAGGCATAGTTAACCCGGTTGGCACATCTTGAGTCACAGGGACTTGGCTGCCATTTAATACTATCCTTATCAAAGAGTCGGGTTTTTCACTTAAGACTACTGGGCTGCCTGCAAGGGATGGGAAGGTTTTAGTATAACCCTGACCATCAATACGATGGCATGCAGAACAGTTGTCCATATACTCTTGAGCACCAGGTTGGCTCATATCTCCGGCAACTAACGAAGTGGTTGTGTTGTTAGTTGTTGAAGACGCTGAGTGTTTACTCGTTGATGTTAATGATTTTAAATACACGGCTATTGACGTTAGGTCTTCATCTGACAAATATTGTGTACTATTTTTAATCACATCAGACATTGAGCCAAATGCGGCATTTTTATCATTATGGCCAGTTTTTAAAAATTGAATGATATCTTGCTTAGACCAATTACCTAATCCACTTATCGCATTTTCAGTTAAGTCAGGTGCATACCAGTTATCGATTAGTGCCCCTGTTAAATAAGTCTGATCAGATTGGTCTAGTGCTTTTTCTGCGAATCCAATCCCCCTAGAGGTATGGCAGGCCCCACAATGCGCTAACCCTTGAACTAAATAAGCACCTCGGTTCCATTGTTCGCTTTTTGAATTGTCTGCTTGATAAATACTGTTGTCTAAGTAGATTTCATTCCAGACAGCCAGCGGCCAGCGCATACTGATTAGCCAAGGGATATCACTTTCTAAGCTGGCTTGCTTTACAGGTTTAACTTGCGTCATGAAATAATCATAAATCATGCGCATATCTTGGTCAGTCACTTTTGCATATGAAGTATAAGGCATCGCGGGGTAGAGGTTACGGCCGTCTTTGGCAACCCCCTCACGTACTGCCTTAACGAAGTCATCATAACTATAATTACCGATACCAAACGTTTTATCTGGTGTGATATTTGAAGAATAAACGGCCCCAATTGGGGTGATCATCTTCAATCCTCCCGCGAAAGGAGCTCCGTCTTTAGCAGTATGACAAGAAATACAATCTCCAGCTGCGACCAACTGTTGACCATTAGTGAAATTATTGTCTGCTTTGGCTGCAATGCTACAAAGGCCAATAATCAATAATAGAGAGTTTATTTTTAGCTTACCCATCATATTCCCCTTTATTTAGGCTTGAACCAAAGGACCTGGGTTTGGTAAATAAAGTTCACGTATAGCGTTTGCAGCAAACAGTGCTGTCGCACCCACTATCCCGGTTGGGTTATAAGCAAGGTTTTGTGGAAAACAACAAGCCCCTAATACAAATACATTGGGAACATCCCAAGTTTGCATGTACTTATTGACGACACTATTTTGTGGGGAGTCACCCATCACTGCACCACCGGTGGTATGGGTTGATTGGTATGGGCGTACATCATAATGTGCATCCATTGACATAAACCCCATTTCATAATGTTTAGGGTTCATTCTTTTTGTTATTTCTTCAGCCTTAGAACCGACAAAGTTAGTCATTTTCAATTCGTTGGGTTGCCAATCGAATGTCATTCTTAACAGTGGTAGGCCATGCTTATCTTGGTAAGTTGGATCAAGGTCTAGGTAACATTGTTTATAAGGCATGACAGACCCTGAGGCCCCAATATGCATTGAGTGTAAATAATTTTCTTTAATAGCTTTTTTCCAACCTGTTCCCCATGTTGGCGAATCTTTTGGTATCGTCATTTGCTGAATAGGGCGTCCACCTGAAGTTGTCGTCGATATTGTTGAACCGCCGATAAAGCCTAGTTGGCTATGGTCAAAATTTTCAGCGTTATAGTTATCAATAAAACTACCTGTGCAGCCCGCGGCGGCGAATGGATTCATGAATTGGTTTTGATCGTAAAATAAAGTGACTCCACCGTTCATTTGATAAGCAAAGTTACGACCGACAACCCCTTCTCCTGTAGTAGGGTTATAAGGCTTTCCTATATTCGATAACAAAAGTAGTCGGACATTATGTAATTGGAATGCACTTAAGATAACAAGGTCTGCTGGCTGTACAACACGCTGCCCATGGCTATCTATATAAGTGACTCCCGTTGCTTTTTTCCCCGTCGAATCCATATTGACTTGAACAACATGTGAGTTTGTTCGTAATTCAATGTTTTTATGTTGCCTTAATGCTGGGAGCACACAGGTTTGAGGGGATGCTTTAGAATAGTTAAAACAGCCAAAACGTTCACAATAACCACAATAATTACAAACCCCAAGTTGAACGCCATAAGGGTTGACGTAAGGCTCTGTACAGTTAGCACTTGGTGTTGGGAAGGGTGGTAACCAAGGGATTTTGCTGCTTCATTAAATAATAGGGATGAATATTGCATTTTTAATGGTTTAGTTGGATAAGGGTTTTTCCGTTCAGACTCGAAAGGGTTTCCTCCATCCAAAATTTTGCCATTAATATTACCGGCTTGGCCTGAAGTTCCACAAATTTTTTCAAATTTGTCAAAATAGGGCTCCATTTCTTCATAACTAAAAGGATAATCCTGTACAGTCATGTCCGATGGAATAAAGTCAGCCCCATACTTTTCAATAACAGTACTGCGCATTTTGATATCTGCATGTAACGGTCGCCAAAGCATGCCATTCCAGTGAACACCCGCACCACCAACCCCATTTCCGGGCAAGAAAGAGCCTAAACGCCGATAAGGCAGCGCAGTGTCTGATTGTTTATGCCTTACCGTTATGGTTTCTCCAGATATATTTTGGAATAATTTCAGTCGAATACCATAAGTCAATTCATCTGCAATTCGAGGATAAGCAAAATCAGGATAAGTATCCCGTTTTTCACCTCGTTCAAGAGCGACTATTTTTAGACCTGTATTGGCGAGCTCCATGGCCATTAATGACCCAGTCCAACCAAAACCCACAATGACAATATCAACAGGATCTTTTTTAATTTCCATGGCTATATTCCTCTTTTCTTACCTGAAATACTCACGGGCCCTAATGGGTACGGTTGACCAGGATTATCCATAACTTGTTGATAATCAGCTCTAGCACCAGGGAACCCAATTAATTTCCACGAAGCCATTGTTTGATTTCCGCCATGAATCGGGTCAGAAAAATAGCCCTCTTTTGTATTTTCAAGCATTTGTGTGAAGAACAGTTCGCTTGGAACGGAGGAAAGTTCAAGCGCGCCATTTTCAAGCTGAGTGAGTATTTCATCTTGCTCTGCCGTTTCTAGTTCAGCGAACATTTTATTGTGGTGTTGTTGACACCATACATTGACATCCTGAATCCCATTGCGCCATAAATCACGAGGGGTTAACGGAGATTGATAACCTAATTCTGGAACACTAGTTGCAAAGGGGCCATGCATATACCAAAGATGCCCATATCCATAAGGTTGTTCCATTTGTTTATCAATAAAAATAGGGATACCTTCATCGACGGCACCTGGGCCATATTGGTCGGCAGGAATAAGCCTATTGGTGGCAGCAAGAACGAATTGCCACTCAATTTCATTAAAAAAAAGCGGGGAATATAGCGTTGATAAATTATTGGGTGAATGAGATGTAGCAGCTAAACTGTCCATGGTTATTAGATTGCTGCCTAGCGCGGTAAGCGGAATGATAGCTAATGTTTTCTGTAAAAAAATTCGCCTAGGAGGTACGTTTTCTTTTTTGCTCATATTACTATCCCAGTTATGATCTATTAATTTAAATAAACACATAAGTTTCTTTTAGTGTGTGATAGAAGATAGAACTATCTAAAATTTATAGTCGTTTATTTTAATGAGGGATATTTGCCTAAAAAAGGTTTCTAAATGTGTTTTATGTAACAAAACGCAGATTTTAGTGGCAATAAATTGTTAATAAGGGAAGCTGGATTGAGAAAATTGGGATGCTGCTTTAGCTATTTTATTCGCGGGCGATTGCAGACAGGAGGCAGTTTTAAATTTAAAGGGTATATTTTTAGTTTAGAGCCCCAGTTTCGTTACTAGGACTCTTAAGCTAACCCTACAATCACTTATTTTTAAATATAAAATCAATCAATTGCAGCAATTATCTTTATTTCAACTTTATATTCAGGCTTCATCAATAATGCCTGTACAGTACAACGTACAGGTGCACTTCCCGCAACGACCCATGCATCCCATGCTTGGTTCATCCCAGCAAAATCAGCTTTATCAGTCAAGAAAATTGTTGCATCGAGGATTTTGCTTTTATCCGAACCTATACGCTCTAACATGACATCAATTGCAGCAAGTGTATTGGCGGTTTGCGCCACGATATCGGCATCGAGGTTTTCTGGCACGCTGGTGTAGTAAACAACATTATTATGAATAACAGCTTCAGACCAACGATTATCTGGGTCAATACGTTTAATGGACATAATCATTCCTTATTATACATGTAACTCAAGAATAGCAGCTTGATAGCCGGATGAAAATCAGTTGTTCAACCAAGTATTAATTAGCTCAGCAGGGTAAGCCAACTCATGGTAAAGTGTGCTACTCATTTTTTTGATAAATAGGTTTTTGTTGTGCACGATGATTTTTCTGCGGATGGCTTTTTAGCCAGAACAATTCCTGGTTTTCAACCTCGTGAAGCTCAGGTTACTATGTCCAAAGCCGTAGCTGAGTCGATTGAACAGCAACAGGTGCTGGTGGCTGAAGCGGGAACGGGAACAGGAAAAACCTATGCTTATTTAGTGCCAGCATTGCGTAGTGGGAAAAAAGTTATTGTTTCAACAGGGTCAAAAGCACTACAGGATCAATTATATCATCGGGATTTACCCTCAATAATCGAAGCGATGAACTATACTGGGCGCACAGCTTTATTGAAAGGGCGCTCCAATTACTTGTGTTTAGAAAGGTTAGATCAGCAATCATTAGGTGGCGGAAGCCTCGAACCAGAAATTTTATCTGCCGTTGTTAGGTTACGTAGTTGGTCAATAGAGTCTGAGTTAGGCGACACCAGTACTTGCCATGATATTGCTGAGGATAGCCCGGTTTGGCCACTAGTCACTAGTACCAATGATAATTGTCTGGGAAGTGATTGCCCTCGTTATAAAGAGTGTTTTGTTCTCAAAGCTCGCCGTAAAGCTTTAGAAGCGGATATTGTCGTCGTCAATCATCATTTATTCATGGCGGATAGAGTCGTCAAAGATACGGGGTTTGGGGAACTAATCCCCCAAGCAGAGGTGATGATTTTTGATGAAGCACACCAAATTCCAGATATTGCCAGCCAATATTTTGGCCAACAGTTAAGTAGTCGTCAATTACTTGACCTTGCCCGGGACATGGTCATGACGTATCGAACGGAGTTGAAAGACCAAGTACAACTGCAAAAAAGTGCGGATAGGCTAACGCAAAGCACGTTAGATTTTAGGTTGAATTTGGGGGAAAACAGCTTCCGTGGGAACTTACGTGACTTACTTAAGCTACCTGCTGTGCAAAGGGCGCTGACATTACTCGATGATTCATTAGAATTATGCTATGAGGTAATTAAAACCTCTTTAGGGCGCTCTCAAAGCTTAGATTCTATTTTCGAGCGAGTGACTATGTATCGCAACCGGCTAAACCGGCTTAAAGATGTTTCTATTGCTGGCTACAGTTATTGGTTTGAAAGCTATGGACGTCATTTTTTACTCGCTTTGACCCCATTAACGGTCGCAGAAAAATTTAGTGAGATGATTAATAGCACACCTGCGAGTTGGGTTTTCACATCAGCAACGTTATCTGTCAATGAAAAGCTAAGTCATTTTACAGACCGATTAGGTTTGGTTAAAGCCAAAACATTATTACTGGCGAGCCCATTTGATTATCAACGTCAAACGTTGTTGTGTGTGCCGCGTTTTTTACCGGAACCGAATCAACGCGGAGTTGCGCAAAAACTGGCAACGATGTTACGGCCTTTAATCGAGAAAAACCAAGGGCGGTGCTTCTTTTTGTGTACATCTCATGTGATGATGCGTGAATTAGCCGAAGAATTTAAAGCCTCATTAACGTTACCCGTATTAATGCAAGGGGAGAGCAGTAAGAACAAACTGTTATCTCAGTTTATTGCGGCAGGAAACGCTGTGTTAGTCGCAACAAGTAGTTTCTGGGAAGGGGTAGATGTACGTGGCGATGAACTTACTTGTGTGATTATTGATAAACTGCCATTTACGGCACCAGATGACCCCTTATTGAGGGCGCGAATTGAAGACTGTGAATTACGCGGTGGCGACCCTTTTGCCGATGTACAGCTACCTGATGCTGTTATTACCTTAAAACAAGGTGTTGGTCGGTTAATTCGTGATACAAGTGATTATGGTGTGATAGTGATTTGTGATAATCGCCTAGTGACTCGTCCTTATGGTGAGGTATTTTTACGCAGCCTTCCTCCATCTCCACGGACGAGAAGCGTAACCAAGGCTATCGAATTTCTTGAAGAAAAAAGGCGACAGTCTCCCTAAAAAGAGTCAATTCCTTGGCGTTTTTCTGCTGTTACGGAAGTTGTTTGTGTTAATATGCATAACATCTTTTAATCAAAAATTATTAATTTGCCGGAGTTTAGGCATGTCGACCCGTATTCTTGCTGTTGATACAGCAACCGAAGCATGTTCAGTTGCACTTTGGTGTGATGGTGAAATCATTTCACGCTTTGCTATTTCCCCTCGTGAACATACACAAAAAGTTTTACCCATGGTTGAAGAGGTTTTGGCCGAAGCAGGTATGGGGCTAAACCAGTTAGATGCATTAGCATTTGGTCGTGGCCCGGGTAGTTTCACGGGAGTGCGCATTGGTGTAGGGATAGCACAAGGGTTAGCATTAGGTGCTGATTTGCCAATGATTGGTGTTTCTTCATTAATGACTCTCGCTCAAGGTGCATTACGTCTCACGGGGCAAACGCAAGTCCTAGTTGCCATTGATGCACGTATGTCTGAAATCTATTGTGCTCAATATCAATATGTTGTAGATAGGCAATGGTTAGGTGAAGGCACAGAAGCTGTTCTACAACCTGATGACTTTAAAGCCCAATTCACCTCATTGACTGGGCAATGGTGCTATGCCGGTACAGGTTGGGCAGCTTATCCAACATTATTAGCCAGTGATAAGGCATTGAGTGATAGTCAGGTGACGTTACCTGATGCGCAAGACATGCTGCCAATTGCTGCACAGTTATGGCAACAAGGTAAAGCGATTGCAGTTGAAAATGTAGAACCAACTTATTTGCGTAATGAAGTGACTTGGAAAAAATTGCCCGGTAGAGAATAAGTTCAGCAGAAGTCATCAAAAATTGAATTGGCTGTATCTTATCACTAAATATATAGCCAATTTATTATCTAATTTAGGTAATACATAATATCTTGATAAATTAAAATACAAATCGAATTGTTTAAAAAGATAGGTTATTATTAAAAGGTAATGTATGCCTGTTTAACATATTGTGTTGTCTCAAATTAAGACTATTTTAAACAACACAATATAAAATTATACTATTGCTAATCGGAGGTGGTCTATGAATATTGAATTAAACTGCCGCACTGCACTTAAAGGTCTTTTTGTCGCAAGCGTATTAGCACTAACAGGGTGCGTCTCGATACCCGCATCAATTCAAGGGTCGGTACAAAATCCTACGGATAACTTAACATCCGTACAAAATGCACCTGAAATGTATATTGGTCAAGAGGCACGCTTTGGTGGAAAAGTCCTTGCTGTGGCAAATGAGCCGACAAGGACTCGCTTAGAAATTGCGGTGATGGCATTGAGTAAATACGATGCTGCACCTGAACTCAATGCTCCATCTATTGGTCGTATATATGCTTATTTGAATGGCTTCCGTGAGCCGAGTGATTTCACTAATCGTTACGTCACGGTAGTCGGTAAAATCACTGGTGAACAACCAGGTAAAGTCGGGCAAGTTCCTTACAAATATGTCACTTTAGATGTGACAGGTTTTCAACGTTGGAATATTGCACAAAGTGTTATGATACCACCGAGTGGGCCGTGGAATTATGGCTACTACGGGGACCCTTACTATTATAACCATCCTTGGGGGTGGGGATATGGCTATCCAGGCGGCCCGGCTCAGGTTCACACTTACTTAACTGAGTAATATTTTATCTCTGTTTTTGAACTTAAGACTCACTAAGTAAAAAGGAAAAGGCTGTTACCTTTAAAGTAATGGCTTTTTTTGTGCTTGAAGATAAATAATGGCGTTCTTCGGCAGTCTTTTATACCACTAAAACTATCTTTTTTTGATATGGCAAGTTATTAAGCATCGATAAGCTCTCCAAACTTAGTGTAGTTCGGTGTATAATTACGTTATCTTGTATAGATTTACATCTATTTAATTAATCTTAAGACAAACAAGGCGGCATAGACCGCCTTGTTTTTTCTTAGAAGAATAAAATTTATTTAGTGATAGAGGTCTCAACCTTGACATTGTCTGTTTTTCAAACTGGTACGCTGAGTTAATAATTTGTTAAAACATGTGTTGAGTATAATAAATTCACTAAATTCAGGAGTAACATTTTGGAAAAAATCTGGCTAAAAAATTACCCTACTGATGTGCCGGAAGAAATCAATCCTGATCGCTTTGCCTCTTTGGCTGAGTTACTTGAAAACGCGGTTTCTCAATATGCTGATCAGCCTGCATTTATCAATATGGGCGCAGTCATGACTTATCGGAAGCTGGAGGAAAGAAGCCGTGCTTTCGCTGCTTATTTGCAAAATGGGCTTGGTCTAAAAAAAGGGGATCGTGTTGCATTAATGATGCCGAACCTCTTGCAGTACCCTATTGCTTTGTTTGGGATATTGCGGGCAGGTATGGTAGTGGTGAATGTTAATCCACTGTATACACCGCGAGAACTAGAACATCAACTAAACGATAGCGGTGCCGCAGCGATTGTGATTGTGTCGAATTTTGCTCATACGCTAGAAAAAATTGTTTATAACACCAAAGTTAAGCATGTCATTTTGACGCGAATGGGCGATCAACTCTCACGACCAAAAGCGACCATTGTGGATTTTGTTGTTAAGTATGTGAAACGCTTAGTTCCTAAATACAATTTACCCGATGCCATATCATTTCGTCGTGCAATGCATTATGGCTATCGTATGCAATATATTAAACCAAACATTGCAGGTAGTGATTTGGCTTTCTTGCAATACACGGGGGGAACAACAGGGGTTGCCAAAGGCGCGATGTTAACCCATCGCAATATGTTAGCGAATTTAGAACAAGCGAGAGCAGCTTACGGCCCTGTGTTGAAGTTTGGGGAAGAGTTTGTTGTGACTGCATTACCTCTTTACCATGTATTTGCGCTGATGGTGAACTGTTTGTTATTCATCAATGTTGGGGGAGTCAATTTACTTATAACTAACCCGCGTGATGTACCAGACACGGTGAAGCAATTAGGGCGTTATCCTGTTACATCCATTACTGGGGTGAATACATTATTTAATGCATGGCTTCATAATGATGAGTTTAAGAAGTTAGATTTTTCACGTTTACGTCTTTCGGTTGGTGGGGGGATGCCAGTACAAAAAGCAGTGGCTGAAAAATGGCAGCAGCTCACCGGGAAACATTTGCTTGAAGGGTATGGTTTGACAGAATGTTCACCATTAGTGACGGGGAACCCCTATACCTTAACGTCTTATAGTGGAAGTATTGGTTTACCTGTTCCATCAACTGATGTTAAATTCCTTGATGATGATGGTCATGAAGTTGCCATTGGTGAACCCGGTGAAATGTGGGTAAAAGGCCCTCAGGTTATGAAAGGGTATTGGAATCGCCCTGACTCAACCGCGGAGGCCATCGTTGATGGCTGGTTAGCGACAGGGGATATCGCTGAAATAGATACTGAAGGCTATATTCGCATTGTTGATCGCAAAAAGGACATGATTATTGTTTCTGGTTTTAATGTTTATCCAAATGAAATTGAAGATGTCATTTCGGCACACCCTGATGTGATTGAATGCGCTGCAATTGGTGTTCCTAGCGAAAGTACAGGGGAAGCCGTTAAAGTGTTTGTTGTGACGAAAAATACGAATTTAACTGCTGATGAACTTAAAACCTTTTGCCGTCGTTCGTTAACCGCGTATAAAGTGCCTAAGTTATTTGAATTTCGTGATGAATTACCAAAATCTAACGTAGGTAAAATTTTACGTAAAGATCTGCGTGATGAAGAAAAATTGCAAAGAGATAAAACACCAGTATGATGATGGTTTAGTCTCATAAAGATAATAAGTAACGCCGGTTTATACCGGCGTTACTGTGATGAAAATATAAAAAGAGAAACTTGTTTTGAATTATCGTTTAGTAACTACAGATAGTGAACTAGCCCAAATATGTCAAGAAGCGAGCCATGCGCCATGGCTTGCGTTGGATACCGAGTTTGTTCGTACCAGAACGTATTATCCTCAATTAGGTTTGCTACAGCTGTATGATGGAAAGCAAGTTTCGTTGATTGACCCGTTATCAATAACGGATTTTAGCCCGTTCAAAGCACTTTTGACTAACCCAAATCAAATTAAGTTCTTACATGCGGGCAGTGAAGATCTCGAAGTCTTTATGCATGATTTCGGCTGCGTTCCTGAACCCATGATTGACACGCAAATTATAGCGGCTTTTTTAGGGTATCCTATTTCGTGTGGTTTTGCGTCGTTGGTATCAGAACATCTGGGAATTGAGTTGGATAAAAGTGAGTCTCGTACTGATTGGTTAGCGCGCCCATTGAGTGAAAAACAGTGTGATTACGCAACAGCGGATGTGCTGTATTTACTACCATTAGCTGAAATCCTGATGGCTAAAGTGATGGAGGCTGGGTATTTAGAAGATGTTAAAGATGAGTGCCAACGTGTTGTCGCTCGTCGTCAAAAAACACTCAAACCGGAAAAAGCATACCTAAATATTCATAATGCTTGGCAATTACGTGATGAACAACTCGCGTGTTTACAGTTACTCGCGGCATGGCGATTAAATCAGGCAAAAGCTCGTGATATGGCAATTAACTTTGTTGTAAAAGAAGAGCACTTGTGGAAAGTGGCTCGTTTTTTACCGGGTTCTCTCGGCGAACTTGATAGCTTAGGTTTGACGGGGCAAGAAATCCGTTGTCACGGTAAGCGTTTGTTAGCTATTGTGGATCAAGCTAAAAAACTTGATGCAAGCCAATATCCTGCACCTGTGGCAAATATTACTGAACAAAGTGAATATAAAAATCTCTTTAAAGAAATTAAAGCTATCGTCAAAGATATCGCTGAAAATGAAAAATTTAATGCAGAATTATTAGCCTCAAGAAGGCAGATTAACCAGTTACTTTCTTTACATTGGGGGCTAAAAACTTCGGCAACGCCCCCTGAGCTTCTCGATGGTTGGCGTGGAAAGTTGCTTGCAAAACCTATTTCAAAGTTACTAACAAACGTATAATCGTTTAAGGTACAGGGGGTTTTCCCTTGTACCTACTAAAAACATCCTTTTCAGTTATATTATCATTTCATTTAATTACTCTAACAAATAAATTCTAGTTAATCGCCTGCTATATTTAAATAAAAATTGGTTTTTAATTAAATTTACTCTTAAAAATAAACAAACAAAAAAGAGTAAAGGGGGATAATATAATTAATTACTATAAGGTTATTTTTTAATAAACTGAAAATAAACCATTATTTTTGTTTTTCACCAAATAATAAAAAAGCTAATTATATTAAGCTTATTTGTAAATGAAAGGTGATTTCATATACTGACATCTACGCATTAAAGGAAAATATAATATTTTCTTAATGTGGATTTTTATTTAACAAGGTAAGTTAATTTCTATTGAAAAGGACCCAACAAATGGAAAAAATATCGGTATTAACATTAGCAGTTACATTCTCTATATTTTCTAGTAGCACTATGGCTGAAACCATCTCAGGGCAAAGCCAAAGTTATGATAATAATATGGTAAATATAAGAATAGATGAAACTGAATCAACAATGGGACCACACGGTGGTGCGTTAGGTACCCCCGGTATTGGTTATCGAAGCATAGCAGGAGGAAAAACTATATCATTTTCAGGCTTAAAAAGTAGCGATATTAAGAAGCCTGATAATGTTTATCTTCTTGATGGTACTACTATACCACATGGTAACATGGGCAAGTTTCAATTTAGTCAGGTTGCGGATGCCGAAGTATATTTCGGTGATTGGTCACAGACAGGGGTAAACGGCGATACAACACACACAGCTTATTTCTCGGGTGAGAACGCGATGAGTGAGGTTCCATCTAGTGGGCAAGCCAATTATACCCTAGAAGGAATCAACCAATTTGATGGTGAAACAAAACTAATAGGCTCATTCACGGCTGATTTTAATGATAAGTCGTATAAAGGCTCATTAAAAGGGAAAACATTAAGTATTTCGATGGGGGGGAATATTGCAGAGCAAGGGAAATTCAGTGGTAATGCTATAGCGAATGATACAATAACAGGTAGTAGTATGGGGCAGTTATTTGGCGATAATGCAGAGCAAGTTGCAGGTATTACTTCATTTAAGGGGCATGAGCACTTAGATACCGCATTTGGTGGCAAAAAAGACTAATAATTAAACTTAAATAAAGACAAGTAGGCAAAATATTATTTTGTCTGCTTTTTTTATCACTAAAGAATAGGTTATTTATGGTCGTATATATTAAGTATATAATTGGTTTTATTATTGTAAGCTCATGTAATTTTGTAACCCCAATATTTGCGGGGCAACAATTAGACGAACAATTTATTAGTATTTTAAGTATAGATAATAATGATAAACATGAACTGAAAATAAAAAAAACAAAAAATAATGAAAAAAACATCGAAGAACTTGGGTTTATTCTTTATGATCTTGTTCGTAAAAAAGAGTTTGATAAAATAGAAACTATAATTTTTCTTTATAAAAGCGATCATCAGCATGATGAAAACCTAGTTAAATATATTTACGCTGAAAAGGCACTGGTAAGGCGAGAGTATGAGATAGCGATTGGTTTTTATAATGAAATTTTGGCTGTACAGCCGGATTTACCCTTAATTGAAATAAAGCTTGCACTTGCACTTATTGGTATTAAGCGCTATGAAGATGCTTTATTGGTGTATCAAACATTGCTAACCAAGTATAAAAATAAACTATCAGTAAGCCTGAGTAATTTCATTAGTAGTCAAATAATTTTACTGGAAACTAAAAATCATTGGCAGGGTACGATTAAACTTGGTGCAAGCTATGATTTTAATTTAAATGAAGCATCCAATAGTAATAATATTTATTGTTTTCGAAGCAAGTGTATGGGGAGTAGTAAAAAGGCGATAGCTGGTGGGGAATGGCATTATTCTATTGAACTATCGAAACGCTATCCATTATTAGGTAATCATGCTGGGCAGTTTTCATTTAACATTGTTGGGTTAGAACCGATGAAAACAGTGTCCACTAAAAAAATAAGTGTTTTACTCAATGGAGGCTACCAGTTTGAAGGTGCAAATAAAAAAATACAGTTGTTACCGATTGTTGAAACTAAATGGCATGATAATCAATATCATAGTTTGAAATTAGGGGCACGGATAGCCGTAGAATACGAATTTACGCCTCAAGTAATATTATTCGGGGGGGTAGAGTTAAAAAATAAAAATTATATTGATAAATATAACTTTAATGATGGTAATAAACTCTCTTATTCACTGATTAGTGGTTATTTTCTTAATCCAAATCTATTATTTTTTTCAGGGATAGATGTTATCAAGAGGGAGAAAAAATTCAAAAGCGACAGTTATCTGCAATATGGAACAAAAATTGGGCTATTAACAGTTGTCGACCCCTATAAGTTATTGGTTGTTACTGGTTATAAATATACAGAGTTTAAACAGTTTGATGATTATTTGAATACAAAAAGAAGTGATCATAATTGGTATTTGAATACACAACTGACATTAGAAAAATACAAAGTATTAAGCTTTACACCGGCGGTGTATTTTAATAGCCAAATAAATAAAAGTACGGCTCATATTATTTATTCTTTTAAGCAAAGTGAAGTTGGTGTCAATTTCAGCAAAAAATTCTAATGTTTAGCGGAAGGAATAATGAAAGTAAAAACAGTAATAGCGATTAATATTGCGACAGGGTTGTCTGTTTGTAGTATTCCTAATTTATTGTATGCACAAGAGCGTGAAAATATCGGTTCTATCATAGTTAATGATAAAACAACCACAATTAAACAGCGCGATAAAAAAGGGGCTGATGATCAGTATGATAAAGATGAATCGAATATCTATATCAGTAAGGAAGAAATCGAGCGTTATAAGGGGACAAACCCAGCCGACACTATCAACCATGCTGTTGGGGTGTATAGTGGTGATGCCCGCAATAGTGGGGCGTTAGATCCTAACGTACGGGGTATTCAAGGGCAAGGGCGTGTTCCTGTTACGGTTGATGGTACTGAACAGGCTATCACGGTTTGGCGTGGTTACAATGGTGCTAACAACCGTAATTATATTGACCCGAACATGATTAGTCGTATTAGGGTGATGAAAAGCGGGGGACTCAGTCGTGATGTGCGTACTTCGACAGGTGGGGGAATCGCAATAACAACTATTGGTATTGATGATGTTGTTGATGCAGATGAACAATTTGGGTTTGATATCAAGTTAGAAACCAGTAGTAATTCAACAAAGCCGAGAATTCGTCAGGTAAATTATGGTGTGGATTATCGGGATGACAAACGCCTATTAGAAACACTGGATTATAAAAAATTTCGCGGGATCTATTTCCAAGACTCCCAAGTCCTTGTTAAACCTCGTTCTAGAGGGAATGCCAATTTCTTTAATTTACAAGATAAAGCGGCACGTTTTGCCATTGGTACACGGCAAGAAAAATTTGACCTTATGTTAGCCTATAGTTATCGCAACCAAGGTAATTATTTTGCGGGAAGTCGTGGGTCAGGCAAATATACAGGCGAGATTATTACTTATGACCCAGCTTCGCCACAGAAATCCATTGACCCCTATATGCCATTTGTTGCCAAAATTTATGCTCCCAATAAAGAGGTTGGTAACACGTCTAATGAAATGTCTACATTATTAGCAAAATTAAATCTTATGCTGCCTAATGCACAAGATTTGTCTCTTGGTTACATGAGAACAACCAGCCACTATGGTGAAATCATGCCATCACAGATCCGCTATCATGATTTAACTGGCAGTATCCCACAGTGGTCTTTAGCTAATTTAACCTTAAATACCTTTTATGCGAATTATTCTTTCAAACCGGAATCTATGGATTGGGTTGATTTTCGTTTAGGGTATTGGCTGACGAAAATGGATTTAAATTCGAATACGGCGGGAGGTCAGCCTAGGGAGCCTATGCAAAGAGATTGGTCTTATGAATTTAAAACTCGACCTCGCTTAGCTGAGCTCAATGGTACATTAGTCAATGGCATTAAATTAAGCCAGCTTAATGATCGTTATGGTATTTCGTTATCCAATAAATTTCAATTAGCCCCTGAGTTTAAAATCACATTAATAGGAAATTTAATTGATGAAAAGATAGGGAGTAGAGACGATGTGTATAATTCAAATACAGTTCCGATAAGTGGTTTATTCCGTGCGGTTCCAAGGGAAGGTAAACGCAGGGAATACAATGGTGCAATAAGGCTTGATTGGCAACCAACAGATTGGTTAAGCCTTAATGCAGGGGCTCAATATATTAGCTATTGGTCTAGGGACACTTTAAAAGAAAGAAGGGTAGCGGCAAAAGACATAAATTTTGCTCGAGTCAGTCAGGTAACAGCTAGAAATTTTCGGTTAACCCGTGTGTTAACAGCCGATGAATTTAAACTAATACAGAATTATGTTAATAGTAAGGGGCAAAGTTTTGCAAGCATAAAAGATAAACTACCATATGATACAAAGGTCTTGATTGAAGAAGCTTTAGGCATGCCGAAACATTCTTTAATATGGGCAAGTAATATGAAAGGAAAACGCGAATTTAGAATTGCGGGAAAAGACTACATAGTTAAATGGAAGGCCGATACCAACAACCGCTTTATGCGAAAAAATAATCCTTTTTATAATGGTGAAGTTGATTTAAAAGAAGAGGTTATCGACCCAGTCACTGGTTTGACAGCGAAAAAATATGGATTGACTGAGTTAAATAAAAGGAAAGATAAAATTAAATTTACAGAGGTTGAAAAATTTAAAGCCCCGAAAAGAAATGAAGATTCAGCTTGGGCGCCAGCCTTTGGTATAACTGCATATGTCACGGATAATGATCGTCTATTTGCCCGTTATTTAGAAACCGTTAGGATGCCAAGTCTTTTTGAAGATACTGTTGGTTTTTCGAGCAGTAGAGGTGTTAGTTATGTCCCCCCTACATTTTTACCTGAGCGTAGCCATACTATAGAATTTGGTTATGTGCGCAACTTCCAAGAATTATTAAATGCTGAAAACCACGCTGATTTAAGAATAAATTATTACAATACAGTGGTGACCAATGCGTTTGAGCGAGATATGAATTTAATTTTCACTCAAGTAGATAAACATAAAACAGCAGGGATAGAGCTATTAGCTCGTTATGATAATGGCTGGTTTTTTGGTGATGTGGGGTTAAATTACCGCTTAAAAAACGAAGTGTGTGATGAAGCGTCATTAGTATCAATGGACCCCTACAATAAATATGGAGGCTCAGAATGCACAACTGCAGGGTTTCCAGGGGGGTATTTACGGACTCAATTACAACCTAAATACAGTATTCATACTAACTTAGGGTTACGTTTCTTAGATGAAACGTTGGAAGTGGGTAGTCGTATGCGTTATCACAGTAGGGCGAAAAATGAAGATGAAGAAGCGATGATAAATAAATACCCATATCATTTTGCACCTTTAAATAATAGCCCAATGCATTGGAATGCTGTTTTTACTACAGATGCTTACGTCAATTACCAAGTGAATAAAGACCTATCATTAGAGCTCTTAGCGACTAACTTATTTGATGAATATTATATTGACCCATTAACACGTAGCATGATGCCTGCGCCAGGTAGGGCAATACGTTTTAATTTAACCAGCAGATTCTAACAATTAACCCTTTATGTGGTGAAGTGTGGTCGCATAAAGGGTTTTTTATGTAGGAAAAGAGATGACTTATTCACGTTTTGTGTATGCAGTTATTGTCTCATTACTGCTACATGGTGGGCTAACTTATTACAGTCTACGGAGCAGTTCAGTATCTGCAAAAATATTGGTACCGATTAATTCAGATGTCATAACGGTTGCTCTATCTCAATTACTGGTTGAAAAACAAATCGCTAAAACTGAAGAGCCCCTTGTTGGCTCTGGTGGATTAATGAGTTCGCCAGTTGAATTGGAAAGCGCACTAATTGAGGTCGCAAAAACAAACAGTGAAACGCATAGCGAAGACAGTTCATCAAAAACAAAAATTAATTTGAATAAGCCCAAGAAAAGCTCAGAGAGTGAGAATAAAAAACGGGTCATCTCGAAAGAGATAGTAGAAAAAATAAACCATGATGAAACTGAGCAGCAGTTTAAGGAGGGGGATAACCAAATAGAATCGCTAGCGAGTGGAGAACAAGGGGAGCAGAAAACGAGAATGGTGGGCGATAATAGCAATGATATTCGGTTAAATTACCTTACAAGAATACGTAATGAGTTAGAACGCCATAAAAAATACCCACGGCGAGCGAAAATGATGAATAAGGAGGGCCATGTTGTTGTTCACTTTGAAATTACACCGCAAGGGGAGTTAACTAATGTTTATATTGTGAGGTCTGAACATAGTGAAATGTTTGGTAAAGCAGTACTTGACGCAACTAGACGTTACAGATCTGTTGGTGTAAAACCTGAAGGTGTTAATGCATTGAACAGCCTAACAATTTATTTCTCATTAGAGAAATAATAAGATAGAAAGACTGGCATCACAGCGATGTAATGCTTGGGTTGAAAAGCAAGCCGCCATAGTAAATAGCGGCTTCTTTGCAAATTATTTTTCAGCTGTTGAACTTTTTATTTCGTCACCTTCAGGTAACGTAACATTGAGCTCTAGAACAGAGATATCATCGCCTTTTTGTTCAAACTGCACTGATAACATATCAGGGTCAACCTGAACATATTTACAAATAACTTGCAGAATATCGCGTTTCATATCGGCCAGATATGGGGGCTCACTATCACCACGGCGACGTTCTGCAACGATGATTTGCAATCGCTCTTTTGCGATATTCGCTGTCGGTTTTTTTCTCGACAGAAAGAAATCCAATAAAGCCATTATTTATCCCCCAAATAGGCGTTTTAAGAAACCTTTTTTCTCTTCTTCAATGAAACGGATAGGGCGTTCTTCGCCTAAAATACGTGCAACACAATCATCATACGCTTGGCCCGCTTCGGACTCAGTATCTAAAATAACGGGTTCACCTTGGTTAGATGAGCGCAGTACCGATTGATCTTCAGGAATAACACCAATTAAAGGAATGCAAAGGATTTCAAGTACATCTTCCATACTTAGCATATCACCGCGGGTAACACGGCCTGGGTTATAACGAGTCAGTAGTAAATGTTCTTTAATTGGCTCTTCACCTCTTTCAGCACGACGTGATTTAGAGGCTAAAATACCTAAAATACGGTCAGAGTCACGGACGGAAGAAACTTCTGGGTTTGTAGTAATAATAGCTTCATCAGCAAAGTAGAGCGCCATTAATGCGCCACTTTCAATACCAGCTGGTGAGTCACAAACGATAAAGTCAAAGCCCAAGTTATCACTTAATTCATCAAGGACTTTAGCGACCCCCTCACGAGTTAATGCATCTTTGTCGCGAGTTTGTGAAGCGGGTAAAATAAATAGGTTTTCGGTGCGTTTATCTTTAATCAGTGCCTGATTTAGGGTAGCGTCACCTTGGATGACGTTCACGAAGTCATACACTACTCGACGTTCACACCCCATAATAAGGTCAAGGTTACGTAGGCCGATATCAAAATCGATCACTACCGTTTTGTTTCCTTTTTGTGCCAGGCCAGTAGCTATGGCCGCGCTTGAAGTGGTTTTACCAACGCCACCTTTACCAGAAGTCACTACAATTATGCGTGCCATGAATAATTCCTTGTAAATAAGGTCTAAATTAAATATTCGATGTTAAGTTTATTATCAACTAAACGAAGTTTAGTTGCTTTGGCAAGATAATCAGCAGGGATTTGATCGCTCAACCAATATTCACCTGCAATTGAAACTAATTCAGCTTGCAAGTGAGTACAGTAAATCTGGCTTTCAACATCACCAGAGGCACCTGCTAATGCGCGACCTCTCATCATGCCATATATATGAATATTACCATCTGCTAACAGTTCTGCACCTGCGCTCACATTACTTGTGACGATTAGATCACTATTTGGTGCGTAAATGCGTTGCCCAGAACGAACAGGGGTATTTATAATTCGAGTTTTACGATACTGCGGCTCAGTTTGAACCGTCGTAACCTGAGTTTCAGCTTGCACTTCAACAGGTTTTTGGCTTTTACCTTCATTCAATACCGGTAAACCAACATCATTTGCTTTTTGTCGTAACTGTGGGTCAGTACATCCGCTGACACCGACAATTCGTAAACCAGCTGAAATAACGGACTTGTGAATACTCGATAAGTCTACATTTGGTGATAGTTCAGCAATATTAATTACGACAGGGGCATTTTTAAAGAAGTCAGGAGCTTGACTTACTTTATCTTGCAGCGCTTTTTTGATGAGTTTAGGCTCTTCACTGTATAAGTGAATTACTGAAAGAGTAAAACTGCTGCCTTTAAGTTCTATTGGCGATTGTGGCATCTATCTAGACTCAGCAAATTAAAATTTCCGAAACAATCCTCGGGTGAAGATATTCTGTAAAACAATAGCATGTTATAGTTACTGTATTCTTCAAGCAAGCTAATGAACTAAGAAAAAGAGTTAAATATAATGATTTGTGCAATTTATAGAAGCCCTAAGCGTGAGCAAACTTATCTTTATATTGAAAAGAAAGATGATTTTTCACGGGTTCCTGAGGACTTATTAGCCCAATTTGGAACACCACAATTTGCTATGCTTATTGCGTTGGATAAACGCGACAGGCTTGCCAATGCTGACTTAGCACGTGTTAAGGCCGATCTTATCGATGTTGGTTATTACCTACAATTCCCACCTCCGGTGGAAAATTTGCTTTCAGAACACAAAGAACTGAATAACTGAAGCAAATTAAGAAAATCCTGAAAAGTAATTCTGTCTGGAGGATACGAATGAAACCAACATTATTATATACATTAGTCGCTGGTTTGCTTTTAGCAAGTTGTTCTGCGACACAACCTGAATCCGTGGTAACTCAACCGATTACTGCAAAACAAAACGAGGCAATAATTCAAGAAGTTGCCGCGCTAGATAAAGCATTTCCAATTGAACAACGTGAACCAGAGCAATTTCCTGCCTATGTGGAATTACTAAAAGAACATGCTGTTGCACAAGGGATTAAACCCGCAACGATTGAGCGAGCCTTTGCTAATATACATTTTATAGAGCGAGTGGTAAAAGCAGATAAAGGTCAGCCAGAAAAAAGAGCGACCGTTACATTAGCCAGCTATTTAAAAAATGTCTTGCCACAATCACGGGTTAACGCAGGGTATAATAAATACTTAGAAAATAAAAACTTGTTGGATTCCACTAGCCAAAAATATGGGGTGCCACCCCAATTTATTGTATCGTTATGGGGATTAGAAAGTGGATTTGGGCGCTCTCAAGGGAAAGAGGATGTCATTTCTGCTCTTGCGACACTGTCGTTCGAAGGGCGTAGAGAGGCGCTTTTTAGTAAACAATTATTAGCCGCACTTGAAATAATGGATAAAGGCTTCATTCCAGAAGACCAGCAATTGAAAGGTTCATGGGCCGGGGCGATGGGGCAGAGCCAATTTATGCCAACCTCATACTTATCCTATGCCGCAGATGGCGATGGCGATGGGAAAATGGATATATGGGCTAATAAGGCCGATGTTTTTGCCTCTATTGCCAATTACCTATCAACTGAGGGCTGGCAATCACAATTACCTTGGGGTTATCAAGTCACTTTACCTGCTGATTTCAATCGAACTCTGGAAGGCGTAAAAACTGAACAAGGGAAAACAGTGAGCGAATGGCAACAATTAGGTGTTAAATTGCCTACAAGTGCGCAATTATCTCCAGACGTGAAAACATGGGTAGTTATCCCTGATGATCCAGAAGGGAGAACATTTTTAGTGACTGAAAACTTTCGCACCATTATGCATTGGAACCGCTCATATTATTTTGCACTGAGTGTTTGTATGATGGCAGATGGCATCGCTAACAAAATAAAATAATGATAGTAGATAGGAGTCCCCTTATGTATCAACATCGTGATTGGCAAGGTGCGTTACTTGATTTCCCAGCAAACAAAGTAGTTTGTGTGGGTAGTAACTATGCAAAGCATATTAAAGAGATGGGGTCAGCGGTTCCTGAAGAGCCTGTGGTTTTTATTAAGCCAGAAACAGCTTTATGCGATATTACACAATCAATTGTTATTCCAAAAGATTTTGGTGAGGTTCACCATGAAATTGAAATGGCAATTTTAATTGGTATGCCGTTAAAAAATGCCGATGAAGACCGAGTTTCGCGTTCTATTGTCGGTTATGCAGTTGCTCTGGATTTAACATTACGGGATCTACAAGCTAAATTTAAGCAAGCAGGGCAGCCATGGGAAAAAAGCAAAGCTTTTGACGGTTCTTGCCCAATTTCTGGTTTTATTCCTGTTAGTAACCCGAATGACCTACAAAATATTGAGCTTTCTTTGGAAATTAATGGTGAAGTTCGCCAAAGCGGCTCGACGCGTGATATGATCACCCCAATTTTACCACTGATTAGCTACATGTCCCGTTTCTTTACTCTACGTGCAGGGGATGTCATTTTGACTGGGACTCCTGAAGGTGTAGGCCCATTGGCTTCTGGTGATATGCTGAAGTTATCGATAAATGATCATTCGCTGACTACTCGAATTATTTAATTATAGGATTAATTAGTATTATGTCGCAGTTTTGGCAAGTTAAAACATTGGATGAAATGACGGATGAGGAATGGGAGTCTCTCTGTGACGGGTGTGGGCAATGTTGCTTACACAAATTAATGGATGAAGACACTGATGAAATCTATTTTACTAATGTAGCTTGCAATCAGCTAAATTTAAAAACATGTCAATGTAAGCATTATGAAGACAGGTTTAGTTATGAAGCGGACTGTATTAAACTTAATCGTTATAATTTAGAAACGTTTGAGTGGTTACCCAATACGTGTGCTTATCGTTTGTTACTTGAAGGTAAGTCGCTCCCTGCTTGGCATCCATTGAAAACAGGTTCAAAAGCTGCGATGCATAGTGAGGGTATTTCGGTTCGCCATATTGCTGTAAAAGAAATTGATGTGGTGGATTGGGAAGAACACATTATGAACCGGCCTATGGGTAGGGGGTAATATTCCCCCTCATTGGTAAGGTAATTTTAATGGGTATCTCTTTACTAACCGCAGCTTTATCTATTCTCATCAATGCATCTTTATTGCCTGCTCTTGGGGTTTTTATCGAAAAATTCTGTCAGTATGCAGAGACGATGCTTTATACATTTTAGACATTATTGAGTTAAATAGAATCAATAATATCGAAAGAACTATTTTGGAATAATGCCAGTTTTAAGCATAGATATTATTTCATATGTTGACTTTAACGATAAAAAATTATTTATTAATATCATTCGATTGTTTTAGCTTATTAAAAACACTTAATTTATTAAGCAGAAATTTCCAATTAAACTGTGCCTTAGAACACATTTATTATTGTAGTTACGCAAAAAAAAAGCCCATTTATAATAGCAGCCGCACAACTAGTGGCTCCTTGCTTTGCTTTTATAAAGATAGTCCGCTACCCTATTTTAACAGAAGTGATTTGAGGGTCTGGAATGAAAACGTTTGGTGTTGTGCTCACAATCATTGGGTTAATTACAGCGATTATTTCTTATAATATGGATGTTAGTATCCCTATTGTTTATGGAGAGTCGATTAAAGACACAGGCTTAGCATTTGATAGGCAAAATTATATTATTGGTAGTTTGCTGGTTGCAGTTTTTGGAGTATTAATTGTTATTTTTGATAGTAGAAAGCGTAAATAATAAGGCCGCTTGGGGTGATAAGGCCTCTCTTTTTCTTACTAGATATAGACTAAAATCACTAAAATTAACTAACTATAATCCTATGTATTCCTTCCATATAGCAGAAAGAGTCTAAACCCTTAGATTCTTTTTTATCTTATCGACACAAATTGTCGTATCCAAAATAATAATGACATTTTTAATATACAACACTAACGTGTAGTATTTTTACCTACTAATAGGTGGTATTTACGGTAATTTGTTGTTAGTTTGCTATTATTTATTTATAATAAGCTAGCCTAACGTAAATAGGGGGTTGTGTGAAAAAAATATTCATTTTTACTGCGTTAATAGCAATAGCGGGTTGTGTATCTAAAAATACTAAAACAGAGCCTCAACAAGCAGTAGGGATGCCTAATCCTGCATCGGTATATTGTGTACAATCTGGTGGTAAATCTGAGACGGTTGATACTCCTAGCGGGCAGGTTGGCTATTGTATTTTGCCTTCAAAAGAAAGAATAGAAGAATGGGAGCTATATCGTAAAGGCCATTCAAACTAACCTTCCTTTTCATCGTTATTAGCAAAGGCTCTACTCCTTATGGGCTTTTGCTATACCACCATCAGGCATTCTCCTTTTTTAGTGATTAATCATTTCAATTTATTAGCCGATATTAAATGAGTATCAATCGTTTTTTGCTCGTCATAAAGCAGATAACGGAATGATATGTTGCAGATAGTATCCGTCAACTATTCCGTATGTACTTTAGGCGACATTTTAAGAAAGGCATATTGATTTAGTAAAGGTAAGCTAGTCGGTATATGGCAAATTATTGATATAAAATATTTTTATCTGTTAATGTCTCAAAATTGTTAAATTATGATACTAAAATGGAGATAGCTACTTTATGTTATGTAATCGACAAAAAATGAGCGTTATTCACGGGATTGAATATTTTGAAAAACGGTAAACTCTCTTTTTTATGCATAAATGAGGGTAAGAAAAACATCTTTTATTGATGGCTTTAAGCTTAGGATCACACTTTAACACACCATGAGAGTAAATTAGGAATATTCTTAATGATAAAAAACGGTGTATAGATCACATTTTTGGCTGTTGTTCGGTTTGAGAAAATACGCGTATTTTCATATGGTTATAAAATAGAAAAATTGACATAAGTTAGTTTATAGTTTGTGCAGCGATTCTGTTTTTTTATTTTATATCAAAAACAATGATAATTTTTTCTAACATAGGCTTACTTGTACAAGTTGATATTGAGTTTTTAGTAATAATTTAGAGTTGAATGAAAAGAGGATTATATTGCGATTTTATCGTCATTTTCGTTAACATTCTAAATTTGTCCTCATCATAAATATTATTATTTTAATTAAAATCGATGTTTCTCCCTCCAAAACACACATTTCAGAATTTTAATAACGACCAAAGCTGACTGTTGATATAAAAACTCACTTATACACTCATGGTGTGTTTTTTAGGTTTTAAGCATAACAATTCGGTATTAAATTTTTTTTTGAAATCGAAATTTATTACGAATACCAGTAAAAATACATTAATAAAATTAATGATATAGTCTTTAGGTGATAGTCGTTAATAGATATATGCTAGTGTTATTTTGCGACTAAAAGTATCAAAATGTGTAATTTAGTATCATTTTAATATGGTAAATGTATTTTTTGTTGTTCATATAAATCTAATTTATTAGGAATTAATAGTTAATTAAATCTATAATTCAATAAAATTAAGATTTTTTTCTAAAATTTAAGCGCAGCACGAGTAATTTAGTGAAATGATCACATCAAGTAACTCAATCAATAGATCAGTTTTAATAGGTGTTGCCTATTAAAAAATAAATAAGCGATGGTAAAAACGATTTAATAAAACTTAAGTTATTATGTATCCTCTCTTCGAAATCATATAGAGCATATGATTATAAATTCTAAATAGGACTAATTAAGAAATATATTTATTTGCATTAATACGAATGGTTCAAAGTGAAGCATAAACTACCAGTCATACTCTATGTATGACTAGGCTCTTGCATTTATTTTTTGCCTAACAATAAAACAAAAAACTTAATCAGTTCTTTTTAATGTGAAAAATAAATACCCTCATATTAGGAAATGAAAATGAAGAAAGTACTACTGACTGCAGTTGCAACAACTATTATTGGCTTATCAACAGCTAACGCTGCAAGCACCAACGTTGGTGGCGGCCAAGTTAACTTTCACGGTAAAGTGACCGATGTTTCTTGTACTGTTTCTGTGGATGGACAAGGTAGTGATGCTAGCGTTTACTTAGCGCCAGTTTCATTAACAGAAGTTCGTGATGGTGGTGCAGATGCATTGTTAAAACCAAAATCTTTTGTTATTGACGTAACTAACTGTGTTGCAGCAGATGTTAAAGATGCAGCTAATGATTCCGCGATCGATAAAACGTTATTAAACGTTAACTGGACTGGTGGTAACTTACTGCAAGGTGCATCAGGTAACTCAGAAGGTTACTTAGCAAATACTGAAACTACAGGTGCTAAAAATATTCAATTGGCACTTTCAACTGATGATAGCTCTGACTTATCAGGTAAAATCATTCCTGGTAACCCATCTCAGAAAAAAGTTAAAGGTGACTTAACTAAAGTTGAGAATGGAGCTCGTTTCCAATACTACGTTGGTTACGCAACTTCTACACCTAAAGATGTCACAACAGGTGAAGTTAAAAGTTATGCAACTTATGAAATCACTTACCAATAAGAATGTAATAAGTTAATTCCTTATTAGTTTTAATTACATAAGCATTGTTTAAATATTAATTTAATCAGCATTACTTTGATAAGCGGTAGGTATACTGCCGCTTTTATTTTGAGGTTCAAATGAAAGCAATAGTATTTATCTTCTGCTTCATTTTCAGTATGCATTCATTTGCTAATAATATTATCGTTAATGGTACACGGTTTATTTATCCTGGAAATGAAAAAGAAATTACCGTGCAATTAAATAATACTGCCGATCGTCCTGCAATTGCACAAGCGTGGCTTGATACAGGAGATGCGTCAGAAACACCAGATACGATAAAAACCCCATTTCAGATTACACCACCAATTTCGCGTGTAGAAGCTAAAGGTGGGCAAACGTTACGAATCAAATTAATGGATAAAGGAAGTATTCCTCAAGATCGCGAAAGCTTATGGTGGTTGAATATTTTGGATATTCCCCCTATGGCTAAAGCTAAAGAAGGGGATAGTCAGAATGTATTGCAACTAGCGATCCGTTCTAGATTTAAATTCTTTTATCGGCCAGCAGGGCTGAGTAGCCGTGAATTAGCGCCAGAGCAACTTGTTATAAAAGCAAATGGCAAGAGCATTATCATAGATAACCCGACACCTTACTATATTACCATTACAAAAATTTCAACAGATGGTAAATCAGGGTTAAATGAAAAAACAATTTTATTAGAACCAAAAAGTCAAACGACAGTTGAATTAAAACAAGCCGTAAGGTCAGGAAGTCATATCGTAATTAATAATATTAATGATTATGGGTCAGATATTGCGGTGAAAACCACCGTTAAATAGGAATATATAATGAAACAGCGAGAGTTAATAAATAAATATAGCAATACGCTCTCTGTGACTTGCTTTGTCACTGCATGCATGGTGCCTACATTTAATGCTTGGGGTGAAGAAGATACAACCTATGAATTTAATAGTGGTTTTATTATAGGTAGTAAGGAAGATGTTGATTTAACGCGTTTCAATTCTTCAGGGATCAGCCCCGGTAAATATTCAGTTGACGTATATACGAATAACAATTGGAAGGGGCGCTACGATCTTAATTTTGAAGAACAAAAAAACGGTCAACTAGGGGTGTGTTATACACCAGAAATGCTTTCTGACTTTGGTATTAATATTGAAAAGCTAAATCCTACGGTTAGTAAAGATAGTAATACTTGTTTACCTTTAATGGATTGGAATGATCAAAAAGACGTTGTAGATACATTTCATTCTTCTACATTGCGTTTGGATATTTCTGTTCCACAAATATATGAACAGAGAACTTCCCGTGGTTATGTTTCTCCTCAATTTTGGGAAACGGGCATTCCTGCACTAAATATCGGTTATATGGCTAACTATTATGATAACCATACCAGTGGCTCAAAGGGAACGAATAACGCTAGCGCTTATTTAGGGCTGAATGCTGGTTTAAGTTTTGATGGATGGCTACTCAAACATATTGGAAACTTTAATTGGCAGCGTCATGGCGGGACGAATTGGAATAGCAATCAAACATATCTGCAAAAACCAATCGCCGAACTAAAATCAAAAGCGACAGCAGGGCAGTTTTATACCGATGGTGATCTCTTTGACAGTATTAGTTTGCGTGGTGCAAAACTAGCAACAGATGACAATATGTATCCTGATGGAATGGCAACATACGCGCCTGAAATCAGAGGAATAGCACAAAGTAATGCCTTAGTAACAGTAACACAAAATAACTCTATTATTTATCAAACAACGGTTTCACCTGGGCCTTTTAGCTTGACGGATGTTTATCCATCAGGTTACGGGAATGATTTGGTTGTAACAGTAAAAGAAGCTGACGGAAGTGAAAGTAGCTTTAGCGTGCCATATTCATCATTAGCACAGCTATTACGTCCTGGTTTTACACGTTATCAAGTTGCTGGTGGTAAAGCTGATGCTGATGGGTTGAGAAATCGTCCATTTATTATGCAAGGTACTATTCAACATGGTTTGAATAATACGTTTACGCTTTATGGTGGTGTCACTGCATTTGATGACTATCAAGCTTACTTAGTTGGTACTGGTGTTAACACTGGGTTTGGTGCAGTTGCTGTGGATTTAACTCAGTCTAGAACCGCATTTAAATATAGAACAGAAAATGGGCAAAGTTACCGTCTAACATTTAGTCGTTTGTTTACTCAAACGGATACTAACTTGGTATTAGCTGCTTATCGGTATTCAACGAAAGATTACTATAACGTCAGTAATGCATTATATGCGATAGATAACGATAAGCGTGGCGTAGAGAATACATTAGGACGCGAGAAAAATGGCTTTAGTTATACAGTAAATCAAAACCTTCCTGATGGTTATGGTGGGGTTTATTTTACGGGCCGTATTTCTAATTACTGGGATAAGTCAGGGACAGAAAAGCAATACCAACTGAGTTATAACAATAATTTTAATCGTCTTTCTTATGGCGTCGCATTTATGAGAGTTTATGCGGAAAATACCAATAATAAAAAAGATGACCGAATCAACTTAAACTTTAGCTACCCACTGTATTTCGGTGAGAGTCAGAGCGCAACATTAACTTCAAATACGACATTCAATAATGAAAAATTTGGTTCCAGCCAAATCGGTGCGAGTGGTGCATTTGATAGAGATAATAATTGGACTTATGGCGTAAATACTTCAGTTGCAAATGGTGGACAGAAAAATATTGGTTTGAATACGGGTTATCGTGCACCGTTTGTTAATACGAATGCGAACTATAGCCAAGGTCAGGGGTATCGTCAGTTTGGGCTTGGTGCAAATGGTTCAATGATTGTGCACTCTGAAGGCATCACATTCACACCAAATACTTCAACAACGTTGGCTTTAATTGAAGCGAAAGGTGCGGAAGGTGCATCAATCATGGGAGCACCGGGAACACGGATTGACGGAAATGGTTATGCTATTGCTCCTTATGTCAGAGCTTATCGCATTAATAATGTAGAAATTGATCCAAAAGGAAGTCCTGAAGATATTGTTTTTGAAAATACAGCAACGCAAGTTGTTCCTTATGAAGGGAGTATCGTTAAGGTTAAATTTGGTACTAAAGTCGAAAAGAATATCGCATTTAATGTTGTAAGACCTGGAAATAAGCCATTGCCATTTGGGGCGAATGTTACTGATATAGATGGTGAGTCCATAGGTATCGTTGGTCAAGGTGGTACAGTATTTATTAGTAGCGAAACTGCAAAAGTGGCAATTATAAAATGGGAAAACGGGCAGTGTTCATTTTCTTTAGAAGCTGGCAATAGTAAGGAAAGTTTATGTCAATAACGAAACAAATTTGCTTGTATATCGGAGTTGGTGTGTTTCTTACCGCGAGTTATGCTTCTGCGTATTGTAATAGAACTTCAACCCGGACATATGAATTAAATATGCAGATGGGGAGAGTCGTGGTAGACCCTAACTTAAATGTTGGCGATACCATTGCGGAGCAAACATGGGATATGCGGGAAAACTCAAGTGCTATTTATGCGTATTGTACGAGGAATACACCGATAACAGCCTCCGTGACTATGCCAAGTTTAGTTCCAGTAGGGAACAAAATTTACCAGACAAATGTGCCAGGAATTGGTATGAAATTTCACCGTGAAGGTGCGGTGAGAATGACGTACCCGGATACATTTTATGCGCCTAGATCAAGTAACTATTATCTTGCGGGTTCAAAATTTATTTTAACTCTGGTGAAAACTGCTCCGGTTACCGGTTCTGGAACTATAGCAAGTGGTCTTTATACGTCTTATGGATATACTCCAAACAACGACCCGTTTTTAATTACTAAGTTAGATGCTGAAGCTATCACAATAGTTTCACCTTCTTGCCAAGTTGAAGGGGGAACTGAAAAAAATGTGTATCTTGATCCTATTAAGCGCTCACAGCTGAATGGTACAGGGGCGACGGCAGGCGAAAAAGATTTTGATATTCGATTAATATGCAGTGGTGGTGTTAGTATTTCTGGTTTTGCAAATGTTAATATGACTTTCAGCGGCGATATTCCAACAAATATGAATAACCGACAAGGTGTTTTGGTTAATCAGAATAAATCCAGTAGCGGAGCTACAGGGGTTGGTATACAAGTTTTAGAACGTAAAGCTAATAAACCACTTATGTTTAATGAAAAATACAACGTTGGACGTTTAGTTGACCGGCAAACAAAATATCTTGATTTAAATTATAAAGCTCGTTATTACCAATATGGCCGTACAATTTCTGCTGGAGAAGTAAATTCTAAAATGGTTTTTAATATTACCTATGATTAAAGTTTTATACATAAATTTTGATTTAGTGTGATTATAATTAAACTAAATTTTTGGTGATGTTCTGTAAGTTGATAAAATCAACTTTAAATAAATGGCTAATCTTTATGTAGAAGATTAGCCATTTTATTTTAATAATCTTAGAAAAATAAAAGTACAAATAACATGGCATAAAAATGCTTATGTTATTTGTACTTTATTTGTATGAACTTAATGTTTTGATTGTATTAATATTGATCTTTAGAAGGGGCGATAACACTTTCAGCGGTGTATCTTAACTCTTGATTAAGTTCATTAGATAGTCCGTTTTCGTTTGATTTTGAACTACTTACATAACCTTGAAAAAACCATTCAATAGGGCAATTTAGCGCTTCTGCGATATCAACCAAATGATTAATTGGTATTTTATTAATACCATTTTCATAACGTGATATTTGTTGTTGGCTTAAATTTAGTTTATTAGCTAAATTGGCTCCAGATAGACCTAGTTCTTTTCTCCGGTTTTTTATCTTGATACCTATTAGAGTATGAATGTCCATATGACATCCTCAATTTATATGAAGGGTTATATTTAATATTTTTAATAAGATTTACATTATATAGTATATTAAAAACTAAAGTACTTTAAAAGTTCTAATGATGATAATTATGATAAAAATCTCCATTTACAACTAATGATTAATAAAAAATAACATTATTTTTAGTAGGGGGATTGTATCACTTAATAAGTAAAAATAATTAATTTTATTTTATTGCTTGAAAGTAAGGTTGTTAGCGCAAGTGAAAGATAGAAAATTTAGCTTAATACTTTCAATCTGGGCATGTTTTATATTGAAAGTACTATAGGTAACTCTATAAATACAACCAATTACGATATCTTTAATAGCAAACTATAAAATTCAAATGAAAAAGTTAAGAATGTGGTGTTATATTGTTAATTTTATGCTTAATATATTAACTCTAAATATAAGTTAACTATAAAACACACGCTTTAATAGGTTAATAATATTAATAAAATGTGAGTATTTATTAATTTAAATAAATGCTTAAATAATCTTATATGATGACTTTTTCAAATGGGTCATGTTTTGGGTTTTGGTTCCATATATACTCCATTTTAATAGCGATATCAGTTGCTATATTTAACCCATAGAAATCATTAACAATTTGCAACGACATATCAATACCGGCACTAATACCTGAAGAGGTATAAAATTTTCCGTCATGCACCCATCTTGCACTAGGTTGCCATAAAATTTTTTTATTTAGCGATGTAACCCAGTCATAGGCTAGTTTATTGGTGGTTGCGCGAAGCCCATTTAAAAGAGGGGTTTTTGCAATGAGTGCAGATCCTGTACAAACTGAAATCACAGTATCAGCAAACTCAAATTGTTTCATTAACCATTGGATGTACCTATCGTCTTGCGATAAAGGCCGAGTGCCTTGTCCCCCTGGGATTAAAATATGTTTATAGCGAGGCTTATCTACTCGTATAGTTTCAAGTGTGACACCTTGTGAGCTAGTCATAGGTAAGCCAGAAGGGGAAATAAAGTTAATTTTGCAATTATCTAAGCGGCCAAATACCTCTACAGGCCCCATGACATCAAGGGTTTCAAATTCATTAAAAAGAATGATAGCAATAGAGTCTAACGTCATAAGTCTCTCTGGCATTTCTGTAATGTGGCTATTTTGCCATGATTATTACTTCATTATTGGGATTTTGTGCACTTTATTAACACTAAAAGTAAGTGAAATTTTACAAATCATTCACACATAAACAAAATCACTAAAGTATACTGTAAATATGTATTGGGTTTTTTACTCCCTGAACAATGAGGTTAAAAATGAAACTATATGTTTATGACCATTGCCCATTTTGTGTCAGAGCCAGAATGATTTTTGGTTTGAAAAAGTTAGCGGTAGAACAGGTTTTTTTACTGGATGATGATAAAGAAACACCTATCAGTATGATAGGTAAAAAAATGTTACCTATCTTGCAAAAAGAGGATGGCAGCTATTTACCGGAAAGCTTAGATATTGTCCATTATATTGATAGCCTTAATGAACCTAAATATGCTAATGGAACGATTTACCCTGAAATAGAAACTTGGTCTAAGGCCGTATCTTCAGTCGTTTATAAACTTGTGACACCTCGCTTCACTGAAACTGATTTTCCTGAAATCAGTACAACTAAAGCAAGGGAGGCTTATATTGAACGCTCTACCAAATCGCATGGTGATTTAGGAGAACTGAAGAAAGAAACTCACACTTTATTAATAGAGTTAGAACCTCAAATGTCATTATTAGATGCGTGGTTAGAAACACGTGGGGAAGTTATTGATATTAATGATTTTATTATTTTCCCGATTCTACGTAGTTTGAGTATTGTCGACGAATTGTCATTCAGTACAAATATTAGCCATTATATGACCCGTATTGCAGAAGCCGCGAAGATTAATTTACTGTTTGACCAAGCCAAATAATTTTTGTGTTAAATGAAAAATGCCTACCAACAGGAGGCATTTTAGTCAATAGAATGCAAACCGTGAGTAGGTAATCTTGCCTGTTAATTCATATAATCACGTAAGGTATACACGAGTTTGTAATGCCCTTGAATCAAGACAAGTTGATTGTTTTTCAACGTAACAGTTGCACCATCAGTTAACATTCGTTTTATTAATGGGTCCCATTTTGATAAATCTTCATCGACACATTCAAGTTCTGTTTTATTTAGATCTTTAACGGTAATTTTAGCATTGTTAATATTACCGAACCCATTGAAATCATTGCACATTGATGCGGAAATAAACATTTTTTCACCAAAAGAAATAGATGGCGTTGTTTGTTTATTTTGAATCGTTTTGCCGTCAACTTCGGTCAGAATAAAACGATGGTGCATTAATTTGTTTCTAAGTTCTTGGTCGTCATTTCTGGCATTCACTTGATGTGTTTGGCAAGCGGCTAATAGTACACTTAAAATTGTAAGTGGAATTAGGTGTTTCATTGTTCCATTATCCAACTAAGCATTAACAATATTAGGGCAAGTTTCACCACTATTAATTTGGCGAATATTATTAAGCGTTGTTTGGCTAATGCTTATCAACGCTTCTTCAGTTAAAAATGCCTGATGCCCCGTGAATAACACATTATGGCAAGATGAAAGACGACGGAAAACATCATCTTGTATAACATCGTTAGACTTATCTTCAAAAAATAAATCACGTTCGTTTTCATATACATCCATACCTAACGAACCAATTTTTTGTGATTTTAACGCATTGATTGCTGCAACAGAGTCTATGAGTGCACCGCGGCTGGTGTTAATGATCATGACCCCTTTTTTCATTTTATTAAACGCACTTTCATCAAGTAGGTGATGATTCTCTGCGGTTAATGGGCAATGTAGAGAAATAACGTCTGATTGCTTATATAAGGTATCTAAATCCACATATTCAGCCCCAAGATCTAAAACTGCTTGGTTTGGATATGGGTCATGGGCTAGGAGTCGCATCCCAAAACCTTTTAAAATACGTAGAGTGGCTTGGCCAATTTTACCTGTTCCAATAATGCCAGCAGTGCGGTTGTGCATGTTAAAACCGGTTAAACCTTCAAGAGAGAAGTTAGCATCTCTTGTCCGTTGGTATGCTCGGTGGATCCTGCGATTTAGGCATAGCATCATGCCAACAGTATGTTCAGCAACGGCTTCTGGGGAATAAGCAGGCACACGTACCACCTGAATCCCTAATTCTTTAGCCGCTTGTAAATCGACATTATTAAAACCCGCGCAGCGTAAAGCTAAAATTCGAATGTTTAATGCAGCTAATTCTTCTAAAACAGCACGGTTGGCTTCATCATTAACAAAAATACAAATAGCATCAGCACCTACCGCATTTTTTGCAGTCTGAACCGTTAATGGAAAATCAAAATACTCAATATTAAAATTAAACCCAGAACTTTGATTAACTTGTTCCATGTGCTTACGGTCATACAGTTTGGTACTATAAGAAACAATTTTCATCAGAGAGACTCCAGTTTTTAGGAACCAATAAAATAACAGTAGGTAAAAATGTGTACCTACAAAATATAAACTCAGAATAAGGCAATTAAGTTTGTAAATCACCTATAAATTAAGAAAATAGGTATCTGTTTACAATCAGATATAGTTTATGCTTGCTAGACAATGAGTTAATGTGACAGTCGAATGAACTTCATTACTTGCAGTGTAGATCAAATCAGACAAGGACGAAGCTAATGCAGCTATTAAAAAGAGCATTTATGATATTACTTTGTTTTTCAGGGGTAAGTATTGCTCTCTTAGCATTATTATGGATTACCATTTCTCGTTGGGCTCCAGTGGTTGCTTCTCACTATCTTCCTGAACCGTTGAAGCTTTCATTTTCAGCGCCGCGTATTATAGAAGGGCAATTACAACTTAGCGAGATCAATCTAAACGTCGATAAATGCAAGTTAGTTGAGATAAAAAATACTCGGGTTTCAATATTCCCATTGCATTTTATTGTTGATAACCTCACTGTGGCTCCTGAATGTTTTAGTGCTATTAAATCAAGTAGTCATGGCACAGATGATGCTATAAATGTTGAGCAGCTGATAGGCAGTATTCCCGAGTTTTCGCTTGTCATAAAAAATGTAGACGTTCATCCTTGGGAGGACTACCAAGGTAGCTTATGGCTCAGAAGTAGCCATACTGATCCTTTAAAATTGGATTTTAGAGGAGATAATTTACAGTTAACCTCTTTAATTACCGCGGATAATCAATTGGTTATTCAAGAATTTTCTACATACCTCCCAGAACAAAAACAAACGTTAGAGCTTTCAGGTGAAATCCAATTACCTTTGACGGCAAATCGATTACCTGAGAAAGGTGAGTTAAACGCTAATTTTAAATTATTAAACCCTGAAAAATTCCTGACTGCTAAATTTAGTTGGGAAAATAATAAAGGTAAAATAAGTGTCGTTGATATAGACAAACAGCAAGAAATACTCCACCTTCCTTGGGTTTTAACCCCTGAAGTTATTCAAATATCCGACGGTAAATGGCAGTGGGATGAGGCTGATATTCCTTTAAAAGGGGGAATAAACTTACAGGTTAATAACTGGAATAATATATTGAGTGAAATGGTTTTTTCAGGGCGAATCAATCTATTGACTCAAGGGAAAAAAGGAAAAGCAAACTTAGTATTAACTCTGCCCCCAACACATATTGATTTAATAAATACTGCGGTCAATTTTCAGCTTAATGGCAGAGTGAAATATGAAGATATGATTTTAGATATCAACTTGCCAGCTCAAGTATCAGGCGAACTAACCGCGGCAAAAATCTCATTTTTATCGGGGTCATTACTTAGAGCATATGGAAGAGCATCACCAACAGTATTAATTAAAGAAATCCGTTTACCTCTTGCAGGCACTTCCCTTAGTGAAGAGGGTATTTCCGGGCCTCTACAAGCGATATTAAAGGTTAAAGAGCAATATTGGGGGGATTTTGATATCCATTTAGATGGTAAAGCCAATAAATTTACCCTCGATAACGGCACATGGTTTTGGAATTATTGGGGGAATGCTGTATTGCCTTCAATCTCTGCTAATTGGGATATTAAAGGGAATGGTAGTTGGCAAGATACACTGATTACACTAAATAATTTAACGACAGGTTTTAACCAAATACACTATGGTTTACTGTCGATGAGTGCACCGCGTTTGCAATTAACAAAACCTTTATCTTGGCAACGAGATCTCAACAAAGCTAACTTTAAGGGGTCATTGCAACTTACGAGTGAACGAATGCAATTTGGTAAAGAAAGTTATTTACCAAAAATCACGGTAAATGCAGATATTAATGGTAAATCACCTGCTGATTTTCAGTTAAAAGGCGACCTGAGTACTAAGGATGTTGGGCCAATTGTGATTTTTAGTCGTTGGGATGGGGAAAGGCTAAGAGGTGAAGCCCGTTGGCCTGAGCAATCAGTGACTGCATTTCAAACATTAATACCCGCAGATCTTGGTATTGAATTAAAACAGGGTAAATTATTTTCTCAAGCTGCATTTTCTATTACACCTGAAGATGGCTTTATTGCTGGTGGGCACTGGAGAGTTGAAAATACTAGCCTTTGGCTGAAAGATGGAGACCTATCGGGGTTAAATTTTGTATTACCATGGCGGTTAAAGCAAAGCACATGGACTTTGGGTGGAAAAACACCTGTTGAATTACGGATTAAACAACTAAATAATTTATTTGAACTTACGGATATTAAAGCTGATTTATCTGGAAGTTATCCTCCAACAGATAGTGCGCCATTGAAGCTAACTAATGTCGGTTTTAAGACATTAGGAGGGAATATTTCAATGGATTTATTACGCTGGCCACAGACACAAGCTTCAACGATTAAATTGCGACAAATTGAACTTAGCCAGTTATTTACCATACTGAAAGTGTCACAGTTTGCAGTCTCAGGTAAAGTTAATGGAGAGCTGCCATTTTATTTAAATAATCCGGAATGGATAGTTAAAAATGGTTGGATGGAAAACAGTGGGCCGCTGACTTTACGGTTAGATACCCAATTTGTCGATTCTATTCGTGAAGATAATATATCTGCAGGTTCTGCAATGAGTTGGTTGCAGTATTTAGAAATACAGCGTAGCAGAACAGATGTAAATATAACTAATTTAGGGATGTTAACGATGAAAACGATCCTTGAAGGTTATAACACACAAGAAAAGAAAAGGCGTGAGGTTCATTTAAATTATCATCATGAAGAAAATATCTTTCAACTATGGCGTAGTTTGCGATTTGGTAGCTCTTTAGAAGAGTGGTTAGAAAAAAATTTATAATAGGCGTAGGGATGAATGTGAATATATTGAAACTGAGTACAGTAGTAGTAATAACCTTTTTATTATCAGCTTGTTTGCGAGTTGAGGTTGCCACCCCGGATAAGCCAATTAACATTAATATGAATGTGAAAATTGAGCATGAAATCCAAATAAAAGCGGATAGGCAGGTTGAGGAGTTACTTAAGGAAAACAGTGATCTATTTGGCGAGGTAAGTGAAAAATGAGTAAGATAATTAAAGTGTTAGCCTTATGCTCATTGTTTAGTGTTTTTCAATCTATGGCATTAACAATTGATGAAGCGAAAGATCGAGGGGTGTTAGGAGAAACATTATCAGGATACTTAGCCCCTGTTAATACAAATAATCCAGATGCTGTAAAGTTGGCAAACCAAATTAATCAAGAACGTGAAAAAAAGTATAGTGAGATTGCTAAAAAAAACAATCTAAAAACTAGCGAAGTAGCGAGAATTGCTGGGCAGAAATTAGTTGAGCGAGCAAGTGAAGGGGAGTATGTACGTGGAATTAATGGGCAATGGCTACAAAAGAATTAAAAAAGCGCACTAAGAAAGCGCGCAAATTATAACAATGGTAGCTTTAGGTATATGAGGTGCTTATTAATTTATGATGTTATTTATATGTTCTTGAGCTTGTTGATGAGCTTGTAAAACTGAATCGGGTCCTAACGCAGTCCCTTCAGCAAAAATAAACTCAATATCGCTGATACCAATAAAATTCAAAAATAATGTTAAATAAGGCACCATAGTATCAGCAGGTGTATCTTTATAGATGCCGCCTCGGCTTGTTAATACATAAGCGCGTTTATCTTTTAATAAACCAACGGAACCTTGTTCTGTATATTTAAAGGTATGGCCTGAACGTGCAATAAAGTCAAAGTAGTGTTTTAAATGAGACGAAATCGTAAAATTGTACATAGGTGCTGCAATAACAATCGTATCATGAGCTTTGATTTCTTCAATTAATGCATTTGATAGGTCTAAATGTGCTTGTTGTTGTTCTGTTTTCGTGTCACTAGGGCCAAAAGCTGCTAAAATTTCACTGTCAATTGCTGGGACCGGCTGATTGACTAAATCACGTACAGTAACTGCGTCTGCTGGGTATTTTTCCTGCCATTGCTGAATAAAGTAATCTGCCATTTTATTGCTTTGTGAGTAGTCAGCAAGAATACTTGATTTCAATAGTAATATTTTACTCATATGTTCCTCAAATTTATTGTATTACTTTACTCTAATCATACGTGATACATAACTGATTGATAGAAAGAAAATTAGATAGCTTACTTCAAAAAAAATGATGGTATTTTTATGTAATAACAACAATCAAAACCTAATCTAAATGCTACTTCTAAACGGCGAAGTTTAATGACTATCGTAATTGTAATTAAAAATATAAGGATTAAAAAGTGAAATCCATACTGACAGCATTAAACGCTGATATTGGACAAACTTCATTACGTGACCAATGGTTACTGAAAAAAAGAGTGCATGGAGTCGCGAAAATTCAAGATGAAAAATCGCGTTCAGCTGTACTTGATATCATTAAGTCGGATATTGAAACGGCTAAGCAGAAGGTGTTAGCCAAAAGGTTAAATCCACCTAAAATTGTTTACCCTGATAATTTACCGGTCAGCCAGAAAAAAGATGTTATTTTTGATGCGATTAAAAAACATCAAGTGGTTATTATTGCAGGTGAAACTGGCTCAGGTAAAACAACCCAAATTCCAAAAATCTGTCTTGAACTTGGACGAGGTGTACTCGGCTATATTGGCCATACCCAACCGCGTCGCCTTGCTGCTAGGTCAGTTGCTTCTCGGTTAGCACAAGAATTAGAGTGTGAATTGGGCACTAATGTGGGTTATAAAGTCCGTTTTAGTGACCAAGTGAGTGAAACCACCCAAATTAAATTGATGACGGACGGTATCCTCCTTGCAGAGCTGCAGAATGACAAATTACTCCTACAATACGATACGATTATTATCGATGAAGCACATGAGAGAAGCTTAAATATTGACTTCATTTTAGGGTATTTGCGTCAATTATTACCCAAACGCCCTGATTTAAAAGTTATTATTACTTCAGCAACTATTGATCCTGAAAGGTTCTCGAAGCACTTCAATCATGCGCCAATTGTTGAGGTATCTGGGCGTACTTACCCTGTAGAAGTGCGTTATCGCCCAATTGTTGGCGGAGATAATGACAGTGACCGTGACCAAATTGATGGGATTGTTGATGCTGTTAACGAATTATCACTAGAAGGTAATGGTGATATTCTGATATTCATGAGTGGTGAACGTGAAATACGTGATACTGCTGATGCTTTATCAAAGTTGTCATTACGTCACACTGAAATTCTTCCTTTGTTTGCAAGGCTCTCTAATACAGAACAAAATCGTATTTTCCATCCTCATGGAGGAAGGCGAATTATTTTAGCGACCAACGTAGCAGAAACATCATTAACAGTACCTGGTATCAAATATGTAATTGATACAGGTTATGCACGGATCAGTCGTTATAGTTATCGAACAAAAGTGCAACGTTTGCCTGTCGAGGCCATTTCACAAGCTTCTGCGAATCAACGAAAAGGGCGTTGTGGGCGTGTTTCTGATGGTATCTGTATTCGCCTATATTCGGAAGAGGATTTTCTTTCACGAGCGGAGTTTACTGACCCGGAAATATTACGGACCAATTTAGCCTCAGTTATTTTGCAAATGACTTCTATAGGCCTTGGTGATATTTCTGCATTCCCATTTGTAGAGGCTCCTGATAAACGTAATATACAAGATGGCGTAAAACTGTTGGAGGAGCTCGGGGCAATTAAACCTCATAGGCAGGCAGATAAGGGCTACCAATTAACAGATACAGGTCGTCAATTAGCCCAACTGCCTGTTGACCCGAGGTTAGCTCGTATGGTTATTGAGGCGAGAAAACATGGTGCCATTAGGGAAACGATGGTCATAGTTTCTGCGCTTTCAATCCAAGATCCAAGAGAAAGGCCTTTGGATAAGCAACAAGCTTCTGATGAAAAACATCGTCGCTTCCATGACAAACAATCAGACTTTTTGGCTTTTTTAAACCTTTGGGATTACCTGAAAGAGCAACAAACACAGCTGTCTAACGCTCAATTTAGGAAAATGTGCAAACAAGAGTTTTTAAATTATTTACGTATTCGTGAATGGCAAGACTTATATACGCAACTAAGGCAAGTTGTAAAAGAACAAGGTTTTACGATTAATAGCTCAGCAGCTGATTTTCGTAGTATCCATATTTCTTTATTGGCTGGGTTACTTTCACATATCGGGCAAAAGGATGTTGATAAACCAGAATATACTGGAGCAAGGAATGCGCGATTCACCATTTTTCCTGGCTCAGGTTTATTCAAAAAGCCCCCTAAATGGGCAATGGTTGCAGAGTTAGTTGAAACATCAAAATTATGGGGGAGAATTGCGGCTTCTATTGATGTTGAGTGGATTGAACCATTAGCAGAGCATTTGACGAAGTATAGCTATAGTGAACCCCATTGGTCAAAATCTGAAGGTGCGGTAATGGCATCAGAGAAAGTGACCTTATATGGATTACCGATTGTTTCAGCGCGGAAAGTGAATTATGGCAACATTGACCCTTTATTATGTCGTGAGTTATTTATTCGGCACGCCTTAGTAGAAGGGGACTGGGTAACGCGTCACGCATTTTTTAAAGAAAACCTTAAACTGTTATCTGAAGTTGAGGATTTAGAACATAAATCACGTCGACGTGACATATTAGTTGACGATGAAACCTTATTTGCTTTTTATGACCAGCGGATCCCGAATGATGTGATTTCTTCACGCCACTTCGATAACTGGTGGAAAACTGCGTCAAAACAGCAGGCAGACTTGCTAAGTTTTGAAAAAAGCATGTTAATCAAAGAAGATGCCAGTAAAGTTTCGGCGCTTGATTACCCCAATTATTGGTATCAAGGGGAGCTTAAATTTCGCTTAAGCTATCAATTTGAACCAGGCACTGATGCAGACGGCGTGACAGTACATATTCCTCTCGCTATTTTAAATCAGGTGCAGAATATGGGTTTTGACTGGCAAGTGCCAGGTTTACGGCATGAATTGATTGTTGCATTAATTAAGTCATTACCCAAACCAATTAGAAGAAACTTCGTTCCTGCGCCAAACTATGCTTCAGCCTTTCTTGAGCGTGTGCCAGAACCTGAAGGTAGTGTGTTAGACAAGCTAGAAAAAGAATTGCGTCGGATGACTGGAGTGACTGTTGAACGTGAAGCGTGGCAGCTTGACCAACTTCCTGTACATTTAAAAATGACTTACCGTGTTATTGGCGACAAAAATAAAACTATTGCGGAAGGCCAAGATCTCGATATTTTGAAAAATAGCCTGAAGGAAAAAGTGCAAGAAACACTCTCTGAGGTCGTTGACGATGGGATTGAACAATCTGGTTTACATATTTGGAGTTTTGGCGAATTACCTCAACGTTTTGAGCAAAAGCGAGGAGGGTATTCAGTTAAAGCCTATCCGGCCTTAGTTGATGAAAAAAACAGTGTAGGAATTCGTGTATTTGAAACAGAATTTGAGCAACAGCAAGCGATGTGGTGTGGTATTCGCCGGTTATTATTGCTAAATATTCCATCACCCATTAAATATTTGCATGAAAAACTACCGAATAAATCGAAATTAGGGTTGTATTTTAATCCCTATGGTAAAGTTTTAGACCTAATCGATGACTGTATCTCTTGTGGGGTAGACCAATTAATTGCTAATTTTGGTGGAGCTGTGTGGGATGAAGCGCAATTTGAGAAGCTTAAAGAGTTTGCTCGTGCTGAATTAAACGATGTCGTTGTCACTATTGCAAAGCAAGTTGAGCAAATTCTTAGTGCAGTATTTGCAATTAGTAAACGTTTGAAAGGGCGAGTAGACTTTTCGATGGCTCTAGCACTTTCTGATATAAAAGCACAAATGGGGGGGCTGGTATTTAAAGGCTTTGTCACTGCTCATGGTTGGAAACGTTTGCCCGACGTGTTGCGGTATTTAAATGGTATTGAGCGTCGCCTTGAAAAGTTGGCTATTGACCCAAATCGTGACCGGGCTCAAATGAGTAAAGTCGAACACATTCAAAATATGTGGCAGCAATGGTTAGCAAAACTGACACCAATTCAAAAAGATATGCCTGAAGTACAAGAGGTTCGCTGGATGATAGAGGAATTGCGTATCAGTCTGTTTGCTCAGCAATTAGGGACGCCTTATCCAATTTCAGATAAAAGAATTATTCAGACGATGGATAGCTTATCGCAAAAATTGTCGTAATAATCGCCTTTTGATTTACCAAAGCTTCGTACTTAACGGCACGAAGCTTTTTTATTTAGCTTCGTATTTAATAAAACTATTTTCACCCTAATTTAGTTACAACATACTGTAAGAATTACATCCAATTAGCCACTGTGCTCGTACAAAATAAACATTTAACTAGGTTGAAATTGAAAACAAAGAGAGGGGGGAGATAACGAAAAAAGATGATTTATACAGTGAGAATGATGAGCCTATATGGTCAAAGAAGGTAGGCTTAATAATATTAGACTAAGCCTACCTAAATGATGGACGCTATGCGAGTAAATAATAGAGTGCGGGTATTGCTGCGACAGCAATAGCATAAGCCATGATTATTTCTATCGTTTTTAATGGGGCCTTATTGGTCTGTTGTTGGCGAGCATAGAAAAAGACTAGAATGCCAGGGGCATATAGCACCACAGATAATAGCAAGTTAATTAAACCTGATGCATAAAGTAACCATAAACCATAGATGCTGGCAATAAATCCGACGGCAAGTAATGCTTTGTTATGGCGCTCAAATGCAACCTTCATCAAAAATGCGCCAACCAAGAAATAAGGCACTAAAATCATTTCAGAGGCAATTGTTAGCAATGTATTATAATTGCTACCACTGAGCCAAATTAAAACCAGTGAGAGCTGTACCGCACCGTTGGTTAGCCATAATGATGAAGATGGGGCATCATTTTTATTTAATTTATTGAAAATTTTAGGGAATGACTGGTATTGAGCCGCAATATAAGGTACTTCTGCAGCCATGATTGTCCAGCTTAAATAAGCACCGCATACCGAAATAATTAACCCAGCAGCAATGATGATATCACCACTTGAGCCCATTAAATTAACCATCAAAGCCGCCATTGATGGGTTTTTGATTTCTGCAAGTTCAGCGCGAGGCATAATACCGAGTGATAGTAGGGTAACAAGGATATAGATGATTAGTGCTGAACTAACCGCAAAGACTGTTGCTAAACCAACATCTCTGCGGTTTTTTGCGCGTGCAGAAACAACTACAGCACCTTCAATACCAATAAATACCCAAAGGGTAATTAGCATAGTATCTTTGACTTGTTCCCAAACCGGCATTTTTAGGTCTATTCCGCTGAAATCTGCATTAAAGATATCTAATTTAAATGCAAAAAACGCCAAGACAATAAACAAGCCAAGGGGAACTAATTTAGCCATTGTTGCTAATTTATTGATGCCGGCGGCGGTTTGTACGCCTCGTAGAACTAAATAATGAACAAACCACAATAGTATTGATTCACCTATCAATGCCTGCCAGGTATTTCCATCACCAAAAATAATGTTATCAGGGGTATCAGTAAAGAAGCTGATCGCCGCAAAAACAATAACGAGATAGGACACGTTTGCTACAACGGCACAGAGCCAATAACCCCACGCAGAACAAAACCCGATGAGTTCACCAAAGCCAACTTTTGCATAGGTAAAAATGCCGCCATCTAGATCAGGGCGTATTCGAGACAATAGTAATAGAGCAAATGCGAGAAATAAGATCCCAACACCTGTAATAGACCAACCAATGATTAAAGCGAGTGGACTAGCCACTTCGGCCATATTTTGCGGAAGGCTAAATACACCAGCACCAACCATTGAACTAAGAACAAGGGCGGTTAGTGCAGTAAGGCTCAATGTATTTTTCAAAGTAAATCCTGAGTGTTTAGCAATCAAAAGTTAAAATGACGTTAAAACGTCATTGCAGTAATGAGTTTAACTGGCAGGTTTAAATAATCTAGTGACTTTGACTGCCGTAATTTAAGTTGTGGGATTCTACGAATGAAATGGCCGATATGCAATGGGAAAGTATGCATTTTATTGGATGATTTATTCACTTTTATGTTAATGATGAAAAAGTATCAGAAGAAAGAGGTAAAGATGGGGTTCCAAGCATTTTGAGTTATTAAAATAAAAAAACCAGCCTAGATAATTAGACTGGTTTTTTAGAGACGTTATTTATTACTTAAATAAATCGGCACTAATGGTGACACTTCCACCGTTAGATTGCCATTCTCTTGTAATATGGAAATATTTGGCACCTTTCGCTTCAGCACGTTTTGCAATTTGATAACGTACTTCTGGTGTATTTGTGTAGTAACCAGAGAAGGTGATTGAATCAAATGGAACCATTTGTGCAGCAGCTGTTTTATTGACTTCTTCAATTACATAGCCACTTGGTAGTGTTACACTTGTTCGACCAGGTTGGCTGCTAGAAGTTTCAAAGAAACGACCTACCGCTGTTGTGGGTTCTTCGGATGAAGCAACACCAGGTATTCTTACCTTTTTAGCCGCTTCACCACCTTCAGCGAGCAGCGCTCGACCTGCATCTGAATCAGCGGGAACAACAGCATCTTCATTGAGAACTTGCCGTTTTGGTGCATCTTTTTTATAGATGTACGCGGTTGCTAAGGTATTACCACCATCGTTCATTGCAATATTACGTACGACATAGAATGATGCTGCATTCTTTTCGAGCGCTTTTTTTGCAATAGCTTCGTAAAGGTCAGGTTGAGAAGGGTAAAAACCGCTAACTGTAACAGTATCGAAAGGTTCGTACTGTGCAGCGTCAGTTTTAGTCATTTCTTCAACACCGCCAAAGACACGACGTTTTGGTTCGTCGACTTTAGGTGCATCTTTCGCGTAGACATCCGCAACAACACGCATGTTGCCGCTATCACCTACATCATCAAGGCTTTGAATGTAAAAGGCATACGCCCCCATTTTATCAGCCCTACGGGAGACTGCATCGGATGCTTCATAGATAGCATTAAAGCGCCCGGTAACTGTTATACGCTCATAAGGTTTTAATTCAGTAGCCTGTTTTGGCGTCAATTCAACAGCCGCCTGAGTAGCAGTTATACTAGTTAATGATAACACCGCGGCTGCGATGACCGTAGTTTTCAGCTTCATACAAAATCCTTCCGCCTTGCGCAATTTATTATAAAAGTGCTGAATCTTAGTTGTATCACATGTACGTGATTATTACACGTAACTGAACCTGTTGTCTCATGATTTTCTTTTTATAAGAAATAAATAATTATTGACTAGTTAAATTTACCAGATTTTTTAAAGTATCCAGTATTTTATTGACCTAAAACTAAGATTTTCACTGCGAATTCCATTTACTGTCTAAGAATCGTGATCAATTATGGATCAAGAAGCATATTTTCAGTAGGTTATTAGAACATTAAAAATCTGTTTATACACAAAATAAGACTTTTCTCTGTGATGATGGTCATTATTTTAGCAAACATTCAATCAACAACATTACTTTAGGCTTTAAAAAGGGAACATTATGCGTATTGGTATACCAAGAGAACGACTTGCCAATGAAGCGCGTGTTGCTGCTACACCTTCAACAGTGACTCAACTAGTAAAGTTGGGTTTTTCTGTCTGTGTAGAACAAGACGCAGGGCACTTAGCGAGTTTTGATGATGTAGCATACGAGCAGGTAGGTGCAGAAATAGTTGATCGTGACACTGCATTTGCAGCTGATATTGTTTTTAAAGTCAACGCTCCACTGGAAGATGAAATACCGTTATTAAAAGAGGGAGCGACACTGGTGAGCTTTATTTGGCCAGCTCAAAATGCTGCGCTAATGGATGCTCTACAAGCGCGTAATATTAATGTGATGGCTATGGATGCAGTCCCTCGTATTTCAAGAGCACAATCACTTGATGCGCTAAGCTCAATGGCAAATATTGCCGGTTATCGTGCGATTGTTGAAGCTGCCCATGAATTTGGTCGCTTTTTTACTGGTCAAATTACCGCAGCAGGTAAGGTTCCGCCAGCAAAAGTCATGGTCATCGGGGCTGGGGTTGCTGGGCTTGCGGCTATTGGCGCGGCTGGCAGCCTTGGTGCGATTGTTCGTGCATTCGACACTCGCCCAGAGGTGAAAGAGCAAGTCCAAAGTATGGGCGCTGAGTTCCTTGAATTGGACTTTAAAGAAGAAGCTGGAAGCGGCGATGGTTATGCGAAAGTGATGTCAGAAGCCTTTATCAAGGCTGAGATGGAATTATTCGCGGCTCAAGCTAAAGACGTGGATATTATTGTCACTACTGCTCTGATCCCTGGAAAACCTGCTCCTAAATTGATTACTAAAGAAATGGTCGAATCAATGAAGCCGGGAAGTGTGGTTGTGGATTTAGCCGCACAAACGGGGGGGAACTGTGAGTTAACTCAAGCTGATAAGCTAGTTGTTACCGATAATGGTGTGAAAATTATTGGTTACACAGATTTACCAAGCCGCCTACCAACACAATCATCACAGTTATATGGTACTAACCTTGTTAACTTAATGAAATTATTGTGTAAAGATAAAAATGGTGAAATTGATATCGATTTCGACGACCTCGTTATTCGTGGTGTAACGGTGATCAAACAAGGGGAAATCACTTGGCCAGCACCTCCAATTCAGGTATCTGCTCAACCGCAGGCGAAGCCGCAACCAGTTGAAAAGGTTAAAGCGCCTGAGAAAAAGATGTCGCCAGTGGTGAAATATGGCTTGATGGCATTAGCAATTGTATTATTTGGTTGGTTTGCCAATTCAGCGCCAAAAGAGTTTTTATCACACTTCACGGTATTTGCACTTGCTTGTGTTGTAGGTTATTACGTGGTTTGGAATGTGACTCATGCATTACATACACCATTAATGTCAGTCACGAATGCAATCTCAGGGATTATTGTTGTCGGTGCCTTACTCCAAATAGGGAGTGGTGGCTGGGTAAGCTTCTTATCCTTTATTGCCATATTGATAGCAAGTATCAATATTTTCGGTGGGTTCACAGTAACTCAACGCATGTTAAAAATGTTTCGTAAAGGATAAGGGGTAACTTATGTTGTCAAGTGGAATTGTGACAGCGGCTTACATTGTTGCTGCTATCCTATTTATTTTTAGCCTTGCGGGGCTATCGCGCCATGAAAGTTCTCAAAGAGGGAACACTTATGGCATCGTGGGGATGGCTATCGCACTCGTTGCTACCATATTAGGTCCCCATAGCGCAAATGTGGGCTGGATGATCGTGGCCATGGTGATTGGTGCCGTGATTGGAGTCCGTTTAGCAAAAAAAGTTGAAATGACGGAAATGCCTGAACTGGTGGCTATTTTACATAGCTTTGTTGGTTTAGCTGCTGTACTAGTCGGTTTCAATAGCTTTATCGCAAGTGAAGCACATGCTGATGTCGTAATGGAAAATATTCATTTAACTGAGGTTTTCTTAGGTATCTTTATTGGTGCGGTGACCTTTACGGGCTCGGTTGTGGCTTACGGCAAGTTGTCAGGCAAAATGTCATCTAAACCGATGATGTTGCCAAATAGACATAAACTTAACTTAGCGGCACTGGTTGTTTCATTTATTTTGTTAGTGATTTTCGTTAAGACCCAAAGCGTTGGTTTACAAGTGTTCTTAATGTTAATCATGACTGTGATCGCATTAGCTTTTGGTTGGCACTTGGTCGCCTCTATTGGTGGTGCTGATATGCCAGTCGTTGTTTCGATGCTTAACTCATACTCAGGTTGGGCAGCAGCGGCGGCAGGCTTTATGTTAAGTAATGACTTACTGATCGTAACTGGTGCATTGGTTGGTTCCTCAGGTGCAATTCTGTCTTATATTATGTGTAAGGCAATGAACCGCTCATTTATTAGTGTTATTGCGGGGGGGTTTGGTACCGATGGGTCATCGACTGGCTCTGAAGAAGAGATGGGCGAGTATCGTGAAACGTCAGCGGAAGAAGTCGCTGAAATGCTAAAAAACTCAACATCAGTGATCATCACTCCGGGTTATGGTATGGCTGTGGCGCAAGCTCAATATCCTGTTGCTGATATTACCACTAAGTTGCGGGAACGTGGGGTCAAAGTTCGTTTTGGTATCCACCCAGTTGCTGGGCGCTTACCAGGGCATATGAACGTATTATTGGCGGAAGCGAAAGTTCCTTACGATGTCGTATTAGAAATGGATGAAATTAATGACGATTTTTCTGATACCGATACTGTGCTAGTTATTGGTGCTAACGATACAGTTAACCCTGCGGCACAAGAGGACCCAAATAGCCCAATAGCTGGGATGCCAGTGCTTGAGGTTTGGAAAGCGAGTAATGTCATTGTATTCAAGCGTTCGATGAATACAGGTTATGCCGGTGTACAAAACCCATTATTCTTTAAAGAAAATACCCAAATGTTATTTGGTGATGCGAAAGATAGCGTTGATGCCATCTTACGTGCACTATAACTACTAAATAATTAAAGTGTTTAATTAATATGATGGGGCTATTGGTCGATACCAGTAGCCCCACTTTTATGGTGTTAAGCCTTGTTAATATATTAAGCATAAAACTGGATATGGCTTTATTAAATAAGGTATTATATACATTATTTAACTTTAAAGTTTAGATGGAAAATAAAATCATACATCATCAAATGTCTTATTATCTATTTGAAATAATCATTCATTGTGATAATGGTATTTTTTTATTGTTATTTTAATGTGCGTAATATACGAATATTAAATTTGTTTTTGGGTATTTAATGTATTATTGTTTTTCCTGCTCTTACTTTTTTATTTTCTTAAAACGGAGTTTTAAAATGAAAAATGCTATGTTTGATAAAGCTACTCAGGCTAATTATATTATTGATTTAGAATGTTCCATAATTTCTACAAATAATAATATTTCATATGTGCGAGAAATAACTGAGCTATATGAAAAATATATGGCAAAAAATGAGCCAGAACGCCAACGTATCTTGAAGGTAGACCTCCAAGGAAAGAGTAAAATACTTAAGCCTGAAGAATATAGATTAGTTAAGGAGTATCTTGAACAGATTGATAATCATTATAATGAATTAAATGGTAGCATAGATACTCATAATAAATTAATATCTGAAATAAGAGGTTATATTGATAATCCAGGCTCTCGAAAAAAGGCTGCTACTTCAATTTTGGAACGTTCTACAAAGCTAAAAGGGATGTTCGATAAGTTCGATAATATCCCTGCAATAGGGAGTGAATTACGAAAAATATTGCCTGACCTACCTCATGATGTTCAAAGGTATTTAATCAATGTGGAGCTTGAAGCTACACTTCTTTACCGTAAGCATGGGGAATTATTGTATAAGGCTAACAAAAATTATTCCGCGATAAATAACTATGAAAAAAATGGGGAATATACTGGGCCAAATCATCTTAGACATATAAGTAATTTTGAAAGAGATATGGTGGAATTAAATGCTAATATTAGTAGATTAAATGAAGAATTAAATAGTAAAGAAATGACTGAGTTTGAGCGAGTAGAGCATAATCGAACTTTAGATACCAGAAAAAAAGTATTTAATCTGAAAACATCATATATTAATTTGGCTAATAAGGTTGTTAAGGATATAGATAATTATGAAAATAGCAATAAAGTTATTTCAGGTTTGGATAATAACATCACGTTTGGCGTAGTGAATAAAAATGATTTCATTGGTTTTTTAGAGAATAAATTAATTGATTGTGTTGTGATTTTTAATACAACTGATGCTGATGTGGCTTATGCTAAAACAGAGGAAATCAATAATACTATAAAATCCGCTCCTTTATTTGTGAAAATTTCTATGTAAAATATTTCCAAATCTGCTCAACTTTGAGCAAATTGTATTTTTTATGATGGTTTTAGCTTATTTAAATTGCTTTTACATCTTTATTATTCCCCCTGTTTTACAGGGGGATAATTTACTACTGATGACGACAAAATATTGAAAGATGGTTTTACAATATAAGCCTGAGATGAGGTAGAGCTTGATAGGTTTAATCAAGTCATTTACAACCCGATGAAACCTTGGCCGCTATTTAATGTAGAAATAAGTGTTAATAGGAACCCCCCATTAAAAATGGGGGGAAGTGAAATCAATCATCATCAGCTGCACTGATAGGACATACAAAGCCATCCGGTTTTATGGCTAATAAGTCACATTTGAGTTTATCAATCACATGCTCAGCTGTATTACCTAAAAAGGCAGCAGAAATCCCTGTACGGCCTAAAATCCCCAATACAACTACACCGGCGTGTAGTTCTTCACACATATCGGGAATTATTTTTTCAGGTAGCCCTTCACGGACATGAGTGTATTTTTCATCGATAGCAAACTTTTGGCGTAATTCCTTCATCGCGATTAGGTGTTGGCCTCGAAGAGCGTTATTGTATAGGCTAGGGTCGAAATCCGGCAGCTCGATGGCGATATTCATCGGTGCAACAGGGTACGCGCTCACTAAATGAATCTCTTGTTCTTTAATGATACGGGTTGCTAAATCCCGAGTTTTTTCAACCAGTTTAATATTGAGATCGTCGTGGTAGGATTCTTCATTTGATAAGTTTACGGCCACTACAACTGAGCCATGATCAGGCCAAACTTTATCTTTTACCATCCAAACTGGCGCAGGGCATTTACGAAGTAGATGCCAGTCGAGTGGGGTAAAAATTATTGATTCAAAATTGTCGGTTTGATGTGCCATTTTCAGTAGCAGGTCGTGTTCTCCACTAATAACCTCTTGGATAATGGCCTCATATGGCTTGTTATGCCAAATAACTTTAATTTCAATATCAATCCCAGCTTCAAGGTAAAAATGGGCTTGTTGTTTAATCCAGGCCGCTTTTTGGCTAATGACCCCTTTACGCATTGCATTACGCTCTTCAGGGGAGAGTAATGTTGTCATATCATAGGAAAGATCATAGATAGGAAGAAACGCTTTTATCCGTCCACCATTACGCTGCACGATGTAGACAGCACGTCTTAATGCAGGTTGATCATCCTGATTTGGGTCAATTGCAACTAGCAGGTTTTTATAGTTTGCCATATTGAAATCCTCTCGATATACGGATACTTCCACATAGATAAACTATGATATTGGCATTAAATAGGCAAGAAATCTGGGAAAAAAAACGAAAACGGACCACTAAGAATGTGATCCGTTTAGGATGGTTAGCATGTAATAGCTGTAACTTTACCTGCAATATCAGTTAGCTTCGTCATATCTTCAATAGTAATGTACTTGCCTTTGACGCTAAGCATACCACTTTTTTGAAAACGACCTAAAAGACGGCTAATAGTTTCAACGGTTAGACCGAGATAATTACCAATATCACCACGAGTCATGGTTAGCCTAAATTCTCTTGGTGAAAAACCACGCTCTGCAAAACGATGAGATAAATTAAGAATAAATGCAGCTAATCGTTCTTCAGCATTTTTCTTGGACAGTAAAAGGATCATTTCCTGATCACCTTTAATTTCACCGCTCATTAATCGCATAATTTGTTGACGTAAATTAGGCATTTTGCCTGATAAGTCATCTAATGTTTCAAATGGGATTTCACAAACCATTGAGGTTTCAAGTGCTTGTGCAAAACTTGGGTGCTGTGTATGAATAATGGCATCAAAACCAACAAGGTCACCAGCTAAGTGGAAACCGGTAATTTGCTCATCGCCTTCCTCAGTTATTGTGTAGCTTTTTATTGTACCGGAGCGAATGGCATATAATGAGCGCAACTCATCACCAGCTTTAAATAAAGCTTGGCCTTTTTGGATAGGCTTTTTGCGCTCGATGATATTATCAAGTTGATCCAGTTCATGTTCATTCAGTGTAAAAGGAATGCAAAGTTGGCTAATACTGCAGTCCTGACAATGAATAGCACAACCACCAGACTGGATGCGACGAACAACTCTTTTTTCTGGGATCATATTTAAGGCTCAATCAAGTTAAAATTATTGATATGCGTCAATTTTAACATAAGATAATGAGACTGGTAAGTAGTAATGTATGACAGAATCGACTTAATAGATAAAAAAGCCAATTAGAGAGGAGCTAATTGTTAGCGTATTTAGACGTTAATGCTAAATTAAAGAAGATTATTAAAGATTAAATTTGATGTAGATTAAATTTTGACCTCTAAACAGTAAAAAAGGTGATTGCTATCACTTCGATAATAATTACTTAGAAATATGACTTTCAAGCTATAAATACTAAACTAATTAGCATTAATTTAACACAAAAATAAATTTATAAATATCAATTTTTCAACTTAACTTTAAGAAGGGAGATTATGATGATACACGCTCAACCATCTTTACCGACGACAATGACCGCTGTTGACATTATAGAACCTGGTGGGCCTGAAAAATTGCAATTAATAGAAAAACCACTACCAAGAATTTCTGCAGGTTATATGTTAGTAAAAGTCGAGGCCGCAGGGGTTAATCGACCGGATATTTTTCAAAGAAAAGGGGCTTATCCACCGCCTCCAGATGCATCGTCAATTATGGGGCTCGAAGTTGCTGGAACTGTTGTAGCTAAAGCTGATGACGTTGATGAGTGGCAATTAGGCGATAAGCTTTGTGCATTAGTCGCAGGTGGAGGGTATGCGCAATATTGCTTAGTACATAAGGACATAGCGTTGCCGCTAGGTTCATTATCTTTTATTGAAGGCGCCTGCATTCCAGAAAACTTTTTCACAGTTTGGGCCAATGTGTTCCAAATTGGTAAGTTAAAAAAAGATGAATCGGTACTTATTCATGGAGGAACATCCGGCATTGGTAGTGTTGCGATTATGTTAGCGAAAGCATTTGGTGCAGTTGTGATCACCACTGTTGGTTCAGAAGAAAAAGTTGACGCAGCCAAAAAGCTAGGAGCTGATTGTGTCATTAATTATAAAACCGATGATTTTGTTGAAGCGGCTTTAAATTACACCTTATCACGAGGGGTTGATATGGTGGTGGATATTATAGGCGGTGATTATGTCGAGAAAAACTATCAGGTAGCCGCTAAATTTGGCCGGATTATTCAAATTGGCATGATGAAAGGTAACCCTAAACAATTAAATATGATGCCGTTAATGGTAAAACGATTAGTTCATACAGGTTCAACAATGCGTTCCCGTTCAACTGAAGAAAAAGCATTGATTGCAACAGATCTTAAAACACAAGTTTGGGATATGTTGCAAAAAGGTAAAATAAAACCAATTATTAACAAAGTGTACCAATTGACACAGGTAAAAGAAGCCCATCAACATATGGAATCTGGTGATTTGCTGGGTAAAATAGTTTTATTAAACAATTAATTATTTGTTTTTTTTCTTGGCGTTTTCACTACTGGCTGATGGCATGTGCTAGTAGTGAAAGCACTTGTCATTTATAACAAATAATTTACACTATCAAGTCTTTTTACCGTAAATATCTCTTTACAGCTAAATAATTATTGATTTTTTGTCCCCGCCCACAATTTCGAACGAAATTCTTATTAGTTTATTAATAATTTAATAGGAATAGATTATATCTATAGATAAGTTGGCCATTAACGGTTTGTCTATCAATATTTTCTTGTTAAATGATATTTAAAAAATGTATATCATTAACATATTGATGTCTTTTAAACACACAGCCCGTTATGCACTTTCCAATGATATTAAGTTAATTAACTTAAAGACAATTAACGTAAGTTATTTGTAGTTTGAAGGTGTAGTAATAATGAATAATTTTAAAAATTCAAAAATGAATGTCGATGCCTTGTTCTTAGGCCCTAAATCAGAAAATGCGGTGTTTTTCAAAGAGATGATGGAGTATTCCATCACAGAGCACATGCATTGGCGTTCAGGATACCACCCTGAAGACCCTGACCTTATCTCTACTGTTGACCGGTATGCCCCTGAATATAGGGATACATTATACCGTACCGAGGGTATTCTTAACCAACTCTCTTCAAAGCTAAAAACAACATCTGTTCCTTGGTTTTCACCCCGTTATATGGGGCATATGAATGCCGATACACTGATGATCTCTAATCTCGCTTATGTGATGGCGATGATGTACAACCCCAATAACTGTGCACAAGAATCTTCACCTACAACAACGGTATTAGAAGTAGAAGCTGGTTTAGATTTATGCGCTATGTTTGGCTATGACGTACAACAAGCTTGGGGGCATATTACCTCTGGTGGTACGGTGGCCAATTATGAAGGGTTATGGGTGGCACGAAACATCAAAACGTTACCATTAGCTGTTGCGCAACACCCAGAAGCACAACATTTACTGAATGGTAAATCAGAAAAAGAATTACTGAATTTGCCGGTTAGTAAAATATTGGACTTAATTGATGAATTAAAAAAACGCCACATTTTTGAAGAGGTTCGTGATTTAACGTGCCGTGGTGTTGGTATTGAGCAAGGAAAATTAGGTAAATTATTAGTGCCGCAATCCAAGCATTATTCATGGATGAAAGCGATGGATATTCTTGGTTTAGGTCAACAGAACATCGTCCAGTTACCCGTCGATGAAAGTTACCGAACTGATGTACAAAAAATGCGTGAAACGGTCTTTTCATTGATAGAGCGGGGTGAACCGATCCTTGCTGTGGTTGCTGTTGTGGGTACAACAGAAACCGGATCAATTGATAACATTAAAGAAGTCATTAAGTTACGTGAGGAATGCGAACAGCGTTTCGGGGTTTCATTTTATGTGCATATTGATGCAGCTTATGCGGGGTATGCTTGTGCAATGTTCCGTGATGAAAATAACCAATTCATTGATTATGATGCACTAATTAAACGCTATCATAGTGAAGGAATATTCCCTAAAGAGATCGTTTGGCCGAAGCCTGAGGTATACGAGAGTTTTAAAGCACTAAACCAAGCCGACTCTATTACTGTTGACCCGCATAAAGTTGGTTTCATTCCTTATTCAGCTGGCGCTATTTGTATGAAAGATAAGCGCATTGTCGATTTGATTTCTTATCATGCTGCTTATGTATTTGAGGAAGTACAAGAAAAACAGCGTAAAACGGACAAAGTACAGAATGTGTTGCTTGGCTCTTCTATTATGGAAGGTTCAAAATCTGGGGCAACCGCAGCTGCGGTATGGGCGGCACATCGTTTAGTGCCGCTAAATCTTTTAGGCTATGGGAAGGTGATCGCGGCAGGAGTAACGACGGCTCATTGGATAATTCAGGAAATTAACCAATGTGAGCCATTTATTATTGGCGACCGTCAATTTTCAATTGCTGCAATGCCCGCACCTGATTTCCACATGGTGAATTTTATGTTCCGCGAATCAGGCAACACATCATTAGAAAAGCAAAACCAATTAAATAAACGGTTATATGAGCTGTGTTCGTATGCTTCAGGGCGCACTTATTCTAATGATTTTCTAACATCCTCAACTTCGTTAACTCATGAAGAATATGGAGATACTCCGTTAAAACTATGCCGAGACGCACATTTTTCAGATGAAGAGTGGCAGAAGGTCCGTTCAGTATATGTATTAAGGGCGGCAGTTATGACTCACTGTTTACGAGATAAAGGGCATTTCGATAATTACTGGGCGGAATTAAAAAATATCTTTGCAGACAAGCTACAACAACTCGTTGATGAAGAAAATAAACTCAATCATTCCAATTATAAAATTAGTGTTTAATTGACTTGCTAGGATCTCAATATGAAAAATCGCACGCTTGGTAGTGTTTTTATTGTTGCAGGTACTACGATTGGCGCAGGTATGTTGGCTATGCCAATTGCAGCCGCTGGCAATGGTTTTATGGCCAGTTTAGCCATGCTATTAGTGTTATGGGCATTGATGTGTTACACCGCATTATTATTGGTTGAAGTTTATCAACATGAATCCCATGAAACGGGGATCGGGAGTGTTGCTCAGCGCTATTTAGGTTCAGGCGGTAAGTTTATTACCGGTTTTAGCATGATGTTTCTGATGTATGCTCTGACAGCAGCTTACGTTAGTGGTGCAGGGGAAATTATCACATCAAATTTAAACAGCAGTTTGGCCATTGAAATGGCTGATTGGATGGGGATCGTGCTATTCACAGTAATCGGCGGCGGGGTAGTTTGTTTTGGCACGTCATCGGTAGATTTTATTAACCGTATATTGTTTACAGCAAAAATTGTATTTTTAGTGATTATTTTGGCGTTAATGATACCACATGTAGAACAGCAAAATTTGCTGTCGGCGCCGACTGAAAAGGTACTGATATTATCTGCTATTCCGGTATTTTTTACCTCTTTTGGCTTCCATGGTAGTGTGCCTAGTATTGTTAAATATATGGGAGGAGACGTAAAAAAATTACGGATCATATTTATCATTGGTAGTGCTATTCCTTTAATCGCTTATATATTATGGCAAATAGCAACTCTTGGAAGTATAGGTACAACGACCTTCGTGGGTATTCTTGCTGAAAATGCAGGGTTAAACGGGCTGTTAGATGCTATTAAAAATGTAGCGCAATCTGAAAGAACCGAACTGGTTGCTCAAATGTTTATGAGTCTCGCTTTAGCAACGTCATTCCTCGGTGTTGCATTAGGGTTATTTGATTTCTTAGCGGATTTGTTCAAACGGCAAGATAACGCATCAGGGCGTTTACAAACCGGAATACTGACTTTTGCTCCACCACTAGTTTTTGCCTTGTTCTATCCGAAAGGGTTTGTGATGGCGTTAGGCTATGCCGCGATAGCACTTTCAATATTGGCGTTGTTATTACCTAGTGCGATGGCGTTTAAATCCAGAGCATTAAATCAACGTAAGTATCAAGTCTTAGGTGGCGGGTTAGGGTTATCACTGGTATTCATTTGTGGTATTATCGTTATAGGTGTTCAGTTAGGTATAGTTTTCAATATATTACCTAATATAGGCTAATTACCATTCTTATTGTAAACCAGTCATATTTTAATGGCTGGTTTCTTCATCGTCAGTTTATCGCATTTTTTCACTATATTATCTCGACATTGCTGGTATGATTTATATACGAATGATTATCATTAGCACGATATGAGAAAAACCGATATATCTAAAGCTAGCATTTTCTGTAAAAATGGCTATTATGTTAGATATATCGGTTTTGATAGCGAATAACCACTGAGAGTTTTAATGATAAGGGAACCGCAGTCAGGGTCATGCTTATGTAATGGCAAAAGTGTCAGTCGCATGTTCAACCCAAAACAGTTGAGGATATATATCTTACATTTACTGACAGGGGGAATAAACTATGGTTATGACCTAATTAAAAAAATTGGGGAAGAAACCGCTGGTTTTTATTGCCCAAGCCCAGGGGTGATATATCCAACTTTGACTTTGTTAGAAGAATTAGGTTTTATCACAGAGGGTAAAGATAACGGGAAAGGCCGTAAATGCTATGTGATCACACCTGAAGGGCGGTGTTTTTTATTGCTCAAAGCTGAGATTTTAGCTGAAGTTCAGCTAAAATTAAAATATGCACAGGAATTGAAAGCCGGAAATCAGTTTGCTAATGAAATTGAATGTGCAGTAGATAAATTTAAATCATTGTTAAGGCATAAAATTGTTCTTCAACAATTGACGAAGGATGAATCGACTAAAGTGGTTGAGATCATCAATCGAGCAGTAGAAAGAATAGAACAAGTGAATGCAGTATTAGTGACAGAAGGAAAATCAAATGGCTAAAACAAATGATATTATACAAGTGAATGAGCAATCATATATGAAAGATACTAACAAAACACAGAAGAATAAAGCCTCAACACCCGCTGACGGTGAAGCAATACAACCTTCAAATAAAGACGTAAAATTCAAAGAAGTCGTTTGCCCTAGTGTGCCAACTTCTTATTTTAAACGTGCAAAAAATAAAAAACAAAAATTAAAATACTAAAAAGCTTGTTTAGTATTTAGGCTATTAAAAAAAGTATTTTATAAATAATTATTGATAGGGTAACTTATTTTATTGATAAACCAATAAAAAACTCCAGAGGACAGCGGTTGTATAACAAAGATGGGTACTGTCCTGCTAATGAAAAAGGTATTGAGCTTGTGCCATCAGTATAATGATGTTGTTACCTTTATGGGTTAAATTTTATTGGGTCATATTTATAGGAAAAATATTCCGATGAAAAAATCGAATAAGGATTGGTTTTTCTTATTTGAAATTCATATTTTTGGGAAAATAGATTAACCATATATTCGAGCCCCTCGTCTCCATAACGCCGCGTCGCACCCAGCAAAATTTTATTGACTTCCTCGGTTTCAAAATTTCCAGTTACGGGCCCTAAGTACGCTTTTACGGGTTTATTGGTTAACCTAGCTAACTGTTTTGCAAATGACTGCTCTCCTCCATTTCCTGAGTGGCACATAATTGTGCGTATATTGGTATAATTAGATAAGTCTTTTCTTTTTGATAATATTTCATACAATTCATTTGGGGTCATATGATTTTGAGCGCTTCTGTAGAGTAGTGCGGTACCGTTTTGTTGTTTTATTCCATGTGCAACAATATTTAGTCGCTTTTCATTATGATAGATATCTTCAAAAAAATAAAAATCTTTCCCCATAGGGACCATCCCTTCCATTTTGCCACCAAAGGTTGTTAATTTTGTACTGAGAGGTGAGCTATTTTTGTTTGTTAGTATAGAAAATAGCCTATTGGAATTGAGCTTAAGGCTACTTACACTAGTACCTATGCTGGCAATACCCAGTGCAAGAGATGCCCAGCCTAAGATACTTGAAGCTTGGGGGTCACTTTTCCGAGTTAACATGCTAGCGATCCCCGTAGCATCTGAGGCAACACTTAATATTAGTGTAATACTTGCCATGATGGCGCCAGAGGCTGCTAATGATGCACCAAATGTTACACCAGAGAAAATTATCCCTAATGCCCCAATCGCTAACCCACTCATTGCTTTAAGACTAAAGTGCCCTGATGGGTCAATCCGGTTTATCGGGTCTCCGGCACAATAGGCATAGGGATTTATCCCCCCTTTGCCAAAAGGGCTCAAACTATCAGGGCAATGAAAGCGCATTAGGCATGGGTTATATGCACGATAACCATTGCCTAGGTGATAAACACCTGTAATTGGGTCAATTCGCTCACCATTTAAGCCAAGAAAATGTTCTGTTGTTTTATCTTCGCCATATGGCAACCTAGAGTGGGACTGGCTCAGCTTATTGTTTGTATTTAAAGACCATATTAAATTGTCATTATATTCATTCGCCATTAAGGTTAGTTCAGTATTACATCCAACAGCTAAGCAAGTATGACCTGCTTTTATTAAACGAATTTTGTTGTTTTTTTCTGTGGTGATTTCATTAACTAGCTCGTCGGCGCGGTAATAGAGTTGATGATTTTGATTATTTTTGACGGTTTGGCTCACAATTTGATTTAGAGCATTGTAGCCATATTTGCTATTTTCTAGCCCATTAACGCGAATAAGCCGCCCTAGAGGGTCATAGTGTAATGTCCTACCTGCATTATCTAGTATCAGACGACCACATTTATCATACTCAAGTGGAATATTCGCAGGGTAATTACGGTGTGAATGAGATATGGCGGTTAATTGTGTAGGGTCATCTTTATTATTGTAATGGTGCAGGGCAATATCCACTTCGTGGTTTTTTAGTACGGTGCGTACCTGAATAAGGTTATTTAATGGGTCGTAATCATAGAATTGCTGTCTAACTGATTGCCCATAGCAGTCTATAGGGTGCTCATTACCTTCAAAAGAGTAACCTATTAAACGATTACGTTTATCATAGCGATATTTTTCATTTTTTACGGGCTTATTATCCAATGTCGTATGTTTGGATGATAGTAAGCCATTTTTTAGCCATATACTTTGAATAACCAATTGAGAACCTTGGTTATCGGTGATACTCCGTCTAATTTCCTGATTAAACTCATTGTAAGTGAATGTGGTGAGTATAAAAGCATGGGTAGAATTATCAGTTACTATTTGCGTAATTAAACGACCCAGCGCATCATAGGTAAAATCAGTTATCAGAGCACTATCAAAAATTCGACTTAATCGACCATATTTATCTCGTTGATAGTCTGTTTTTGCCCCTGTAATATCATGGTATGACACGGGCTTTCCTTGCAATGTCCATTGATATTCAGTCTGCTTAGTTACACCCGATAAAATCATTGTTTCTCGTTTCAATGTGCCTGAATTATTCCATTGATTGCTCACTTTTGTGTCTTTTTCTGTAGAATGTAACAGTTCTGCGGTGGCTAAATCATATTCAAACTCCTGAGTGACGCCACATACATTGACCTTATTTATGGCATTATTTAATTCAGGGATATACTCATAATGTACGGTTTCTCCTGAAGGTAATGTGATGAATGAAGGCGAGGGGGATGCGTTATCATATTGGTAGGTTGTGACTCGTTTGCCGCTTTCTTGTAGGGTTAAACGGCCTAAACTGTCAAATTCTTGGCTTCCTAGAACCCAGCAATGGCCATTGATATCAGTTACTTGAATGGATGAAACTTCTTTTCCCATTAAATATGGGACATATGTTTGTTCAATTACTGTGCCATCAGGTAATGTTTGGCTAAGAACACGACCATACACATCATAGGTCCATTCAATAGGATTGCCTAACTCATCAATTTGTTTACGTAAACGCCCTGAACCGTCCCAAAAGTGTTGTTGAGAGGCAATAATTTCACTATTCGAATCAATACGTAGTGTGAGTTTGGGCAATTGATTTTTCTTATTAAGAATAGTCATCCACTGGCCACTTTGTAGATGTTGGCCGTTTAACCAACCTTGCTGAGTATGTGTTTCGGTTAATAAGATTGGGTCAACTATTCGGTGTGTTTCAAAATTATTATTAAGCCTTGTCGTAGTAATTTCACCCCATGAGTCTCTTTTATAGGTTGTATTTATGGTATAGCACTGCTGTTTTCTATCAGAAAATTGGGTATCTTGTTCTGTTGTTGCTTGTAGGTTACCTAATGGCCCATATTTCTGATGCTTTACCTCGTACCATTCTTGGGTTCCATCATTATCAAATTGATATTGTTTTATAGGGTAACCTAAACTATTGAAGAGTATTTTTGCTTGATTACCATATGAGTCTTTTTCATAAGTAATAGGGCCTAAATGAGTGATTTTATAATGCCAATATATTGTTCGCTCATAGGCGGAACCCACAGCTTCAGTTTGGCTCAATATCCGGCCAATCTGGTCATAAGTATAATTAGTTTGAATGCCTAACCTATTTATTTCACTCAGCAAACATAAACTCAGCATTGATAGTTTTTTCATTGTTGCTAATTGGCAACCATCATGCCCTTGAAATTGATTTTTTTGAACTATTTGCTGGTTTTGTATAGAAGTGCTAATAGATTGTTTTGAATCGAAGTGGGTTGAGTTTTCCCCATCTTGATAAAAAATATTATAACTAGCTGTTATTCTACCATATTCTATACCATTTCTCTGGCTACAAAATTCAAAAATACGTTTTTGCAATAAACGATTATCTGCATAATATTGTTCTTGGTGTAAAATAATTATCTCGGTATTTTCTAGGTAGCTGTAGGAATAATATGTTGATGTAGTCGGTGTTTGATAATCAGTTTGGTTAGGTATTACTATTTTGGATTTCATGAAGCGGACAAATCCATTTTTTTCGCGAGGGCACAATAAATTATTATTGGTATCGCTACTTTCTTCTGCTGAATACCATTGCATAATGATTCGCGTACCATCGGGATGTATTTCTAATGTAGGGTTGCCATGTTCGTCAAATTCGGATTGATAAACATCTTGTCGTTTTTGACCTTGTTGATTTTCCCATGTGATAGTTTTTTTGTTAACGAATTGAAATTGAGGGGGTTGCTTATCAAAAGGAAGACCGATAACGGCGTAATAATCATAGTCTGTACGATTAATATTAATAGAACCATTATGTGATTGATATGTTGTAATTTCATTTGTCAGTAAATGATAGTTATTATAGAGCCGTTTAGTTTCTATAATTAGGTCATCACTTCTCTGTATTTCTGTAGACCCATAAGTATAATTAGTTAAAAGCGAATATAAATTATCAGTATCCGATTTGAAATTTAATCCGCTAGCAAAGCCTAAATAATTTGTGTTTGTATAAGTATAGGAGGTGACAATATCAGGTTGTTCTCCTTGGAAGGATAACGTATGGCGAGTTGCGGCAATTAGTGCAGGGTATATATCCTCAGGGAATCTAATGAGGTCTCTTTGATAATAAATAGATTCAACTAACCCAGTAGGATGTATTATTTTTTCTATGTAACCATATTCATTATAACTGAAATGCCAAATATAATTTTCTGTTGTTTTTATAAGTTGCTGTAAATGTCCATTGAATATTTTTAATTTTATTTTATAGCATTCTAGTGATAGGGGGTATATTGATATTATAGGCTGATTATAATTTTCGTAGTCTATCGATAATAAAACATTATTTTCATCTTTTATTTCTAAAAGGTGAGGGAAGCCAAAAAACGCCCATTTTAGGATAACAAAATGGCCATCATAACTTTCGATTTTTAATGTATTTTTGATATCACTTCCCGAAGATGGTCCTTCTAATATTTCAACTACACCTGATTTATAGGTGATTTTATAAAAATCATCAAAACGTTCAAAAATAAAATTATTTAACTTTTTTTGTTTTACTTCAAAATTGGCAACAGTATCATTAATAAGATATTTTTCACCAGATGATAAGTGAAGTAGTTTGTTCTTACTGTCATAGGTGGTTAATGGTAATGAGAAGCCCATACCAAAGCCACTATTATTATTTTGTAATGAACTACTGCATAATGATAAGTTAATTTCGGGGCCCATGCCATAGTTACAATTAATATTAACGATAGGGATATTTAAGGAAAAAATACCGGTTCTAGGGTCTATTCCTGTTTTTAATGCACTTATGAAATTTTGGCTTTGTGAAAAAAATTTATTCATAGAATGTTATCCATTTAATTTATTATTGATTTTTGTTGGATGTTTTTGATTATGACATTATTAAAATAATAAGCGTTATAATTTATAATGCTGAGAAATTAATAAATATAATAATGCGGTTGGTTAGCTAACATAAAATTTAATATGTTCATCATTACCTACCTTGGCTATAATTGTGGCTTCATTTCCATATTGGTCACGCAAAATAAACGCCATTTTTTCTCCCCATTCACTATAATTCCATAAAGCACCATACCAAACACGGTAACTCCAAAAGCATAACCCTGATTTTTCATGGTTTTTTGATGTAACAGTGATGGACCATTTTTGTGTGAAATGAAATGTTGTTGTATATGCGGCATCGTGATTTTGTTTGACTGAAGAGTCCGTTGATGTGCTACAACCTTTGTAATTACCTGTTTGTTTATAGTGGAACCATAGATGCTCTTGGCATGATGCGTCATGAGTAATTGTGCCATTTGTATTATTAAATCTTACGTAGTATTTAGTCAAAATGCTATTTGAGTAACCACCCACGCCTTTCTCGATAATGGGGTGTTCAAGAGAGTACTTATCAAGATCGGACTCTGAAAAAATACGTTTGGGTAGTACATTCAATAGAACATAATCAGGCATTTTATTTTTCCCATTATATTCTAGGGCTGTAGTATATTCATCTTGATTAATTTGACATCTTACACAGAGTTTAAATGCTTCAATTAGATGGTTAAGAGAGACATAGACAATACATGATGAAATGTTAACCTGTTTATTAGACGTACCACTGTTTGGGACATAGTTTCCGCATATATCAGTATAGTGAAGTACATTAGAAAACGGTTCATTCTTATAATCTACTAGTTGAATGTTTTTAAATATATCTTTTGGCGATATGTCAAGTGGTTGGTTGTGATTGTTTTTCGCTTCGATATTAATTTCAACCTGAACTTGGTGGTTGCCATTAGCATAAATAGATGCAGCTTTACCCCCACCAGGAATGAATATTTTTAAGGCGGATAGAGAGTGAATATCCTCCCAGTAGCAAATACCCGATACATAATCATTTCCCTCTATCACGGTGCCTAAATTTATTGACGCATTGCCATAAACCCTCGCATTACCTCTTATTATTGCATTATTCCTGATAAGGGCATTACCATAAACTTGAGCATTTTCACTAATGAGTGGACTGCCTTCTACAGTGGCATTTTCATAGACTTTTGCATAATTAGTTACCTGACAACTAATAAGTATTTTCGCATTGTCATAAACCTCAGCATGACCACTAATAATAGAATTATTAGTCACTATGGCATTACCATAAACTTTAGCAGAGTCTTTTATTATTACTGCGGTATAATCTTTTCCTGTGATTTGAGCAAATTCGCTTATTTCAGCTGAGTTCATAATAAGGCATCTTCCTCTTAATTCAGCATTGCCTGAAACTTTAGCATTATCGAAAACATCGGATTTATCTAATACTTTAGAATTACCAGAAACACTAGCATTATCAGATACCTTTGCATTTCCATAAATATTTGCATTATCGGATATTAGAGCATTACCATAAACCATAGCATTGTCATATACTTTTGCATCGTCACATATGCAGGCATTACCAGATATTTGTGCATCACCAGAAATATGAGCGTTACCATATACCATCGCATCATCTAAAATAAAACAATTACCTTCCTGACTTAAATTACTTTCACTACTAACCCATCCACCATATTCTTTGGTTATTAGGTTTTCTATTTTATATAGTGTGATGCCATCATGATTTTTTTCAATATCGGTGATCCTATATTTCTGCATAATAATTAACCTTGTTTATTGGGTTTGTAGGTATACTAAATTTTGGACTATATGTTTATCTTTAATGGGAAATATAAAATATAAAAATATTATTAACATTCAAAGGTTGTTAATGTTAATGAAAAAAATAAATAATTAGAATGCTAAAAAAAGAGTATTCTTACTTAAAATTATAATAAATTAAATTTATCATAGAAACATGAATGGTATAAATCCCCCTGATAATATTGAATTATCAGGGGAATAGGTTATAAACCTAATTGAGATTGTATATAGGCAATTTCTTCAATCCATTGCTGCTGTAATTGTGGTTTTTGATGATTCAGTTTGCGTTTTTGGTCAGCTTGTAACTTTTCCTCTAACACTAACAATTTTTCTAGCAATTCATCTTCCTGAGTTGCTTTGCTAGGGTAAACATCAAGCTCCGCACTTGCATTAATAAGCGGGGGATTATTGACTAACAACAGCTGGGATTGCTGCTCAATTTTATGATAGATATCATCTACATTGAGGTATTCTTCCAAACGATTATCATTAATAAACCAAAAACGTTGGCAGCTATTTTCGATCAGCCACCTATCATGGCTGACGACCAGTAATGCCCCTGAAAATTGGCGGATTTGCTCGCTTAGTGCTTCTTTCCCTTCAAGATCAAGGTGGTTTGTTGGCTCATCCAGTAACAATAATTCATATTGAGCCAAACTTAAACCAATAAACAACAGTCTAGAGCGTTCCCCGCCACTCAGTGTTGCTACTTTTTGTGAGTGACGAGTATAAGCAAAACCTGCACTGATTAAGGCCATTTTGCGTTGTTCATCTGTTAACGGTGCAAAAGGGCGTAATGCATCCAGTAGAGTGTCATTATCATTTAGCTGCGCAAGTTGCTGATCATAATAACCAGTGCTAATTGCAGGATGAAACTTTAGCTGCGAACTATAGCGTAAATCTTGCTGATAGTGCTGCCAAAGTAGACGCAATAATGTTGATTTACCACAACCATTTGCACCGATAATAGCAATACGATCGCCACTTTTAACTTGATGAAATGCACTAGTAAATAAATGCAAGCCATTAGGTGTTGAAATGACGGTATTCTCTAACTCAAGTACGCGGTTTGCAGGGATGGATTTGCCATTTAAAGATAATGTCCATTGGTAACCCTCTGTGACTTCTGTTTGGTCATCCTTAAGACGATCAATATGCTTTTCCATCTGCTTTGCTTTACGAGAAAGTGCTTCGTTATCGTACACGTGTCCCCATATGGCTAAGCGCTTAGCACTTGAGGTTATGCGGTCAATTTCCTTTTGCTCTGCCTGAAACCGATGTTCGTCTGCGATATCTTTTTCAATTAGCGCTTGACGAGCGGCGCTACAAGCTAACCGAAAAAAATGGAGCGATTTATCCCGCAAAATCCATGTGCAGTTGGTCACTTTATCAAGTAACGCTTGGTCATGGGAAACAAGTATAAAGCTGCCTTTCCATGATTGCAGAAAATCACCTAACCAAATAAGGGTAGGCAGATCTAAGTGGTTACTCGGTTCATCTAACAGTAATAAATCAGGTTGTTCAATTAAAGCACGGCCTAATAATAAACGAGTATGTTGACCACCACTTATTGTGTTTGCTTTTTGTTCCCATTGTTGTGTCGTAAAGCCTAACTCAGATAATAAAACTTCAGCCCGCCAGCGGTCTGTTATTTTATCTTGCTCAGGAAGCTTCTCAACAATAGCATCAATGAGTGACAGATTAGCAACATCTGCAGGTAAATGCTGTTCGATATAAGCGGTGACGCAATGGTTTGCATAAGTGATAGTGCCACTATTTGGAGATAACTGGTGGGTTATCAGTTTTAATAATGTACTTTTCCCACTGCCGTTATGGCCTATTAAGCCTATACGTTCACCTTGTTGTAAGGTAAAAGAAACATCATTTAATAAAGACGTTGTTGGTGTATCGTAGTTTAATGATTTTACAGACAATAAAGTACTCATAGCTTACTCAATTTTTAGGCACAAAAATGCCAAGGAATTGTCAGAACGACAACCCAGTAAGCTGAGGGAACACCCAATTGGTAATTTCGCTCAGGCAGGGTTATCGCAGTATAAAACTGTGAAAGCCTGAGCTTTGGCGATTACCAAAGAAGTGTGAATATTCAATTAAATCACACAACAACATAGATTAGCCTCCTTATTATTTAGTTAAGTTGAACAATGTCGGTATCATAGCAAATAGACTGTTTAAGGAGCAATGTCCTAAAATGCGCTGTTTAATTTATCTACTCAGAAGTAAGTTATTGGTATAAACAAAACTTATACAGCTAATGATGAGATGAATAAAATTTCTGATGGTTGGGATTTTAGCGAGTAATACATAAAATTGATGCTCAAATTATAAGGGAATGACTAATGAACGTAGAAATAAAACCCGCAACACGCCAAGATGCTGCATTAATTTTAGACATGATCATCGAGTTGGCTGATTATGAAAAGGCTCGTCATGAAGTAAAAGCCTCCGTTACTGACATTGAAAATTCGTTATTCGGTTCAGATTCAAATACTGAAGCTTTAATTTGTTATATTGACGGGCAACCTGCAGGATATGCCGTATTTTTTACAAGTTATTCAACTTGGCTAGGGAATAATGGAATATATTTAGAGGATTTATACGTTTCTCCTGATTACAGAGGCGCTGGTGCAGGGAAAAAATTATTGAAATACATTGCAACGCTTGCTGTAGAGCGCAAATGTCAGCGCCTTGAATGGAGCGTTTTAGACTGGAATCAGCCCGCAATCGATTTTTATAAAAGTATCGGTGCACAGCCACAAGATGAGTGGGTTCGTTATCGGATGGATGAAAAAACAATTGCAATATTTGCTAGTTAATTTTTGTAGAAAATAAACAACTTGTAAATGTAATATTAAAGATGTTTTTAAAGTTTATTCAAGTAAGCCAGTAAATTAAATACTGGCTTTATTTTTGTATAAACATATACAATAAATGCCTTATTATCACTTTTTCTAATCTATTCTATTTTTTTGTGATGTACGGCAACTATACTTAAGATAAATCCTGATAAAATGTCGTTAAATTAGATAGATAGCTAATAATCGAACTGTATTTGGAAAAATGTAGCTCGATTAAAAAAAGAAAGCATCACAACTTCAGTCTTAATCGTATTTATTTCGTATATAAACAGTTATACGGCTTTATTAATTTCACCAGGTTAATAATCAAAATAATTGTTGTTCATTGTTTTCTCATTTAATGGAAAAGGGATGGTATGAAAATAAATAAGCGAAAAGTATCGTTGTATCTCATTTTAATAATCATTATTGCCGTGGGCGGCTATTATTACTGGAGTGTGAACTCTGGGGGGCTACCTGCGGGCTTTGCGCAGAGTAACGGCCGTATTGAAGCAACTGAGATTGATATTGCGACTAAAACAGCAGGTAGAATTGAAACAATCAACGTAAAAGAAGGGGCTTTTGTTAAAGCAGGTCAAGAGCTCGCACGGATGGATACTCGTGCTCTTCAAGAGCAACTGCATGAAGTACAAGCACAATTGCGTCAAGCGATTAGTGCCGTCACTACGGCTGAATCTGCCTTAGCACAACGTAAGAGCGAAAAATTAGCCGCTCAAGCAGTCGTTCGCCAACGTGAAGCTGAGTTGAATGCCGCACAAAAACGGCTTAATCGTTCTAGAGCATTAGTCAGAACAAACGCCGTTTCACAGCAGCAAGTTGATGATGATACCGCGCAGATGCAAGGGGCTAGAGCCGCTTTAGAAGCTTCTAAAGCACAAGTTGCCGCATCGACTTCTGCCATTGATTCTGCTTCTGCAGGGATTGTACAAGCTAAAAACCGTGTTGAAGCTGCGACGGCTACAGAGCGCAGGATTTTAGCAGATTTAGACGATAGTATTTTAAAAGCCCCAAGAAATGGACGCGTTCAATACCGTGTAGCTGAGCCAGGAGAGGTACTTGGAGCCGGTGGGCGGGTCTTAAATATGGTTGATTTAAGCGATGTTTATATGACATTTTTCTTGCCGACAGAAGATGCAGGGAAAGTTGCGATAGGTAGCGATGTCCATATTATCCTTGATGCTGCGCCTAATATTGTTATTCCGGCAAAAACAACCTTTGTTGCCAGTGTGGCTCAATTCACCCCAAAAACGGTGGAAACCCAAAATGAACGCTTAAAGCTAATGTTCCGGGTTAGGGCGCGCATATCACCTGAATTATTAGAGCAACACCTTGAATACGTCAAAACGGGGTTACCAGGAAAGGCTTATGTGCGTTTAGACCCAAATGAACCTTGGCCTGCTGAACTTGAGGTGAGATTACCGCAATGACCAACAAATTGATGGATGATGTGATAATCGATTTACAGCATGTCAGCCAGCATTATGGTGAAAATTGTGCGTTGGATGACATTGTTCTTTCTATCCCTGCGAGGAAAATGGTTGGGCTAATAGGGCCTGATGGAGTGGGTAAATCGAGTCTAATTTCACTAATTGCAGGGGCTAGGGCGATTCAGCAAGGCCACGTAAGGGTACTTGATGGGGATATGAACAGCGCTTTGCATCGCAGGGCAGTATGCCCACGAATTGCTTACATGCCGCAAGGGCTAGGAAAGAACCTGTACCACACACTATCCGTATATGAGAATGTGGATTTTTTTGGCCGGTTGTTTGGTCAATCAAAAGCTGAACGTGAGTACCGGATTCAAGACTTACTTGAAAGCACAGGGCTCGCTCCGTTTAAAGACCGACCCGCTGGTAAGCTATCGGGAGGGATGAAACAAAAATTAGGCCTATGTTGTGCGTTGATTCATGACCCGGATTTACTTATTTTAGATGAACCGACGACAGGGGTAGACCCATTATCTCGTGCGCAGTTCTGGGACCTGATTGACCGAATTCGTTTACGTCAAACAAACATGAGCGTATTAGTGGCAACCGCGTATATGGAAGAAGCGGAACGGTTCGATTGGTTGGTTGCGATGGACGACGGTAAAGTTTTAGCCACCGGTCACGCATCGGAGCTAAAAAAACAAACCCATTGTGATGATCTTGAAGCTGCGTTTATTCAATTGTTACCTGAAGAAAAACGCAGTGGCCACAAAAAAGTCATTATTCCCCCGCGTGATAAATCAAAAGATGATGTGATTGCGATTGAAGCGCAAGGCTTGACGATGCGCTTTGGTAATTTTGTGGCGGTTGACCATGTGAACTTAAAAATCCCTAAAGGGGAGATATTTGGTTTTTTAGGTTCTAACGGTTGTGGTAAATCGACCACCATGAAAATGCTAACCGGGCTATTACAAGCGAGTGAAGGACAAGCTTGGTTATTTGGGCAAGAAATTGACCCTAAAGATATTGAAACGCGTAAGCGTGTGGGCTATATGTCACAAGCCTTCTCCCTGTATAGCGAACTGAGTGTAGAGCAAAACCTTGAACTGCATGCGAAACTCTTTCATATTCCAGAAGATAACATTGCACAGCGTATTAATGACATGTGCCAACGCTTTGAGTTGGAAGATGTTAGAGAAACCATGCCAGATGATTTACCTCTAGGCATCCGCCAGCGCTTATCGTTGGCCGTTGCGGTGATCCATGAACCAGAGATGTTAATCCTAGATGAGCCTACCTCAGGGGTCGATCCTGTCGCGAGGGATATGTTCTGGAATTTGATGGTAGACCTATCAAGACGTGACGGTGTCACAATTTTTATTTCGACCCACTTTATGAATGAAGCTGAGCGTTGTGACCGAATTTCGTTGATGCATGCAGGGAAAGTACTGGATTGTGATACGCCAGTTAATTTAACCAAAAAAAGAGGTTTAGGCACTCTTGAAGAAACCTTTATCGCCTATTTGCAAGATGCTGTAGGGGAAGCGGGAGCTGAGCAAGAAACAGCCCCTGAATTCCATGTTGACCCTGCATTAAAAGAGCAAGCAACAGATGCACTTAAAAAGCGTTTTAGCTTACGTCGGTTATTCAGCTATTCCATTCGTGAAGGCATGGAGCTTCGCCGCGACCCGGTTCGTTCAACATTAGCGTTACTTGGAACAGTGATCCTAATGTTTATTATGGGTTATGGGATTAGCATGGACGTCGAAAACTTACGCTTTTCAGTACTAGATCGTGACCAAACGGGGTTAAGTCAAGGATATACTCTAAACCTCGCAGGTTCTCGTTATTTTATCGAGCAGCCGCCTATCAAAGATTATGATGATTTAGAGGCTGGAATGCGTAGCGGTAAGATTACCGTTGCTATAGAAATTCCACCTAATTTTGCGAGGGATGTTGCTCGAGGAAATAATGTCAAAATTGGGGTATGGATTGATGGCGCAATGCCAAACCGAGCAGAAACGGTACGTGGCTACGTGCAAGCTATGCACCTTGCTTGGCTAAGTACAATGGCTGCTCGTCAACCTGTCGGGGTTGCAGGGATGCCGGCTATCGATATCGAAACTCGCTATCGTTATAACCCTGATGTTCGCAGCTTACCCGCTATTGTACCTGCGGTTATCCCATTGTTATTAATGATGATCCCAGCCATGTTAAGTGCTCTTAGTGTGGTACGCGAAAAAGAATTAGGTTCGATAATCAATCTTTATGTCACCCCGATCACCAAATTAGAGTTTTTGCTTGGTAAACAATTGCCTTATATTTTATTAGGCATGTTTAACTTTTTATTACTGTGCATTTTATCGGTATATATATTTGGTGTGGAATTTAAGGGGAGCTTCCTAACGTTGACGTTAGCGGCTTTCTTGTATGTCAGTATTGCAACGGGGATTGGTTTACTCATTTCTTGTTTTATGAAAAGCCAAATCGCTGCTATTTTTGGTACATCAATCATTACTTTAATTCCTGCGACTCAATTTTCAGGAATGATTGACCCCGTATCTTCATTAGAAGGAATAGGTCGGTGGGTTGGTATGGTCTACCCGACATCACATTTCTTAACCATCACTCGGGGGACATTCTCTAAGGGGCTGAATTTATTTGATTTACAGGCATCATTTATCCCGCTACTTATCACGGTACCGCTTGTTATTGGCTTAAGCGTATTGTTTTTGAAAAAGCAGGAGGTTTAGTATGATGCGTAAAATACAAAATATCATCAACCTAGGGGTTAAAGAGTTACGCAGCTTAGGCCGAGATAAAGCGATGCTTGCATTGATCGTCTTTGCGTTTACCGTTTCGATTTATTCATCGGCAACGGTTACGCCGGGTTCGTTACATAACGCGCCTATTGCGATAGCCGATCAAGACCGCTCACAGTTATCGAATCGGATCATCAACAGCTTTTATGCCCCGTATTTTTTACCCCCGGCAGATATTACACCTGACCAAATTGACGGTTTATTAAATAGAGGTTCATACACCTTCGCACTCGATATTCCGCCTAATTTTCAAAAAGATGTTCTTGCAGGGCGACAACCTGAAATCCAAGTTAATATTGATGCAACACGGATGAGCCAAGCTTTTTTAGGAAATAGCTATATCCAAAATATTACATTAGGAGAGGTCAACGAGTTTTTAGCAAAGTATCGAAGTAATGCAAGCTTGCCAGTAGACTTAGAAGTGAGGATGCGTTTTAACCCTAATTTGACGCAATCGTGGTTCGGTTCCGTAATGGCGATTATTAACAATATCACGATGTTGTCTATTGTCTTGACTGGGGCTGCGTTAATCCGTGAACGGGAGCATGGCACAGTAGAGCACTTGATGGTGATGCCGTTGACGCCATTTGAAATCATGATGTCGAAAATATGGTCCATGGGGCTGGTGGTACTGATTGCATCGGGTGTTTCATTGTTGCTGGTGGTTAAAACCTTGCTGCAAGTCCCTATTGAGGGGTCTATATTGCTCTTTATGGGAGGGGTTGCGCTGAGTTTATTTGCGACGACGTCAATCGGGATTTTTATGGGAACTATCGCAAGGTCCATGCCTCAGTTCGGTCTATTGATGATTTTAGTTTTATTACCTTTAAATATGCTTTCTGGGGGAATGACGGCACGTGAGAGTATGCCTCAATTAGTGCAAGATATTATGCAAACTATGCCAACAACTCACTTTGTTAGCCTTGCGCAAGCTATTTTGTATCGTGGTGCAGGTTTCCAAATAGTTTGGCCGCAATTTGTTATTTTAATCGTCATTGGGAGTGTTTTCTTTACACTTGCATTGTTCCGCTTCCGCAAAACTATTGCCACGATGGCATAATCATAGAAAAAATACCTTCCTAACAACAAAACGCTTGCTGAAGAGTTCAGTAAGCGTTTTAATGTCGCACCTATTAATTATATGACAATGATTAGGTTATACCTATCAAATCGATAGTGGGTACTGATTGGATTTAATTGCTGTAAAACAGTAACTTAATAGGCAACCAAACAGGAGAACATCATATGTCATTAATTAATACTCAAATCAAACCTTTTACTAACCAAGCATTCAAAGACGGTCAATTTATCGAAGTTTCTGAAAAAGACGTTGAAGGTAAATGGAGTGTTTTCTTCTTCTATCCAGCTGACTTTACTTTCGTTTGCCCAACGGAATTAGGCGATATTGCTGACCATTACGAAGAATTCCAAAAATTAGGTGTTGAGATTTTCTCTGTATCTACTGATACCCACTTTACACATAAAGCATGGCATGCAAGCTCAGACACTATTGGCAAAATTAAATATGCCATGATCGGTGACCCAACTGGCGCATTAACTCGTAACTTTGAAAATATGCGTGAGAATGAAGGTCTAGCAGACCGTGGTACGTTTGTTGTTGACCCACAAGGTATCATTCAAGCAATTGAAATCACTGCTGAAGGTATTGGCCGTGATGCTTCAGATTTACTGCGTAAAGTTAAAGCTGCGCAATACGTAGCTAGCCATCCAGGTGAAGTTTGCCCAGCGAAATGGAAAGAAGGTGATGCGACACTGTCTCCGTCTTTAGACTTAGTTGGCAAAATCTAATTAGTTTCTAGATTAATAAAAAAACTATTCAAGTTGCAGGTGTTTAGGCCTGCAACTTGAAGCATGGACGGGTATATGTACCCGATTTTATGATTAAAATTAAAGGGGATTACATGCTCGACAATAATTTACAGGCACAATTAAAAGCCTACTTAGAACGTTTAACTAAACCCGTTGAATTAGTTGCTAATATAGATGACAGCCAAAAATCAAATGAAATCAAACAGCTGTTAGAACAAATCGCATCACTATCAGATAAAGTCAGTGTGCGTGAAGAACGCAACGACGCGATAAGAACACCTTCTTTTTTAATTACTAACCCAGGAATAGATAGTGGCTTGCGTTTTGCAGGTTCGCCACTGGGACATGAATTTACCTCTCTTGTGCTGGCATTATTGCAAATTGGTGGTCATCCATCGAAAGAAGCACAAGAGTTATTGGAACAAGTTAAAGGCCTAGAAGGTGAGTTTCATTTTGAGACTTATTACTCGTTATCATGCCATAACTGCCCTGATGTTGTTCAAGCACTGAATTTAATGGCTGTATTGAACCCCAATGTTAGCCATACCGCGATTGACGGTGCGCTTTTTCAAAACGAAATTGACGAGCGTAATGTAATGGGCGTTCCTGCGGTTTTCCTTAATGGAAAAGAGTTTGGCCAAGGGCGTATGACATTAAGTGAGATTGTTAGCAAGGTTGATACCAACTCGGATGCACGCGCAGCAAAATCACTGACAGAACGTAAGCCATTTGAAGTACTGGTAATTGGCAGTGGCCCTGCGGGTGCTTCAGCTGCAATTTATACTGCTCGTAAAGGGATCCGTACTGGGGTGATCGGTGAGCGTTTTGGCGGCCAAGTAATGGATACCGTTGATATTGAAAATTATATTTCAGTGATTAAAACCGAAGGGGCAATTTTTGCGGGCGCGTTAAAAAATCATGTCGATAGTTATGATGTTGATGTCATTGATGGTCAATCGGTAGCGAAATTGATACCCGCAGCAGAGGAAGGTGGTTTACACCAAATTGAGACAGCATCAGGTGGTATCTTAAAATCACGCAGCATCATTATTTCTACGGGGGCTCGCTGGAGAAACATGGGCGTTCCTGGGGAACAAGAGTACCGCACTAAAGGCGTTACATTCTGCCCACATTGCGATGGTCCATTGTTTAAAGGTAAACGTGTAGCGGTAATTGGTGGTGGTAATTCAGGAATTGAAGCGGCTATCGATTTAGCGGGAGTCGTTGACCATGTTACTGTGCTTGAATTTGCACCAGAACTGAAAGCGGATTCTGTGTTACAAGAAAAAGTCCGCAGTTTAAGTAATGTCGATATTATTTTGAATGCACAAACCTTAGAGGTTAAAGGTGATGGTAGCAAAATGACGGGTCTTGAGTATAAAGACCGTACAGATGATAGCGTTCATTTACTTGAGGTTGCAGGGGCATTCGTACAAATCGGTTTATTACCCAACACCAATTGGTTGGGAGATACCATCGCAAGAAACCGTATGGGTGAAATTGAAATCGACGCACGTAACGAAACGAGTGTTAAAGGTATTTTTGCCGCGGGGGACTGTACAACAGTACCTTATAAGCAAATTATTATTTCAGCCGGAGAAGGGGCAAAAGCCGCACTTAGCGCATTTGATTACCTAATCCGCACAAGTACCAGAACCGCTGAATAGGTATAATTTACTTTATATTCAGTGAGTTGTAGTCAAAAGGCACTCGGGGGCGAGTGCCTTTTTTTTTGTGCATAATCTGTACAAAAAAGGCTCAAAAGTGCCTAAAAGTGTTCAAGTGTGGACATCAACCATTGACTAAATCCATTTAAATCAATTAGTTAACTCAATTTACATTTGCTTAACAAATGAGGTATTTTCAACAAAAGATAGAGTTTCGAACAACAGCACCGAGAAAATTATTGATGATGATATTCTATAGCTTCATCACACACATCGAAGTTTTCGTCATTTCAGTAGTAGATTACACCAGAGAATTGTGACCCATCATCATTATCATCACGTAGAGGTAGATAAATCTTCAAAGGCGAGCGTTCTACTAAAGGTGTCGTGATGGTTAAAATTACAAAGAGGTATGGCAAAATTTGATATTACCTCGCTGGAAAAGGGGGTATCTTCCGACATTATAAAGTTTCTTATCAAAATAAATTTTATAAATGTGGAGCAGTTCTTAGATGTTAATTATCAACAAAATCAAAAGCTAATCATTTTCTGGATACCACGATTAACACTTTATATTCCAGTCTTTATATGCTGATCTTTTGATCATGAAGATAACTCATGTTCCAAATGAAATTAAGTCGCTTTAACTCATTCATCGGCTCTGGCATAAATTAGGTTATTCAAATCATTAACTTATTGACAACATGAATATTGATAAATGGAAACGTGATTTTAAAAGCGAGGCTCCGTTTCCATCTTGGCGCTTAGGATGCAACAAACACGATGAATAAAGATTTTACCTTTAAGATTAAAAGCAGTGTTTTCGACGAGAATTATAACCCTTCGGAAAATACTCGCATTACGACCAACTTTGCTAATTTAGCGAGAGGGGAAAACCGTCAAGAAAATTTACGTAACACGCTGGTGATGATGAATAATCGTTTTAATACACTAGCGTATTGGGATAACCCAAAAAGTGACCGTTATTCAATCGAAATTGAAATTATTTCGGTAGAGATGAGCGTTGAAAAAAGTGCCAATACTTTTCCTGTTATTGAAATACTAAGAACTAATATTATCGATAAAAAAACGGGTAAAAAGATAGAAGGACTTGTCGGAAATAACTTTTCGTCTTATGTCCGTGACTATGATTTCAGTGTTCTATTGCTAGACCATAATAAAAACCAAACAAACTTTAGCCTTCCCGAAAATTTTGGTGATTTGCATGGGAACATCTTTAAATATTTTGTAAATTCAAATGAGTATAAAGCGCGTTTTAACAAGGCGCCAGTGATATGTTTAAGTGTATCAAATAAAGACATTTACCACCGTACAGGAAATCAACACCCGGTATTAGGGATAGAATATCAGCAAAATGGTAGCTCATTAACGGATAAATATTTTAAAAAAATGGGATTACAGGTTCGCTATTTCATGCCGAAAAATAGTGTTGCACCGTTGGCCTTTTATTTTACGGGGGATTTGCTGAATGATTACAGCAATATTGAGTTGATTGGCACAATCAGCACGATGGAAACATTCCAGAAAATTTATCGCCCTGAAATTTATAATGCGAACTCTGTCGCAGGACAATGCTATCAACCGAGTTTGACGAACCAAGATTATTCATTAACAAAAATTGTTTATGACCGCGAAGAACGTAGCCGACTGGCTATTGAGCAGGGGAAATATACCGAAGAACACTTTATTGAACCTTACAAACATATTCTAGAGAAATGGTCTGCTAACTGCGTGCTTTGATTAATTTAAAAATTTAAGGTCAATTATTATGAAAATATTATTACCAACATCCACTGCAGGTAGCTTACCGAAACCTTCATGGCTTGCTGAACCGGAGAAACTTTGGTCTCCTTGGAAATTACAGAATGATGAATTAATTGAGGGAAAACAAGACGCGCTTCGTTTATCTTTGGACGATCAGCTACGGGCAGGGATTGATATTGTTAGCGATGGTGAGCAAACACGCCAGCATTTTGTGACGACATTTATTGAACACCTTAGCGGCGTTGATTTTGAGAAACGTCAGGTGGTTAAAATTCGTGACCGTTATGAGGCAAGTGTTCCTACCGTTGTTGGTGCCGTTGCGCGCCAAAAACCTGTCTTTGTGGAAGATGCCAAATTTTTACGTCAGTTAACTAACCAACCGATTAAATGGGCTCTGCCAGGCCCGATGACGATGATCGACACGCTGTACGATAACCACTATAAAAGTCGTGAAAAACTGGCTTGGGAATTTGCTAAAATCCTCAATCAAGAAGCAAAAGAGCTTGAGGCGGCAGGGGTTGATATTATCCAGTTTGATGAACCCGCTTTTAATGTTTTCTTTGATGAAGTTAATGATTGGGGAATAGCGGCATTAGAAAGAGCTATTGAAGGGCTAAAATGTGAAACTGCTGTTCATATCTGTTATGGCTATGGCATTAAAGCCAACACAGATTGGAAAAAATCGTTGGGAACAGAGTGGCGGCAGTATGAAGAAGCATTTCCTAAACTGCAAACTTCGAATATCGACATCATTTCTTTAGAGTGTCATAACTCACGTGTTCCTATGGATTTGATCGAACTGATCCGTGGTAAAAAAGTGATGGTAGGGGCCATTGATGTGGCAACAAATACGATAGAAACCCCTGAAGAGGTTGCGAACACATTACGTAAAGCCCTTGAGTTTGTTGATGCAGATAAACTTTACCCTTCGACAAACTGTGGTATGGCTCCATTATCTCGTCAAGTGGCTAGCGGTAAACTCAATGCGTTAAGTGCCGGAGCAGAAATCATCCGTAGAGAGCTTTCAACGAAGTAGTTGCGCTAAATCCCCTAGTTTTGTAATAGGTTTATTTCTTATCATCACATGTTAAAGAAGCTTCTTACCTATAAGAAGCTTCTTTAATACAATTAGAGTTAAATGACATTTCTTCCCTATCACGGTTGGATGACTAATTAAATGTTAACCTATTAATAAAGGGTTAATGACGTTTTGGTTATCGTCGATTCATCCGTAAAAAACACCATATATAGCCACTAATTAATATCCCTTTAAATAGTTAAAGTAGGAAATTATTTTTGATTTAAATCACATTAACTAAATATTATTCATACATTAACAAATCAAAAGCGCTATTGTTAAATTAATGGGAATGCATTGTTAATCTTTTGGGTGGTGGATCGGAAATGAATACAGAAAAATATGACTATATTATTGTCGGTGCGGGCTCTGCGGGATGTGTTCTTGCTGCTCGATTGATTCAGAACATTCAAGCTAGGGTATTACTTCTCGAAGCTGGAGGAAGTGATAACCACATGTTTATTCGTATGCCAGCAGGCGTGGCTAAAATTATTGCACAAAAAAGCTGGCCTTACGAAACCGAACCGGAAGCTCATGCGAACAACCGTAAAATGCAGATTGCTCAAGGGAAAGTTCTTGGGGGAAGTAGCTCTGTAAATGGCATGATTTATATCCGCGGTCAAAAACAAGATTACGATAATTGGGCTCAAAATTATGGTTGCGAAGGTTGGGGTTACGATGATGTGCTCCCGTGGTTTAAAAAAGCGGAACGTAACGAAAGCCTGACAGGTGAGTATCATGGAACCGAAGGGCCTCTCCCTGTGAGTGAGAACAGGTACCGGCACCCACTATCGATGGCATTTATTCGTGCGTCACAAGAACACGGATTACCTTATGTTAATGACCTCAATGGGGGAAGCCAGCAGGGTACTGGTTTTTACCAAACTACAACCCACAATGGTGAAAGAGCAAGCACTTCAAAAACATATTTAAAATCGGTGGAAAATAGCGAAAAACTCACGCTAAAACTGAATGCACAAGTTAACCGCATTATTATCCGTAATGGCTGTGCTGTTGGTGTTGCTTATCAAGGGAAAAGTGGACATGAAATAGAAGCGTTTGCAACAAATGAAGTTCTTATTTGTTCAGGCGCGATGGGGTCAGCAAAACTATTGATGTTGTCAGGCATTGGGCCAGAAGAACATCTTTCCAGTCTGGGTATTGATACCGTTGCAAATCTGCCTGTTGGCAAAAATTTTCATGACCATTTGCATATGTCAATTAACGTGACAACCAAACAACCAATTAGCTTATTTGGTGCGGACCAAGGGCTAAATGCGATTAAACATGGACTGGAATGGATGGTCTTTCGTAGTGGGCTATTAGCCTCTAATGTATTAGAAGGTGCTGCGTTTAAAGACAGTTGTAACCAAGGGCGCCCTGATGTACAAATCCATTTTCTTCCTATATTGGATAGCTGGGATGATGTTCCTGGTGAGCCATTACCAGCGACTCACGGTTTTACATTGAAAGTGGGGTATCTTCAACCCAAATCCCGTGGTGAAGTTTTATTGCGTAGTCGTGACCCTCTCGCCCCGTTAAAAATTCATGCAAATTATCTTGCTTCGCCTGAAGATATGGAAGGTTGCAAACGAGCAGTTAAATTTGGTTTAGAAGTGCTCAATTCACCGTCATTGCAAGCGGTAAGCAAAGATATTTTGATGCCTCCTGCGGCGGTATATGATGATGAACGGCAGTTAGAAGAGTTTGTCCGTAATTTTTGTAAAACGGTTTATCACCCCGTGGGAACTTGCCGCATGGGAACAGAAACAACAAATTCGGTAACAGATTTACGTTTAAGGGTTCATGGTATTAAGAATTTACGGGTGGTGGATTGCTCTGTCATACCAGAGATCCCAAGTGGTAATACGAATGCGCCAACGATAATGATTGCAGAGCGTGCAGCAGCAATGATTATTGAGGATAGAAAATAAATTTTATTATTGTTATGTCTGCTGAGGGTAGTCTCAGCAGCTGACTTTTGGGGGGTATCAAAAAACACCTGAGCTACACAAGACATAGGTAACTGGTGTTTAATGTGGTTCTATATGTCAGGCACGTTGATCAGTTGATTAAAATTCTACTTTTTGCATTTCTCCTTTTGTTCCCAGATAGGGTATATTAAAGAAATCATCGTAAAGTTGTTTTTTATTATAGGTAACATTGGCAATGGCAGTGATCCCAAAAAACTATGCGCGCTTGGAAAGCGGCTACCGTGAGAAAGCACTTAAAATTTACCCGTGGATATGTGGGCGATGTACTCGGGAGTTTGTGTATTCAAATTTACGCGAATTAACGGTTCATCATATCGACCATGACCACACCAATAACCCAGAAGATGGTAGCAATTGGGAATTATTGTGTCTGTTTTGTCATGATCATGAACACTCCAAGTATACGGAAGCTGACCAGTACGGTACACGCGTGGTCGCAGGGGAGGATGCGCAAGATGATGTTGAAGCCGCAACTTACAATCCCTTTGCAGATTTAAAATCAATGTTAAATAAAAAGAAATAATTTTAGTCGTAAAACTGCGCTTATAGTTAATCAATGATAGCAAATACATTTATCTGAGTGTATTTACTATCGTTAATGCCTCACTAAATACCCATTTTTTAATTCCCTGATCCGCACGATATGTTCATATGATTGTTTGACAAAGGGGATTACTCAGGCTTATATTTAATTCATTCAAATGAATTAAATATAAAGAGAGATGATGATGAATACAATAACTGTTCCAAGCCCCTTTTCTTTTGAAGAACGTGATAGAAGGTGGGGGATAGCAAGGAAAATCATGCAGTTAAATGACCTAGAAGTCTTAATGATTTATGGGGATAGGGAGTCAGCTGCGCCAGCACCTTTTTGTATTGACCACTACTTTACTAATGACCGCTTAGGTTCCGTCGTGATTTTTCATCAAGATAAAGCACCGCTGGTGGTGACATTTGCGCCAATGATGGTGGCTGACCATATACAAGCGCAGATGCGGGGCGATGTACAATGGATCTCGCCAGAGCAGATTATTGTGGGTAAAACAGGGCGAAATATTGCACAAATATTTGTTGATTTAGGGGTATCAGCCAATGCGAATATCGGTGTGGTGGGTTTGGAACCTTATCCCCCATTTTATTTTGATGGGGCGATGCCTTATAACACGTTAACAGGTATCAAAGAACGCTTACCTCAACTTAATTTTGTGCCTGTGTATAAACATTTTTTCCAGTTAGCTTCAGTGAAAAGTGCCGAAGAATTAGAGCATGTAAGATATGCTGCGATGATTGGTGAAGCAATGAGTGAATCAATGCGCGCAACTGCGTTGGTCGGTCACTCAGAAGCCGATATTGCCGCAGCAGTGACAGCCAAGTGTTTGTCCATGGGCGGGTTTACTGCCGAAATTTTAATGGGTTCTGGCCCTGAGTATATTGGTTGGGGGCAACCTGCTTGGCAATATCGTTCACAGCCACCGCGTAAAATTGAGCAAGGTGATATTGTCTTGAGTGAAATATTTGCACTGTATGGGATGTATGAAACACAACACCAAGCCGCAGTCGCTGTAGGGAAAATTCACCCTAACCTCGAAAAGGCTGCGGCTGTCGCACGGGAATGCTATGAAATAGGCGTTGAAAATCTGAAAGAAGGTGTCACTTTTGGGGAAGTGGTCGATAAAATGGAACAGCCTCTTTTAAAATCAAAAGGATGGCATGTTCACCCGTTGATCCACAGTATTAACCCATATGGGCCAATTGGTTTTGGTACTGCGCCGGGTATCGAGTCTTTACCTATTGCACAAAAGTATCGCCAATTAGAGCGTTTACCGAACCCTGGTCGTGAGCTGGTGTTAAAAGCAGGTATGACATTTGCCTTTGAACCTAATTGCGCATTTGGTTACCATTTATGTAATTTGGGCGGAACTGTCGTCGTTGGTCAAAGTCAGGGTATTGAACTGAATCATAATTCAACTTATCTTATGCGGGCAGATAATTAATAGATGGAATAACAGCGGGATATGACTGAAACCAATAAAAATACACTTTCTTCTGAGTCAACCAAAGAAAAGTTAATCAATGAAGGGATTAAACAGTTTGCTCTTCATGGTATTAATGGTGTAAGGACGCGACAACTAGCTGAAAATGCAGGAGTTAACCAGTCTGCAATTCCGTATCATATGGGCGGGAAATTGGGCGTTTATACCGCTGTTATCCAAAAAATAGCCGCTGATTTATCCCAAGCGAGTAATATTCAGCTATTTGATGATCAGATGGCAAAGATAAAAACACAGTCTGTTGTGGAAAATGAGCAAATAAATCAATTGGCATGTTTATTGATTAAAGGATTGGGTAATGCATTACTATTACCTGAACATGAATATTACTCAGTATTGATCCTTCGGGAGCAGTTAGAACCGACAGAAAATTATGATGTTATTTATCGTGATTTTATTGAGCCTTTTCATATTAGGTTATCTAGCCTCGTTCAATTGGCTCATTCGGTTGATGAGCAAACTGCAATTATTCGCGCCCATACATTAATCGGTCAAGTATTAGGCTTTGTTGTTGCACGCAAGCCATTACTCAAGCGATTAGAGCGCGAACAAATAGATGATGCGTTGTTAGCACAAATTATGCAGCAAATTTGTTTAATGACGAGCAACGCATTTCTTATCTCTATACAAAACTAATATGGCGAATATAGCTTTCCACATGGTGTTTTAATGGATATCTTGATGGCTACGGTACACTAGTGATAATTCAGGGTGATGCCATAAACTCGCTGGAGTAACGGTTGTACGTTCCCAAGGGATGTGTCCAATAAACCATAATTTCCAAAAGTTTAATTTGGCGTTTGGGTTTTTGGTTAATAAAGCTTCAAAGGTTTCAATTTCGCCAATTTGGATAGATAGCGCTGATTGGTATATATCAAACACGAATTTTGAACAAAATTGCCTAGAAGAATCATAATTAAACCCCGTATGGTAAAATTTATTTAAACGTGGTGGTACTTGTGCGACTAACGCTTTTTTCTGTTCTTGGGTCAATGACTGTCTGAGTCGCCGTACACTATAGCGCTTATCAGATGACCGAGAAATAAAACGGGATAAGGTAGTTGTGGTTGATAGTGGAACACGGCTTTCAGCGATTAAATAGTCATCTCCATCATGGCCTACAATCATGCCGACATGGTTGCTCCAGCATTGTGAAGCAGAGGCTATCTGGCGAAACAACTCTGTTCCGATACTGGTAAATACAATATCACCAACTTCGAATTTATGGGGATAATTTATTGTCGTCATCAATTTACCTCAATGAAATATAATGTCATTAAGGTACATTTATAATGGTTTGTAGAAATCAAGCTATCAGATAAAAGCTTAAAATAACCATTGTTTAGGTTGGGTATAGGTTCGTTAGTTTTTCGCTGAGCCGTTTTACACTACTTATGATGTCATTTTCATTATGAGCGGCATATCCAAAGAGAATCGCATTGTGGTTGCGGCTTTCAATACAATAACGAGATAACGGTTGTGCACCAAAGCCTAATTGCTGGCATTGTTCAAGGATTATCCGAATATCGTAACCTGCTTTGACCCAGCAAACAGTGTGAATACCAGAGTCTGTCATTTGTACGTCAAATAAATGGGGCAAGTATAAGTTGATTGCGCTGAGGAATGCGTTTTGCCTGTCATGACATATTTTGCGTATTTTCCTAACATGACGTGCATAATGCCCCTCTTGAATAAACTGAGCTAAGGCCGCTTGCTCTAGGTAGCCACAATGACTATCACTGTAATATTTCATCATTGTAAAAGGTTCGCTCAGTATTTCTGGGACAACTAAAAAGCCTAAACGGAATCCGGGATACATCATTTTAGAGAATGTGCCTGCATAAATTACACGTTGGTGATTATCCAGTCCTTGTAATGCTTGAATTGGTTTAGATGAAAAACGAAACTCACTGTTATAGTCATCTTCGAAAATCCATGCATTATTTTGTTGTGCCCAATCTAGCAATGCCAAGCGCCGAGGTAAACTTAACGTTGTTCCTAGTGGAAATTGGTGTGAGGGCGTGGTGTAAATTAATTTTGCATGGCTATATTGTTTTGCAGCGTAAGTGATATCCATTCCCTCCTGATCTGAAGGAATAGCGGCGATTTTAGCCCCTGTTGCGGTGAGTATTGCCCTTGCACTATCATAACCAGGATCATCTAACCAAACAGTATCACCTTGTTTTAATAGAACTTTGGAAACTAAATTAATGGCTTGCTGGGTACCGTTGACAATAATAATTTGATTTTCATTACAGTGGACTCCCCGCGTTGAGCGAACATAGTCAGCCACCAGTTTTTTTAACGGCATATAACCATCGGGATGGTTAAAATGAGGGATTGCAGACTTAGATTTACGCCAAACACGGCCCAGTAAACGCCCCCAAAGTTCATGTGGAAATTGGTCTACACAGCCAATACCAATATTAAACATTTGGTGTGTGTTTGTATTCGGTCGTGATTTATCCCATAAGCTTTCTAGTGTGCTGATAATAGGGTTCAGATTAAGTGCATTGTATTCAGGGCAATTAATAATTTGAGGCTTACTTGTTGTTCTAACTAATTCGTCTGGGATCTTCGCTGAAACATAAGTGCCAGACCCTTTCTTGGTATACAAATAGCCTTCATCAATTAACCTATCGAATCCTGCAATCACAGAATTTCTAGAAATTGACATCATTTCCGCAAGTGCTCTAGTTGAGGGAAGTTTAATACCTGTATTAATACGCCCATCCAGAATTGCATCACGGATTGTGTGGTAAACATTTTCTTTAATGTAACCCTCTTTAAGTAAAAGAAGGGGAAATGGAGCTTGCTGCTTACGGCGCATAAAGTGGACCCTATTTAAATAACAAAAGTGTATCTTATACAGCACCAGATTGGTATGTACTATAACCCCACTAAGTTATAAATTAATAGATGGAAGGGTTATTATGAATAAAACAGCATTACCAGTCACAGTCGATTTTGTCGCGCCAGAACATTACCCTGAGTGGTTAGTTTATTGGCTAGAATATCAAAAATTCTACAAAGTGGATTTAAAAGAAGAGGTGACGTTAAAAGCGTGGGAGCGCTTCTTTGATGCTAATGAGCCGATGTATTGTGCTGTAGCACTGGAAGAAGGAAAAGTTGTTGGTTTTGTGAATTATTTATATCACCGGTCAACTTGGGCTGAAAATGATTTTTGTTATTTAGAGGATTTATATGTGACACCTGAAATGCGAGGTCGTCATGTTGGGAAACAGTTAATCGAGTTTGTACATCAGCAAGCTAAAGAAAAACAATGTGGTCGTCTTTATTGGCATACGCAAGAAACTAACTTACCCGGTCAAAAATTGTATAACTGGGTGGCAGAAAAGCCCGGCGTGATTGAATACAGAATGGCCTTGTAATAAATAGCCGCCGAATATCCTACATTTCAGTTAATTATTTGCTGACCCGTTGTTTGGCAACAACGGGTTTTTCATCTCAATCAGAGAGCATGCAAAAATAAACTGAGTTAATCAGCTAATTGGGAACGTACTTCCATCAATGCGAAACCCAGTAAATTTAACCCTTTCCACGTTAGAGGATTTTCGATATTTTCACTATCTTCAGCTAACCCAATTCCCCAAACTTTATCAACGGGGCTGGCTTCTACGAGTATTCGCTCATTTGTAGAAAGTAAAAATTGCTTTAGTTCTTCATTTTGTGAAAATTTTGCCATATTAGCGGCAACCACGATCTCAAAACGGTTTTTATCCCAGACATCTTGTTTAAACCCACGGACTTCGCGACCAAAAGCTTTAGCCGCACCTGGATTTGGTGCATGAATAATTTTATTTAGGGTTTCTGTATCACCAAATAAGCGTGCTTTTTCCGCCATCATAAAATGTTCAGCACTTGCAAATCGATGACCATCAACAATAAATGGGGAAGGGTACCATTGGCTAAAACAGCTTTTGGTTATGTGATTTTGTTTTGTTTGGTGGCCCCAGAAAAAAACATATTTATATTTTTTGCCTGAGCGAAATTGATTACAAAGAGTTTTTATATCCATAAGTTAGTCAGCTTTAGCTAAGAATAATATGCTTAGCTTATCTATCACAGGTAACCCTGACTATCGGAATAGCCTGCTTAGTCAATTATAAGCAGGCGTGATGCCTAGAGTACCTTACTTAAAAATTCTGCAGTACGTGGGTTTGTCGGGGAGTTGAAAATTTGTTCAGGGCTACCTTGTTCTTGGATGATGCCTTGATCGATAAAGATAACGCGGTCAGCAACTTCCCGTGCAAACCCCATTTCATGAGTAACGATAACCATCGTCATTCCTTCATTGGCTAAAGTTTTCATGACTGCTAGAACTTCTCCCACTAGCTCAGGGTCAAGCGCTGAGGTGGGTTCATCAAATAATAAAATTGACGGTTGCATGGCTAAGGCGCGAGCTATAGCTACTCGTTGTTGTTGCCCACCAGATAAACTCGCAGGCCATGCATCAATTTTGTCTAATAACCCAACCTTGGCGAGTAGTTGCTCAGCTTGCTTAAGTGCCTGATCCTTTTTTAGTCCTTTGACCAATGTCGGCGCCATCATCAGGTTTTCAAGTACGGTCATATGAGGGAATAAATTAAAACGCTGAAAAACCATACCTATATTTTCACGCATTTTATTTAAATCAGTTTTAGGGTCATGGACGTTAAACCCATTAACTTTTATTTCGCCGCCATCAGGGCGTTCTAATGCATTTAAGCAACGTAAAAAGGTACTTTTCCCTGAGCCTGAAGGCCCAATGATACAAATAACTTCTTGTGGTTGAACTTCACATGAAATGCCTCGTAATACATGGGTATTACCAAATTTTTTTTGTAAATCATTAACGTAAATCACTTCTGCCCAACCTTTTTTCCATATATTGCACAAGCTGAGCAAGTATAAATGTCAGCATCCAATAAATTACTGATATGGTTAAATACGGTTCCCAATAGGTTGCGTAAGCACCGGAAACGGTTCTTGCTGCATAAGCAAGGTCGGCTAAACCGATAGCTGATGCAAGGGATGAATCCTTAACGATTGCAATGGCATTGTTCCCTAATGGCGGAAGGATCCTGCGGAAAGCTTGAGGCAAGATAACTTTTCGCATTGTTTTAGCCCAGCTCATACCAAGCGCTCGAGAGGCTTCCATTTGCCCTTTATCAATGGATTGAATACCGGCTCTGAATATTTCAGAGACGTAAGCTCCTGAGTTTAGCGTAATTGCGATTACACATGATAAAAATGCACCGTAATCAGAGCGTAACATACGCGCAGTATCGATGGACATAATCCCTGATGTGACTAATAAGCCATCACGTGGGTTAATAAAAAGCGGTACTAAGGCAAAATGGACGACCATTATTTGTACAAACAGAGGTGTACCACGAAATGCACTTACATAGAAACGGACAGGCCATTGAACGAAATAGCGTAAAACAGGTTTCCAGATCCCTTGTTCAGCCTTAGCTGTTCTTCCTAAACCTAATGTTAATCCCCAAAGTGAGCCTAAAATAACGCATATGATGGTCGCTTTGATAGTCATCATAGCGCCTTCGGCAAACAAAGGGGCATATTCTTCGATTATTTCCCAACGAAACGCAGACATCTTAATTATCACCCTGATTTATATCGCGAAAAAGCCACCTAACGATGGCTTTAAATTCTACTGTTATTGTTTTGGCAGTTGCGGAACGTTCTCATCAAACCATTTTTGGTAAATTTTGTTATAAGTTCCGTTCTCAACAATTTTGTTTAAACCATTATTGATTTTTTGTTGTAATTCACTATTGCCTTTAGCCACCGCAATACCGAAATATTGTTTTTCAAAATGGTTATCGTAGATCAGCTTAAATTTTTTCTCTGGGTGTGTTTTGATATAAAACTTAATCACACCCACATCGCCGACTGCTGCATCAATACCATCTTCAAATAGTTCTTGTAGTAGAAGAGGGGTATTATCAAACCGTTTGATTGAGGTACTATTTTTGCCAATAACTTCAGAGACTACAATATCCCCCGTACTGGAATTGACCACGCCAACATTGAGATCTTTTAAGCTGTTCAGGTCAGTCACATTGGAGGACTCGCTGATAACGATAGCTTGTTCTGCTGGGAAATAAGGGTTGGAAAAATCGACCATATTTTTACGTTTATCTGTGATAGTGATACCGGAAATTAAAATGTCCCGATCACCTGAGGATAAAGTTGCAAAAATACCTTCCCAAGGGGTATTGATTAACTTCACATCAAAACCTTCAACTTCCGCTATAGCTTTAATAATATCGATATCAAAACCTTCCAGTTGTTTTTGGCTATTTTCAAATTCAAAAGGGCGGTATGTACCACCAGCACCGACCGTATAACTTTCTTTAGCGTAAACATTCCCTGAAAAAGCCGCGAGTGTCAGGCATCCCGCAAAAACTAATTTTTTAAACATCATTACAGCCTCTTTATTTATGCAATTATAGTGCATAAAAATACATAAACTTTAGGTTGTAAGCAAACAATATTTATAAATTAGTACTGTGATATGAGGTTGAATAATGCGGAGGGATACCGTTTTGTGTTGTCAGTGAGATTAGCGGAGAAAATAAAACTATTTAAGAATAGGAAATGTGAGGTATTTCTAGTTTTAATGAAAAAACCTTCTTACAAAAACGGATATTCACAATATCGCTTTTTTTACCTAACCATAACATTGCATTAACGATAAGCTTCTGCCATGTTTAGCTAGCTCATTGAATAAATTAACTTATCATGGAAAAGATTTTATTGGTGTTATGGCCCTTATTTGCGTTAATAGCAATTGGGTTTATCTTACGTCGTACAAGTTTATTTTCTAATGATTTCTGGCCGAGTGCTGAAAAACTTAACTATTTTATCCTATTCCCTGCATTGTTGATTAATAGTTTGGCCAGTGCACCGCTAGATAACCCTAAATTAACTTTCCTTGCCAGTGCAATATTCTGTATCTTAGGGGCAAGTTCATTTTTAGTTTTGCTATGTAAATATTTATTCAAAATTACGGTTCCGCGCTTCGGTGCTTATATTCAAGGGATCACGCGTTTTAACACCTACTTAGGCTTGGCAATAATAGCTGATTTATTTGGTCAAGAAGGGGTTGCAATTGCTGCGGTAATAATGGCAATTCTTGTCCCTAGTTGTAATGTGATTGCGGTACTTTCCCTAACATCAGGTGAGAAAATATCGATAAAGCAAATTCTATTCCCGATCATTAAAAACCCATTAATTATCTCTTGTTTGGTCGGTATTCTATTGAATTTATCCCCTATTGGTTTGCCATTTGGGTCTGGCCAATTATTAAAATTATTGGCGGCGTCCAGTTTACCATTAGGGTTGATATGCATTGGGGGCGCTTTGCAAACGGCAACCTTAAGAAGAGAATTCCAGCCTTTGATTATCTCAACATTGATACGTTTATTAGCGATGCCAGTATTGGCGGTATCAATCGCATATTTATTTTCCTTACCTGAATTTGAAACTCTTTTATTAGTTATTTTTTTTGCTATTCCAACTGCGCCAACAGCTTATATTCTGACTAGGCAATTGAATGGTGATAGCCAATTAATGGCAGGTATTATTACATTACAAACTGTGATGGCGGTTTTTACCTTGCCACTAGTTCTGTCATTAGCCATACAATAACAGCGATATATTTTGCAACCTTAGCCTCCATACACTATGTTATCGGGAGATTACTTCGTCTGATAAGGAGTTGTGTGTGTCTTTGGATAAATGTCAGAAATATGAAAATTTATCAATTGAAGAGGTATTGGATAAACTTTCATTGTTATATACAAATGCAATTGATTCATTACGAGATGCAATCGCTATTTATGTTAAAGATGGCCGCATACCTGAAAATGCTGAACGGGAAAATGGTTTATTTGCCTACCCAGAGCTATGCGTAACATGGTTAGGGGAAGTTGATCACTGTGAAAAAACACGTGCTTATGCACGCTTTGTTAAACGCGGTAATTATACTGTCACGATAACTCAACCAGAACTATTTCGGGCTTATTTAGTTGAGCAGCTTTCTATTTTACAACAAGACTATGATGTATCTTTTACGGTTCGCCCATCCAAAACAGAAATTCCCTACCCATTTGTGATTGATGGTTCAGATTTAGTCCTAGACCGTAGTATGAGCAGTCGTCTTGCTGCACATTTTCCGATTACAGACTTATCACATATTAGTGACGATATTACGGATGGTTTAAACCCAATAACTGATGAAATGCCATTATCGCATTTTGATGCGTTGCGGGTAGATTTTTCGTTAGCGCGCTTAAAACATTACACGGGTACACCGCCTGAGCACGTCCAACCTTATATTTTATTTACGAACTATAACCGTTATGTGGATGAATTTGTGAGCTGGGCATGCGAACAAATTCGAGACCCTGAAAGCCGCTATATTGCTTTGTCTTGTGTTGGTCATAATTATTTAACGGATGAAAATGCAGACCCACAAATTGCAACTTCCGATTTAACATGGAAAAAGTTCCAAATGCCTGCATACCATCTGATTGCAAAAGATGGCTCTGGTATCACATTAGTGAATATTGGCGTTGGCCCTTCAAATGCAAAAAACATTTGTGATCACCTTGCTGTATTAAGGCCACATACCTGGCTAATGATTGGTCATTGTGGTGGTTTACGAGAAAGCCAAAAAATTGGTGATTATGTGTTAGCTCATGCTTATTTACGTGATGACCATATTTTAGATGATGTATTACCGCCAGATATTCCTATTCCAAGTATCGCAGAGGTTCAGCGTGCTCTTTATGATGCAACAAAACAGGTAAGTAATATGCCTGGTGAGTTGGTCAAACAGCGGCTACGTACTGGAACGGTAGTTACCACAGATGATAGAAACTGGGAACTGCGTTTTTTTGCAACCGCACGTCGGTTTAGTTTAAGCCGTGCGGTCGCGGTGGATATGGAAAGTGCAACAATCGCAGCGCAAGGTTATCGTTTCCGAGTACCTTATGGCACACTGCTTTGCGTTTCAGATAAACCTCTGCATGGTGAAATTAAATTACCGGGACAAGCCAATAGTTTTTATGAAGGTGCGATATCCGAACACTTACAAATAGGTATTCGTGCTATTGATTTATTAAGGCAAGAAGGGGATAAATTACATTCTAGGAAATTAAGAACTTTTGATGAACCGCCATTTAGATAGCAAGGAGATGCCATCTATGAATTTGATACCAGAAATTGAAACGGATAGGTTGATTTTATCCAAACATCAGGTAAGTGACTTTCCTGCACTGACCAAGTTATGGGCAACAGAATCTATGGTACGCCATATTGGTGGCGTTCCATCTTCAGAGCGTGAATCGTGGATGAGAATGCTTGCGTATGGAGGGCTGTGGCCATTACTGGGGTTTGGTTATTGGGCTGTGCGCAAAAAAAACACGAGGCAGTATATAGGGGATTTAGGCTTTGCTGATTTTCACCGCATGGTTGAGCCTAAAGTTAAAGGGGTCCCTGAAGCTGGTTGGGTAATAGCACCTGAATTTCAAGGTCAAGGTTATGCAAGCGAGGCGATGAGCGCCGCTCTAATGTGGTTAAAAAAACAAAAAAAACATAAGCAATCAATTTGTTTTATTGAGCCGAGAAATATAGCGTCTTTGCGTGTTGCTGAAAAAGTAGGCTATGTTGTCGACCGTGAAATATTTATGAACGGTTGCATTACGGTATTATTACGCCAGGAATTAGATGTTGCATAACTAGTTGATGTAGTTATTTAATCATGAATTTTTATTGCATAACGGGTTATTATTTTATGTATGATGAGCTAGATATTTCCCAAGTTAGCCAGTTATCAGGTTTGGCACCCTCTACACTTCGTTATTATGAGGAAAGAGGGTTAATTAAACCGATAGGCAGAAAAGGGCTAAAACGGGTTTATCATGGCAAAGAAGTTATAACCCGTTTATCTTTGATTTCGCTAGGGCAGGAGGCAAAGTTCTCACTTGAAGAAATAGCTGAAATGCTAAACCATAAAGGGGGCCCTAAAATTGAACGAGAAAGTTTACTGGCAAAAGCGGATGAGATTGAACAAACCCTGCAAAGTCTGTCAGTTTTAAAAAATGGTATTTTACATATTGCTAATTGCCCTGAAGAGAATCATTTTTTATGCCCTAACTTCCAAAAGATTATGGCAAGTCGTTTAAAATTAAACCAGTTAAAGAAAAAAGGACCCTGATTATATTATCCCACTTTTGATAATAATGAATCCTAATTTCAAGCATAGAATGGGATGGCTAATCTGATTACACTGCTAAAATTGTAGTAACGATTTTAGGGAAATTATGACAACTCATTTTTTGGCGTTTGAAAAACCGATTATTGAACTTAACGAAAAAATAGCAGCTTTGATCGCCTTTAAACAAAAAGGCCACCCATCTGAAATTAAACTCGATGAAGAAATCCAATTATTAAAGAAAAAAAGCCTCTCATTGACTAAAACAATATTTTCATCACTTGGTGCATGGGAGGTTGTTCAGTTAGCTAGGCACCCATTAAGGCCTTATACCTTAGATTATATCCCATTAATATTTACTGAGTTTCAAGAGCTTGCAGGTGATCGCGCATTTGCTGATGATAAAGCAATGGTAGGCGGGCTTGCGCGTTTAGACGGTAAGCCTGTGATGGTTATTGGCCAACAAAAAGGACGTACAACGAAAGAAAAAGTGATGCGCAACTTTGGAATGCCCTCACCAGAGGGGTATCGAAAAGCATTGCGTTTAATGAAAATGGCGGAACGCTTTCATTTACCCGTCATTATTTTCATTGATTCAGCAGGGGCCTATCCGGGTGTTGGTGCGGAAGAACGAGGGCAAGCTGAAGCTATTGCCCGTAATATTATCGAAATGTCTCGTTTAAAAACACCGATCATTTGTGTGATAACAGGGGAAGGCTGTTCAGGTGGTGCATTAGGGATAGGTGTAGGGGACAGAATAAATATGCTGGAATACAGTACTTATGCAGCAATATCACCGGAAGGGTGCGCATCTATTTTATGGAAAGATGCACAAAAAGCCCAAATAGCCGCGGAAGTGATGGGGATGACAGCTCCTAGATTAAAAGACCTCGGAATTATCGATACAATTATACCTGAGCCAATGGGAGGGGCACACCGTGACTATACATTGGCAGCCGAGCACTTAAAGCAGCAGTTATTGGTCGATTTAGCTGAATTAACTCAATTAGATATAGACACATTGCTCGCTTCTCGTTATCAAAAAATAATGGATTTCGGTTATTGTTAATGTTATTAGTTCAGGCCCATATGTTGTGGAGCATGGAGGAAATATGACGGTCGACCTGAATTTATTGAAAGTTTTTATTGCGGTAGCCACTCAAGGGAATTTTGTGAATGCGGCAAAGCAGCTTTCCATGCCTACATCAAATGTAAGCCGTTATATTAAACAACTGGAACATCAACTAAATAGCCAATTAATTGAGCGAACAACGCGGCAAATGCGTTTAACCGAGGCCGGTAATATATTATTTGCTCAAAGCCAAAAACTAGTAGATGAATTGGAGCAAGTCGTCCAGAGAATTTGTCACCCTCAAGCGCTCACAGGGACATTGAGGCTGACTATTCCCAGTGAGTCTGGTAGTTTATTATTGGCTGATTTACTCGCAAAATTTGCATTATTGCATCCCCAACTAAATATCCATTGTGATACTCAATTAACACCACAAGATGTTATCAGTGACGATATTGATTTATTGCTGACTTTTCATCGGGGCCATCTCGAAGACAGTAGTTATCACTCACGGTTAATTAAATCATGGCCAAGTGCGGTAGTCGCATCACCAAAACTAATTGAAAAAACGGGGAAACCTTCTACATTGGCTGATTTGGCTAGTGTGCCTTGCATTTCAAGTTTAAGCGCTTTACAAGGGCAGCCGTGGATATTTATTGATGCACATGACCGCCAGCAAAAAGTAGTAATAAACAGCACATATCGGGTTAACAGTGGGTTACTTGCTAATGCCGCTGCGGCAAACGGCGTAGGTTACGCGATTTTATCGTTAGAGGCTTGTCGTGAGCAAATACAGCAAGGGGTACTTGAGTTGATTGAATTTGGTGATATAAAACCTGCACCTATTGAGTTACGTGCTGTTTATGCCAGTCGCAGTGCATTATCACCAAAGATAGCTGCGTTTTTAAATTATTTATTACAGCAAATATAACAAGCTTACTACCGGTTAAATCGTGGGTCAAAAGCAAAGTCGAGGGGCTTAATGGTTTGGGTCACTTTTTGAAATTGCGGGTGCATAGGGTTAATAATGGCATTATATTCATAAGGAATAATACAAGAAGGGACAATTAAGGCTAGGCTGTCTTGGTTAGTTAACCAGGTTGTGCCTATGTCCATTGTAGAGGTAGGTGCTGGGTCACGCTGCCAATCATCAGGGAGATGCTCTACTGACAGCTTCATCACATACCTATCGTTGATCTCAATTGATAATAAAGTGAAATGATTAAGCACGGTATCTTGGTTTATATGAACGAGAATTTCTAAAGCAGCTAATGAAATACTTGTTGATGTGTAGATAGCGGGCGTACCTTTATGGTTCCAGCGCCCACCGTATAACCTAGCACCTTGACCGGACCACGCATCATGAGCAAAGTCAGATTTAATCAAACGATATAAAATCATGAAAAAACACCGTGTTCAATGCGGCCAATAAGGTCGATAACTTCAAGAGCACCACTTTCAGTGGCAATCAACTCTATAGGGCGCGTATGTCCTAAGCCTTTCACGGGGTGATTCAACCAATCACTTGCCATTGACTTATCACCATTGAATAAGCGTACAGCGGCATCAAATACACGCACTAAGCGAGCAATTCTTTCACTTTCATCGGCATTGAGTGGCTGACCTGCATTTCTACGCCTTGCCACATTGCGCTCATTAATACCTGAAATACGGAGTAATTCAGATTTGCTGATGCCAGACCATTCTTGAATGTTGTCTAACACCGTAACGGAAAGACCTTGTCGTAGGAAATGAGTGAGTTCGATACCACGTTCTGCGGGTAGGCCAGCAAAGCGCCATAGGGGCTTAAAAGGTGGCGTGGCGGGTTGGGTTGGGAGTGCTGGAATATAGTTTCTCATTAAATACCTCCTGACATTTGTCTTGTTTATTATAGACAATTGTCAGTAAGGTGTAAAATGAAAGATTAAAAAATAGCCATTGGTGAAGACTATTTATCGCCTCGAAAACGCGTTGTGAGGCCTTTTAGAAAGTAACGAAGTAGCTGGTCTCCACATTCACGGTAGTTTTTATGCCCGGGTTTACGAAAAATGGCATTTAGTTCGGGTTTTGAAACACGAAAGTCAGCGAGTTGGTAAATTTCAATCATATCAGTGTCTTTTAGTTCAAAAGCGACACGTAATTTTTTGAGAATAATATTGTTGTTTAAACGAGTATCGATTTCAGGTGCAGGACGACTTTCATCTTTACCACGGCGATAATAAATCAGCCCATTCAAAAAATGCCCCATTACATTATCATTACATTCAATGTATTCAGGGTCTGTATCTTTCTTTAACCAACTCACCATGTCTTCTTTTGAAATTGTGAGGTCTGCTAGTTTTACGATATTAACCATCTGAGCATCGCTCAAGTCCAACATATAGCGAATACTACGTAAAACATAATTATTAAGCATGGTTGTATTTTATCCATTATTTATAAAATTAATTAACGCAATCATATTGTTTGCATTAATGGTTACCGTGACAACGCTGACAAGATATTGTTTGAAAAGAAACTTGCGATGACGAGGTGGCTATTATGAGGGAATAACAGGATAAAGCAAAGCACTGAACGATGCTTTACCCCATGTAGCGTTATCTAGCCCATAAAATAAATAAGGGAATAGAAAAAGACTAAGGTAAGCCCAACGGTTAATAGCATATTTTTAAGCACTGAAGCTACGACCACACAAAAGAGAGCACCCCAAAGGTAAGGGTTGTCTGGGAAGCTGCGAATCTCATGATTTTCTAGCAAAATTACAGGTGCGCAAATAGCGGTCAATAAGCAGGGAGCCGAATAGCTCAAAGCTTGACGAACGACAAGGGGTAACCGTATTGGTAATTGGGGGATTAGAAAAATATAGCGCAGAGTAAAAACAATAGCGGTTAAGCTAATAATTAACAACCAGATCATTTTTCCTCCTTCAATAAACGTGAAACTGCGACAGAGACAAACATCCCACCAACGCCTGCGATAACAATAGCACTACTGAAGGAGTACATTGAAAGTATGATAGCGACAACGAGTGAAAAGATAACTCCGCAAAGTGTACTTATTTTTCTTGTTAATGGAACGACGATTGCGAGCAAAGTTGCAACCACAGAAAAATCAAGATGTAATCGACTCAAATCGCCCACAATATTGGCCATCGCAATCCCGCAAAGACTGGTAATTAACCAAACCAGATAAAAACTAAAACCTGCACCAAAGAGATAAGGAAAACTTAAACTCTGGCGTTTTGCTGCACTAATCGCAAATAACTCATCAGTCAGTAAGAAGCCGATACTAAGGCGCTGAGGCGTTGTAAAGTCTTTAACTTGGGGTCGCAGTGTCAACCCATATAGTAAGTGTTGAGAAGTAATAAAGAAAACCGAGATAATAATCGTGATATAACCAGCACCAGAATTAAGTAACCCAAGTGTAACTAATTGAGCAGCACCAGCAAATACCATGGCTGACATGGCAAGACTTTGCCAAAAATCAAGCCCTGTTTCGACAGCCATAGAGCCAGCGAGGACTCCCCATGGAATAACGGCAAGGTTGAGAGGGGCAGTGTGAACAGCGCCGTTCATCATTGCTTTTTGCCATGAGTGATGTTGTTGAGAATACATGTAGATATATACCTATTATGAGTAAAAATAATTATAGCAATATAATTTATATTAAAGACTTATAACTCAATGGGATAAAACAAGATTGCTCTTTTATATCCACCTGATTACGTGCCATTGATCATTTCAAGCCCACCAAGGCCTTGTAAATGAAAGTAATGGGTACTTTCCATAGCATTCCCAAAAGTGAGTCGTTTATGAGCTATTTTTATTAAGCGACTTATTGATAGCATTATTTTAATAACAACTAATAAGCAGAAAGATGGCATTTGGAATACTAATTTATATAGGGTGTTTAATAAATAGATGTTAGTGCCATAGCTACTTTTATGTAATACAGGCTGTTATGTTATATCTTGAAATACAAACTTAATCACTACTGCTAATAGATGGCCATAAAAAGTTTAAAACTCCAATTAATTATGAGATGTAAGCATAAAAACACGCTGGTAAATTATTTTCAGCACGCCACTGAATAGGGTGACCGCTCTGGTTTTATATTCTGCTGTGTATGCCAGAAACTCATTGGTTAAGCTGGTTTTTTGTTTGTATGCAGATAATAAATCCATATTGAAATTATTAATTAGTGATATCTTTCATATAAAACAGAAGATCTGTATCATAGTAACCATTAAGAAAGAATGTGAATTTTTTGTTATAACTTTTATAGAGTTAGCAGGTTTACTATGCTTGAAAATCTCGGTATTACAAACTTATGGACTTATCTTATTGGTGTAATATTTATTACTCTGGTACCCGGCCCTAATTCTTTATTTGTTTTAACGAGCAGTGCAAAATATGGCGTAAAAAATGGTTATAAAGCAGCGTTAGGTGTTTTTACTGGTGATGCTGTACTCATATTTTTATCATTTTTGGGTGTCGCTTCATTGGTGAAAACCTCCCCTATATTCTTTAGTGTCATAAAATATGCAGGGGCAGCTTATTTATTTTATTTAGGGATTAAAACACTCTATAGCGTTCTACATAAAAAAGACACGGCGGGTGATGTTGATTCTATTGTCCTTGCCACTAAAGGGACATTTAAAAAAGCCGTCTTTTTAAGTTTACTTAACCCCAAAATGATCATTTTTTATGTGTCGTTCTTTATCCAATTTATAGACCCTGCTTACCCAAGCGCTGGAGTGCCATTTTTCATTCTGGGCCTCATTTTAGAAACTTGCAGTATGATTTATTTATCATTACTAATTTTTGGTGCAGTTGCAGTGACTAATATGGTGAAACACAATAAAAAATTATCCAAATTTTCCAATAGCTGTATTGGTGCCGTGTTTCTAATGTTTGGTGTGAAACTGGCTTTAACCGCATAGGGATAAATTATCCTACTACCTACTAATAGCCGATGGTATATCGGCTATTTTTATGGAGACTAACGTTTCATCACTGTAACCTGCTCATGGTTCACTATCCGTTCCTCGACATCTTTCCAGCCCATTCGACGATAGAGTTGCTGCATATCCGGAGTGTATAAGTAAAGGCTTTGGCCTATCAGGTTGTGATAGTAGTTATATAATTCTTCAATAAGTTTACTGCCCATTTTATGTCCACGGGCTTCAGGGACTGTGAGCACTTCGCCTAGCCACCAAGTAGCTTGGTGGACACCCGTTAATTCATGCAAAATAGTACTTGCAGTAGCAAGGAGATTGCCATTTTTATCCGCATAACAAGATAGTATTTGCGGGTTGTCATGACTACAGCGTTCTATTAGCCGCATACGAATGGCAGAAATATTTTCCCATGGGGGTAAATGCCGCCATTCATGATGTAAGGCACTGCTAATTTGTTCAATAAGTTGTGTGTCCTGAGGTGTAACGACGATAAAGTGCATAGCATCCCTATTGAGCAGATAATATAAGTAATGGTGAAAGGGCGTCTAGTAGACTGAATATTTGCCTATAAATATAACTTATCACTTTATTTTTGTTATGGTTATACGTTTTTATGTGGCAATTCCCAGTATGTACCTAGGGTTTCGCAACGATATAGCGTGTCCATCATCTAATTGGTGAAGTAACAAATGTAGGGTAAATATTAAGTCTGGGTCGCTCCAATAGTGCGAAAATCTGTTATAGGTTATTTTTTCGCAACAGCACAGATAATAACGTCCTATGTTGTAATAATCATTAACCTACAACAGCAAGTGATATTGTTGTGACTAGGCTTACAATAACGCACGAAAAACTTGATGGTTTTTATTCGATTAGTTTTTAATAGTGTTGAATTAAAAGATAAATCTGGGGTTATTTATGCTAAAACATCTAATAGAAATTGCTAAAAATTATGCAAAGCCCGCAACCTTTAATGGGTATATAGAAAGCGGGCATGTAGCAGCTGCATTAGAAACAGAAGATGGTGAAATTTATAGTGGTGTGAGCATTGATTCAGCATGCTCATTGGGTTTTTGCGCTGAGCACGCTGCTGTCGCTGATATGTTAAAGGAAGGTAAGTCAGTAATTAAAGCTATTGTTGCTGTTGACTCATCAGGTTGTATCGTACCTCCTTGTGGACGATGCCGTGAGCTTCTTACCCAACTGTCGGATAAAAATAAAGAAACGATTGTGGGTGTGAGTGATGATGTGCAAGTGACATTAGCACAGTTAATGCCTTATGACTGGAAGGTAGCGCGTTGTTAATCTAATAAAAGAATGGTTACAAAATGAATAATGAAGTGAAGCACTATACAGCTACTGCGATGATCCGTAATGATAAAGGTGAGTTTTTATTACATGAACATCGTAAATTAGGGTTTTGGTTACCCCCCGGTGGCCATATTGAAGCGAATGAAGAACCACAGCAGGCTGTTTTTCGAGAGGTTCTTGAAGAAACGGGGTTGGAATGCAAGGTTATTGATTGTAGTTATCCTTTTAAATCAAAGGTAAAGGGTGTTCCTCCGACACAAGTATTGCCTTTACCTCTCGCGATTTTAAAAGAATTTATTGCTGATAAAACGCAAGGGGATCATTGGCATATTGATATGGTGTATTTGTGCGAATTATTGTCGCCAGCACAGCCTCCCATTGCGCCATTCAAATGGGTTGCATATGAGCAACTCGCCAAACTCAATATTCCTGAGGATGTGATTGAGTTGGCGAAAATGGTCAATGAATATTATCAACAGTGACTGGCAAGCCAACGCAAAATTAGCTCACGTTGAAAAACAACAAAGATAACCCTAACACGATAAGTAAAAGACCAATAACCTTATCCATCACAAGTTGGTAGTTAAGTACTTTATTACGTACAGTTGGGGTTGCAAAAAATAGGGCGATTAAACTAAACCAGACTAAATGGGCAAAAGAGATAAATAACCCGTAGCCTAGGTTTAACCAAACAGAGTTATTCACTTGGATGACTTGGCTATAGACAGAAACAACAAAAAACATTGTTTTGGGGTTTAACGCATTAGTTAAAAAGCCCGTTTTAAACGCGACAAAATGTGATAGCGACTGACCTTGGGAAGCACCTGTTGTTATCTTTGTTTTATTTATAAATGACTTAAAACCTATATAAACCAAATAAAAAACACCAAGAAGTTTCACCACTAAAAATAAAGTGGGTGAACTCATAATGATCACTGTAATACCGAAAATAGTGTAAAAAACATGTACTTGTACACCGATAGCAATCCCTAACGCACAAATTAACCCTGTCTTAACCCCATAGGTATAGCTACTGCGCGTCACCATAGCAAAATCGGGGCCTGGACTAATAACGGCCAAAATCGTAATAGTGGCAACAGCAATAATTTCATTCATATTAATTCCCTAAATGAGTAATAAAAACTTACTGAAAAGTCTTTGTTTTATCTTTCTAAGCTGGCTTATTATTTTTTATTATCAATAGATTGATTAAAACTAAAAAGCGATTTATCCTGACATAAATCTGTCAGTTTTTATTACCTATATGAAACTACCACCTTTAACTTCATTACGTTTTTTTGACGCAGCAGCTAAAGCAGGCAGCTTTGTTAAAGCTGCCGAAGAGTTAAATGTCACTCACAGCGCAATTAGCCGGCAAATTCGTTTATTGGAAGAACATCTTAATGTCGAGCTATTTGAGCGCAGAAACCGGGCTGTTTTTTTAACTGCTGAAGGGGCATTATTACTACAAACAACCACTTCTATATTTGAGCAATTGCGAGAAAGTGTCGAAAAAATCACCGCAAATAACACCTCTAATGTGGTAAGTTTATCTTGTGAGCCGACGATTGCGATGAAGTGGTTAATTCCTCGGTTGACTGATTTCTATCAACATTATCCAGATATTACGGTGCACTTGGTTGCCGCTGGAGGGCCTATTGATTTTACTAAAACTAATGTTGATTTAGCGCTTAGACGAAATGATTTCACATGGGATATGCACATTAGTGCGGTAAAAGTGTGCTCTGAACATATGGGGGTGGTTATTAGGCCCGAAATAGATTTTGCAGGGGGAATTGGCGACGCGACATTGTTATCAACAGCGTCGCGGCCAAATGCATGGCAAACTTGGCAGAAAATGAAAGGGGTATCTTTTCAAGGGAATAAGGTAATCACTTATGAACATTTTTATCTATGTATTCAAGCCGCATTAGCAGGGCAAGGTGTCGCATTGGCATCATTTTTGATGGTCGCTGATGAAGTTAAATCGAAGCAACTTTGTGCTCCAGATGGGTTTATGCAAGATGGCTCAGCGTATTATTTATTGTCGGTAAAACCCATCAAGCCTAAGAGTGCAGCAGATATTTTTACCCAGTGGTTAATCGACCAAGTGAATACAAGTATTAAAACAATCATAAATTAATATAGTTAACTATCAAAAAAGGATATTTTGGTTATTAATTCACCGAACCCCCCTGTCATATAAAGATTTTATGACATAACTATTTCCGTGCGTGCTATATTTCTCTGCTGGGTTTTATGTCTTATGTTGGAGCAGATAATGAGCAAAATACGGGTAGGTGTTATTTTCGGTGGTAAGTCAACGGAGCATGAAGTTTCTTTACAGTCCGCTAAAAATATTATCAATGGGCTAGATCGCAATAGGTTTGATGTATGCCTTTTAGGTATTAATAAAGAAGGGCAATGGCATGAATATAACGAAGCCGATTTCTTATTGCATGGTGATGACCCATCTCGTATTACATTAAATACACCAAAGCGTAGTATTGCGATTGTTCCAGGCAAGACTTCCGAACAATTTATTTCTTTAGAAGACGCAAAGCCGCTCCCTCAAATCGATGTTATATTTCCAATTGTCCATGGTAATTTAGGTGAGGATGGGTCCTTACAAGGCCTTTTACGTATGGCTAATTTACCCTTTGTTGGGCCTGGAGTATTAGGTTCTTCGGCTTGTATGGATAAAGACGTAACGAAAAGGTTACTAAGAGATGCGGGTTTAAAAATTGCACCCTTTGTTACCGTTTTAAACAGTGAGCGCACCACAGTTAACTATGATGAAATAGTGGCTCAGTTAAGCCTACCTCTGTTTATTAAACCCGCTAATCAAGGCTCTTCAGTGGGTATTAATAAAGTCAGTAATCTAGCTGAATTTAACCAAGCCCTCGATTTTGCATTTTTATTCGATACTAAAGTGTTAATTGAAAGCGCAGTAAAAGGCCGCGAAATTGAATGTGCAGTGTTAGGCAATGAAAACCCACTAGCAAGCCCATGCGGTGAGATTGTTTTACATGATAGCTTCTATGCGTATCACACTAAGTATATTGATGAAAATGGTGCTTCTGTGGTTGCTCCAGCTCAGCTAGATGAAGCCGTTAGTGATAAAATTCGTGAGATTGCGTTATCGGCATACAGGGCATTAAATTGTAGCGGTATGTCGCGTGTTGATGTTTTCTTAACAGAAAATAATGATGTAGTTATTAATGAAATCAATACATTGCCAGGCTTTACGAATATCAGTATGTATCCTAAGCTATGGCAACAAGGCGGTATGACATATCAGCAATTAATTAGTCGTTTGATTGAGTTAGGCATTGAAAAGTTCCAACAAACGGCGATGCTGAAAACAGCATGTGATGAAATTTAATCGTATGATTTATACTACCTCGGTAGTCTTTATGGCTACTGAGGTGATCCCAGACTACCAGCGTTAACCTATTAATCTCTCCTAAATTTGCGACTTTATATGTTCAAAAAATAGGCGGGTCTCCTTTGGCGAAGTCAGCCGAACAAACTGAATATGGCGCAAATTGATATTAGCCATATGTTTTAGGTTTCTTCTTTTATTTGGGTAGTATGTTTTTAGCTGCCATAAAATAATCGAATCACGGCTGAAAAAGGCGTTCTTCCAGCTTTCTTTATTACCTGTATTTTCCCACAGTTCTTGCCCTGAACGAATACGTGATAACGTGCGTATAATAGACTGATAAAGGGTTCGAGGTAATGAGTAATCCAGCCAAACCACCATATCAACCTCTTTCCATTTAATGGGTTGAGTCCGTGTATAGTTTCCATCGAGCACCCAGCCTGATACGGATTCATTCAAGGCTGCGCTTAGTTTCTGGTTAAGCGCTTCATCCGAAGAACCTTGCCAATTTTCCAGCCAATATAGGCTATCCAATTCGATTGAAGGCACGTTTAATAGCGATGCAAGTTGTTGGCAAAGAGTCGTTTTACCGCTGCCACTGGTACCAATGATATTAATTTTCATGCAATGTAACTGTCAGATATATTTGTGGTAAATACGTAGAGAAGGCTGACTTAATGATAAATTTAATTGCCATCCACAGCGAATAAGTAAGTTATCAGCCACTGTGGTTGCACAAAAAATATGAGGGTATTGCTGTTTATCAATAACCCATTCAAGTTGTTCAAACAAAAACTTCCCGATACCCTGATTTCGTTTTCTGGGGATAACAAAGGCAGCACCAACCCATGGAAATGCGGTGTTATCAGAAAAAAAAGTATCACTTTTCAATGCAATAAAACCACAAGGTATATCATGTTCAAAGGCGATGATCCCCATACCGACCCCTTCACGATGGCGATAGGAAGCAATATCTTGCCAAACATCACCTTTACCTAGAGGACCATAATGGGAGGGCCACTCTTGAAGGAACCACTGTACAAGCAATGGTTCCAGCTCAGGGAGGTCGTGCAAATAACGCCAATGACGTGAACTATTTACACCAGACATAGTTAATATAGCGGAACAAGGGCTCAAAACCGAATTTTTTATACAGGTCAAACCCTGCTTCTGAGGCATCAAGGAAGCAATGTTCGACACCTTGCTGGCGGCAAAATGCTAAGGCGTAATCAATAAGTTGTGAAGCATACCCATGGCCTTGGTGCTTCGGCTCAGTACCGATATCATCGAAACGAGCAAGGGTACCTTCTATGGTCACTGTCATTGAAGTCGCTGGCTCACCATTGACGAGCAATACGAGGTGAAATTGTGGCGCACCTTGCTGTAATGCATCTTCATGGTAACGAACATACTCTTTAATGACTTCATCGTGTTCTTCAGATAAATAAAATGCAGCCACGAGAGGAGCGGCCCAGAGCGATAAGTCATGATTAGCCAGTACGATATCAACTTGGTTATTGGGCAGAGTGACCTCATTCTGTTTTGCAAGGGTCAACGCCATAGCGGTTGTGACACTGTCACGTTTGTAGTTTAATGATTCAGCCTGTTGCACAATTTGTGGCAACATTTCTTCAGGGATAACTAATGTGTGGTTTTTTCTTTGTGATATAAATAAGTTATGTGCCTGCATAAATGCATGGCTGGTGGAATCAGGTTGCAGATAAATGAAATTAAACGCAGGGGAGTTTAAGGGCGTCAAGTAGCAAATGGTATGCTGTGCTATTTGAATGCTATGTTCACAAATTGAAGTCCAAAACGTTTTTTCGATCGATTGGTAGTGTCTTAAGTAATAAAGCGGAATATTCATTTGTCAGTTACCTGATGCAAAACGAGTTAATCGATATGGGCCTAAAGCAGCGTGTTTTACACCATGTAATATTTCACTTTGAGCTAACTGGCATATCAAAGGCGCTAATGTAATTGCTGCGTGCATACTGATAATATATAAACCTTCAAAATCAGCAACATTTCCAACAATTGGCATCTGATCTTTAGGCATAGGTCTCATTCCTATGAAAGTGTTATCAAGAGTTAGTGTATTACTACCTATAAATGAATTCTTGATTGTTGTAAGGGCATTTTGTGCGATATTGACTGCACTATGTATAGGCTGCTCATCAATATAATCTTCAGCGCAAACAATTTTACCAGAAGTCTCTGGGCGAAGCTCCATTGCGGGTGTTGAAATGATATGTTGAACCATTTTGACGGTATCTTGTTTCGTAAAATGGACAATAATTGAAGGAGATGCTGAAACTGGCAGCGTTATTCCTAATGAATTAATGATACCAGTTGCTCCAACCCCCGCAGTGACGACGGTTTGATCTGCGATGAAATTACCCTCGCTAGTCTTGACTCCTAAAATACGTTTATCACTAACATTTAAGGATAATACTTCGTGCTCAGGTAAGTATGTTACACCTTGTTTAATAGCAAGTTTTAACAAGGTTTGTGTGGTATTGACAGGGTCAATGCTACCTTCATCAGGGCAAAAAGCAGTAATAGCAGGTGAGATTTTTAAGTTAGGTTCCATCGCTTGCAACTCAATACGGTTTAACGCTTGGATGTTAAAACCTTGAGATTGGTGGCTATTGATGAATTCTTGGGTTTCTTTATCAGTCTTGTGCCAACTGATAGCACCAGACCAATTAATTTTTATTTCACCATGGGTTAATTTTTCCAACTGATGCCAACTCGCTAAAGCTTGCTGACGAAGCTGGCTATAACCATCTGGTCGCCCATATGAAACATTCAACCATGCGAAAGAGTGCTGTGTTACCCCTTGAGCAACATGGCCTTTATCTAGCAAAATAATCTTGCTATCACTCTCTTTTGATAAATACCATGCGAGTGTCACTCCGACAATGCCTGCACCAACGATAACAATAGTTTTTTTATGTTCAGAATGCATAAATTACCCAGACAGTCGCCATATAATGAAAACTACTATAAAGTTAAGGCAACAATTAATAAGCTATTATTTTAATTATATCCGATTAATTCATTAATGGCGCATTATTATTCGAACATTGATGCAGCATAGAAGTAAAATAGGGAAAGTAAATGAAGTATATTTTTGAGCAAGTAACGGTTTTTTCATCTAAAAAAATGGATGGCAATGCTTTGGCTGTTGTTGTAGGGGCTGATGATTTAACAGAAGAGCAAATGAATAAATTTGCAAAATGGACTAACTTAAGTGAAACCGTCTTTTTATTAAAACCAACAACACCTAAAGCGGATTACCGTGTGAGGATTTATACCACGGAAGGTGAACTCCCTTTTGCTGGGCACCCAACTTTAGGCAGTTGTTTTGTATGGCAGCAAACTTATGGTCGACCGCTAGACACCATAGTCCAAGAGTGCGGAGTGGGCTTAGTAACAATAAAACGAATAAATGGTAAGCTGGCATTTATGGCGCCACCACTAATTCGTGGTGGTGAAATAGAACAACAAGAAAAAAATAAAATTTTTAAAGCACTTGGGCTTACAGATGATGATGTCGTTGGCTGCAAATGGCTCGATAATGGCCCTGGTTGGCTTGGTATTGAACTTAAATCTGTTGAAAAACTATTGCACATTGAACCTGACTATTCCCAATTAAAGGGATATGACATTGGATTATGTGCCATTTGCCCTGAAGGTCATGATAAACAATTAGAGGTTAGGGCATTTTGTTGTTCCATAGCCGAAGAAGACCCTGTGACGGGAAGTTTTAATGCGGTGGCTGCACAGTGGTTAATCCCTCAGGGGAAATTACCGCAACAATATACTGCTGGCCAAGGTCAGTGCATTGGGCGCAATGGGTTAATTTATGTAACCGCTGATGATGAAGGGATCTGGGTTGCCGGTGATGTTGTTAACTGTATTAGCGGGACAGTAGAACTGGATTAAGAATGCATCATAAGGTGACTGACTTTGGTCAATCACCTTATGATGTTAAATCGATTACACGCGAATAAAACGTGTCACGAAAGCGATAATAATAAGTAATGCAGAGATCATCAGTAATGAGGTGGCTAATGATAGATGAAAGGCAACAAAACCGATTGCGGCAGGGCCTGCAAGAATACCTAAATAACCTAAGGTTGAAATTGCCGGGACAGCTAGTGATTCAGGCATAGTTTTTTGTTTCCCAGCAGCGGAAAACATGACAGGAACAATATTGGATGAACCAGCACCGACTAAAGCAAAGCCGATGATCGCCAATGTTAAAGACGGTGATAAAACGGCAATAACAAAACCAGAGCAAGCAATCAAAGCCCCTAAAAAAACCACACGTGCAGAACCTACTCGCATAACAATCTTGTCGCCGAATAACCGGCCAATAGTCATCATGGTTGCGAAGGCTGCAAAACCAAGTCCCCCTAGGGTTTCTTTTAAACCGTGATGCTCAATAAGAAACACGGCTCCCCAGTCTAATACTGCACCTTCAGAAAGAAAAACGGCAAAGCAAACAATCCCGATGATGAGCACAATTCCTTTAGGGACCGCAATGAGTGGCCCTGACGGCGCATTGGCATAAGGGAGCAGACCGTTATAGCAAACCATGAGTAAAATGAATGCAATTACAGAGATAATAACTGATGCAAGCACTGCTGAAGCGCCGAGGAGTAATATTAGGCTCATCGTACCGGCCCCCGCAATACCACCAATACTATAAAACCCATGAAATCCTGACATGATGGGTTTATCGGATGATTTTTCGACGATCACGGCTTGTACATTCATGGCACAATCTGTTAAACCGATAAAAATACCAAACAGTAATAAGCCGATTACTAACAAATTAATTTGCGATATGAAAGATAAAATAGGGAAGAGTAAACAAAATGCAATTGTTGAAAAAACCATTAATCGCCGACAACCATATTTTGCAGCCAGAGCGCCAGTCATTGGCATGGCAACGAGAGCACCACCCCCAAAGCAGAGCAGTAACATACCAAGGGTGGCATCATTTGCTGCCGTGTTAATCTTAATATAAGGCACTATAGCGGCCCACGCAGCGGTTACAAAACCTGCAATAAAAAAGATAATTCGTGTAGAAACTTGTTCTTTTTTGGCTGGCGCAGCGTGAATATTAACGTTTAATTGTTGGGTAGAGTGCATTTTTAATTACTTTACAATAAGATAAATAAAATTAACCATTATTTAAAATAGCGAGAATTTGCTCGTGGAGAATAGAGCAATCAAAGACAATAATGGCTCTTTTGCCATCAAAGTACTTGCCTTTAAGTGTACATCAGTAGGTTTAATCATAGGGACTAATGAAACAATATCATAAGGTTCTAGTGCGAATTTAACGCAAAAATAAATTTTTTTGTGGTTAGTGTCATCACTGAATAATATTCTCAGGTATTATGAGTCAATAAGACTAGTTAGGTCAGTATGAACAATAATTAGGCGGGAAAAACTATTTTGGGAACTCTGGATAGAAGATAGCTTGCTTAATCAGTGGCTAGGCTTTTATTGTTATTTATCATTTTTCTAAATTCATATCTTTATTAAGGCATTTTTAGCACCTAATTTACAGGATGGTTTAATATAATCACCTGACTAAAATTTATTTGGGCATATTATGAAGCTAAAAATTGTTGCTTTCTTGTTTTCTATTTACAGCTTAAATGCATTTGCACAGGGAGATAACTGGCAAAAGCAAACTTTACTCCATGAGGGGAAAAAAGTTGATTATTACGTTATTAAGCAACAAGCACTAAACTCAAATGATTTGTTAGTATTATTGCAAGGGTCTGATTGCATAAGCGTGACAAACAACCCTAATATGGTAAAAAATTTTGCTATCGCATTCCCTAAGAATGATATTTTATTAGTTGAAAAAACAGGCTTGACTCGGCAAGTTGGTATTGATGGAAACCCAGTTTCGGAAGAAAATTGCCCCGTTGAATATATGTCCCAAGATTCCCCTTTAGAAAGGGCGGATAATTATATTGCGGTGTTACAGCAGCTAAAAAATGATTACCGGAATATTATTTTATTAGGAGGGAGCGAGGGGGCAACAGTCACTAATTTGATTGCGTCTAAAGTAGATTTTATAACTGCCTCCGTCGCTATTAACGTTGGAGGGCAATTTTTTATTAATGACGTTTTATACAGTATTAAGAATAATACCCCTGCCGACGAAGTCGATAATTCTATTGAGGGTTTTAAACAGTTTGCAGAAGCCGTCAAACAAAAGCAATTAAGAAAAGACCAGTTCGTGAGTGGTCATGGAGCCATGTGGTGGTATGAAATGTTAACCATTGATAATTTAAAATTAATTCAATCGATAAAAACGCCGCACTTAGTTATCCAAACTATGGCCGACACCAACGTTGATGCTTATGCTACGGAAAAAATGATACAAAAAAACCATAATACCAATGTGAGCTTTAAGCAATATCAAGGGTTAGACCATTTTTTCCAAGATTATAAAGGGCAATTACATACCAAGGAAATTATTAGGGATATTCAGAGTTGGTACCAAACAATCAATAACTAATCTTTTCCTATGATGAATAGTTACACCTTAATTTTTAAAGTGTAACTATTAGATTACTCAGCAATAAAACTGTAGTAATTGAATATAGGTTCGAAACCTAATTTCTTATAAATAGATAGCCCATCTGATGATGCTTCGAGTACACATTGCTCTATACCTTGCTGATGACAGAAGAAAAGAGCATGTTTAATTAATTGAGTCGCTAGCCCTTTGCCTTGGTATTGAACATCAGTTCCAATATCATCAAGGCGAGCAGTTTTTTCATTTATAGTTAAGGTTAGAGTAGAAACGGGTTGTTGCTTATCAAATAAGACGAAATGCATCATATTTGTATTTTTATCCATAGCTCTTTGGTGATAACGAATGTATTCGTTAATGACGGTTGAATCGTTTTCCTCTCCTTCAACTTCAATTGGGAAAGCTGTAATTAAAGGTTGTGCCCAATTAGTTAATTGTTCATTACAGGTTTCAATTCGGTAATCTGCGGCAAGCGGTAGTGCTATAGAATATTGAGATAATGATGCTTGAGGAAGAAACATGGCCGTTGATTCACCATCAGCAATTAAACTTAATTTGGCAATTTCAGATTTGACTTGATGAAGTGCTTGTTCATGAACGACTAGTACATAAGGTTTAGAGCGTTGCTTAAATAAATGTCGTGCATTTTCAAAGCCTGTAATAGTTGCGTCTTTATGTAAATAAATAAAATTAAAAACAGGCAGAGGAAGCTCAGAAAAATAAGCGATGACATGGTCGTCAATATGAGCGGTTTCTAAGCAAATTGCTGACCAAAAATGATTTTCTTGTTGGTAAAATAAACCTTCTTTGTTATTCATTGTAGACCCTGTGATTTATTACGGCTAGTTGCTTTTGGGTTACATTGTATATAATACAATTCAATCGCTATAGTGCTTGAGCCTCTGACAGCACGATTGGAACCATTGCATTTACTGATGGATTTAAAAATTGGTTTTTATGATAAGGTATTTCACTGACAATATAAGGAGAATAATATGAAGAGTGCAGCACCAGAGACCATCACGTTTTTTGAACGTTTACTGCCATTAGTCGTATCAGGAGAAAAAGTTATCACTATTCGTGATAAAAGCGAAAGCCATTATGTGCCAGGTAGTTTTGTTAAAGTATATGCATTAGAAACAAATAAATACTATACGGATATTGAAATTCTTTCGGTACAGCCTATCTCTTACGATGATATTTCTGAATACCATGCTCAGCAAGAAGCGATGACATTAGATACATTGAAAAAACTGATTAGAGAAATTTACCCAACAGAGCAATCTTTGTATGTTATTAGTTATAGGCTAATAAAATAGAGTTATTAATTATGAGTTAGAGTTGCTTACTATTTTAATCAAAAGCCTCTTTTGGTTGTAGCGAATACCATAGGCCATTTGCAAAAGAAATTTTTGTGATTTCTGCTGCCTCTGTTAGCTGGAGGAAGGGCATCGTTATAGGTAAAATGTTCACTAATAAATGTTAGCCCACTATTACATAGTGAGCTGGGTGAGGCTCATATAAAGTATCTTTGGTGTTTTAAAATAAACTGCTTTAATGAGGTTGGGGGCTTACCAGTGATGGTTTGAAAATTATCAAAAACAATACCTGTGCGATCTAACTTACCATTTGTAAAATCTACATAATGGTCATAGATACTTTTCATATAGGCAAGCTCTAGATTGTTATTTAGGGCATGTTGCCAAAATTCATCTGGGTTTTCTGCTTGATACTGAAAAGTTATACCTAATTGTTCTGTAATGAGTTCAGCAATCTGAGTGTAATTTTTATTTTCGTAACCAAGACGATAAATATGACCAGTATGTTTTTCAGGAGCAAGTAAACAATGTGCAGCTAATTCGGCAACATCTGCGCAATCAACCCAACTTAATACAGCATGGCCAAAATAAGAACGTAATATCCCTTTTTGTAAATTATTATCCCCTTGGTATCCTAATAGATTTTGCATATAAGATTCAGGGCGAAGATGAGTATATTGCATTCCAGACCATTCAATATAACGCTCGATTAACTGATGCCAAGCCCAATGAGCAACTTGCGCATTATCATCGCCACAAGCACCTAAATGAACGATATATTTAACCCCTGATTTTTTTGCCGTATCAATAAAAATTTTACTTTGTACAAGCATATCAATGGTATAGCCAGTCATCATGAAAACAGAATCAATACCCTGCAAAGCATTTTCAATGGTTTCAGGCTTATCGTAATCCATGACAACGGTACGATAGCTGGTGTTAGTTATTTTGTTTGGAACCCTAATAGCTAAAACGACATCTTGGTATCCTTTTTCATGTAATGACTGGGTCAAATAACTACCGACTTGACCCGTAGCACCGGTGATGAGGATAGTATTTTTCATAAATATTCCTGATTAAATAAATTAAAGTGTTTTACTCATAATATATTCAAGTGTTTGCTGAGTTTTACTTTTGAATAACACTTCCTTCAGGATGTGTAATCCATTTGACTGATAAAGTTTGATGGCTCTCGCGTTGCTAGCCAAAACATCTAACCATAATGCTGTGCTGCCAGATTGTTTGGCAATATTTTCAATTAATCTGAAAACGATCATTCCATAACCTTTACCTGTGACGTCGGGTGAGAAATAGAGTTTGTTGAGTAGTGTTCCTGTTATTGAGGATTCAGGTATGGAAGATTGGTGAGTTAACTTAACTAACCCGATTGGAGAACTATGTTCTATTAGGTACCATTCAATATTTTGTTGGTTGATATCATTAATAATTTTAACTGGGCTATATTCTTGGTCTAAATAATCTAATAGCTCATCTTGATTATTCCATAAAGCAGCAAAATGGTGGCAATAGCTGTTGATACCTATATCACTAAGTATTGATGCATCTTGTTCAGTGGCTTTTCTCAGTGTAATAGAAACTTGAGTCATAAATATTATCTCCTGTATATCATCAGTTTATAGCAATATGCAGTGAGATAGCTACAGAGGTGAGGGGGAAGAGCATTTTTGGATATAAAGGATTATGCAAGCAAGATAAAAGGGCAGATAAGCCCTTTTGCACAAAGTAGGTTATTTAATTTTTTGGCTAATATCTGAATAAGCAAATAAGGCTTGAGCACCGCCAGTATGTATAAATAATACGGGGGTATTTTCGGTTGACGTTTCTAAGTAATGAATTAACCCAGCCATTGCCTTACCCGTATAAACGGGGTCTAACAAAATACCTTCTTGTTGAGCTAACAGTCTAATTGCCTCTAACCCTTGGCAATTTGGCATTCCATACATAGGCGCAAAAAAATCATCCCATAATTGGATTTCTGGTGTTTGAGTAAGCGCAAACATTTGCGCTAGCTCATTTTGTAGCTTCTCTACTTTAGGGGATTGGTCTTGTTGCTTTCTTGAAACGGTGACACCGATAACCTGGCTTTGAGATAATAATTCTTGTATCCCGATAGCGAGGCCAGCGTGGGTTCCCGCACTACCGGAAGCGACGATAATTTTATCGAATTCAATATGTTTTGGCTTTTGTTGCGCGATTTCAATAGCACATTGAATATACCCTAATGCACCTAATGCATTTGAACCGCCTACTGGAACAATATAGGTGTCTTTAAGCGCTAATGTTTCAATTAACGTTTCCATCTGTGACTGTGGGTCAGTTAATTCATCACACATGACGCAACGGGCGCCAAATAGATCAGTTAGTAATTTATTCCCATTATGCAGAAAATGAGGGTTATCACTTTGAATTGGGTTCTCTAATAATGCGACACACTCAAGACCGTACATTGCAGCAACAGCCGCGGTTTGCCTAACATGATTCGATTGTATCGCCCCTGCAGTTACGATGACTTTAGCCTTTTTTGCAAGGGCATCTGCCATCAAATATTCAAGCTTACGTAATTTATTACCTCCCATCGCTAAGGGGGTCATATCATCTCGCTTAATATAAATTTCACGATGAAATTTACGCGATAAATTGTTAAGCCGGTTAAGCGGAGTTGGTGCGTTGAGTAAATCTATTTTTGCATATTGGCTTAATTGTTGTTGAAGAGACATTTAAACTCCCAATAAATTAATAAGAGAAACCAAGGTAAAGGTAAATGGCGAGCACAATGCTGGCAGTGACTAATGCATATGGCATTTGAGTGCGGATATGCTCAATATGTTCACAGTCTGTTGCCATCGAAGCAACAATTGCATCGGCAGAAATTGGTGATGTCATATCACCAAAAATAGAGCCTGAAATTGCAGCGCCAATCATATACTCAACAGGCATTCCTACGGATAAACCTAATTGAACCCCAATGGGGATCATAATGGCAAATGTTCCCCAAGATGTTCCTGTCGCTAACGACATGATGGCACTGATAATAAAGATAAAACCAATAGAGAAACCTGGCGCCATAACGCCATGAGTGACTTCGGCAATATAGGCGCCAGTATTTAATTCAGCGGAAACATTCCCCATTAAGAACGCTAAGATCATAATAGAACTAATTTTCAGCATATTGGCATAGCCGATAAAGAGCTCTTTAAAGAAATCATCAATAGTTAGTAAGCGACGGCCAATAAACCAGCAGAAAGACACTGCTGTTCCAAACATAACTCCCCAATATACAGATGTTGAACCACTTCCTTTACTAAAGTCTCCATCTCCTGTGATATAAAGCGCAATAGGTACCATAAGCACAGTAGATAAAATGGGGATAAAAAAGTTTAATGAAGAATGTGCGTTTGGGTGATCAATAATTTCATCTTCGTCATTTTGCCCTTGGTGCTGAGAGATATTCCCTGAGGCAAAATCTTGTTGATATTTATCTTCTGCTTTTTTCATGGGGCCCCATGAAATATTAGTAAATACATAGAACAAGATTGTGATAATGGATAACCATGCCATCAAGTTATAACCAATAGAGGTAATTAAAATATCAAAAGGTTCGCCACTAATTAGGCCTTGAGATATTTGCACACCGATTAACCCCATAATGACTGCACCCCAGCCATTAATTATGGCTGATGAACACACCGAAACACAGGCTGTTTGAATGATGTAGGACATTTTTTCGGGAGCAACACCATACTGCCTTGCTAAATTTTTAGTCGATGCTCCGGCGACGAGTTGGTTTATTGAACTTTCTATAAAGATAAGAGATGTGATGATTATCGCTAACAGTTGTGTGGCTGTACGGTTTTTAATTAATTTAGTTTTATTGGTGAGTAATTGAACTAGGGCACGAACACCACCAGTGACAACTACCAAGCGCATGATACCGCCTATCATTACCATAAAGACAATGGTGCGAGTATTACCTGCGGATGAAAAAGTATGAATAATCCCATCGACAGTGCCTTGAACACCTAAAAGTAGATTGTGGTCATGAATAACTGTAAAACCGACTAAAATCCCCAACATTAATGAAAGCATTACCTGGCGAGTTAATATAGCCAGAATAATGGTCACAATGGGAGTTATAATTGTCCAAATACCATAGTCCTGCATGTGTTTACCTGTGATCCTTTATAAAATAAAAATGTTATAACTTTATAATTATCGAAAAATCATAGCATTAATAACAACAGGGTAGAATAATTTTATGCAGTTTGAAAAACGTGGGGAACAGTAACCAATGAAAAGCAGCCATATTGAATTTATGGCTGCTTGGTGAGTAATAAACAATTATTGTAATGATAGCCATTCTTGGGCTGTAATTCGGCTAATATTTTCTGTTTTAGTTTCTGCAATGAGCTCAATATACTGTGGGGCGAGGGTTGAATGATATTTGAACCCACATTTCTCTTGGGCTATTTTAGATTGTTGATTGCCTTGAAAATACCCGCACCATAAATTATCTAATTTCAAGTCAACAAAGGCATGGCGCATGATTTCAGACATTGCTTCTGGGATCAAACCTTTTCCCCAAAATGGTACACCAATCCAATAACTCACTTCTGCATCATTATCACCAATCGGGAAATTACTTTCGTGGTTAAAGGATAGGCCAATTAAACCGATAGCTCGATTATCATTTTTTAGCGTAACAGCATAGATCTCTTCACGCATAAAAATATTTTTTATAATTATTCGACTTTCTTCTTCATTTTGATGAGGGGGCCAACCAGCTATTGGGCCAATTCGTTTATCTTTTGCATAAAAATATAAATCACTTGCATCTGTTTCTTGCCAAGGGCGCAAAACTAACCTGTTGGTATTAAGTATCATCCTAAAGCTCCTTATCATGCTTATTTGATATTGGAGGCTATTTTAGGTATTTATGAAAAACATAAAAGGGCAATACATCTCCAATTTGGGTACAAATGACAACTCATTTGCTATGATTTAAACAAATCGAAGGTGAAAGAGGAAAAGATGCTTCGTATAAAAAAACATCAAATTGAATTATTGGATGTGATTTGTTTGGGTAATACGAATATGGATGAAATGCAATTGACCCCAATAAGGCCATCTTATGTCACTGTATGTATATGCAGGCAAGGGGCAGCGGTATTTAATATTAACTTCAAACATTACACTGTTGGCAAAAGTGATATCATGGTGTTATATGATGATACTTTTGCGATGTTAAAGGCTAAATCACGCAATTTTCAGATTGAGTATCTATTGATTGAGAAAAAATTTGCAACTGAAATCGCTTATTCATTGCCAAACCAATTGTTTTCATTTTTTAATGAATATCCGATTATTACTATCCCAGCTGGGAAAAAAACAGTACTTGAAAGCTGGCGGCATATTTTATTTGAAATCGTATCAAGCCGTGGCGAATATTGGCAATTGCAATTAAAAAATCACCTACAAAATCTATTTTTAGAGATTAGCAATGGGGCTCAAAATAAACTAAATAAACCGATGGAAAGAAGCCGACAAGAACAGTTGTGTTGGCGCTTTTGGGATTTAATTACGACTCATTGCAAACAACATAAAGAGGTGAAGTTTTATGCGAATGAATTAGCAATTACCCCTTTTTATTTATCGAAAATCAGCCAAGCCTTTTTTAATGACCCACCTAAAGCATTGATTGATAGACAAGTTACTCTAGAAATTAAAGCATTATTAGAGGTTGGTGAATTATCTATTAAGCAAATAGCGAGTGAATTAAACTTCGAGGATACGTCTTATTTATGCCGTTATTTTAAACGCCATACGGGTATGACGTTAACAAGGTTTAAAAACGCATTACATAAAAAAGACAAGGTTGCTGAATAGAGGATTCAGGATTCAATTTTAGTTGAATATTTTTTTATAAACTCAATAAAACAGCGTAATCGAGGGGAAACGGTTTGGTTGCGATAATACACGGCATTAATGGGTTGCCGAGTCACCACAGTTTTACTTTCCAAAATTTGTAATAATTGCCCACTTTCAAGCGCATTCGCCGTAACAAAATCTGCTGAACATAAAATACCGGCCCCTTGAACAGCGAGGTGAAATAGGACCTCGCCACTTGCAGCTGCAATATTAGGCGTAACTTTCAACAATTTTTCATCGTTGGTTTTTATCGGCCATACATTCAAGGTATCAGGCTGTGTAAAGCCTAATATGCAGTGTTTATTTAGTTCATCAATATTTTGTGGTACGCCATATTGCTTTAAATAAGATGGGCTTGCGACTAACCGTTTTTGGCTATACCCAAGTAAGGTGGCGTTAAGGGAAGAGTCTTTAAGCGTACCAATACGGAAGGCAACATCAATCCGTTTTTCTAATAAATTTGTTATCCCTTCATAATTATGGATTTCAAGTTCAACTTGTGGGTAATGCTGATAAAACAAAGGGACTAATGGTGCAATAACATGAGTGAGAAACGGGGTTGATGCATCAATGCGTAATACGCCAGAGGGAATAGATTGGCGGGCAGATAGCATTTCTTCCGCTTCTTGAGTGAGGTTAACAATTTCTCGCGCTTTTCGCAAAAATGCAGCACCTTCATCACTGAGTTTTATTGAGCGTGTTGTGCGATATATTAAGGTGGTGTCCACTTTTTCTTCAAGCCTAAGTAATAGACGACTTGCAGTTGAGACAGTGACGTTTAACTGCTCAGCAGCAGCGGTAATTGAGCCACAATCGACAACACTAATAAAGGTTTGCAGTTCTTCAAATGTTATTTTCATTATTGCATTTCCGGCAAAAGTCATTTCCACCTTAACGCCTTTTTCATTGTGTTTCAATATGAAAGAATTCGGGTTATTAATCAGCACTCATAATGTATTTTAATAAGGGTTTTGAATGAGAATAAACACAGCATTATTGGCTTTGGCGATAGGTGCGTTTGCTATTGGAGCAACAGAGTTTTCACCGATGGGAATGTTACCTTATATCGCGCAAAATATTCAGGTAGACATACCATCAGTAGGTTCTATTGTAGTGATATATGCATTAGGGGTGATGATTGGTGCGCCAATCATGACATTACTTTTAGCAAATAGACGACCGAAAATGGCTTTAATATTTTTAATGTCAATATTCACTATAGGGAATCTATTATCTGCCATGTCACCTGATTTAGTGACACTGTCACTTTCTCGTTTTATTACCAGCTTAAATCATGGCGCATTTTTTGGGTTAGGCGCAATGGTGGCCCCTAGTGTAGTACCAACGGGTAAACAAGCCAGTGCAATAGCAGCGATGTTTATGGGGCTAACAATAGCGAATATTGGTGGTGTACCATTAATGACTAAATTAACTCAAATGATAGGCTGGCGTCAGGCATTTTATTTGATTTCTGCTTTAGGTATATTGACGATTATTAGCTTGGTTTTGGCATTACCTAGCCATTTGACGGGTAAAAAAGTGAATGTGAAAAGCGAATTAGCTATTCTGCGACGACCTCAGGTATTGCTAGGGATGCTTTCAACAGTATTAGGTGCCAGTGCGATGTTTACACTTTATACCTATATAACCCCAATGTTAATGGAATTTATCCAAGCTTCAGATCAAATGATCACCATAATGTTAGTAATTATTGGTATTGGCTTTACCATTGGTAATTATATTGGAGGGCTGTTTGCTGATAAATCATTGTTTGGTACCTTAATTGTATTTTTTATTATGTTAGCGTCCAGTATGGCTATATTTCCATTTATCGCGGTAAATTCAATCGGGGCTGGTGCTGGTTTATTATTTTGGAGTATTTTTAGTTTTGGTATTGTACCACCAATCCAAATGCTTGTTATGAATGCTGCGACGGGGGCACAAGCTTTAGCTTCTTCTGTTAACATTGGGGCTTTTAATTTAGGTAATGCGATTGGAGCCGCTATTGGGGGAGTTATATTATCTCATGGTTATAGCTATTCAATGATTAGCTTTATTGGGGCGTTAATTGCTGTTTTAGGCATCAGTGTTATTCTGGTTATTTCTCGCAGAAATGCTAATACAAAACTCGTAACGGAAGTGGCGTGTAGTTAGCCAGTAGCGATTGAATAATTAAAAAGCAAGGTTCGGAGTTTCTGTGCTAGCCCAATGTTGATAATTAACGCAATAATTCTAAAGTGGAATAGGGGTCATAGCGATGGTTAATATGTGGAAATCTCCAGAGCAACGTTGGCAAGCCGTAGTCGAACGTAATAAAAATGCAGATGGTCATTTTGTTTATGGTGTGAAAACATCATTAATTTATAACCATCCTTCTGCTGCGGGGCGTTTACCGAATAGAGATAATGTTGAGTTTTTCGATAATGAACAACAAGCCATTAAGCAAGGTTATCGTCCCGGTAAACGTCAGCGTACAGAAACGGCACAATTAAACCAATTTTATAAGGAAAAAATAGAAAAGGCCTGCCGTTACATTGAACAGCAAAATCGGCCGTTGACACTGACTGAACTTGCAGAATACGTTGGAATTAGCCGTTACCATTTTCATCGCTTATTTAAGGCGCACACAGGTTTAACGCCTAAAGCTTATGCAAACGGTCTGCGACACGAAAAATTACAAGGTCAACTTCAGCAACAAGAACGAATTACTGATGCTATCTATGATGCAGGATACCAATCAAACAGCCGCTTTTATGAAACGGCAATACAGCGGCTAGGAATGACCCCAAGCGCTTGGAAATCAGGAGGGGGTGGCAGCAAAATTTATTTTGCTCTCGCTGCTTGTTCATTAGGAACTGTATTGGTTGCTCAAAGCCCAATAGGTGTCTGTGCTATCTTACTGGGAGACGACCCTGAGCAGCTATTGAGAGACTTACAAGATAAGTTCCCTAAAGCTGATCTTATCGGAGGTGATGATAAGTTTGAAAAAGTGATTGCGAAAGTTTTGGGGTTTATTGAAGCACCCGAAATTGGTTTTGACCTACCATTAGATATTAGAGGTACTGCATTTCAGCAACGGGTATGGCATGCATTACGTGATATACCCGCTGGTAAAACAGTAAGTTATAGTGAGATAGCAGAAAAAATAGGCCAACCTAAAGCGGTTAGGGCAGTTGCGAGTGCTTGTGCTGCAAATATATTAGCTGTAGCGATACCTTGCCACCGCGTGGTCAGAAATAATGGTGACCTTTCCGGTTACCGCTGGGGAATAGATCGTAAACAAGCACTATTGTTAAAAGAATCTCAACGTAAATGATTTAAATAATAAGTCATTTAGTATTGGTCATCTTTTATGATGAGTTAACTAAAGCTTAATGTGAGTCGATGGTGTAAAAGACGCCCCCAAAAAATTAATCAGTACTTTAAAATTAAAGTACTAATCGCTTAGCTTATCGTTCTACAGCCCATTAGCAGTCATGAGTAAAGTTGATTTAGGTTTATCTTTGGGAGCTTGTGATTATGAACAATTACATAGATTCAGCCTTATTATGTTTAGTGAACAACATATAGATAAGGTATAAAGCCGTAAAACTTGCTGTGTACCCGGTAAATATTAGCCAAAAAGTTTTCCAATCTACAATACCTTCAACTGTATTGAGTTCAATTGCCCAACCACAAAGCACTGCGCCTAAAAAAGTACCGAACCCATTAACTAAAGTCGTGAAAACGCCCTGTGCTGTGGAACGAAATTCAGGGGCGATTTCTTTTTCTAAAAATAGGGCTCCCGCAATATTGAAGAAATCAAATGCACAGCCATACACAACCATTGATAAGAAGAGGGCGATGGTGCCTATGGAGGTGAAGTCACCATAAGCAAATAATCCTAAGCGTAAAATCCATGCAATCATACTGAGCAATAGGATCGTTTCAATTTTAATTTTTTTCAGCAAAATAGGTAAAAGGAGAATAAAAATAATTTCAGAAAACTGTGATATTGATAAGAATATGGTTGGATACGCAGAGAAAACAGAACCCTTAGCCTCAGGAGCTAGAGCCATATCTTGCAAAAAAGGAACACCAAAGGTATTGGTTATTTGCAATACAGAACCGAGTAGCATAGCAAAAAATAGAAATACAGCGACTCTACCTTTTTTAAATAGCTGAATAATATTTTGGCAGCTAATTTTTTTATTTTTTGATGTATTAACTCTTTTAATCGATATAAAGAAAACAGAAAAAATACTTAAAACAATAGATGCAGCAGCACTGATATATAATTGATAAAAACTCATTTCAAGTTTTAATAGACTAATAGTCCACATAGCGACAATAAAGCCAACTGTGCCATAGACTCGTATTTTAGGGAAATAGATATCAGAGCTAAGCTTTTGCTCCTCTAACATTTCAAAAACAATACTGTTACAGATTGAAATTGTTGGCATATAAAACATTAGGTGGATTAATGTCATAATGAACAGTAGGGTTATTGAATGACTATGAGCCATCGCGAGTAAGAATAAAGCAGAAATAAAATGAGAAGCGATATAAACTAGTTTACGGTTATTAATTTTATCTGCAATAAACCCTATGATAACTGGTGAGCATAGAGCGGATATCCCTAATGCACTGAATATTAACCCAATTTCACCACCTTTAAAGTGTAGGGTGTTGAAAAGATAGGACGCAAATGTAACTAACCAAGATCCCCATATAAAAAATTGTAAAAATGAAACTATCTTTAATCGAGTTGTTATATTCATATTTATACATCCTTGCCTAGTCTAAATATACTTTCATGTAATTGTTAAATTAATCACTTACACAAATTCATTTAATAATCATGTATACAAGCATCTATTGGTTATTTCTTGCATATTATAAAATATAATTTTGGGCTTTTTTTTTGATGTAAAAGCGGCTTATTATAAATTAAATATTACATTGTTACTTTTATAAGCATTATTACATACTCACCGAAATGTTAATAATTTGTATTTAAGAAGAGGGTTGTTTAGGTAATTAAATATAAGAAATAGTTAACAATAAGGTTAAACTAAAAGTTGCATTAGCCTCGTAATTAGTGTTAAATTAGATGAAACCTACCTAATTACTAACCTAGAATACCCCATTTCACTCACCTCAAACTATGTGACTTTAGCCGAGTTGCGTTCATTTTGACATCTTATAGCCCAAAATCTAATTTCTTCGATTCATTAAATTTAGACTCAATTTATTAAATCTAAAACTCAAATCATATTAATTACTTCACTCGTAAGGGGATACTATGACCTCTAATCGTAATGTATTATTTTTATCTGCTGTTATTGTATATCTAGTTGGGACTACAGAATTTATGTTGTCCTCAATAATGTCGCCACTAGCACTGGCATTTGAAGTTCCGTCTGAACAAATTCCTTGGCTGATATCGTCCTATGCATTGGCATATACACTCACAGCACCTCTAATTGGTTACCTTTCTGACCGAATAGATAAGCGAAAAATTTTACTCACTGCAATATTGTTATTATCACTAGATAGTTTGGCGATTATTTTTTCGCCTAATTTTTCGGTTGCTGTAATTTTCCGCGTTATAGGGGGAGTGGCATCAGCGGCATTAGTTCCCGTTATTTTTTCCCTTATAGCCGATGTGATAAAAAGAGAAAACCAAGCAGCCGCGATGGGGAGTGTCATGATGGGAATGACCGTTGGCATTGTGACTGGGCCAATGTTAGCGGGTATTTTAGTTCAATATTTTTCGTGGTATTCGCCTTTTATATTAACGAGTTTATGTGGCTTATTCGCATTTTCTATATCATGGTTTATCTTGCCGAGTTCTAAAAAAAACCATACCTATCCCCACTCATTGAGCTGCTTAATACAAGCAAATATTTTACGTTTGATCATAGCAAAGGGATTATGGAACGGGGTTTCAGTTAGTATCTTTTTATTGTCAGGGGAAATTATAAGACAAAGAACTGCATTAGAAACAGCTGAGATTGGTATCATTATGGGGTTATTTGGTATTGGCTTGTTCATTGGTAATGCTTTGGTTGCGAAAATAGCAAAATATAAACTACAGGATGCAGCTAAACTAATCCTAATTTTATTAGGAATATTGGTTGCTTTAGTGTTATTTATTACAGGAAAATTACCCTTAGTTGGCGATTGTATCTGCTTGTTATTTATAGGGGTAGCATTAGGGGTGGCTTCACCGGTCAGTACCTCGTTATTGGCTAAAGAGAGTACTAAAAATAAAGGATTAGTATTATCTGTTTCAGAAAGCATAAATAATTTAGCTTTATTAATTACAATACCTGCATTTTCACTGCTGGTGACTGAAAATAATCTCTCAACTTTAGTACTTTCAGTCATCTTAATAATTAGTAGTGCAATTTTTCTCGTTATGGCTACGTTAAATTTACGGGTCAGGAAAAATAGGCGTTACCGTTAATGATGGAGCACTAACGGTAACGCACTATACGGTGCGTAATAATTGTTTTTTGCGTAATCGCATCCCGTTTAACATGGATAACCATGCCAGAAAGGTAATAAACATGAGAATAATAAAAATGAAATGTGGCTGAAGCTCAGTAAGAACAACACCAGTTAACATAGGGTTAAATGCACCGCCCAATAGCCCAAGGGATTGGGCTGAAAAATAACTCGCTTTCATGCCTTCCGGTGCAATACTGTCAATTAACATATATTCTCCTGGGGCATAAATTAATTCACCTAATGTAAAAATAAAAGCGCCTGCCGCCCAGAGGTATAAATTTTCATGTGCATTCATAAAAGTTGCTAAGCCTAAAATAAAGAATAAGCTGCCTAAGGTCATTAATTTTTTTAGGTTATCCGGGGTGATACGCTTCCCTACGGTGTATTGTAATGTAACGACCACGACTGCATTCACAGGTAAAATTACCCCAATAACAACCTGAGCAAAATCACTGCTTGCCACAGTAATTGCATATTGCGAAATCCAAGTGGTAAAAGTACCAAAAACCAATGAACCCAAAAATGTGGATAAAATAAACCATGCTAAGACTTGATCACTTAGCATACTCAGTGGGTTCCATTTACGTATGTTTCCGTTTTCTAATGGCGTTGGTTTTATGCTTTGTACAAAACGTTGTATAAAAAATATTGGTAGAGCAGCTGATATAGCGGCTAAATAGAATGGTAAGTTAATACTGTACATTAATAACCAAGTACCAATGGGGGGGGCAATAGTCCAACCGATATTGATAAAGGTATAATTTAAGGAAAATATCTTTGCCTTTAAAGAGACTGTGAGTGTATCCGCAAAATAGGCTTTTAAGACCGTAGAAAACACAGAATATGAGCAGTTAATAAGAGAAAAGAACGCGATAACTAAAATAGCATTATTTACTGTGGGGATAGCGATAAACCCCAAAATAAAAGCTAACACAGCAAATAACATGCAGCGTTTCTTATCAACCCGGTCAGCAAGCATACCAAAGCCCATACTGAATAAAACACCTATAACCATTGCCAGTGACATGGCTATACCGACAATATCAATTGCCATTTGGTATTCTCGAGTTAGGTAAATTGCCATGAAGGGCAATGTTGCGCCACGTCCTATCGTTAAGAGTAGTGACGATGCAAGTAATGCGCTGTTTGATATATTAAATTTAGAAAGCATTGGCTCACAACCTAACTCATAATTGTTGTTAAAATTTTGTATAAAAGGGTCTGTAAGCTATAAAATACATAAATTTAGAGCAGTGAGAAATGGGGAATAATGCTCTGAATCGAAAACAATATTTTGCTAATGCTAATCTACCATTCACAATTAAAAATCTGGTAATTAAAGCGCCCTTATATCTAATTAAACGTTATATGCTAGATAGATAAATATGAGTAACTTAGGCTAATTATGGCCGATGTAGTTTTATAGGTATGGATGCAAACAAATGGGCGTTCAATCAAGGTAAATGATTAACCTAATTATGATTAATAATGGCTTTAGCGAGTTTGATGGGGGGGTGGTATTACAGTAGTTCACTGATTAAAAATCTCCCCTCCAAATAACCAATAAACCTAGATTGAGTCAATCTACAAGGTTAGGTGGTTAGCGCAAAGAAAATCATGTAATACTGGTTTGGACATACTTGAAATTACAATTAAGTAGGTGATTATTTTGTTTATTAGAAATAATCACCTATCAATGCAAATGTGGTCAAGAAAACATTAACGGGCTTCATTAAAAAGGTTGAAGGTACAACCTTTACATAGCCGTTATAAGGCTGCGGTATACACTCGGCGGCTAACGTCCAAAGTAATATCTTGGTGTTCACCCAGCTTGACCATATCATGTGCTTTTAGACTGTTGACTAATGGTTCAATGACATCTTGGGTAAGCTGGTAATCACTAAAGCGTGTGCCTACTTGCATTTTTTCAAAAAACGCTCTTGTCAGCTCAATAGCTTTGATGGCTTTCTCTGATTGAGAACCAGCGGTAACCCCCCACACATTTTCTGCGTACTGGGCTAATTTTTCCTGTTTTTGTGGTAGTTTTTCGAGCAGCATTGAAGGAAGTACGATAGCTAATGTTTGTGCATGGTCTAAACCATATAACACTGTAATTTCATGGCCTAACATGTGGGTAGACCAATCTTGCGGTACGCCAACTCCAATCAACCCATTTAATGCTAATGTTGCAACCCACATTAAATTAGCGCGAATATCATAGTCATGAGGTGTTTCAAGTGCTTTAGGACCAATGTCTATTAACGTTTTTAGTAAACCTTCAGCAAATGAGTCTTGTACTTTAGCATTAACAGGGTAGGTTAAATATTGCTCAACAATATGTACAAAGGCATCAACAACACCATTACTGACTTGTCGAGGAGGTAAGGTAAATGTTTTTACAGGGTCAAGAATCGAGAACTGAGGAAAAACATAATCGCTCATAAATGCTAACTTTGAGTGTAATTCTTCCCTTGTAATGACGGAGCCTTTGTTCATTTCTGAACCTGTTGCTGGTAATGTCAAAACGGTACCAAAAGGTAAAGCTGTTTTGATTGTAGAGCCTCTGTTGGTAACAACTTCCCACTTATCACCAGGGTAGTTAACCGCTGCTGCCACAAATTTAACACCGTCAATGACAGACCCACCACCAACGGCAAGTAAAAAATCAAAGCCTTCTTTCTCTATTTTATCAACGGCCTTAATTAACGTTTCATAACGAGGGTTAGCTTCAATTCCACCAAACAGATCAAATTGACGCGTGCCTAATGCTTGCTCAACTTCATTCAATGTACCTGTCCTTCGGGCGCTTTCGCCACCAAACAGGATGAGAACTTTTGCATTTTGTGGAATGAGCCTGTCAAGTTCAGCGATTTTATCTTTACCAAAAACGATACGTGTTGGGTTATAAAATTCAAAGTTATTCATAGATAAACCTTAGCCTTAAAAGTGGGTGGACTTGGTTTTTGTTAACTAATCAAGTTTAGCGCCTAAATGTATTAGATACAAATTATATAGCTATGGTAGTGATATATAACCAGCATATAATTTCGACTTGTATGATATAAGCGAAACCGCTCTTCAATATAATTATTTTTACATGCTGATGATAAGTAGAAGTAAAAAATAAAAAGTTAGTCTTATTTAACCTCAGCGAATTTTGATTTTTATCTTCATTTGGTATTTTAAATGCCAACTTTATCAATAATGATGAAACCAAATAAAAGGGATACAATATGCCAAATAATTTAAATTTTATGACAAAAGAAAAATTCATTTGTTACGTCAATGACATGATTGAAGGTAAAAACACAGATAAATATTCAGTAAAACCTGTAATGAAGTTGGATTCACAAGGGCGGTTTTTACTCAGCTTTGAAAATTATGATATTAAATCTAAAACTATTAAATATGAAATCCAAAAAAAAGAACAAATTATTTGTTTACAAACAAGGATTGAAAATCAAGGGAGAGTCATTAACCTTATTGAGGCTAATTCAGCTGAGTTAATGCAATATAAAGAATATTTTTATATAAGCAAAGATAAGTTTGTTTATATGTTTAAAGATCCTAAAATTATGGAGGAAATATATACTAAAAATGAAGATGAAATGAAAAAACTATTCCTTAGATGTGTCTTTGAATTAAATGAGGTAAAAAAAGATGAATATGAAAGGCATAGAACTAATTCAAATGTAAACTTATCAGAGACTGAGTACTTAGACTATAAATATAACCCTGAAAAATCTATTGTAGGGTTAACTCATAAAAATCTAAGCTCTAATTATGATCATCATATTGTTATTCAATTAGGTAGTGATGAAATTACAGCAGATGTTATTTCTGGGCTATACGTCAAACATTCGGAAAATACTACATTAGTCCAATTTGATTTGGAGAGCAAGCAAGCACGTATTTTAAAATCAGCGATTGAAGTAGGTGAAAACAAGAATATTCGTTGGACGTTTGTAGGGCATGGTTTACATGTAAAGAACACAAATAATATAGGTAGTAAAGTAACATTTGAAGGTGCGCTACCTGAAGAGTTCGCCAGTGGAGTCTCTTTTTTAAAAAATAACACATTAAAAAACTTACAGCCAAATAAAATTGTTCTATATGGTTGTAAATTGGCTCGAGGTGGCATTAATGAAAATTTTGCATTAAATACTCATTTGGCTTTAAATAGAAAAGGCATCAATATTCCAATAGTGGCTTATAATAGGTCCATTGGAGAGAGTGTGAACCATATAGGGGTAAAATCAATTAAAATTAAGGGTGAGGAATTTTCAACTAAGAATTTTAAATATGAATATAAAACACATCCTTCATCGAAAAAAACATATATAAATGGGTTTCCTGCACCATTATTTTTTATAAATGAAGTTCGACGTGGGGAATTAAAAATTTCGCAAATTTTGGAAGGTAAAAATACTAATCTACTGGCTTTTTATAAAAAAAATGGAGTGGTTAACAGTGATCTAATAAAGACATTAGCATTTAATCATAAAGCAAACGCTATTTTAGAATCAGAGCTCAAGGGGTATGAGCGCATTATTGATGAAGATTTTTACGATAGGATCTGTCACCTACTTGCCAGTGCTGGTATTGAAGAACCCCCATTATGGCGTATGGTAAATGATGAAAATATTAATAATCGAGTAAATAAAGTTGTTGATGATGGCCTGGCGACCATTATATTACGGGTAAATGGTAGTGAGAGTGGTAGGCTACAGGCAGAGAAAATAGCTTCTAACAATCCTAAAAATACCCTTATTATGCAAGTAGGTAAAGGTGTGGCTGATGGTTGTATTGAATATGGTGATATTAACAAGCTTACGGGGCTAAAGCAAAAAAAATGGGTGTTTATTACTAGCGCATTAGAGATAAATGAATCATTATTACCCCTAACTGATGTAATGGAAAAATTAAGAAAAGATTATAATTCGGATTTTAATAATTCGGTATCCTTAGTTTTAACGGATAATCCAAATGATTTAACCTCCGAAGGGGTTAAAGTTGCTTCTGAAAAGTTAAAAAATACATTAATTAATGCGGGGCTATATGAGCCAAATAAATTAACAGTAAATACTAGATGGACATTAAATGAGAAGGAGTTAAATGATAACGAAAGATTAGAAGGTTTAATATTAAAACTAATTAATAAAAAAATAGTTCCAAGCCAGATAGATATAGAAAAAGATAAGTATATAATAGGTTATTTAACCCATGATGATGGAAAACTAAATCATGAAAAAATATCAATGATTAGAATGGACCCGATAATTAATAAAAGAGTGATGAGCTATTTTAAAAGTGAGGGTAATGTTAAAGGTTTAAAAGAGTGGAATATTCTATTTCAGGATAATGAAAAATATTCTTTGGTACAACAAGCACAAGAATCAATGATATTATTAGAAGCGCTAAAATCTAACCCTGAAATTAATGTATATTTGGGTGAGTCTTCAAAAAATAGATTGAAATCACTATTTCCACGAGGGAATAAATATGATCACAAAGAATTATTATTTACGTTAAAATCTAATGATAGACTAGGGATAGTTAAAAGAAGACTTCGAGATTTAATATATCTTTACCAAGAAGATAATGAAGCATTTAATAATGGCTCGTTGAAAAAAGCATATGGGTTAATGTGTAAGTTGGAGTATGAACGAAAACTTACAGTAAATTATGTAAAGGAGATGAGTAGGGGATTGTTTTATCATGATTATGTGAAATTTAATGAATTTCATTATGAGGGTAAAAAAACATCTACATCATTATATAATGTTTATTTCAAAAATGAAAAAATGGCAGAAGATTGTTATAATATTTATGAAGAAATTAAATATAAGCATAGGCTAGGTAATGCATCTAGCCATGAAATAGAAATTTTAAAAAGTTATAATGATATCTACCAGTTAAAAAATGAGGGAATAGAGAAAATAGCTTCAACATCAAGTAATCAATCTTTTGAGACTATTTTTAATCAAATAAATAACGATTATTTAGTTTGTATTAAAAGTCCTTTATCTAAAATTATGATTAAGTGTGAATATAAAGTGGAGAGTTATACTTTTCACTTGATGGATGAATCAGGCATTGAATTAGTAATATCTGACCCTAACCTTGCCGTTGCTCGAGCTAGATTATTGAAAATAACTCAACACTATATGCAACAAGAGCTTCAACAACTTGATGGTAGGGTGATAACTAGAGGCAAACAGTTGGGTTTTTTAACTGATTCAGATGAAGGGCTAAGAGCAACAGCATTATATATTGATGCGAGCGGAGAGGGTTACCGTACGTTAGTAAAACAAAGTGAAGAGAAACTGGAAAACACGGTATATAAAAAGAACTTAGAGATCAATAGAAATGTGGCCCTTCAACTGGGAGAAGTTACAACATCGATAAAAGAATTACGCTCACTAGGGGCGATGATAGACAATGTACCTATTCACGCAAAACACGTGGAGGATAAAGGATGGGTGCAGAAAATTAAATTTAATGCTGATGTATTAGTAGAAAAATTAACCTTATCGACAGAACTAGAGGCAGACATTAAACCTCTTGAGGTGACACAACAATTAATCAAAGATAGTAATATTGAGCAAAAAATACGCTCAAATGACATGATGCAAAGTCAACAAATTGCTTTAAAGCAATTAAAAATTATTCAAAAATTAGATTTTGGAGATAAGCGTACTGTATCTAAAGGGGTTAAGTCATTACATAATGAAGGAATAAAATTACCCGCTTATGCCCGTATTGCTAATGGTGCCGGTCAAGTTACGGGGGGAGTCGGTGTTTTTATTACACTTAATGGGATTTATCAGTTGATTGATGGTTTAGATAACCCAGACCTTACGGAAGATGAACGTTCTTTAATTACCAAAAAACTGACCATGGCTTGTGCATCCGCCTGTTTTAATTATGGTGACATGATTTTGCAGCCTATTTTATTGAGATTATCATATAAACAGGCTGGGTCATTTAATTCAGGGGCTAAATTAGCCGCTCGAGTCACAATCATATTTAACTTAATTGGGATCGGATTAGACATTTATCAGGCTTATGAAGCTTTTGAGCAGTTAGACAAAATAACGGATGCAAAAGAGCGGCAAGATTTACTTGTTAACGGCTCGTTGTCTATTGCAAATATAGTTGTTGGTAGCCTGACCATCATTGGTATCATCATAGGGTCATCAACAATACCTGTTGTTGGTTTAATTGTTGGTGGTGCATTATTAATAGGTGGAATGGTTTATACAGGTATACGAGCCGTAGAGAGAATCGAAGAGGAATTAGGAAGCTCTTTAGATTGGGATGAAAAAGCTAGAGAAGGGATACGCGCGGCATTTGGTTTTTCTCCTTCTGACGATATATTAAATCGAATTAGCTATAAGCAGCATCTAGCACATTTTAAAAATGTAAATTGGCAACAGGATCTAGATAATTTTAAATCGAACAATCTTTACCAAGGGTTTGAAGAACATCTGCAATTTGTAGGTGAGCCGATACTTACAGAACATAAAAAATATTATATTTATTATCGGCCAAAATTTAGAATCATCAATAGCACTGTATTTGAAGGGGGTGATGACAACCATATTCTTAAAAACATTGCACGTGATGATACTGGCCCTCATTATACGATAGAGCAAATTAATTATATTTGTAATAATTATGATTATGATTCACACTGTAATATATGGATAAAAATCAGAAAAGGAACACGTAAAATTCATTTTTGCTGTAAGTTTAGTCTTATTAAGAAGAAGGCAGGTGTCTCTTATAAGGACATTGGTGAGAAAAAAGCTGATGACATTCTTATACTCAATACAGAATATGATAGTGATTTATTAAAAGAGTTTCTGTATCGATTTAAATTAAATGAAAAATACAAGAGTAAAAAAAAGCAACCAGTCGTTACTCAATTAAGCACATTAGCCGCCTCTGAATTAAGGTTCTTTAGGGCAAGGAATCATCATGGTAATATTTATCATCCAGACTTTGACAGTCACATACCAATTGAAATTTTAGGTGAACAAATTATTGCTGATCCAGTTCAAATTGCAAAAAAAATACTAGGTGAAGTTCCTGATATTATTTATGAAGGCATGCAAAATATTGGATTACAATATGAGGAAGAAGCTAAGCAAAAAAATATTAATTTTAATTCGGGTAATGGGACTGATATTACTATTGGTAAAAAAAATGCAAGAAATTCTTTTACTATTAGTTCCGGTACTAAGTTTTTAGCTGGTGGAAATCATGATGATGTGGCAAATTTATCACTATTATTTGATTCATCAAGTAATGAAATCAATGATTTATATTTTGATGGAAATGGTGGGAATAATACTTTAATTATTAATGACATACGAATTGGGAGTTATATCTATATAGACCTTAACTCACTTAAATCAAAAATTACCTTTTACAATAAAAAACAGAAAGATCTTGTTTTACGTAATATTAGTAATGTTTTTTTAGTAGGAAGCCGAGATTCAAAAGCGACTCTAGTGGGCAATGATGAAAGTAATACATTAGATGCTGCTTCAGCTTGTGCTTTTATTAATGCTATGGGGGGGGATGACCATTTGGTATTTGAACACGGCGTAATAAATGGTGGAGAAGGTAATGATAGCTACTTTTTACGACGTTTTGATTGGGGAAGTATCCCTGAAAATGAAGCCAAAAAAATATTTAATTTAACAGCAACGATTACGGAAACAACAAAAAGTAGAAGTCGAGTAACCTTAGGTTATTTGTTAAGTGAAATTGAAGAGGTATATGTTAGTGGTAATGATATAATAATAGTCATCTGTAGTAAATCATCAAATTTTAAAGATAAAATAGTAAGCGTCAAAGTTGAACTTAAAAATGTATATTCTAAGTATGAAGATACTAGAAGAATAAATCATCAATACCAATTACATACCAAAGATGGTTTTTTATTAAATAGTAAATTAAAAGACTTAGATGCACAGAAACCCCTTATCCTTAAAGAAGATATTTTTGACATCACCTACCAACAAGAACAAGATGCCATATATAAATACAGTAATGAAACTGTAAATATAAATGATGAAACAAATACGTTAAGTATTGGCGACCGTATATATACCCCTCGTAAATGGGGAAGTTTTAAACTTCATGGTTCTATTCGAAATTTGACTTATCAAGGGACCTCTGGTGATAACCAACTATTGATGGTGAATAGAAATAGCCGGATTATTGTTACTGAAGGCCAAGATTTTTATCAGGTAAGCCCAGAACAATATTTTCAAGGTCAGTTGGTTTTTGACTATTCGAATATAAATAAAGTAAGTGATAACATTGGTGCTACATATATTTCGCTACCTTATGAGAATGGGTTTAGGTTAAAGGTTATAGGCCAATCTATCCTATTATATAACCGATTTAATGATGTTAAGTTAGAAATTAAACTTATTAATTATTCATTAGAAAAACACGGTAGTATTCGTATTCAAGATGGAAATAATAACTATTTCCATGTGGACTTTAGTAAAAAAGAACAAGAAATTGTCTCTGCAAAAGTAATAAACTTACCGACTGAACAAGACGATTATATTGATATCCCAATGGGATATCAATTTCCTTTTCCTATTATCGATGCATCCGATGGTAATGATTTCATTAAAAATGATAATATCACTGGATGTATCGTCAATGCAGGAAAAGGTAACGACATAGTAGTCGTGACTAGTGGGGCAAATGTTCTATATGGTGGGGAGGGTGATGACCATATTTATGGTGGAGATCAAAATGATTTATTCCTTTCAGATTTAGGTAATGATATTTTAGATGGTAAAGACGGTAATGACCATTACCTTATAAATGGGGATTTAGAAGCCGGCCAAACTACAATACATGATGCTAGTGGCGAAAACCATATTCATTTATTTAATTTCCAATCAGAATACGAAGTTATCAGTGAAGATGATGTTATTTTTCATCTTTATAAGTCCAAATCAAATCTTCGGTCTGTGAAAATAAAGGTATTACCAGATAGTGATATGAATATAAACCACGCTCATCATTATGACAGCTTACCTACACACCTGCCAAATTATGCTAAAAAAGATATGGTTTCTTTAATCCGTTATTTAGCAGAACAGAGAAAATATAAAAACGACTTAAATTTAAACACTCCATGGCAGCCAATGGATGAATTTAAAGGCATGCTTAACGGGTGGAAGTCTTTACCAACTATTGATCTCAAGTCAATGGATATTCGTATTTCTGAAAACTCCACATTTAGTCAGCTTGTTGTAAAAACTAAAGGTGCAAAACAAAATATTTGGGACCGAAGCGGGTATGGGCGGGTGTTTTATGCCGAAGCGGAAGAGGGTGTCGTTTCCGTACCGGATAAAACGCCTGGAAATAATGTTATTTATGCAAGTAAAGGTAAAAATGACTTATCGGCAGGGGATGGAGATGATGTTTACATTATCAACGGGGCAAATGGTTTGCTAACAGAGTTAAAAGGGAAAAATAGCTTTCTCATTAATGGTGAAATAGAAGGTTGGAATACAATACATAGTCGCGGTGGTGATAATGCGATTCATCTGATTGGTTTTGACAAAAAACCTACCCGAGAAGAGCCTAATCATCTAAGTAATGCAACTCAGTTTATTTATCAGTCAAAATTGGGAAGGAGGGTAACAATACTTCAATATCCCAATACTAAAGCACCGGAAATTCGCCTTTATAAAAGTCTAGGTGGTCAAGATGAACTTAGTACACAACAAAAGTTGGAGTATTTAGCTAATACAATTGCAGGGATGCGTATACAAGATGAAATCAGTAGTTTTGGTCGTAAAAGTATTGCGCTAATACAAGCTGGCTGGGACCCAGTCACGCACGTTGAAAGTTATATGAGAAATGCACTGTTAGCAGCACCAATAAACTAGTACTGTATAAGTTATTACTGCTAAAAAAACATAAAGTTTTTAACTATAAATGAGTTCCCGCCCTACTAGGTGATTGAAATAGTTAAATCTTTATGTTTTTTGACATATTAGTTAGCCTAAATCATCTTTATCTACAATGTGTTGTACTAAAATAAACCTTAGATTAATGGTAAAATGTGAGCGTTGAGTAGGTGAATGTTGATTTTTACATTCGTATTTATTGCTACGATGGGAGTGCAGAATGATGAGACGTTTTATTAATCTAGAACTTCCACCAGAGCCAACAATTAATAATAACTGTGTCAGAAAACGATTAAAAAATAGTATTTGTGACAATTGTGCGACGAGTTGTCCGGTTGGTGCGGTGTCTTTTAGCCATATGGCAGCTGCAATTGATAATGAACTGTGCTTTCAATGTGGTAACTGTTTATTTTCTTGCCCTGTTGACGCTATTGAGAATATTGCTCCTCATGAACGAACCTATCAAGGTGACTTTTTGGTGGTTAACCACGATGAACCTGTCGCCAATGCAGATGAGTTAATTGTTTGGCACCGGCAATATGGCATTCGCGGCATACAGATAGCAGAGCCTTTGGTAGACAAGTGGCTGCCAACAGTTGCCTCATTGAATTTAAAGTTAAAAACGCTACAAGAACCGATTTGGCAATTACGTATTGTACAGCCGGCACAGGTGGATACCGGGCGTCGAATGATGTTATTCCGTCAAAAATTGGACGAGAAACCGTTAGATAAAGGCCAAGTAAAAACGGGGTTAAATGCAAGGAAACAATTTTACCCTGAGGATAGCTGGTTTAGAGTAGAGCTTGATACAGCAAGCTGTATTTTATGTGGTGCTTGTGCAAAAGTTTGTGATGAACATGCGATAAACATCGAAAATAACCAATTTTTAATAGATGAAAAGCGGTGTACGGGGTGTATGAGCTGCCAAGTAGTTTGTTTCCCGCAATCTATTCATGTCCACGCGCATACGGCTAAAAATAGCGAACCGATTAGTTTTAACTATTATGATGGTCAGTGCCATACTTGCCATCTACCATTTTCATCTTGGGAAGAAAATATCAATATTTGCCCCATTTGTGCGCAACATAAAAAACAAGGATGGTTATAATCACCTATATTTATGGCTCAGTTATAGAGCCATAAATAGGTACTAACCAAGCTAAACTTGGTTCTGCTTTAAATGAGTAATAATCAGAGTTGCAATTTGCGAGTTTAGAGCCGGAGGTGTTTCATGCCCCATACCCTCAATGATTTCTAATTTTGCATTCACTATATTCTCTGCGATATCCTGACCTGCAGCTAATGGGAACAAAGGGTCAATGGAACCATGAATAACTAATGTTGGTACATCTATACTTTTGATATAAGGCCGAAGATCACCCGTCATAGCCACAGCAACCATTTGCCGTTTAGTTCCTTCTGGGGAATAATTTCGAGCAAGCGCTTGCAGTACATAATCCCGATAATAATTTTCATCAAATGGGCAAATAGAGGAACTAATGCGTTGGTAAAATGCTAATTGACCGCTTAAGTACCCCTCTAAATTTTCTTTAGGGTTGGGGCTTGGGCTCATCAGCATTTGCATTACATCGGGTTCGCTTTGTGGCAGGTCGGGGTTCCCTGATGAAGACATAATTGGGCAAAGGGATAGTATACGTTGCGGGTAATTCGCAGCAACCAACTGTGCAATCATCCCCCCCATTGAGCGGCCAATTATGTGTGCTTTATCAATAGATAATAAGTCGAGTAGGCGAATTATATCCTCAGCCATATCTAATAAAGTGTAAGGAATAACAAATTGTTCCCCAGTTTGCATTTTTCCAATCAATTCACTTAAAACGATTGGTGGAAAATGTTCGATGTGGGAAGACAATCCTGAATCACGGTTATCAACACGTATAACATAAAAGCCTGCATCTGCAATTTGTTGGCAAAACGCCGAAGTCCAGCTGATATTATGGCCACCCAAACCTGGGATCAACACAACAGCAGGGTTTTTCGCTATACCAAATGAATCATAGAAAAGAGAAATTGAGGAAGGATTGGTCATTTTGTTTCCGATATTTTGAATGTTGTATTATTTATGCCGCAATTTCGCGTCCAATGCGAGTGATAAAAACAGATAAAAACTATCAACAATTAACGCTAACCTCTATGTAGGAGGAATTGGATTTTTAGGTCAATTCTGTAAGGTTATTAATTACAAGTACGTTATGATATAGGGGATAGCGCATATTTATTTGTATACTATCATTTTTAACATAATGACAATTAATATCTTTTTTCGGGTTTTATATGATTTACTTTATTTCAGATACGCACTTTTGTCACTCTAATATAATTAATCTTTGTGATCGACCTTTTCGAAGCACTAACCACATGAATGATACTTTAATTCATAACTGGAATGCTTATGTTACGGACTATGATGAGATCTACATATTGGGTGATTTTTTATATAAAGGGAACGGCAGTAATGCAAATAAAATATTACGTCGTTTAGCTGGGAAGAAATATCTCATACGGGGCAACCATGATAAATTTTTGGATGATCCAGAGTTTGATACGACCTTATTTGAATGGGTACGAAGCTACTATGAATTGGAATACCAAAAGCAAAAATTTGTGTTATTTCACTACCCAATTTTAGAATGGCAAGGTTTTTTCCGTGACGCTATTCATTTATATGGGCATGTACATAATTCAGGTAAAGACCCTGAGCAACGTAAACGCTTAGAAATATTGGGTTCACGTGCAATCAATGTGGGTGTTGATGTAAATGATTTTTACCCAATAAGCATTAAAAGTATTTTAAAAAAAGTAAATGGCTAAGGAAGCAAAACTAGCTTGCTTTCTTAGCGTATAAATACACCGAAGCTCTTGAAATCCCAAGGTGTTGAGCAACAGTCTCCATTGCTTTTTTTACATCCAGTAAGCCTTCATTTCGTAATATCTCAATTAAATTTTTCCGTTCCTCAACTTTTAAAGTACGCGCTGTGGTAGCTAACGAAGCTGCATATTGGTCAATACGGATGCGAATTGCCTCTGTGCCATTGGGTTCAATATGTTCTTTTATAGGGCTATTTCCCACTTCGATAAATTGAGACAACATACTTTGCATTCCCCTGAATAGCGTCATATCTAAATTAAGACAAAGCGCAGCGACATATTGCCCAGAATCATCCTTTATACCAATCGAGGTACTTTTTACTGGGCGTCCATCCGTAAACTGGTTGGTATAATTGGCTATGATATTTGGGAAATCAGGAGACTCTATTCTTGCAAGGCCTAACTCTGTTGTAGGTTCACCGATTTGGCGACCAGATAAATTGTTATGAATAGAGAGAATAGAATGTTCAGGTTTTTTAAGATCATGAACCACTACTTCACAAAAAGGGGCAAATGTTTCGCTTAATCCTTTTGCTATAATATCTATTTGCGCAAGTAATGAATTTTCTTTTAGGTCTGACATTATTCTCCCTTATTTATCTTGTATCGAAACCCTAATTTTAAACTATTTTTAATGTATCTAATAGGTGATAGGCAATTATGGGGTTAGGATATTAACTGAGCAAAGTGATGAATATCCACATTCCCTCCACTGACAATAATCCCCACTCGTTTACCTTGCAGTCGTTCTTTGTTAGCCAGAGCTGCTGCATAAGATAAGCAACCCGTTGGTTCAACGATAATTTTCATGCGTTCAGCATAAAACTTCATACAGTCGATTAATTGCGGGTCAGTAACGGTAAAAATATCATTGACAATATTTTTAATAATTTCAAAAGTATAATGGCCTAAATGTTGGGTTTGGGCACCATCTGCAATGGTTTTTGGGGTATCAATATGTACAATTTCACCGCGATAAAATGACTGTTGTGCATCATTACCCGCAAGTGGTTCGACACCATATATTTGGCAATCAGGGAGTAGTTGCTTTGTGGCAATAGCACAGCCTGAGAGCAAACCACCACCACCTAAGCACACAAAAAGGGCATCTAATGGCCCAACTTCGTCTATGAGTTCTTTAGCAGTAGTACCTTGGCCAGCAATAATATGTGGATGGTCATAGGGCGGGATAATGGTAAACCCATGTTGCTTAGCGAGTTGTTGGCAAAGTAGCTCGCGGTTTTCGGTATATCTATCAAAGTGTATAACTTTAGCCCCGTAGCCTTGGGTGGCAGCTACTTTGACTGCAGGGGAATCATTTGGCATTAGAATTGTTGCTGGGATATCGAGTAACTGTGCGGCCAAAGCAACACCTTGAGCATGATTACCTGATGAAAAAGCAATAACACCTGCTTTTTTTTGTTCTGGACTTAATTGTGCTAACGCATTGAATGCGCCTCTAAATTTAAATGCACCCATACGCTGGAAATTTTCACACTTAAAAAATAATTCAGCCCCAAATTGTTTATTTGCAGTGGTTGATGTTAATACAGGCGTTTTATGGGCAAAACCTAAAATACGTTGGGCGGCATCTTCAATATCTTGATAGCTTGGCAAAGTTAACTCAGTCATGATATTACCTCAATAAATTATCAAATTTTAAGCGTATACAGCGGTGGCTTCGATTTCTAATGCGGCGCCAAAGTGGAGCTCTGCAACCCCAGCAACAGCACGAGCGGGGCGGTAATTACCGATCCACTCAGCATAAATTTGGTTAAAACTATTCCAGTTATTCATATCGGTAATATAAATACGGACTTGCACCAAGTTGGCTTTAGTACAATTGACGGTATCTAGGCAGACTTGCAAATTATTGAGCACAAGCTTGGTTTGCTCGGTAAAAGATATGTTTGTGGCGGCATTACCCAAAGCATCAATAGGTAATTGCCCCGATATAAAAACAAACCCATTAGCGCTAACACAATGAGAATAATGCCCTTTAGGGGGAATTAATGTAGAGGCATTCGCATATTTAATTGATTGGTTCATATTTACCTTGTTATCTATCACAACGGTGGTCTTGCATTGGAATTTTAGTCTAATATTAGATTATATGTTTAGTCAATGTTTTCCATCTAAATAACATGAGGTCTGCGTTTAAACGTGAGCAAAGCTATTCGAGTAATGTAAAGAACATCTTTCAGTAACATGGTTAGCAAAAGCGACACTATCCGGTGTTAACGAAAGTTTTGGGGTAGTATAGCGGGCAGCAGTATTATTTTTATTAGCAGCTAATAATGAGAAGTGGTCGATATGCTATTTTCCGAAGAAGAAAACACCATTCAGATTGCCCCTGATGCTTATTTATTAAAAGGCTTTTTATTAGGGCATAGCCAAGGGTTATTGAAGGATTTGAACCTTGTACTCAAGGCGAATCCTTTAAGGCACATGAAAACACCAAGTGGTTATCACATGTCAGTTGCGATGACTAATTGTGGGGATTGGGGATGGGTAACGGATGAACAAGGTTATCGTTATAGTCAGCGTGACCCTGTCACTAATTTACCTTGGTTATCAATGCCAGCTATTTTCCGTCAGTTAGCGACTTCAGCTGCAAATAGCGTCGGTTTTGATGGGTTTAAACCTGATGCTTGCCTAGTTAATCGTTATGCTATCGGGGCAAAATTATCTTTGCACCAAGATAAAGATGAAGCCGATTATTCTCATCCAATTGTCTCTTTTTCTTTGGGGCTACCTGCGCTATTTGACTTTGGAGGGATAACAAGGGATGCCGCTAAACAAGCTATCCATTTAGAACATGGCGATGTGGTGGTTTGGGGAGGACAATCACGGTTAAATTACCATGGTATAAGGCGTATTAAAGCAGGGACTCACCCACTACTTGGCACTTATCGCTTTAATTTAACTTTTCGCCGTACCCAAAACTAGAGTCGGTTGTATTCCAACTAAAGGGGGGAAATAGGTGATAAATAGCTGCATATTTAGCTTCAGAAAATTGAAAGCTACGTAAGCAACTTGAAACGCATCCCAATAAAAATTTTGTTGAATAATTAATAAGATACACCTATAAATAGTGGCTATAAAATGGTTTTGTCCAGTATTAATAGGTGAATGAATGTATAGCTTCTTAAATGATTACAATGAAATAGCCCATCCAGCAGTGATGAAAACCCTGAATGACTTAACAGGAAAACGTTTTAAAGGTTACGGCACAGATGAAATTTGTTCTCGGGTCACTGAGCAAGTTAAAGCACGTATTGGACAACCTAATGCGGATATTCATTTTTTTAATGGCGGCACTGTTACCAATTTAACCGTGATCTCCCATGCTTTACGCCCGCACCAAGCGGTGATCGCTGTTGATAGTGGGCATGTAGCTACGCATGAAACTGGTGCGATCGAAGCAACGGGGCATAAGGTGATTACGGTGAGCTCACCATCAGGGAAATTAACGCCAACACTGGTTGCGAATGTGCTGGCTGAGCATAATGATGAACACAGTGTGCAGCCAAAATTAGTGTATATCAGTAATTCGACAGAAATAGGCACCGTTTACCGTAAACATGAGTTACTTGCATTACGTGAGATTTGCGATAAGCATGGGTTACTCCTTTTTTTAGATGGCGCACGTCTTGCATCGGGGTTAATGTCTAAAGCAAGTGATTTAACCATTGAAGATATTGCTGCAGTCACAGATGTTTTCTACATTGGCGGTACAAAAATAGGGGCTTTAACGGGGGAAATACTGGTTATTTTGAACCCAGCATTAAAATCTGATTTTCGTTATAGCATCAAGCAAAAAGGGGGGTTACAAGCTAAAGGTTGGTTATTGGCCGCACAGTTTGAGCCACTGTTTAATAATGAGCTATATTTTGAGCTTGGTCATCACCTTAATGAGATGGCATCTCAGTTAGCCTTATTTTTTGAGGAACAAGGGTTTGAGTTTTTAGCTCCCGTTGAATCAAACCAAGTTTTCGTTATTTTACCAAACAGCCTTGCTGATAATTTATTAAAGCATTACCAACTGAGCAAAATTGGTAACCCCACAACGGAAACAACGTGCGTACGGTTTTGTACGGCTTGGTCAACAACCCAGCAAGATATCGATAAATTTAAACAAGTTTTTCATACATTAAGTTAAAAATACAGTCAGTAAACCAGTCGATAACCTTATTTATTGGTTGCTCTATCCTGTTATTTTTACGTGTAACGGGCTGTTCAATGAGCTACTTTAGTTAATGTTATCGGTTGGTGTTATCTGTTGTCGATATACTATCTGAGACTTAAAAGAAGAGGCCACTGTGACTGGCCGCAACAAAATTATGATGGCGTAGACACCAATATAGAAAATAAATACGTTTATTTTTAAAACCCTGAGTATGGTGGGGTAACCTGACATAAAATAGTGATGAAATTGTCAATATTGTATCCTGTTTTCATCTGTTCTAGTTGACTCGCTTATAAATCCACACTCGTTGTTTCTATTCTCTGTTATAATCATGAGCCCTATTTTTTGACTATTCTGGATACAATAATGGTAATTTGGGTTGATGCGGATGCCTGTCCTAAAGTAATTAAGGAAATTTTATACCGTGCGGCGGATAGGGAAAATGTGCAAATAACGTTTGTTGCCAATCAGCGCTTAACAGTTCCACCATCACCGTTTTTAAAAACGTTGCAAGTTTCTGCAGGTTTTGACGTTGCGGATAATGAAATTGTCTTACGTGCACAAGTAGGCGACCTTGTTGTTACGGCGGATATACCGTTAGCCGCAGAGGTGATGGAAAAAGGAGCTTCTGCCTTGAATCCGCGAGGGGAGCGTTATAGTGAGGCGACGATCCGTGAACGCCTTAATATACGTGATTTTATGGATACCATGCGGGCAAGTGGCGTTCAAACAGGGGGGCCTGCAAGTTTAAATCAACGTGATAGGCAGCAATTTGCAAATGAGTTAGACAAATGGTTATTACACCGTAAAAAGTCATTAAGTCTATAATAGGAAATAAATTTGCTGATTTAGCTCAGAAAACATGCAAATTAAAATAGAGTTGCTAATAATCTTATGTCTATAATGGTTATCCCTAAATTTTTGAATACAAAATTATGGACCCTTTGCACAGCATTATTATCACTCTATTTTTGTTTGTCTTAACTTTTTTTAACCCTGGCGCAAACCTGTTTATTGTTGTGCAAACAACATTAAGTTCGGGTAAAAAAGCGGGGTTAACTTGTGGTTATGGTGTTGTATTGGGTAATGCGATTTATTCCGGGTTAGGTCTATTTGGTTTAGTTACCCTAATGTCTGAATTTGGTTCATTATTTTCATTGATCAAAATTCTTGGTGGTTTATACCTGTTTTACTATGCCATAACCGTTTTTAAAAATAGGACGCAGCTTAATTTATCTACAGAAAACATTGTCGAAAGCTTTCCTTCCGGTGTTTATTTCAGGCGGGGGGTGATTTCTGATTTATCTAATCCGCAAACAGTTTTGTTTTTCATGAGTATTTTCTCAACAACTATTTCACCTTCTACTCCTTTATGGACCAAGCTCGTCATTTGGTTCGGCATTATCATCGCATCATTAATATGGCGAATCATTTTATGCCAAACTTTCTCGATGACGTCAGTCAGAAGAATGTATTCACGCATTCATAAAATAGTAGGAAAAGCGGTTGGTATAGTACTAGGTACGCTAGCATCAAGGCTCATTTACCAAGGTGTAACTGAACTTGTTGTTAAAAGATAGCAGATGACAACTATACAGTTTCACCGTTTTGAGCATGGGATTTGTATGATATGGATCTAAAATCAGTGCTGAGACGTTAGCCAATATTCAACTTCTTCATAAGTTCCACGGAAAATAATCCGCTGTTGTTTTTTGCTTAATTGGTAGAGATACATAGGGTCATAATATTCATTGAGTAAAGGGCATAGCCAAGAATAGTGTGCTCGAGTGTCACCTGTGACTTTTTGTTCTGCAAGAGCAAGATCTAATAAGCGAGTTAATTCAATTGCACGCTGTGAACCTAAACGCTTACGAATAGCAAAGAGACCGTGGTGTAAATATTCGCTGTATTCTTGCCAGCCTTTTTCCTCCCCAAATACATTAAGAAATTCATGTGTCATACGGTCGAAGTATTCCTGTTTAAGGCGTTCGAGCCGTACATCAAAGGGGTCTTCAACCACCGCAATAGTAGCAGAGTCCATTTGACTTTTGAGTACACTGGGTAGGCTATTAGAACCAATTGCACGACCTTCATCCTCTAAAACCCAGCGGTTATGATGTTCTGCTTTTTTTAGTAGCATAACTGCCAAATGATTTTCAAATGTGGCTTGAGGAAATTGGGGTTGTAATGTGCGACCAAAAGACGACCCGCGATGATGAGCAATTCCTTCTAAATCAATCCCATTTGCTAAGTTATGAACAAGCGTTGTTTTGCCATTACCAGTACAGCCACCAATTAAAATTATAGGCCGTAGTGTTAATTCATTGATTGCATCAATTGCGGCTTGCCGTAATACTTTGTAGCCTCCTGCAACGAGAGGGTATTCAATACCAATGTCTTTTAACCATGATTGAACGATATGCGACCGCATTCCCCCCCTAGCACAGCAAATATAGCCACTTTTATGGCTGAGACAGGCTTCTTTCCAAGCAGCTAAGCGTGCTTCTTTTATCTCACCACTCACAAGCTGATGCCCTAATGTGAGTGCTTGATGAGACCCTTCTTGTTTATAGCAAGTGCCAACTGCTTTGCGTTCATCATCATTCATTAAAGGGATATTAATCGCACTTGGCATCGAACCTTGTTGAAATTCGATAGGAGCCCTGACATCAATTAACGTGCTGTCAGTCGCCAGTAATTGCCGAATATTTTTTGAAGAGGGAGTTAATTCCATAATAACTGTGGTATTCATTAAAGTTGCAATAAGGCTAACTATACTCCTAATCTTATCACTTGGCACTTAATGTTAAGATTAAAAAGGCTTAATAGTACTTTGGCGTATAATGATGCTATATTGATGTTGGGTATTTCAATATGAGTAAGGGGCGAGACAATGAAGATGTTAACCATCCAAGAGATGACCGAAACTCAAAAGATGCAAGTTCGTAGTAAGTTGGCGCAAGAAAGAAAAAAACTTGGCCGTGAATTAACCAACTCTGAGCAAAATAAAGTCAAAAAGCAAATCATTACCGAAATATCTATTGAAGTTGATAAGCAAGCAAAGAAACTTCGAGCACAAAAGAAAAAAGATAAATTAATACCAAGTGACCAAACTTACAGTTGGTCTTCGGCAAACCATAAAAAAGGTTATCGATAACTAATTATTAGTAAGAATAGTTAGTAGGTTATTTTATTTGTTAGTGTAGTTAAAAATAAAAAATCGCGTATTTGAGCATGAATAAATACGCGATTTTTTATTAGGTTAAAACGTTAAATATAATTCTATGAATCTAATCGAGAGACATCACAAATGATTTTTTCTTTTAACGCTTCGATTAGATATGAAGAGAAGGAGAGGGAGGTATACCCTTCATTTTTAATATTTTCAAATGCATCAATATATATCATAGGAACTTGTATTAATTTTGCCTTTTTCAAATCTTGTTTAGCAATTGGTGCAGGTTTTGAATTAATAGTAGACTCATGATTAGAGCTAAATGAAGTGCCAGTAAAGGATAATTTTGGATATGTCATGTTTATAGTCTCATATCAGGGCTATTTACCATACAACTAACGATAGTAATAGCGGTAATTGGTAGTAAAAGTAGTGTTTCGACTAAAAAACAGAATTACTCAAGTGATAATAAATAAGCAATATACAAAGCACGTTTATTATCCCGAATAGTAGTATTTAGCCGAATAAAGAGTAAAATATATTAATATTATTTAATTGTATATATTTAATCGGTAGTATTTTCATAAATAATGTAACTGAATATTTCTTATTAAATTAAAATAGATTAGGAATAATCCTAATCGGTGGGTTTTTATATACTGAATAGATAAATGGTGCATACATATTAAATATGCTTTATGTATAAGATATTAAATAAAAGTTAATAAAGATTACAAGGTGATTACGACAATTAAATTTATAATAATAAAACCATGTTGACTGAAAAATAATTTGAACTAATAATTATTGCAATGAGAGGTAGTGATAAAAGGATACAGCCAATAAACATTTAATATAAACAAAATAAAATCTTGAAAGGTAATAAATAGAGTTACTATTAATAAAGAGAGTAACTAATTTAAATAATATATAATTTATCAATGTTATTGAATTTATAAAAACATATCAAATCAATATTTGAGGAATAACTATGTTCAAAGTGTATCAACAGACTCAAAATTTAAAAATGAAACTCCTAAAAAAAGTATCCAAATACCACGAAGTAAAAAATCAGCGTGGTATGACATTACTCGAAATTATCATTGTATTAGGCATTGTCGGAACAATTGCAGCAGGTGTCGTCGTATTAGCACAACGTGCATTCGATAGCCGTGCAATCTCAGACTTAGTGAGCAATACAAACTCAATACGTATTGCAGCTAAAGAAGCTTATCAACGCGCTCCAGGTTACCCAGCAGAGGCAGGAACAGATTCTGCGAACTATACATTTGAGTCAATTAAAGACGCAAAAGAATCTACAGCAATTGTGGCACGCTTAGTTCAGTTAGGCAAAGTTTCGACAGACGAAGCGCGTAATAATATTTCTAATAACTTTATTGCGATCTCTGGAGCCATGACAGTAACGGGGCAGCCAGCAACGGGGCTGCGTGGGTTTGTTGTGGAATTAAATGGACTTAATCAAGAGCAGTGCCGTGCGGTTATTTCCCAATCAGGAAATTTATGGGATTACGTTGAAGTCGGTGTAGCAGCAGCTGGAGCAAGTAGCTTGACTGCAACACCAAAAAATCTCGCTGTAGAAATAACAGATGATTCACCTATCCTGCGCTCATTGCATGCCGATGGTAATAAAAACATTAAGCCAGATGACATCGCAACAGTTTGTGTCGATTCGCCAACTAACGCAGTTATTTTAGGTAGTCGTTAATAAATAGAGACTAATAACTCGCTAATAAAACCTCTCTTTAATTAGAGAGGTTTTGAGAAATAAAGATGAAAAAAAGTAAAATAGCAGGTTATTCATTACTTGAAGTTATTATCGTCCTTGGAATTATTGGTGTGATAATGGTTCCATTGAGCCGCTTTATTATTAATAGAATTGAAGATAACCGTCGCCAACAAATTTCAGATACAATCGTTGATGAAATGTATCGTTTTATAGACTTTGTTAATAGTGACGAACTAGAAACAATAGATGGGAACCTCAAGCGAAATCCTTTATTTCAAATAGGAAATAAAAATCCAGAATACAGTAAGCGTGTGAGTAACTATAAAATTGAAGATGAATTAACTCATGATAATTTACACTTTAATTGGGGAAATGGCATTGGAAGTGAACGTAATTACTTTACCGATGAAACTTGTCAAGGAAGCCTACTTGAATTATCACTAAAAAAAGAATTTTTGAAATGTACAATTGACCCTTTAATTAGCCAACAGCCTGTTTTATCTATAGAAAGAATTGATCTTATTGGTGACACCAAAAGAAAAACAATTGAGCGAACTGATTTTATCGCAATGTACCACCCACAAAAAGAAGAAGAAAATTTATACATTGAAAATTTATATAATAACTTTATGCAATCATTTAAAGATAAGTCCCTATATTTAATTCAAGCTGATATAGTTTTTAAAGAAAAAAAACATAATGAAAATACTAACTGGAAATTATTAAAGAAAAATGATCAAAATATCAAGTTTGGAGAATTAGCACTAAATGCTGATACTTTAAGTAATGATAATTATAATTATGGAATACGTTTTAGCTTCAATAGTAAAGCAGGGAAATATTTAAAATCCGATGGTTCTGTTAATACCGATAAATTATGTTGGAATACAAAAAATAGTCAATATGGTCCTTGTTTGACAGCAAAAGATGAGAATAAACTTGTATTAACGAGTGGCGCTCCAGATAAAAATGAAAAAATGCCTGCTTTATGTTGGGATACTCAAAATAAAGCAAAATCTGTTTGTTTAGAATTGAAAGAATTACCCGGAGACTTCAGTATAACGGATGCTCAATATTTAGATGACAGTAATTTTATACTCACCAAAGAAGATAATAAAGGCAATCAAATAGCAGGAACATTGGTCGCTAATGTAGTTATTGAAGATAGTCATTATGAAGGCTCTAAATTAGTCAAAGAATATCGTACCGTCCCTGAAGTAAGTTATCACAGTTTTACAGGCAATAATAAGAGCATGATTGTTGGTGAGAATTATGTTGGAGATGATCTCAAAGAGGATGGGGTCATTACTATACCAAGAAAGTTATGTCCGGTAGTTAATGACGTAAGGTTATGGCCAAGGTTGACAGTCGCAGTTTCATCAATGACGCCAGTTGTATTTGATGATGAAAAAAATATTTTAGATGTTGACCTCTCTCACGAGTCGAGTACAAGAATAAACAAAATAAAACACGTAGGGCTATCGGCAGGCGTCGTATTACAGGCTAGACACGGTTATGTTGTAGGTACAGCAACGACACCATTTCAACCGACTTGGATTATAAGTGCATCATTAGGTGTAAATAATCCAGAGAACGGGGATTCCAGTACTTATGTTAACCCTAAATCATTATCAATTATGGCAGTTGAATGGTGCAGTTCAATTAAAGGGGATTATTCTACTTCATATGATTAGTAATAAGGTATTCATATAATGAAATATAAAATGAGCGTGTTTATTTTATGTAGTTTAGCTTTCTCTTCTATTGCTAACTCAACAATAGGTCAACAAGGGTGGGTTAATTTAAAACCGATGAAAGAAATTAAATCGGTTTCTGATTCATCAAAAACTGAACAGCAAAATATCAATATAAAACAAATGACTGGTGATAAAAAAGAGGGTGAAGAGCAACGGGAGGTTATGAGTCATTTAATACTAAAGAAAAATGAGCTTTTAAGCCAAAGTATTGAAGAGTGGACAAAATTCAATGGCATTGATTTTATTTGGAATAGCCCAAAAGATATTGTCATTTTTAATGAGATCACAATTGATGGTACAGATAGGATACAAGTTTTAGAAAAATTAGGTAAACAACTGTCTTACCAAAAAGCAGGGTTTTATTTGAAGTTTTATGAAGAAAACAATGTTCTCGTGATTGATAATTGATAAGTAGAAAATAAAATGAAAATGTGTAAATTGGTTTATATTCTATTGCCATTACTACTTCAAGGATGTAGTAGTTTTTTTGAAGAAAAATATAATGACAAAGAATTATTTGATAGAGTAACTGACCTTCAAGATATTGATAGTAGCAAACAAGAGACATTTTTATCTCTAGGTACATCGTATTTAGGAAAAGAAGTCAGTTACGATCGTCAGCAGAAAAAAGTACTCGATAAAGAAATTAATTTGACAACTTATGCACCTGTTAACATTTATACCGTATTAGAAATGTTAGGTGAACAAATGGAAATTACCTATAAAGTTGATGCGAGTACTCCTCAAGAGTTGGCTGAGAAAGCTACGGCTGGTGAGGATATATTAAAAAACACAGTATATACTATTAATTTTAAAGGTAATCTAGACGAATTTATTGGTTATTTATCAAATTTGTATGATGTAAGTATTCAACTGAAGAAGAATAATTTACTAGAGGTTAACTTATATTCAAACTTTGCGATCAACCTTGATTATTATGGGACAGATAATAACTATGAAGCTAGTTTAGATATATCAAGTAATGAGGCAGCCTCATCTAGCGGATTAAAAGGTAAATCAACAACCTCATTTAAATCCTCGTTCTGGGCAGATGTGAAAGATATGATGGATAAATATATCTCTTCAGGGGTATATAATATATTTCAAGACTCATCTATTTTGACGTTTGTTGGAAGGCAATCAGAATACAATCATGTCAATAAGGTTCTAGAGCAATACAAACAAGCAAATAGCCGTCAATTTGTTGTTAGCTATAAAATTTATATACTCGACAAGTCAAAATCTAAAAACTTAGAAGCAGAGTTGGGTTTTTCTTACAACAGTGGTGGTACGCAAGTCGGGTTTAATCAAAGTTTGCTGACTAAGTTAACTGGAAGTCTTAATGCTAATTCAAATTTTCATGGTGGTGAAAATGCCAAATTTCGCTTAGCCGCACAACTTGACGCTGTTTATAATTTAACTGGAAGTAAAATTTTGCAAAGTGGGTCTTTTATTACTCGTAATAATATGCCAATCCCGCTAAATTTAACTAAGACTCAACATTATGTATCTGGCATGACTTCAACTAAAAATGCCAATATGGATATTACTGAGAATCAGTTAACAACCGATCAAATTGTGACAGGGAGCAGTTTTATTATTACTCCGAGAGCCTTATCTGATGGGAAAATTGAAGTTGCTAGTGGATTTACACGTAAAAATCTGATTGGCATAGAAAAATTTGATAATGTTCAACTGCCTAATTATACAACAACGGAAATGTTTAATACTTCTGTAATTAAACCGGGTGATTTACTGATCGTTGGTAAATATGATGAAAATACAGAATCTGATGGACAAAAGGCAGGTATTTTATCAGCTATCTTAAAAAGTGAAGATGCGAATTCAACTATTATTATGATTGTAGGGATAGACAATTACTTTTCAATTAATGAGTAAGCCATGACATTAGCAGAGTTACTAAAAAATAAGCTGACTATTGGTGGTATATGGATTGATTCGAGCCAAACAGAAGAGCATCGGCATCGATTTTGGCTTGAGTCAACCAAAAAAAAATGTAGGAAAATTAGGTATAAAACTCGTAATGGTATGAAGGAAGTGTTATTTCCTAAGCAAGTGAAATTACACGAAATATTAGCTTTATATATTAAAGAACTTTATGGCGATGGCATGTTTTATGCTCCTATAGTTGAGGGTGATATTACACATTATTATTTAATATGCATTAAAGATGATTGTGTAATCTCTCCAATCGATACAATCATAACGGAGGGAATGCTCTCCTATATTTTGAGTCAAAAAGATACATCAATATATGGCTCTTTAGATGTGACGGTTATTAATGATGATATATTTGATGCAATTTATGAAGAGTATTTGAATCAGGAAAAAAAGTATCGTAATACAATCATTAAAGTTTCAGCGGCAATTGCTTGTGGTATAAGCATATTCACAATCATTATTTATATTCTATCCTTATATTAGGGTTATTAGTATGAAAGATATTCTTTCTGGCTGGCGTGAGCATGGCTTATTGAAAAGTAAGTATATGCTAATCATTAGTATTGTAATAGTATTAATTATCACCATTTCTGGTGTAATGTATTATTTACATTATAAAAAAACAGAAAAAGAGGCATTAGAAAAACAACAGCAGCAGTTAGTTCTCAATGATAAAAAGAAAATTACAAATTTTTATTTATCTCAGTTTCATGGGTATCAAGCTGATGATCTTATCATTATATTAAAACAAATTTTACTCAGTAGTTATGCATTTACAGCAAGTGGCTTCAATGAGGATATGTTTACTTGTAATGAAGATAACTGTCAATTTTCATACAAATTAAAGCCTGGTGCTATTTTTAATGTTCAAGATAAATTTTTTTTCAATGAACGCTACGAAGGGATTATTAGCCCAGATAGCTTGGATTTTTCTAATTTACAATTGAAATATACTGATAATAGATTGGAAAATAAAATAACTTCTCCTGAGGCAAAATTGCATGTACCTACTTGCAATGATTATATAAACTATGTTTATGCGTACAATTCATCAAAAGATAACGAGAAAAAAAAGATAAAATTAAATGAATTACCATCTTCCTCTTGTCCACTCCCCTTTAATTGAGACACGTTAAATTAGAGTTTTCTAACTGTTGACGATAGGCCTCCGGTGGGAGGTGATTTAAACTTTCATGGGTT